>JBBRVW010000067.1:0-3533 GCA_038246545.1 Actinomycetes bacterium | reverse complement strand
CTGGTCGCCCCCCGGCGGGGGGGGGGGGGGGGGCTGGTTTTTTTTTTTTTCCTCCCTTGGTTGGGCCCCCCCGCCCCGCAACCCCACGCCAAGCACCGCTCATCTCGACCCGCGAGACATGACCGACGGCGACCGACCAGGCACCTGAGGGTCGTCCCGATCTGGAGCGCTCTGACCTGAGCCACCGACGGCGGGAGAGCGACCTTCAGTAGCGCCGCACGTGGCCGCCGACGCCGTCAGTCGCTGTAGCTGTCGACCGGCGGGCAGCTGCAGACCAGGTGGCGATCGCCGTACGCGCCGTCGATCCGGCGGACCGGTGGCCAGTACTTGGTCGCCGGGATGACCCCGCTCGGGAAGACCGCCTCGACCCGCGGGTAGCCGTGCTCCCACTCGCCGGCCAGGGCGGCCGCGGTGTGTGGCGCTCCGCGCAGGGGGTTGTCGTCGCGGTCCAGCTCGCCGGTGCCGACGCGGGTGATCTCCTCGCGGATCGCGATCATCGCGTCGCAGAACCGGTCGAGCTCGGCGAGGTCCTCGCTCTCGGTCGGCTCGATCATCAGGGTGCCCGCGACCGGGAAGGACATCGTGGGCGCGTGGAAGCCGTAGTCGATCAGCCGCTTCGCGACGTCGTCGACGGTGACGCCGGTCTCCTTGGTGACGGGTCGCAGGTCGACGATGCACTCGTGGGCCACCAGGCCCGACCCGCCGGTGTACAGCACCGGGAAGTGCGGCCCGAGCCGCGCGGCGACGTAGTTGGCGTTGAGGATCGCGACCTGGGTCGCACGGGTCAGCCCCTCGCCGCCCATCAGCCGCACGTACGCCCACGAGATGGGCAGGATCCCGGCGCTGCCCCACGGTGCCGCCGACACCGGGCCGACACCTGTCTCGGGCCCCGCGGCGGCTGCCATCGGGTGGTTCGGCAGGTACGGCGCCAGGTGCGCGCGCACCCCGACCGGACCGACCCCCGGTCCGCCGCCGCCGTGCGGGATGCAGAACGTCTTGTGCAGGTTGAGGTGCGAGACGTCGGAGCCGAAGTGACCCGGCCGCGCGACACCGACCAGCGCGTTGAGGTTCGCGCCGTCGACGTACACCTGGCCGCCGGCGTCGTGCACGAGGCCGCACAGCTCAGCGATGTCCTGCTCGAAGACTCCGTGGGTCGACGGGTACGTGACCATGATGGCGGCCAGGTCGTCGGCGTGCTCCCGGACCTGGGCGCGCAGGTCGTCCATGTCGACGTCGCCGCCGGCTGCGGTCTTCACGACAACGACCTTCATACCGGCCATCACGGCGGAGGCAGCGTTGGTGCCGTGCGCGCTGGACGGGATGAGACAGACCGTGCGCTCGCTCTGGCCGTTGGCCCGGTGGTAGGCACGGATCGCCAGCAGGCCTGCCAGCTCGCCCTGCGAGCCGGCATTGGGCTGCAGCGACACCGCGTCGTAGCCGGTGACCTCGGCCAGCCACGATTCCAGCTGACGGATCAGCTCGGCGTAGCCCTCGGTCTGGTCGGCCGGCGCGAACGGGTGCACGGCCGCGAACTCCGGCCAGGTGATCGGCTCCATCTCGGCGGTGGCGTTGAGCTTCATCGTGCAGGAGCCGAGCGGGATCATCGACCGGTCCAGGGCGAGATCCTTGTCGGAGAGCCGGCGCAGGTAGCGCAGCATCGCGGTCTCGGACCGGTGCGAGTGGAAGACCGGGTGGCTGAGCACCTCGTCGTCGTCGTGCCGGAGCAGCTCGTCGGGCAGCCGGTCTGAGGTGTCCAGCGCGTCGAGGCCGACGTCCGTCGCCCCGAAGGCGGCAAGCACCGCCGACAGGTGGTCGCGCACGGTGGTCTCGTCGGTCGTGATCCCGACGTGGTCGTCGTCGACGCGGCGCAGGTTGACACCGAGGTCGACGGCGGCGGCCACAACCGCGGCAGCGCGCCCCGGCACCCGCACCAGCACGGTGTCGAAGTACGCGTCGTGGACGACCTCGACGCCGTCGAGGCGGGCGAGACCCGAGGCGAGCGCACCGGCGTAGGCGTGGGTCCGCCGCGCGATCGTCCGCAGCCCCTCGGGACCGTGGTAGACGGCGTACATGCCGGCGACGACGGCGAGCAGCACCTGCGCGGTGCAGATGTTCGAGGTCGCCTTCTCGCGACGGATGTGCTGCTCGCGGGTCTGCAGCGCGAGCCGGTACGCCGGGGCGCCGTCGACGTCCTTGGAGACGCCGACCAGCCGGCCGGGCATCGAGCGCTCGAGACCCTTGCGCACGGACAGGTAGCCGGCGTGTGGACCGCCGAAGGCCATCGGCACCCCGAAGCGCTGGGTGGTTCCGACGGCGATGTCGGCTCCCATGTCGGCCGGCGAGCGCAGCAGGGTCAGCGCGAGCAGGTCGGCTGCCACCGCGACGACGGCGCCCTTGGACTGCGCTGCGGCGACCAGGTCGGTGAGATCGCGCACGGCGCCGGAGGCACCGGGATACTGCAGCAGCAGACCGAAGGTGTCGCGGTCGGGCAGCCCGTCGGCGTGCAGATCGGCGACGACCACCTCGAGACCGAGCGGCTCCGCGCGGGTGCGCACCACCGCGAGTGTCTGCGGCAGCACGTCGGCCTCGACGACGAAGACGGCGTCGGCCGGAGCCTTGCTGCTGCGGCGCGCGAGCGTCATCGCCTCGGCGGCCGCAGTGGCCTCGTCGAGCAGGCTGGCGCCGGCGACCGGCAGCCCGGTGAGGTCGGTGACGACGGTCTGGAAGTTGAGCAGCGCCTCGAGCCGGCCCTGGGAGATCTCGGGCTGGTACGGCGTGTAAGCGGTGTACCAGGCCGGGTTCTCGAGCACGTTGCGCAGCACGACCGGCGGCGTGACGGTGCCGTGGTAACCCAGGCCGATCATGGAGGTGAGGACCTTGTTGCGGGCGGCGAGCGCGCGCAGCTCGTCGAGCACCTCGTGCTCGCTCCGGCCGGCGTCGAGGGCGAGCGGCGTGGCGCTGTGCACCGAGGCCGGCACGGTGGCGTCGACCAGGTCCTCCAACGAGGAGTAGCCGAGGACGGCGAGCATCTTGGCCTGGTCCTCCGGTGCCGGACCGATGTGCCGGCGGGCGAAGGGCAACCCGGCGTCGAGCGGCGACGGCCGGGCCGGCTCGCGGAGGCGCTGTTCGCGGTCGTTGCTCGTCACTCGGGCCTCCGGAGGGGTCGTCGGCCGCACGCCGGCGGCCGGCCGGTGTGCGGTCCCCCTCTGTCGCTGGCGCTCCAGAGCTGCCTCGACCGCGTGGTCCTGGGTGCCTGAGAGGTTCCGGGGAGGTTGCCCCTTCGGCGCCTCATCGACAAGCGGGATGAGGTCTCTCCCACGCGGGTTCGTGAGCAGGACCACTCTACCCCGCGGGCCGGGCCTGACCCGAGACGTGACCAGGGCACCGGCGGGCCGCCGGTGCCCTCGAGTCGCTGCGGCGGGGGGGGGGGGGGGGGGGCTAACCGGTGTGGGGGGCGGCCCGCCGGGCCCCCAGCACGTCGGTGCCCACGCGCGGCGGCGCGCCGTCGTGGGCCCCCGCCCCCCGCAACTCGG
>JBBRVW010000066.1:0-4442 GCA_038246545.1 Actinomycetes bacterium | reverse complement strand
GACGTCGGTGAACAGGTCCGCGAACATCTCATCCGGGAACAACCGCTCGCACTCCCGGTGCAACAGCCCGTAGATCGAGTCCGGCGCGACCCGCGGCTCACAGAACCCAACCGTGGACGGGAACAGATCGGCCTGCCTCGGCGTCCGTCCCAGCGTCACGACTGCACCCGGCCACCACGTCCCAGCATCACAGGAGCATTCTCCCGGAATGATCATGAAAACCGGGGATCGCCGCACCGCGAAAAACACCGCCCACCTAGGCGCGGACCCAGGCTCTTGCAACGTCGACTCACCGTCGCGACGCGCTATCGCAAAGTTCGAGGGTCAGTCTCGGCTTCGCCGACACCCGACCTCGTCACGTACTCAGGAGTGAACTCCCGCCGCTGTCGTCCCATCGTGAAGGTCCTCTCCTACGAGGTGTCCGTGATTGGGGATGTGATCACGGAAAGGGGGGCGTTGGCTGGCAAATATCGGGATGGACAAGGCACCGAGTTCACCGCCCACGCCGCTTCAGTCCCCCACCCGGCCGGTGTCGTAGGCCCACATCGCGATCTCGACCCTGTTGCGGGCGCCGATCTTGGTCAGCAGGCTCGCGACGTGGGTCTTGGCGGTCGTCAGGCCGATGAAGAGGTCGGCGGCGATCTCGGCGTTCGTGCGGCCACGGGCGACCAGCGCCAGCACCTCCTCCTCGCGGTCGGTGAGCGGATCGATCGGTTGGGTACGTCGTTTCGACGGTTCCCTGGCGGCCAAGGTGGACAGCAGCCGCCGGGTGATGTTCGGCGCGATCAGGGCATCGCCGACGGCGGCGGCATGCACGGCCTGGACGAGCAGCTCCGGCCCGGCGTCCTTGAGCAGAAAGCCTCGGGCGCCGGCCCGAAGCGCGCCGTGGACGTACTCGTCGAGGTCGAAGGTCGTGATCACCACCACCGCCATAGGGTCCGGGACGCCCCGCCCGGCGAGGAGCTCGGTCACCTCGATGCCGTCGAGCCCGGGCATCCGGATGTCGACCAAGCACACGTCGGGGTGGAGCCTACGCGCCAGCTCGACCGCGGCGTGGCCGTCGGCGGCCTGACCGACGACCTCGATGTCGGGCTGGGCGTCAAGGATCATGGACAGGCCGGTACGCACCAGGTCCTGGTCGTCGGCCACCAGCACTCGCACCGTCATCGGCGTACCTCCGTCAGCAGCTCGGCGTCGACCGCCCACCCGCCCCCAGGCGCCGGCCCGGCGCGCAACGTGCCGCCGAGCAGCTGCACGCGCTCGGTCATCCCCAGCAGCCCGAAGCCGTGGCTCGCCGGCCGCACCGGGTCGATCTGTCCGTCGTCGGTCACGCGTAGCCGCAGCCTTCCTCCACCCTCGACGACCCGGATCTCCACGCGCGAGGCGTTGCGCGCGTGCCGCAGGGCGTTCGTCAGCGCCTCTTGCGCCAACCGGTAGACCGCCGCGTCGACCTGGAGCGGAAGTTCGTCCAGGTCACCCGGCACCTCCACGTCGACGACCGGCACCGGTTCGCGGCGGGCGAGCGACGCCAGGTCGGCAACGCCGGGCTGGGGGGTGTACTCCGCCGGCGCTCCGTCGCGCAGCACCCGGACCATCGCCCGCATCTCCGCCAGCGTCCGCGATGCTTCCCCCTCGATGACCGCCAGCGCCTCGAGTGCCGCCTCAGGTCGCTGCCCGGCCAGCGTCCGGCCCGCCTGCGCCTGCACCGCGATCGCCGAGACGCGGTGGGCGACCATGTCGTGCAGCTCGCGCGCGAGGCCGACCCGCTCCTGGCTGCGGATCTGGTCCAACGCCCGGCGCCAGCTCTCGGCGCGGTAGCGGAACGCCGCTCCGTCCGCGGCCGCCGCCGCCAGGATGCCGAACCCGCCGATGACGTCGGCAGGCCCGGTGTAGTCGGCGACCGTGCCGATTACCGCAGCGACCAGCACCATCGTCAGCCCGATCACGATCTCGCGCCCTGAGCCCCAGCGGACCAGCGCGTAGACGAGCACCAGGACGTAGATCATCGTGTCGAGGCCGACACTGGGGGCCCCGCCCGCCAGGGTCGCCAGCCCCAACGCCATCGCGGTGCCGAAGCCCACCATGACGCAGGCCAACGGCTGGGTACGCCGCCAGAGCAGCACCGGCGCGAGCCCGACCGCCACGATCGTCACGAACGGCCGCCAGGCGACGTCGTCCCGGAAGACTCCCTCGAGCAGCGCCGTCACCATCAACGCGCCGACCAGCGCCCAGTCGCGCGACAGCCGTTCGGGAACGTCCGTGGCGCGGGGCTCGGCCCACAGCGAGCGCAGGGCGTTGGTGATCACCCGCCCAGCCTAGGGACCGCCGGGGCCTCGGGGACCGACCGAAGGAACGAGACCCCGCTCCTCCCAACGGCGGAGGAGGGTCCGGCCTCGACGCCGATGTGCGCACGCCGCGACGCGGCGAGGGTTGTCACATGATCACTGTTGAGTCACTGACCCGGAGGTACGCCGGCTTCACCGCCGTCGACAACGTCTCCTTCACCGCCCAGCCCGGCCGCGTCACCGGCTTCCTCGGCCCGAACGGCGCCGGCAAGTCCACCACGATGCGCGTGATGGTCGGACTGACCGTCCCGACGTCCGGCACCGCGACCATCAACGGAGAACGGTTCGCCGACCTCCCCAACCCCGGCCTCGAGCTGGGCGTCCTCCTGGACGCCTCCGCCCAGCACGCCGGTCGCACCGGACGCGAGATCCTCACGATCGCCGCCGACACCATGGGTCTGCCCCGCAGACGCGTCGACGAGATGCTCGAGCTCGTCAGCCTGACACCATCGGAGGCCAAGCGACGCGTCCGCAACTACTCCCTCGGCATGCGTCAGCGACTGGGCATCGGCACCGCGCTGCTCGGGGACCCGAGGGTGCTGATCCTCGACGAACCGGCCAACGGCCTCGACCCTGCCGGGATCCGGTGGATGCGCGACCTGCTGACGGGCTTCGCCAGCCAGGGCGGCACCGTCCTGCTGTCCTCGCACCTGCTCCACGAGATCGAGGTCATCGCCGACGACCTGGTCGTGATCGGAAACGGCAAGATCGTCGCGTCCGGCAGCAAGGAAGAGCTGCTGGCCGCAGCCGGGACGCTGGTCCGGTCGACGTCACCGCGCGACCTCGCGCACGCCCTCGAGCAGGCCGGGATCCCCAGCACAATCGCAGGGGACGGCTCGGTCCGCACCGAGGCCGACCCCGCTCGGGTCGGGGCCGTGGCCGGGACAGCGGGCATCGCCCTCACCGAGCTCCGGTCCGCCGAGGGCGCCGGGCTCGAAGACATGTTCCTCTCGCTCACTGCCGACACCCAACGCGAAGGAGTTGCGGCATGACCGCCACGATCATCTCTCCCGACACCATCGAGGCCGCGCCGGCCCGACGGATCGTCCGTCCCATCCCGACCACCCGGCTCGTCAAGATCGAGCTCCGCAAGATGTTCAACACCCGCTCGGGCTTCTGGATGCTCATCAGCATCGGTGTCCTGTCGGTCATCGCGACCGGCGCGGTCCTCATCTTCGCTCCGGACAGCGAGATCGCCTACGAGAACTTCGCGGCGGCGATCGGCTTCCCGATGTCGGTGATCCTGCCCATGATCGCGATCCTGGGCGTCACCAGCGAGTGGAGCCAGCGCAGCGGGCTCACGACGTTCACGCTCGTGCCGAGCCGCGGCCGCGTCATCGGGGCCAAGGCCTTCGCGACCTTCGTGGTCGGGGTCGTGTCGATGGCCGTCGCCTTCGCCGTCGGTGCCGTCGGCAACCTGCTCGGGTCCACGATCATGGGGGTCGACACCGTCTGGGACGTCTCCCTGGCCGCCGCGGCGCAGATCCTCCTGGGGAACCTGGTTGGCATGGCCATCGGCTTCACGCTCGGTGTCGTGCTGCGCAACTCGGCCGCCGCGATCGTCGGCTACTTCGTGGTGTCCTTCGTGCTGCCGGGCATCCTCGCCCTGCTCGCCTCGGTGCGGGTCTGGTTCGCCGACCTGCAGCCGTGGATCGACTGGAACTACACGCAGGTCGCGTTGTTCGAGAACGACACGGACACGGCTAGGGAATGGGCGATGCTGGCCTCGACCACCGGCATCTGGATCGTCATTCCCCTCGTCGTCGGGCTGCTCTTCGTGCGCCGCTCCGAGGTTAAGTAACACCTTCCGGTCGCCCTCGTGGCGGCACCGCCCACCCGTACAACCTCACGATGGAGAGTCCCTTGAACACGAACACCGAGACCAACACAGCACTGCACGATCCGCCGGTGCCGGTCAGAGCGAAGCTCGCCGCAGCCTGGACCAGCTTCATGTTTCTCTACATCTACGTCGACTTGTTCAACCTCTACAAGCCCGGCGTCGTCGACGGCATCCTGGTTGGCCTCATCTGGAAGTTCGACATCAGCTCGACGTTGTTGACCATTTTCCTCGTGTCCGTGTCGATCCCGGCCCTGATG
>JBBRVW010000065.1:0-4934 GCA_038246545.1 Actinomycetes bacterium | reverse complement strand
CTTAACCGACGCAGCCTGCGGTGGTTTGGAGCCTCCCCCTGCAGGGCGACCCCGGAGGACCTACCTCCATCTCTCGCACAGCATCGCCTCCGGTTGCTCCTACATGGACGCCTCCTTCAGCGTTCGTGGCACACGACCTGCACAAACGTTGGTAGCTGGGACAGTGTTGCGGGGGCAGTGTTGAGGGTGCGGATTTGAATCTGCGACCCCTGGAAGGGTGGACTCGTCGGAGAGGTCGTCGTCCAGGCGCTGTGTCCCGGCGAGGCGTTGCAGATGCTCAGAGCCCACATCGTGTCAACCCCCGAAGAGCTGGGCGACCAGGTCATCAGCCGACGTGGGTATTGAGGCCGCCCACGACTCGACGCGGGAGTTCCACTGCCGAGATCGGTATGACAGCAGGCTCGGCAGCGGGCAGTGTCGTCATGTCGTTCCTCCCGGTTCGGGCGGAGAGGAGCGGCGACGCTCCACCGAACCGGCGGACAAGACGGGTGACGGGCGGCCTGTTGGTGCAGGCTCCGCTCAGGTCATAAGGTCGACGAGGCAGGGCGCCCCACCAGATGTTCACGGGCGAGCGACAGATCCGAGGAAGACTCCACGTCAATCGGAACTGCGGGTCCAGGACACCCGGGAGCACCTGGGTTCAGCCCTGTGGCCCGTTCCGCCGCAGGGTGCCGATCGCGACTCCGTTGAGGCTTAGTCGGGTGGTCAGCACGACACCGGCGTTGGCGAGGGTGTTCGACGCGAAGCACATGGCGTCCGCACGCCCGGCCAGGTCGAGGATCCTCTCGACCCGTTCGTCGGTCTCGATAGTCACGTCGTAGCCGACGTTGCGGAACGCCCCGTCGACCAGCACGCGGTCGAACCGTCCCACCGCTGTCACGCTGAGCTTGGCCAGGTCGACGCCGTCGGCGATAGCGGCGGAGACGTAGTGGTTCGCCAGGCATGCCGCGGCGCCGGCGAGGAAGTACGCGAGCGGGTTCGGTGCCGTGTCGGTTCCGCCGCGCTCCGTCGGCTCGTCCACGACGAACTCGAAGTCCCGCTTGCGCACCCGGAACGGGCCGGAGCCGGGCCCGATCCAGTCCACCGTCACCCGGTCGGCTGCCATCGTCCCTGGCGCCGCCTCCCGTCTCGACTTGAAGTCCTCGATGACCGCTGCGCGGAAGTCTGCGTCCATGGGCCACAGCATGCACCGGCCCTGGAGTAGCCGCCGTCGACGAGCCGCGCCGCGGCTCAGCCGTGGTCGGGCAGGGCAAGGCAGGCGGCCGAGTCCACCGGCCAGTCCGTCGGCAGCCCCATCTCCCACAGGACCCCGGGCCGCTGCGTCGCGGCCCGATCTCGGCGATGACCAGGTCGGCGGTGGCAGGGTGCCAGTGTGAGCCGACGTGCTCCCGAAGCACCGCAAGGGCCCGCTCAGGTCCCAGGCCCTGACGGTAGTGCCGGGTGTGCGCCCTCGCATCGAAGGCGTCGCTGACGGCCATGATGCTCGCCTCCAGCGGGATCTCGTCCGCTCGCAATCCGTCGGGTAACCGGCACCGTCGTGGCGCTCGTGGTGTGCGCGGACAAGCCTCGCCACCGCGGCCAGCCCCGGCACGGCGGACAGCATCCGCTCCCGGCGCTGGAGTGGGTCGCATGATCGCGGTCTCGTCGTCTGTGAGCCGGCTCGGCTTGGTGAGGATGTCGTCGGGCGTCTCGAGTTTTCCGATGTCGTGCAGGATGGCGGCGAGGCCGAGGTGGCGCAGTCGCGGCGCCGCGAGTCGTGCTCGCTGCCCGGCCCGGACGACTAGTTCGGCCACCCGGACGACGTGGTCCCGAGTGAGCCGATCCTTGGTGTTCAGGTCGGGGACGAACCGTTGCACGATTGGCGAGAGGCCCAATCACAGCGCGACAAGGTTCCGGCCAGGTGCCGTCGCCGCCCTAGTGCTCGGAGGAAGCCTAGGAGGCCATCACGCTCGTCGCGGGAACGGCACCACGCCATGGGCCCGGTCGGCGTCGGTGACCGGCGGTGTGTCGAGTGGCGAGGCGAACGCGACGCACCGGGGTCAGGGGGTGTCGTCGCCGTGGAGGTGGGCGGCGTCCCGCCCGGCGCGTTTGGCGGCGTAGAGGGCTTGGTCGGCTCGGGTCACCAGGGCCCGGGGTTCGTCGCCGGCGGCCAGGGCGATCCCGATGGACACGGTCGTGGTGGTGGTCCGGGCCGCCGCGAGCAGTCGATTCGCGACCGAGAGCGCGTCGGCCGTCTCGCACGTCGAGCAGGGCCGCGAGCTCGTCGCCGCCGACCCGGTACAGCGCGTCGCCGTCGCGCAGGGCGCCGCGCAGCACCCGGGCCAGGTCGCGCAGCAGGTCGTCACCGGCGAGGTGTCCACGCTGGTCGTTGACCTGCTTGAACCCGTCGACGTCGACCATCAGGCAGGCGCAGACCCGCCCGCCCGCGCGGCGGTTGCGCAGCCGGTCAGCCAGATCGCGGTGGAAGGCACCCCGGTTCGCCAGCATCGTCAACGGGTCGAGGTCGGCCCGGCGGCGCAGACCGGTGATCGTCATCGCGGTGGTCCAGGCCGTGGCGGTCTGGGCCGACAGCAGCTCGAGAACCTCGACGACGGCGGGGTCGTGTGGCAGCTCACCGCGGTCGGCGACCACCAGCATCCCGAGGTGTTCGCCGGAGGCGACCAACGGGTTCAGGCACAGCGCCCGGATCCCGGCCTCGGCGAGGAAGCCGTAGGTGGGTGGGGTGTCCGAGCCGCCGGGGAAGTGGGAGGAGGTGCCGGCCTGCACCCAGGCGGCCATTGCGTGCAGCTGGGCGCCGGTGAACCCGCGCATCGCTTCGGCCAGTGGCCCGACGGCGGCGCGCACCCGGTAGACCGGATCGCCCGGCGGGGATGCGGGATCCTCATCGGTCCGGCCGGTGGTATCCACGGAATCGCGGTGGGTGGTGATGAAGCAGGCCGAGTCGGTGCCGGCCAGGTCCGCTGCGGCACGGGCCGCGTAGGCCTCGATCGCCTGCGCCGCCGACAGGGTCGTCAGCTGTGCCACCGCGTGGGCCAGGCGCTGGGTCAGCGACGCTGCCGGCAGCCCACCAAGGTCGTTCAGTCGGGCGGCCAGGGCGGCGGCGGCCCGGGTCAGCAGCGGTGGCCAGTCCGGGGGAAGCGGCCCGGTGGACTCGGCGTTGACCGCACCCACCGGTCGGCCGTCGAGGATCACCGGCACGCACACCTCGCCGCGCAGGTCCGGTCGGGCGGCGACGAACGCGGGATCCGCGGCCACGTCGGGCAGCACCGTCGCCTCACCGGTGGTGACGGTCCGGCCCACCACCCCCATGCCAGGCCGGAAGCCGTCCACGACCTGGAAGTAGCCGCGGGCCGCCTGACAGCGCAGCCGCCCGCCGATCAACAGGTAGACGCTGGGCAGCTCGACGCCCCGGCCGCGCAGGTCGTCGGTAAGCCCCTCGCACGCTGCCCGGACCGTCGCGCCCCTGGCGCACGCGGCAAACTCCTCCGCCTCGTCGTCCATCGTCGGCTGCCTCCCGCCCGGCGCCTGATAGGTCGGCGGTCCGGTGGACTGCCAACCTGGGCCGCTGGATGACCCGGAGTCCACCACTAGGCACGGGGAACCTTCAAGCCGACGAGGGTGTCGCTACGATCCTGCGGTTCGTGTCCGGGGCTCGAGCGGTCCCGCCATGGTTGGCCCGCTGCGGCCCGCCGGGCACGGGCCGGGCGCGTGGCTGCAGTGCGACGGTCAGCTGTTGAGCGAGGACCCGGGCATGACCGATCTCGGCCCTTACATGGGTGCGATCAGGTCGGAGACGCTTGGAGCACTCCATACGGACGAACCAAGTCGTCCCCGCCGGGACCGTGAACCCACGTGACGCGGTGTGAGGAGGCGCAACACAGGGAATCCTCCTGGCGGGCCGAGGGTCGGAGGTGGCGTCGTGTACGTGGTGACCGCGGTCCGTGAGCAACCGGGCCTACCTCCACTACCCGAGGGCCGCGGCCGGTGCATCGGACCGGCCAGCGCGCCGGTCGGGGTGCAGCACGCAGTGCCCCGGCCGAGTGGGCAGCCGGACCGAGTTGTCGCGCTGTGCGGCGCGCCCGTGTCGGGTTGGGTGCTGTTCCTACAGATGCCCTTCGGCCCCGAACGTGCCGCCAGCTGCCAGCGATGCGCTCAACTGGTGTCGGCGGCTCGGCTTGCAGCGAACCTGGCGCGTCCGCGGCATCCGGCCATCCGGTGACAGCCACGGCACAGGAAGACTCCGCCCGCTCCCTCTCCGGCTCAACGGCTTCGCGGCGAGTGGGAACAGGGTCTGGCGGTTGTGCTCGCAGCAGCGGATGTTCAGCGTGCACAGCTGCAAGCGCGTTCTGAACCGCAAACCTGGCCCGCCGGTCCACGACGACCTGCTCGAGCGGGACTTCACCGCCGAGACGGTCGACAGCAAGTGGCTGACCGACATCACCGAGCACCCGACCGGCGAGGGCAAGCTCTACCTGTGTGCGATCAAGGACTGCGCGAGCAACAAGATCGTCGGGTACTCCCTGGACGCCCGGACGACCTCCGAGCTCGCCGTCGCCGCGCTGCGGAACGCGATCGCTCTGCGCTCACCCGAGTGCACGATCGTGCACTCCGACAGGGGCAGTCAAGGCGGATTCAACCGGTCGTCGCAACGCCTCGATCTCGGAGGTGTCGATGGGCAGGCCAGCTGGGTGGATGACGTGCTTGACGGGGCGGTCGCCGATGAAGTCGCCGGGGGCGCCGTGTTGGCGCCGGGAGCTCGAGCGGGCGTTGGCAAGAGATCCGCAAGGGGTTGCTGGTCGCGTCCCCGGGAGTGGTGTAACTCGTCGCGTGGTGCTCTGCGAGTGAGAGCAACTATGCCGTAGCGGCGATCTCCTTCCTTGGGGTCTTGGTCGAGGAGGTGGTCTTGGGTTCCAGGACGGTCGGTTCGGGTGGGT
>JBBRVW010000064.1:0-5513 GCA_038246545.1 Actinomycetes bacterium | reverse complement strand
GTTGGTGAGGCCGCGGTGGGCGTCGCTGATGACCAGCTGGACGCCGGTCAGGCCGCGGTCGCGGAGATCTCTGAGGAACTCGGTCCAGAAGGCCTCGGTCTCGCTGTCCCCGGTCGCGCAGCCCAGGACTTCCCTTCTGCCGTCGGCACTGACGCCGGTGGCGATCACGACGGCCTGGGACACCACCCGGCCGTTGAGGCGGACCTTGCAGACGTCGCATCGAGAAACACGTAGGGGAACGCGAGGTGGTCCAAGGTGCGGGTGCGCCAGATCGCGACGTCGGCGTCGAGCTGGGCGCAGATTCGCGACACCTCACTCTTGCTGATCCCGGTGGCGCCCATCGCGATGACCAGGTCATCGACCCGGCGGGTGCTGACGCCTTCGACGTAGGCCTGCATCACCACCGCGTGCAGGGCCACGTCGATCCGGCGGCGGGGCGCGAGCAGCGCCGGGAAGAACGACCCCGTGCGGACCTTCGGGATCTTCACCGTGAGGTCCCCGGCGGCGGTCGTGACCAGCTTGTCGCGGGTGCCGTTGCGCTGGGTCGTACGAGCCTCGGTCCGCTGATGCAGGTCCGCACCGATGTGTGCGGTCGCCTCGGCGTCCACGACGGCCTGGAGCATCCCTGCGAGCAGCCGGCGCATCAGCTCCCCACCGTCGGCGGTGCGGAGCATCTCGATCATCTCGAGCAGGGCAGAATCATCCAGGGCCATCGCGTGTAGTCCTTCTTCTGTGAGTTCCTTGGTCGGTTCTCACAGAGCCTCACGCGGTGGCCCCTCAACGTCCGTGACCGACACGAACCAAGGTCACGATCAGGAGCCCGAGTTACACCACTCCCAGGGACTCAGCCCATCCGCAGCGCTGAACGCCAACGACGCAGCGTGATCACCTGGGACACCTTGACGGGCGGCGGTCGTCGTCGATGGCACTGGCCGCGGCAGCTCTCAGCAACCCGTCGAACTGATCGATGGTCGTGACACCCGTCCGCGTAGGTCGCCGGTGCGAGAGGCGCCCGCCCGGCGAGGGCGTCCTCGGACCTGACCTCGTCCACGGCGACCGACTGGCGACTATCACGGCCAGGAGCGTTGTACGGCGTTGCGCATCGTTGTGGCCAGCCCACGTCACGCTGGTTGACCTGCTGGTCTGGCGCGACCTTCGAGACAGCTCGGTCCAGGTAGTCGCGCGCTCGGGACTACTGAGCGCTGCGCTGACCAACGCCACAGACGTGCAGGTCACGAGGGCTGTGCGACGAACTGCTATCGACTGACAGACCCGCGTTCGCGCCATCTCCATTGCGGTCTCGTGGCAACGGGCGACGTCGACGTCAGGGACGTCGCCAGGGGTGGTCCCTAGCGGACGCGCACACCCGCGGGTCAAGGGGAAGCCGGACCGCCTCCGCGAAGCACCGTGGCCCGTTCAGGTGGCTGCGCTCCAGGCTCGCGTCGGTTCCCCGGCTCGCTCAAGGTCGCGCAGACGACCGCCGGGCGACCCCAGCTCTCGTCGACGGTCCGCCAGTCGCTCGGGGCCGGCCCGTCGTTCCTGCTGCCTGTCCGCGTCCTGGACACTCCTGTCGCCGAACGACGATCTCGATCGCGCGGCCCGGTGCGGCGCGGATCCCTGCGAGTGCCGAAGCCCGGCAGTCCGGGACGGGTGCCATCGTCCTGGGCGGGGTACCGACAGGGATGTCGCTCTCGCTTCTGCCAGCAGCCACCACACCCGTCCTCGCCGCGGCGGGCGACGGCCCCATCACCCGCGACCAGGTGCTCATCGGCCTGGCGATCATCGGCGGTGGCCTGGCGGTCGGCCGGCTGCTCCCCTACGCGTTGAGGCCGCTGCTCGCACGTCGACGCAGCCCGAGCTTCGCCAAGGTCTTCTCCGCGCTCGCCGGGGGCCTGGTGATGCTGCTCAGCGTGCTCGTCGGCCTCACCGTCATCTTCCCGAGCATCGACCCCGTGGCGGTGCTCTCCAGCCTCGGCATCCTCGGCATCGCGGCCGGATTCGCCTTCCAGGACATCCTCAGCAACCTGCTCGCAGGAGTGCTGCTCCTGATGCGCGACCCCTTCCGTGGTGGCGACCAGATCTCGGTGGACGGTCACACCGGCACGGTGGTGGAGATCAACCTGCGCGAGACAGTCCTCAAGACCTACGACGGCCGCCGGCTCACGATCCCGAACGCCACCGTCTACACCAATCCGATCAGCGTGCAGACGGCCTTCGACCAGGTTCGCACGTCGGTAGTTGTCGGGGTCGACTACTCCACCGACCTCGCACGAGCGCGGTCCCTTGCGCACGAGGCGGCGTCCGGGGTCGACGGAGTGCTTCCGGAACCGGCCGTGCAGGTGTACGCCACGACCTTCGGCTCCTCGACGGTCGACCTCGAGATCCGGTACTGGACGCAGCCCCGTCAGGCGGAGATCCGCCGAGTCCAGGACGCTGTCATCGGCGCGGTGCTCCAGGCCTACAACGACGCCGGCATCGACATGCCGGACGGGATGACGGTGCTGCAGGGCTCGCCGAGCCTGACGGCGTCCATCCACGACCGCGGCGAGATTTCTGACGGCGGCAGCCTGCGTGGCTGAGCTGACGCCACTCGCTTCGAACAGAACCTCGGCCCAGGTAGTCGTGCACTCGGTCAGGAGCAGCCTGACGACGCCGGCCGCCGAGCCGCAGCACGGTGGTGGGGCGATCAGTCGCTGTCGTGGAGCCCGCCGGACGACGCATCGCCGGCCAGCGGTGAGTACGCCGGGTCCCCGGGAGCCAGATCCATCGGCGATCCGCCGCTGGTCTGCCCGATCACGTCCATCAGGCGCGTCTCGAAGCCGTTGAGCACACTCAGCTCGCGGAGGGCGCCGGGGTTGGCCGAAGGACCACCGCTGACCAGCCGCTCCAGCTCCGTGTACGGGTCCCGGAAGCCGGTCGTGTCGAACAGGTCGTCCGTCTGCGGCACGAGGGGCTGCCCCGATTCCGGTGTGATCGACAGGCCAAGCGGGTCGTCATCGACCGGGGTAACTGAGGAGATCACCAAGCCCTCGGTGCCCGGCGCTGCCTCGACGAAAGGCGTCACGGTCGTGATGACGAGATCGTTGGAGCCAGAGTCGTCGGTCCAGATCGACTCCGGATCCGCCAACGGCTGGACGAGCATCTCGTCGATGTCCGGGCCGCAGCACGGGTCAAGCGACACCGAAGCGCAGTATCGCGAGCACGGTGGTGCTGAACGGCGAGCCGGTCGCCGGCGTGTCACTGGCGGCGGCCGTCATCGCAGCGGCCGTGCGGGTCGCGGTGGCGAGCAAGGGCGGCTCGGCGCCCGAGCGAACCATCCTGACCCACCCTGCCGCATGGGAAGGCGGGCGCCAGGAGGCGTTGCGATCGGCGGGACGTTCGGCGCTCGTCCAGGTCCTCGGCCCGGCCGGAGATCTGGTTCCCATCGAGCTGCTGGCCGAGCCGGTAGCTGCGGCCGTGCACGTCGCCGACGAGCTGGAGGTCCCGCTGGGCAGCCACGTGGTCGTCCTTGACGTCGGGGGCGGCACGACGGATGCGGCCGTGGTACGCCGGGACGGCGACTGGGACTACCTGGTGGCGCCGACGGCGGCCACGGCGCCGACATCGGTGGCGAGGACTTCGACCAGTCGCTGTACGCCTACCTCCTCACCCGGCTGCGCCCCGGCTACGCCTCGCGGATGCGCGCAGCTCGGGATGCCGACTCGCGAAACGCGGCCCTGCTCCTGCGCGACCAGTGCCGCTACGCGAAGGAACAGCTCTCGCACGCGACGACGACGACCATCACGGCGACGGCTCTTCCACCGGAGCTGCCGGACAGCGAGGTCGTGGGAGTCACCCGGGTGAAGCTCGAGGCCCTCATCGAGGTCCTGGTCACGGAAGCTGCTGACCTGTTGGCGCGGGTGCGTGACGAGAGCGGTGTGACACCTGACGAGGTCTACATGATCGGAGGCTCGTGCTTCATCCCGTCGTTGCGGGCCGCGGTGGCCGACCGGGCGGGCATGCGCCCGGCAGAGCGGGGCAAGCCGCACCTGGCGGTTGCCCTCGGGGCAGCCCACTGGGCCCACCAGCAGACCTGGGCCGCCGAGACCCCGGTAGAGCCGGCGCCGCAGCCTTCCCCGGAGCCTGGCGAGCTCGAACCAGAACCGTCTCCGGGACAGCCGGGCACCGGCCGGCGGAAGGCGTGGTGGATTGCCGCCAGGGCCGCCGCGCTGATCGGTGCGGTGGTGGTGATCGCGACCCAGACCGGCGGCTCCGGTGTCAGCGATGCCGGATCCGGGAGCAGCTCCACACCGACCTATACCTGTTCGGACGGCTCGATCGTGTCCTACGCCTACCAGTGCCCCACGTCGAGCACGGACCCGGCTCCGGCGCCGGCATCGGATGGTGACTCGATCGCGACAGCCGGCGTTGGCGCCAGGTTCACCTGCACCCCGATGGAGGATAGAAGGGTGTTCGCCTCGTCGGACGTCCCCGATGTGGACGGCGCCATCTCCTGCACCGACCTCTACAGCGAGGACGGGGTGGGGGAGGTCCAGGCATGGCACTTCTCGAGCACCGCCGGCAACGATGCCGTGGCCTCGACACTTGCCGGCTTCTCCATGGAGTCCGGCTACCCGTTCGACCTCACCGGCACCGATCTGGACGGCAACAGCAGCGGCGGGTCGATATGGGCCTACGACACGTCCGAGGGCTACGGCGAGATGGTGGTCTCCTGGCCGGGCGACGGACTTGTGATCTTCATCCCGTCCGGTACACCGATGACGGTGAGCCAGCTGCTCACGCAGCTGTCCGGCCAGCGGTTGGCCGTCGGCCACATCCTCGAACCGACGACCGGCTGATGACGTCCCGGCTCGACGCGGCCCGCCGGAGGTGGTGGCGCCTGCGCGGCGCCCGACCCGCCCCTCCCGCACCAGCCGTGTCGGCGGACCCGACGACGCACGACGTGCCGACCGCCGCACCCACGCGCCGACCTGTCGTCGTGCTCGTCGAGGTGCCGGGCGCGATCCTGGACCTCGCCCCACTGCGGGGGTGGGGCTTCAACGACGGCCCCACCGGGCTGGCCGGTGAACACCTGCTGACCGCCCTGGCCTGTGCTGGCGCCGGGTTGGACGACGACCCGACCTTCGACGCCGTGATGTCCACGGCGCTCATCGGGGCCATCCGCGCCGGCGACCTCGCCCACAGCTATGACCAAGCCGACCCGGACGGGCACTACGACAACACCGGGATCGAGAAGATCTACCGCACCGACGGGGCGGTGCTCCGCGGGCTGGAAGCACTGCCCGTACACAGTGAGTCGCCGGGGGCCGTCGCCCTTGGGGTGGCGCCTCGCGGCGCGCGCGCCGGGCCAGTCACCCGAACATCTCCCGGCTGTCACACACCGCGGGTACGGTGCTGGCGTCCGATCCGAGCATGGGGGCGTGATGTTGGCGGAACGGTCGATGAAGCGCATCCTCGTGCCGCTCACGACACCCCGAGCCCGGCGAGGTCTGATCGTGGGCCGCGACCGGCTG
>JBBRVW010000063.1:0-10491 GCA_038246545.1 Actinomycetes bacterium | reverse complement strand
GTCGGTCAGGTCGGTCAGGTCGGTCAGGTCGGTCAGGTCGGTCAGGTCGGTCAGGTCGGTCAGGTCGGTCAGGTCGGTCAGGTCGGTCAGGTCGGTCAGGTCGGTCAGGTCGGTCAGGTGAATGAGGTCGACCGACGGATCCTCCGGCGGCACGGGGAGGCCGGCCAGGAAGCGGTCGATCGCCGCCTCGACCTCAAGGTCGATGTCGGCCTCAACCAGATCGACATCAACGGCTGCTTCCGACTGCCGCCCATCCCGCATCCTGGCCCGCCCTTCCTCGAACGTATGTTCGAAGTCGCCCGCTCGGAGCTGAGGAAACCCTGTGTCCACAAGGATGCCGGCCGTCGACCGTGTCAGTCGCGGCCGGGCACCCGGTCCGGACGTCAGACCCCGGAATCTCCGCCCTCCGCGACGGACCGGGCCTCGACGTGGACGCGGACGGCCGAGGCGTCCAGCGGACCGGCCACCCGCAGCGCGCGCGGGAAGGCGCGGCGCTTCTCGGCCAGGTCGAGGCACCCGACGACCGGGTGCACGTGCGCGCCGCGGCCGGGGAGCCGGTGCGACGGGTCGGGGACGGCCGCACCCTCCTGCGCCACCACGCGCAGGAGCTCGTCGGCCGCCGCCCGCTGCCGGCAGCCGACGCAGGTGCGGACCGGGCTGCTCACTCCGCGGGCTGGTCGGGCCCCGGGGCGTCGGGCTCCGGTGCGGCCGCGGCGGGAGCCGGAGCCGCGACGACGTCCGGCCGGATGTCGATCCGCCAGCCCGTGAGCCGGGCGGCGAGCCGGGCGTTCTGCCCCTCGCGGCCGATGGCAAGCGACAGCTGGTAGTCCGGCACGATGATCTGTGCCGACCGGGCCTCGGCGTCGACGATGACGACCTGGCTGACACGCGCCGGCTGGAGCGACTCGGCCAGGAACTTCGACGGCTGGTCCGACCACTCGACGATGTCGATCTTCTCGCCGTGCAGCTCGGCCATCACGGCGCGGGCCCGCGAGCCCATCGGGCCGATGCAGGAGCCCTTGGCGTTGACCCCTGCGCGGGTGGAGTGGACCGCGATCTTCGTGCGGTGGCCGGCCTCGCGGGCGATGGCCTTGATCTCGACCGTGCCGTCGGCGATCTCGGGCACCTCGAGGGCGAACAGCTTCTTCACCAGGTTCGGGTGCGTGCGCGACAGCACGATCGACGGCCCGCGCGCGCCCTTGCGCACCTGCACGACGTAGCAGCGCAGCCGCATGCCGTGCTCGTAGGTCTCCCCCGGCACCTGCTCGGGCGGCGGGACCACGGCCTCGATCCGGCCGAGGTCGACGTAGACGTTCTTCGCGTCCCGCCCCTGCTGGACGACGCCGCTGACGATGTCGCCCTCCTTGCCGGAGAACTCGCCGAACGTCTGCTCGTCCTCGGCGTCGCGCAGCCGCTGGAGGATGACCTGCTTGGCGGTGGTCGCCGCGATCCGCCCGAAGCCAGTGGGTGTGTCGTCGTACTCGCGCACGACGTTGCCCTCCTCGTCGGTCTCGGCCGCCCAGACCGTCACGTGCCCGTTCTTGCGCTCGAGCTCGACGCGCGCCTTGGGCTGGTGCCCGTCCGTGCGCTGGTAGGCGACCAGCAGGGCCGACTCGATGGCCTCGACCAGCAGCGGGAACGAGATCTCCTTCTCCCGCTCGAGCCCGCGCAGCGCGCTCATGTCGATGTCCACGACTCAGCCTTCCTCGTCCGTCTCGTCCGTCTCGTCGGGCTTGTCCGCTCGGGACTGCCCCGACGGCCGGTTGAACTCCACCTGCACGCGACCCGACCGCACGCGGTCCCAGCCGAGCCGGGTCAGCGCGCCGTCGGACTCGACGCCGATGCCGTCGTCGTCCACCTCGACCAGCCGGCCCTCGAGGGTCGTGCCCTCGGCCGTCGACACCACCACGAGGCGGGTGCGGTTCCGGTGCCAGTGCCGCGGTGCGGTGAGCGGGCGTTCGACGCCGGGCGAGGTCACCTCGAGGACGTACGGCGCGCCACCCATCGCGTCCGAGTCGTCGAGCGCTGCCGCGACAGCCGCGCTCACCCGGGCCACGGTGTCGAGCCCGACCCCACCGTCCTGGTCGACGACGACGCGCAGCTGTCGACGCTTGCCGGCAGGGGTGATGGCCACGTCCTCGAGGTCGAGCCCCTGGGCCGACACCACGGGCGAGAGCAGCGCGACGAGCGAGTCACGGTCCGACGCCTTGCCCATCAGGACCTCCTCGCTGTGCTGTTGTCGTCGTGCGGACCGGTCGCCTCGCGGCGTACCGGCAGGTCGAGAGTAGCCGGTCACGACCGTGGGACCATCTCGTGCGTACGTCGGTGCGAGCCGGCACCGCAGGCAGGAGAGGGGTCACCGTCATGCGCGAGGTGCACCCCTCGCGGCGGGCGGTCCTCGCCTCGGCGGGCGCTCTCGTACTGAGTGGCTGCCTCGGCGCGCCGGACCAGGCCGAGCCGCAGCCGGACCCGGACCTGCGGCTGCGCGACCGCGTTGCCGCCGAGGTCGACGAGCTGGTCCGCGCCTACGCCGCCGCGACCGCGGCGGTCCCCGCCCTGACCGGTCGGTTGGCGCCGCTCGCCGCCGAGCACCAGGCGCACGCCGCAGCGCTGCGCGGGCCACGAGCCGGCAGCTCCGCCACCACGGACGCAGGGGGGTCGGCGACGCCGCCCGCCGGCCCCGCTGTCCCGGCCGGCAGGGCCGCGACCGTGACGTGGCTGGCCGGCCTCGAGCGCCGCGCGGCCGGTCGGCGCACCCGGCAGGCCGCGACGGCCGGACCGGACCTCGCCCGGCTGCTCGCGTCGGTCGGCGCCTGCGAGTCGGTGCACGCCGTGCTCCTCGGAGCCGACGCATGAGCCGGGCCGGCGACCGCCGGGCGCTGCAGGACCTGCTCGGTGCCGAGCACGCGGTCGTCTACGGCTACGGCGTCGCGGGAGCCCGCCTGAGCGGAGCCGCCCGCGACCGGGCCGAGCGGGCGTGGACCGCGCACCGGGCGCGACGGGACCAGCTCGTGGCCATGATCGCGGAGCGAGGCGGCTCACCCGTGCCCCCCGCGGCCTCGTACGGCCTGCCCTTCCGGGTGCGCACCGAGCGGGAGGCCCGCTCGCTCGTGACGGTTCTCGAGGAGCGGCTGGCCGCTTCCTGGGCGGACGCGGTGGCCGCAGTGACCGGTGACCTGCGCACGTTCGCGGCGAACGGTCTCACCGGCGCGGCGGTGGCAGCGGCCCGGTGGCGAGGCGGCAGCGTGCCGTTCCCGGGCCTGCCGGAGCGGCAGGCGGGGTCAGCCGATGGACCGTAGCGGTGCCAGCCGCAGCGGCCGCCACTGCCCGAGCCAGCTGGCGAAGTCATGGACCGGCATCGGCCGGGCCATCCAGTACCCCTGGGCCGAGTCGCAGCCCAACAGCTGCAGCTGGCGCCATGCGTCCTCGGTCTCGACCCCCTCGGCGACGACGTGCCGCCCGAGCCGGTGGCCGAGGTCGACGATGGCACCGACGAGTGCGAACCTGTCCTCGCCCGACTCCTGCGGGACGAGGAACGACCGGTCGATCTTGACCTCGGTCACGGGCAGCCGATGCAGGTAGGCCAGCGAGGAGTAGCCGGTTCCCAGGTCCGTCGATCGACAGCTGGACGCCGAGCTCCCGCAGGCGCTGCAGGGCCACGATCGCCCGCTCCGGATCGGCCATCAGGCTCGACTCGGTGATCTCGAGCGTGAGCGCCGATGCCGGCGCCTCGACCATGGCGAGCGAGCGGGCCACCTCGTCGACGAAGGACGGTTCGAGCAGGCTGCGCGGTGAGATGTTGACGGCCACCCCCATCGGCCGGCCGGCCCGTCGCCAGCCGACGCAGGCGTCGAGGGCCTGCCCCAGCACGGCGAAGGTCAGCGGCGTGATGAGCCCGCTGTGCTCGGCCACCGGGATGAACTCGTCCGGCCCGATGAACCCGCGCTCCGGGTGGATCCAGCGGACCAGGGCTTCCGCGCCGAGCACCTCGCCGTCGCTCAGACGCAGCTTCGGCTGGAAGTGCACGGTCAGCTCACCGTTTCGTGATGGCACCCCGCAGGTCGGTGAGCGGCGTGAGCCGCTGCGGGCTCCCGACCTGCAGCTCCTGCGGTAGGTCTCGACCCCGGTGCGCCGGGTCTTGGCCGCGAACATCGCGATGTCGGCGTGCCGGAGTCACACACGCACAGTTACTCATCCGGGTGACTCGACCCGGCTCGGCTACGGCGCCAGCGCCCCGACGACGCCCTCGACGTCGAACCAGAGCCACTCCACGACGCAGCGGGCGAACACCCAGTGCGCCAGCCGTTCCCGGTCCACCCCGCACAGGTCCGCCAGCCGGGCCACCGTGCCGCGCGGGTCGGCCCGCAGCCGCTCGGGGCAGTTGAGAAGGTGCTGCACGGGGTCGTACGCCGGGTCGCCGACGTACGGCTTCGGGTCGATGACCAGCCACGGTTCCCGCTCCGCCGCCAGCACGTTCTCGGCGTGCAGGTCGGTGAGCAGCAGCCGGTGCACCGTCGCGGTCCCCGGCAGGGTGCGGAACAGCTCGGCGCCGGCGCGGGCGAGCCCGGGGTCGAACGGCGGGCGCTGGGGCCGGGCCTCGTACTCGTCGACCCAGGCCGCGCACATCTGCGCCAGCGACCGGAACGGGTGCCCGGGCGGCAGCTCGACCCAGAGCCGCCGCAGCAGGCCGGCGACGACCTCGTCCTGCCGCTCCTCCGGCTCGCTGGACAGGTCGTGTCCCCCGGCCGCCCTCTCCAGCAGCAGGAAGGTCGTCGCCGCGTCCTTCTCCCCGCGAGCGACGCGCACCGTGCCGTCGCCGTCCCAGACCCGGAGGCCCTCGAGCTCGTGCTCGCTCTCGTCCTGCGCCCACGCGACCTTCAGGACGAGGTCCGCGCCGTCGGCCGTGCGGACCGGGGCCACCCAGGAGCACCCGCCGCCGGGCTGGAACGGCCGGCCGACGGTCAGCCGCCAGCGGTCGGCGACCTCGGCCACCAGCCTCGGCAGGCCGGCCGCCCACTCACGCCGGAGCTCGTCGCTGTCCACCGCGAGCGACTCGACGAGTCGCCGTGGCAGCTCGAGGTCGGCAGGCACCCGGCCATCCTGCCCGGCTCCCCGCGCCCCGGGTCAGCGCCGGACGATCGTGAACCCCCCTGCGAGGACGCGCACCGGCAGGGCGCCGGCGGCCCTGGCGGTGGAGCTGCTGACGAGCCGGCCCAGGCCGTCGTAGAGCTCGACCGTGGCTGATCCGCTGCCGGGCACCGACACCGTGGTGCGCTGGTCGCCGGTGGCGGCGCTACGCAGCAGCGCGGTGCCGTGCCCGTCGCCGCTGAGCACCAGTCGCGACACCAGCGGCTCCACCATCAGCGCGTCCAGCCGCGCCTCGTCGCCGCCTGTCGCCGTGGTGCTGGTCCGCACGGTCGACTGCCCCGGCGGCAGGGTGGTCGGCAGGGTCACCGGGAGCAGCGCGCCCGGCGCGGGCGAGTCGCCCTGCGGCCCGACGTCGCCGGAGCGCACCTGGCCGAGGACGGTGTCACCGGCCGTGAACGTGGTGACCGCCGTGCTGCCCGGCTGGAGGTCGACGACGGGCAGGACGAGCCGCTTGTCACCCCTGCCCACCACGATGGTCGCTGTGCCGCCGGCCGGCAGCGCGGCGTAACCGGTGCCGCCGAACAGCGACTCCCCCGTCCAGAGGTGGTCGCCCAGCGCCACGGCGTGCGCGCCGCTGCCCAGGGTCGCGTCCTCCGCTTGCACGGTCCGCGTGCCGACCCGCTCCCGGATGGTGGCTGTGCGGGCGAGCTGCGCCACCTGCGGGTGCTCGTCCAGCGCGAGCATCGACAGCAGCCCGTGGATCGTCGACTCGGCACCGCCGTTGAGGTTGGCGTTGCCCTCGCCCGAGATGCCGTCGACGGTCCGTCCCGTCGACGGGTCGTACGCCGGTCGGCCGGAGGCGTTCGCCCCGAAGTACCAGGCGCCGACCACGCCGGCCAGGCGGCGGGCGCCGTCGGACCCGGTGACGTCGGCGGTGGCCAGCAGCGACTGCAGCCGCGAGTCGACGCCGTAGGCGATCTGCGTGGTGTCGAGCCGGGTCGGGAGCCGGCCGTTGTCCGGACCGCCGGAGGTGAGCAGCCACGGGTCGAAGGTCGCCGAGTCGCGCGCCGCGACGCGTCCGAACGAGGCGTCGCCGAGGGCGCTGGAGGCGCGGGCGAGCGCGGCGGGCATCTGGGAGGCCCAGGCGTGCCAGTCGCTGTGCGAGAGCGCCCACGGCAGCACACCGCCGAACGGCCAGCTGCGCGCGTCGCCGTCGGACATCTCGGCGATGCCCTCGGCCAGCTGACGCAGCGCCGTACGCGCCGTGGCCGGGCCGCCGGCGTCGACGTACGCCGCGAGTCCGAGCACCGCCTCCGCGCTGGCGTCGGCGCCGTCCACGATCAGCCACGCGGGGGTACGTCGCCCGTCGATCTGCAGGTACTGCCCGTAGCGGGACAGGGTCTGCCGCTGCAGCGCGGCGACGGCGAGGTCGAGCCGGTCGCGCAGGAAGGCGGCGAACTGCGGGTCCCCGCCCGCGCCGTGGAACGCGGCGTAGCCCTCACCGAGCGCCCAGACGGTGCGTGCCAGCCAGTAGGACTCGGCGCTGTCCGACGGGTCGGGCAGCTCCCGAGGGCTCGGGCTCGGGTTCAGTGCTCCGTCGGGCTGCATCCAGAGCACCGGGTTGCCGGCGTGCGGGCCGGAGACGGTCTGCAGGTAGGTGACGCCGCGCAGCAGCTCGTAGGCACGCTGCCGGCTGGCCGTGCTGCCGGTCTGCTGCCAGTGCCGGAGGTAGACGATCGCCGACCGCGTGATGTCGTCCTGGTTGAAGGCGCCCTGCCCCCAGGTGTTCGTGGCCGAGTCATAGCGGCCGCCCCCGACGCGGCGGTAGCTGCCGTCGTCGTTGCGGTCGGCGTAGGTCCACAGGACCCCGATCGACGGCTCGTCCGCCAGCCGGTACGTCGTGTGCCCGTCCTGCGCCGGCGGCGTGACGTCGTCCTGGAGGAAGTCGAGGTGCGCGAGGTTGGTGAGCGGCGTAGCCGCGCTTGCCGGCCGGGCCGTGGGCAGCACGGCGACGAGGGCAGCGACGAGGGCCAGGACGAGCATCGCGATGCAGCCGCGCTGCCGGGTCGGGACGGTCCGGGTCATAGTTCCTCCAGCAGTGCGGGTGGTGGTGTGGACGTGATGTGCGGTGCGGATCATGGCGCGGTGGTCCCGTCACGGCCGTATGCGTCGTCGAGACGGACAACGTCTTCGCGCCAGCCGGTGGCGGCGGTCGAGGCCTCGACCAGTACCGAGTCCTCCAGTGCGCGCAACCGGTGCAGGACACCCGGCAGGACGTGGACCGAGGTCCCCGGCTCGAGCGAGATCGTCTGCAGCGCATCGGCGGCCGTGCCGACATCGAGCTCGGCGCGGCCGGAGACGAGAGCGATGGTTTCGTCCTTCTGCTCGTGGTACTGCAGCGAGAGCGAGTGCCCGGCGTCGACGGTCAGGACCTTGCCGACGTACTGGCCCTCGACCAGGGCGAAGATCAGCTCGTGGCCCCACGGCTTCTCGACGCGCTCGGCCGCTCGCAGTCCGAGGCCGTCGTCGGCCCGCCAGGTGGTCACGATGTCTCCCTGCCCGTCGGGGTTCATGCCGCTCTGAGGTCGGGCCGGACGTGGCGGCCGTCGGCCGCCGCACGGCGGGCAGCGAGTGCCACGGCGAGCGCTGCGACCGCCTCGGGGCCGCCGGAACGCGGCGTGGCGCCACCCGCGGCGGCCACCAGGTCGGCGAGCGCGGCGCGGACGCTCTCGGCGTAGACGTGCGGCTTGGCCTCGTCCCCGCCGAGGACGACGTGCAGCTCGACCCGGTGCGGGACGTGCAGGTCGCGGCCCCGTCCGCGGGCCGCGGCGGCCGCCGCGTCGCGGTGCACGACGGCGGTGATGCCGGCACCCGGCGGCAGCCGGTGCCCGGGGACGTCGAGCAGCTGCTCGGCGCGGCCCGGCAGCGACTGCACGAGGGCGGCGCCGTCGTCGTCGGTCCAGGCGTCGACGTGGGCGCGCAGCGGGATCCAGCCCTCGACGAGGACCTGTGCGGCGCCGTGGTCGAGCCGCATCGTCTGGCGCTCGCACCTGCCGGGGTGGGTGAAACCGTGGCTGTGGCTGGCCAGTGTGCCGCCGGGGTGCACGCCCGTGGCGCTGACCAGGTCGATGGTTCCGTCAAGCCGAGCTGCCGATGCCGCTGCGACCACCGACGGCGCGCTGCCGAGCAGCAGGTGCGCGGCATCGAAGAAGTGCACTCCGTGCTCGACGAAAATCCCGCCGCTCTCGGCCTCGTTCCAGAACCAGTGCCCCGGCGGGAGGTCCTCGTCGCTTGCGTCGTTCTCGAAGGCGAACCGCTGCACCGGCCCGAGCAGCTCGTCGCGCAGCACCACGAGCGCTGCGAGCACCGGGTTGTAGCGCAGGACGTGGTCGACGACCAACGCCAGCCCGGACCTGCGGGCTAGTGCCGCCACCTCTCGGGCGTCGTCGAGGTCGGTCGCCAGAGGCTTCTCGCACAGCACGTGACGCCCCGCGGACAGGGCGGCCCGCGCGATCGCCGCGTGGGTCGACGGCGGCGTCACGACTGCCACAGCACCGACGGCGTCGTCCGCGAGCAGCTCCTGCCAACGCGGCACCGAGCGGATGTTGTGCACGGCCGCGAGCTCGTCGGCCCGGTCCTTGTCCTGGTCGGCGACCGCCCGCAGCTCGAGCCCCGGCAGCCCGGCGACCGCACCGGCGATGAAGCCGGCGAAGCGGCCCGCGCCCACGAGGCCGAGCCCGAGGACCTCGCTCATGTGTGGTCGAGCCTCGCAACACCGATCTTCGAGTCCGCCATGCCGTAGAAGACATAGCGGATGCCGTCGACCTCCTCGATGGCGGTCGGGAAGACGACGTTCGGCACCGTCCCGTCCCGCTCGTCGGCCGTCTCGGGCGCCAGGATGGGTTCGGCCGTGCGGGCGGTCACCCGCGAGGGGTCGTCCGGGTCGAGCAGCATCGCGCCCGCGGCGTACTCGACCCGCTGCGTCGTGGGGTCGAAGCCGACCGGTGGCTCGCCGGTCACGCCGTGGTGCAGCAGCAGCCAGCCCTCGTCGACGCGGACCGGTGGCGGGCCGGCGCCGATCTTGATTTGCTCGAACGGGTGCTCGCTCAGTGCGACGCACCGGTGACCACGTAGCCGCACGAGGGCGCGCACATCGGCGAGAACCTCGTCCACGGGGACGTAGGAGATCCAGATGCCGGGGCGTTCGTCGGTGATGCCCGCAGGCAGGTGGACCGTCTCGCCGTCGCGGAACCAGCCCAGGTCCCACATCGGCCGGTGCAGCATCGCGTACGACGGTCGGCCGTGCGGGTCCGGCACCGGCTCGGGGAAGAACACGGCGTCCTTGTTGGGGAACATGCACAGGTCGGTGTCAAGGTCGGGCTGGTAGGCGAACTGCACCGGACCCAGCCGGCGCCACTCACGGAGGTCGGCCGACACCGCGATCGCCAGCCGCGGGCCGAGCGGCCCGTAGGCGACGTACGTCATGAGGTGCAGGCCCAGGGACGGCACCCAGGTGGTGCGCGGGTCCTCGACGCCGGCGTTGTTCGCGCCGCGCTCCCAGCCCTCGTCAGGGGCGAGGACCACTCCCCTGCGCTCGACACCGACGGGGACACCATTGTCGAGGACCACCTCGGCGAGCCCGACCCGCGACACGTTGCCCGCAGCGACCAGCCGGGGCAGCAGGTGCAGCCGCCCGTCGGGCGTGCGTCCGCTGGCGGGGTTGAGTACTCCGAGCTCCTCCAGCGGATCGCCCGGCTCCGGCGTCATGACGACGCCGAGCCGGGTCAACGTGTAGGGGACGGTCGTCGAGGTGGGTGAGGTCGTGGTGTCGGGCCGGTGCACGGTCATCCCTTCACGCCGGAACCGATGTCGGAGGAGGTGAAGTGCCGCTGGAAGGCGACGAAGAGCGCGACCGCCGGAGCGGCCAGCACGCACGCGCCGGCGAGGATCGCCCCGAACGGGTTGGTCGCCCGGCCGGCGACGTTGGACAGGTAGTTGGCCAACGACACGGCCAGCGGCTGCATGCCGGTGTCCTTGGTGACGAGGAACGGCCAGAGGAACTCGTTCCAGGGCCCGATGAAGGTGAGCAGCAAGGCGGTGAGCAGGGCGGGGCGCACCAGGGGCAGCGCGATCGACCACAGGATGCGCAGCTCGCCGGCCCCGTCGATGCGTGCGGCCGAGAACAGGTCCTCGGGCAGTCCGAGGAAGAACTGCCGGAAGATGAAGACGGCGGTCGAGTTGATGGCGAACGGAAGGATCATGCCGAGGTAGCTGTCGGCCAGTCCGTAGCTCCGGACGATCATCACGTAGAGCGGGATGATGAGCAGCTGGAACGGCACCAGCTGGACCAGCAGCATCGCGGCGAAGACTGTGCCCCGACCACGGAAGTGCAGCCGCGCCAGG
>JBBRVW010000062.1:0-11514 GCA_038246545.1 Actinomycetes bacterium | reverse complement strand
TGGCGCCGGTGATCGGGTCGCTGTCACTGAACGCGACCAGGAACGGCAGCTCGCTGGCCGACAGCACCTCCCACGCGGCGCGGTTGGCCCGCGCTCGCGGGGTCGTCAGGGCGGGTGGGCACCAGTGCGGGCGAGGCTCGGGCGCCCGCTTTGGTGCGCTCCGCGGGGAAGGGCGCGTCGTAGGCCCCGCGGACCTCGACGGCCATCGGGTGCACGCGGCCAGCGGCGACCAGGCGCCCGATGTCGAGCACCTCGGATTCTTCTACGGCGCGCCGGAACTGCCACCAGAGCTCCGGCATGTCGACGTCGCCGTTCGGAAGCCCGGTGTTGGCCGCGACCACCCCGGCGAAGCGATCCGGATGCTCTGCGACCAGGCGCAGCCCGATCAGTCCACCCCAGTCCTGGCCGACCAGGGTGACCTCGCGCAGGTCGAGGTGGTCGAAGACCAGCTCGCGGGTCCACTCGACCATCTGGGCGTAGGAGTAGTCCACCCGGCGGACCGGTTTGTCGGAGCGGCTGAAGCCGACCAGGTCGGGCAGCACACAGCGGATGCCGCTCTCGCTGAGCGCCCGGACCACGTGCCGGTAGAGGAACGACCACGAAAGCTCACCCGTGCAACAACAGTGCTACCGGTCCCGCCTCGACATAGGACTTGCGGAGGGTGCCGCCGTCTGGGTCAGCGACCTGCGCATAGACCGGCTCCCCCGGGGGAAGTCAGGCACCTGGTCGAAGGCGGCGTCCGGGGGCCGATGTGCCGCACCTCAAAAGGTCGGTGGCACGAAGGGATCGCACGGAGCCCAAGTCGTCGGGAGCTGAGCCCCCGGATGAGTCCGGCTCTTCCGCACGAACGGCGGCAGCCTCGATGTGGCGCTGGCCACTGACGGACAAGCCGAGGTTCAGCCGCATCGTGCGAAGGTCCCCACAGCAGCCCTTCACCGCGTGATTCCGGACAAAGCCCCCTCGGCCCCCGATCCTGATCCGGCGGTGTGACGCACCGCTTGGCGCCGAAGTGCCGCAAGTGCGGTGCCGGCCGGACGGAGGCTTCAGTGGATGGCCGTACTCAGCTGGGGCTCCCGACACCACCGGTACACTCGCCACCCGGTTCGGGCGCGGTCGAGGCGCCCCCGGCGAAGGCGCCGACGAACTCGGCCAGTCGGGGGTCGGAGACGTCGTCGAGGACGACCTGCCGGCCCCAGGCGCTGGCCACCACGGGGCCGGGCAGCCCGGTGAAGGGGCTGGCCAGGACGTAGTCCTTGCCAGCGAGCTCGCGTCGCAGGGTGTCGCGGCCGGCCGCGTCGAGGTCGGAACCGTACGTCACCCACACGGCACCGTGCTCGAGGGAGTGGACGGCGTTCTCGCTGGCCACCTCCTTGCCGTACCACCCGCAGTTCTGCCAGACCGGAGCGTGGGCGCCACCGACCGGTGGGGTCTGCTCGTACGTGAGCGTGCCGTCGGCGTGGTCGCGCGAGAGGTCTGTGTAGGTCTTCAGGCCGGCGATCGACGCTCCAGACGCGGACGGCGAAGCGGAGGGCGGGGCTGCCGCGACCGCCCAGATCACACCGGCGGTGATGGCGGCGACCGCGGCTACGGCGACACCGAAGATGGCGACTCGGGAACGCCGTTGCAATCGTGACTGGTCGGTCCGCAGCTGCTCGAGCCGCTGGCGGCGATCGCCGGTCTTGCTGCTCATGTGCTGCTCCCTACGGGTGAGCGGGGGTGTCGTATCAGGCTCATCGTCCGAGGCGAAGGAAGACCCGCGAAAACCATGACGGTTTGATGAGGATTTCCCGCGGCGCGTCGGGGGTGGACGGGCTGACTGCACCGCTACTCCGCGGCACGGGGACTTCATCACTTCTTGATCATTGGCTTCGGGAACTCAACCTGGGGCCAAGAGGCTTGGCGCGTCATCCGACGACAACACAGGGCACGACCTGCATGACTGCCTCGCTCACGGGCCTACCCGCCAGCTCCAACGGCCCCGGCATCGGCGGGGTCGGCGGCTGGGCCGCCGCCATCCTCGCCGTGGCCGTCCGGGGCGCCCTCACATGGTGGGTCTCTCGCCGGAGGCGGCGGTGACCGGGTCGGACTCGGTCACCCTTGTACCCCCGTAGGTATCGTTCCCGGATGCCGGGACTTGGGGTGACCACCGTGCAGCCCGAGGGCGCCGGCCTCGCCTCGGCGTTGGAACGCTGGGCCGACGAGGCCGCCGGGAGTCGGTCGGGGACCGCCCATTGGTTGCGCGCGCACTAGCTCGCGCCAGCCTCGCCGCACAGCGCGCTGGCTCAGGCGTGATCGTGCCCGGCGGAACCCGGTGGCGCTGCGGATGACGGACACCATCGCGCTCGTGGGCACCAAGGCGATGCTTGTGTCCGCGCCCCGGCCACATCGGTCGGTGGCCGTCGCTGTGGCCGTCGCTGTGGCCGTCCTGATTATCGTGAGCGCGGTTGGCGCTGTCCTCACCGGTCAGCACACCGAGCAACTCCTCGAGATGGCGCGGCCCACGTGACCCCGCCGGGCTCGCGACCGGCGCACCGCCGGGGTCCTGGCCCCGGGGCCTGAGTGCCCCAGACGTGCGCCCAGTGGCCGGTTCCGGGGGAGTTGTCGGATCGGGCGGGGTCGAGCACGCCGCTATCAGCCCGACGGATCACGCCCCCCGTGCAGGCCGAGCGGTTGCGGTTGGGGGAACGCGCACGCATGGTCAGCCGAGCATCTCCTTCATCGTGGCGATCTCCTTCTGCTGTCCTTCGATGATGGCCGTCGCCATCTCTTTGACCCCAGCGTGGGCGGTGGTCGCCAGCACGTCCTGGGCCATGGTCACGGCCCCCTGGTGGTGGGCGATCATCCCTGTCAGCCACATGCGGTCGAACTCAGATCCGCTGGCATCCTTGAGCGAACTCATGTCCTGATCGCTCATCATCCCGCCGGACCCGTGGCCCATGGGGCCTGAGCTCTCCGAGGCGCCCCACTGACCCAGCCACACCTCCATCAGCTTGATCTCGGGGTCCTGCGCCGCCTTGATCTGCGTAGCCAGCGCCTTGATGTCCGCTGAGGCCGAGTCGTTCCGCAGGGCGAGGTCGGCCATCTCGACGGCCTGCTCGTGGTGCGGGATCATCATCTGGGCGAACTCCACGTCCCCCGTCGAGCCCGTCCGGGTGCCGCCAGGCATGGATGCGGAGGTGTTGCCGGAACCGGACATCATCGAGCCGGACGTGGAGTCGTCGCTCGATCCGCAGGCGCTGAGCACGAGGACGGCGGCGGCGGCCGGGATGGCGAGTCGAGAGGTCATACGCACGCGAGGATCTCCTTGGAGGATCTTGGGACACGAAGGCTCACCCTTCCCGCGAGTCGTGGACGTCACTTGGTGGTTCCGTGAAGGTTCGATGAAGCCGTCGGAGTGGCGAGTGGCTCGGCCTGTGGGAGCCGGAGCCGTTTGAGCATGAGGGCGTTGACAGCGACGATGACGTTTCGAGTCTGTGGAACAGATGACCCGCCCGGCTAGACGGGATGGAGTGACTGCTCGGGTTGGCTGAGTGGTCGCGGGCGTGGTTCTCGCTCAGACAGATTCGTGGGGCGCCAGCCGAGCCCTCCGCGAGCGACGACGCCTGACAACCACCGCCACAGGACTCCCGCGGTTCCGCCGGGCCTAGGTGACGTCGAGTTCCTGCCACATGCCGTCGGCGTAGTGGTTGGCTTCGTTGCAGGCCAGTTCGTAGCGACCCGCCGGCAGGGACAGGGTGACCCAGCCGGTGCTGCCCGCCGTGATGCCGTCTCCGGTGCCGGCTCCGCATGAGGTGGATGCCTCACCGAGGCGACCGGTCTCGTCGACCGTCCCGTCGGCTCCCGGCGTCCGGCCTCCCGCCTGCTGACCATCGGCCAGTGGCAGGATGACGAGCTCGTGGGTGCGCGAACCCGTGTTCGTCACGGCGAAGTTGACCTGCCCGGTCGGGGCGCTACCGGTGTTGGTACGCAGCCGCATCGGGATGCCGCGGGGGGCGGTGTCGCCCATCATGCGGGACATCCCCATGTCGGCGACCGTGACGGCGACGGTGGTCCCGGGCAGGGTCGTCGGGGCCGCGCACCTCGCAGCCGACCTGCCGGGTGCGCCGCCCACCGGTCCGCCGCCGCCCATCATCGCGATGCCTGGTCGGGTGCTCGCGGCCCTCATGCCCTGCGTGGCCGAATTCGACACAACGTAGGCTGCGACGGCGGTCATCGAGCCGACCAGGACGAGGACCGACGCGCCCAGCGCGACCCCGTACGCGAGCCTGGAGTTGCTCACGAGGACGCCTTCGCGTGTGCGGGGCGCCACTGCGCTGTGCTGGCGCCCGCGTCCACGTTGGCCGGACCGCGGCCCTTGAACCTGCGCAGGCGCAGGCTGTTGGTCACGACGAACACCGACGAGAACGCCATCGCGGCACCGGCGACGATCGGGTTGAGCCGGCCGGACATCGCGAGCGGGATCGCGGCGACGTTGTAGGCGAAGGCCCAGAACAGGTTGCCCTTGATGGTGCGCAGGGTGCGCCGCGACAACGACATCGCGTCACCCGCTGCCCGCAGGTCACCGGAGACCAGGGTGAGGTCGCTGGCCTCGATCGCGACGTCGGTGCCGGTACCCATCGCGATGCCGAGGTCGGCCTGGGCGAGCGCAGCCGCGTCGTTGACTCCGTCACCGACCATGGCGACGACCCGTCCGGACTCCTGGAGCCGCTTGATGACGTCGACCTTGTCCCAGGGAAGGACCTCGGCCTCGACGTCGGTGATCCCGACGGTCGCGGCGACTGCCTGCGCGGCGCGGCGGTTGTCGCCGGTGAGCAGCACCGGTGTCAGCCCGAGGCCGCGCAGCTCGGCGATGGCCTGGGTGCTGGTCGCCTTGACCGTGTCAGCGACGACGACGACGCCGCGGGCCTGCCCGTCCCAGCCGACGACGACAGCGGTCTGGCCGGCCGACTCCGCAGCATCCAACGCCGCGCGCAGCTCGGCCGGCAGGGTGATCGCCCAGTCGGACGCGAGCCAGGAGGCTCGGCCGGCCACGACGGCCGCACCGTCGACGACCCCCTGGACGCCGCGGCCGTGGGTGGAGCCGAAGGCCTCGACCGCGGGCAGGTCGCCGACCCGGTCACGGGCCCCGGCGGCGATCGCGGCACCCACCGGGTGCTCGGAGGCGTCCTCGATCGCGCCGGCCTTGCGGAGCAGGTCGGCGACGTCGACCCCGCTGGCGGGGTGGGCGTCGACCAGGGTCATCCGGCCGGTGGTCACGGTCCCGGTCTTGTCGAGCACGATCGTGTCGACCCGGCGGGTCGACTCGAGGATCTGTGGGCCCTTGATCAGGATGCCGAGCTGCGCGGCGCGACCGGTGCCGACCAGCAGCGCGGTCGGCGTCGCCAGCCCGAGTGCGCAGGGGCAGGCGATGATCAGGACGGACACCGCGGCGGTGAAGGCGAACTGCGGGTCCGCGCCGGTGAGCAGCCAGTAGGCCAGCGTGAGCAGCGACAGGCTGACCACGACCGGGACGAACACCGCCGACACCCGGTCGGCCAGGCGCTGCACCGGGGCCTTGCCGGACTGGGCGTCGGAGACGAGCTTGGCCATCTGGGCGAGCTGGGTGTCGGCGCCGACCCGGGTGGCCCGCACGACGAGCCGTCCGCCGACGTTGACGGTCGCGCCGACGACGTCGTCGCCGGGGCCGACCTCGACCGGGACGGACTCGCCGGTGAGCATGGAAGTGTCGACCGCGGACGCACCGTCGACGATGGTGCCGTCGGTGGCGATCTTCTCGCCGGGGCGGACGACGAAGGTGTCGCCGACGGCAAGCTGGCTGGTCGGGATGCGTGTCTCGACGCCGTCGCGCAGGACGGCGACGTCCTTGGCGCCCATGTTCATCAGGGCGCGCAGTGCGGCGCCGGACTGGGTCTTGGCGCGGGCCTCGAGGTAGCGGCCGGCGAGGATGAACACGGTGACCGCGGAGGCGACCTCGAGGTAGATGTGCGCGCCCGCCTCGGCCTGGGAGGGGAACAGCTCGAATCCCATCGTGGCGCCGGGCATCCCGGCGTCGGCGAAGAACAGCGCATACAGCGACCACGCGTAGGCGGCGCCCACCCCGAGGCTGATGAGGGTGTCCATGGTGGCCGCACCGTGCTTGAGGTTGGCCCAGGCAGCCTTGTGGAACGGCCACGCACCCCACACGATCACCGGTGAGGCCAGGGCCAGCGACGCCCACTGCCAGTTGGTGAACTGGAAGACCGGGACCATCGCCATCAGAACCGCCGGGAGGGTCAGCACACCGGAGATGACCAGGCGCTGGCGCAGCGACGCCAGCTCCGGGTTGGCCGGCGCGACCGCCGCACCGTCCTCCTCGACCGACTCGCTCGCAGGCGGCGTCGGGAGGGTCGCGGTGTAGCCGGTGGCCTCGACCGTGGCGACGGCGTCCTCGGCTGTCGTGCCTTCCGGCAGGACGACTCGGGCGATCTCGGTGGCGTAGTTCACCTCGGCGACGACGCCGGGCATCTTGTTCAGCTTGCGCTCGATCCGGGCCGCGCACGACGCGCAGGTCATTCCGCCGACCTGCAGGTCGATGGTTCGGTTGGCAGCCTCGATGCTCACGGTTCTCGTCTCCTCGTCGTGCCGGTACTGGTACTGGGGGTTTCGCAGTTCCTCATTCGGCGGTCGTCGTCCGGGTCCGTGGGGCAGCAGCCCTGCTGGCGCCAGTCGATCCGGCCGGTGTCCAGCCGAGGAGCAGGAGGGCGAGGAACCCGACGACGGCGATGCCGATCACGGCGCGCCGGCCACGATGGCACCGGTGTACCCGGCCTCGAGCACGGCGGCGAGGACGTCGGCCTCGGTGACGGAGTCGGTGACGACGGCGACGCATCGACCGGTCTTGGTGCTGGTCTGGGAGGTGACGACGCCGTCGACGTCCTCGAGGCAGTCATCGACGAGGATCCCGCAGGACGCGCAGTGCATGCCGGTGATCTCGACGGTGACGGTGCGGGTGCTCATGGCTGCCTGGGTCATCTCAGGACACCACGATGGTGCCGGTGTACATGCCCATGGAGCACGAGACGGGGATCTCGCCGGCGGGCAGGACGCCCAAGTCGACCTCGGTGTCCCCGGAGGGCGGTAGCACGACCTGCTTCCCGATGGTGGGGAAGGTCGTGTAGACGATGCACGAGTAGGTGTTGTCGGTGTGGAACACGACCGTGGTCGGCACACCGGCCCTCGCGGCGACCGACGAGGGGGAGTACCCACCCGACGTGGCGTCGATCTCGATAACCTGCACGCCGTTCACCGGCGCGGGGGCGGCCGCGAGCGGTTCCGCCGCCGCCGAGGTCCCGAGAACTCCAGAGGCGACGCTCTGCGCGGTGACCGGGGATGCGAGGGCGGTCAGGCTCGCGTTGAGCGTGAACAGGCCCATCAGCACCACGACGGTGCCCAACGCGATCGACATCCACCGGCTGTCCGGGTTGACGTACCGCTGGGTCAGGAACCCGTACGCGGCGAACATCGGGGCGGTGCCCAGGACGAACACGGCCATCACGGCGCCACCGGCGGCGGCAGACCCGGACGTCGCGGCGAGCAGCATCATCGAGATGGTGACGCCACACGGAATGAGGATCACCGCGACACCGAGCAAGAACGGGGCGAACGCGGACTGCGACCGGGTGCTCTTGCGAACGGTGCGGATCCACGACTGCGGTGGGGTGAACCGGATCTCCTTGAACCCAGGCACCCCGGCGGCCCCGAGGCCGAACACGATCATGACCGCGGCCGCGAGCAGCTGGGCCATGGCGCCGATGCGGGCATCAAGGGCGATGAACGACCCCAACGCACCCAGGACGACCCCCGCGAGAGTCAGGATGACGAACTTGCCGAGCAGGAACCCGCCGACCGGCGCGAGGTCCTGGCTGGTCGACGAGCCGACGGGGCGCAACGGTGCGCCGACGGCACCCTTCGCGGTCCCCCTCGCCGCGCTCGTGGACCGCGCTGTGCCCGTACCGGCCTTCCTGGCCGCCGTGGGGGCAGCGCCCAACGCGACGAACGCGCTCACGCCTGCGGCATCGGCGGCTGCCCTCTTCTGCCGGTTGATCAGCCCCACGAGCAGCCCGCCCTGGGCGACTGCGCACGTCGTGGCTCCCGCGAGCAGGCCAGCGCCGAAGATGGCCCACCAGTTCATCGTCTACTCCTGCTCCCGGCGCCGGTGCGTGGTGCCTGGTCGATCCTCACGTGGGTGCTCACACCAAGGACTGTCGCCCCGCTACCCCGATGGAGCCCGGCACTTTCGATGAAAGTTTGACGAAGATCCGCACGGTCGGTCGCCGTCGCTGTGCCGCCCGGCACAACGCGGGTACAGGTGCCCGGACCAGTAGGTATCGCACGGCAAGAGGCTGCAGCGCGCTACATGGCCCTGGGGAGGGCGACGGTAAAGGTCGCGCCTGCCCCGGGGCCGCGGCTGACCGCGGTGAGCGACCCGCCATGGTCGGTGATGATGGCGCGCGCGATCGTCAGACCCAAGCCGCTGCCGGACCCGTCGGCGGTGGCCCTGGCCGGGTCGACCCGGTGGAAGCGGTCGAAGATCGACCCGATCTGGTCAGCCGGGATGCCGTCCCCGTCGTCGGCCACGGTGATGGCCGTCGTCGACCCGGCGGGCGTGGCGGCGACGTGGACGTGGCCGCCCGGTGGGGTGTGGCGCAGCGCGTTGTCGAGCAGGTTCGACAGCACCTGGCCGAGCCGCTCGGCGTCTGCGGACACCAGGAGGCCGGTTGCTCCCGGCGTCAGGGTGAGCTCGACCCCCTTGGCCAGGTAGCGCGGGGTTGCCGCGGCGACCGCGTCAGCAGCTGCCGCCTCGGCGTCCAGCACGACCGGGGTCAAGTGCAGGGCGTGCTCGTCCGCGGCAGCGGACTCGCGCAGGTCGATCGCCAACCGGCGCAGTCGGGAGACCTGGCCGCGCATCGTCGCGTAGGACTCCTCCGACGGTGCGACGACGCCGTCCTCGAGGCCGTCGATGTAGGCCTCGAGGGTGGCCAGCGGGGTCCGCAGCTCGTGCGCGAGGTCGGCCAGCAGGCGAGTGCGGCCGGTCTCGGTCTCGGCGAGGCGGTCGGCCATGTGAGCGAAGGACGTGGACAGCGCCTCCAGCTCGCTCGCGAAGGGTTCCCTCGGCAGCTTGACGGTGTAGGTGCCGCCCGCGACGGTCTCCGCCGCGACGGCGAGGTCCTCGACCGGCCGGGCCACGCGGCGCACGAGGAACCACGACACGAGCCCCGCCGCGAGCAGGGACGCGACCATCGCCACGGTGATGGAGATGACAAACGAGGAGGAGAATGCCTCCTCCGCGTGCCGGGTGACCTCGGGCGTCATCATCCCGAAGCGCGACAGATGCGCGTGGAACAGCCCGGGAGCCACGAGGTTGGCCGTGACCAGCAGAGTGAGCCCCCCGACAGCGATGACCAGCGCCATCGCCGTGACCAGCCGGATCGCGAGCCGAGGACGGGGGCGGCTCACCCCGGGCCCATGCCGTAGCCGACGCCGCGCACGGTCCGTACGTAGCGTGGTTCGCTCGCGTCGTCGCCGAGCTTGCGGCGCAGGTGCCCGACGTGCACGTCCACCAGGTGCTCGTCGCCGTACCAGTCAGCACCCCAGACCGCGTCGATCAGCTGACGGCGCGAGAACGCCAGCCGCGGCCGGGCCGCCATCGTGGCGAGCAGGTCGAACTCGGTTCGGGTCAGCTCGACCCAGGACCCGGCCACGGTGACGGTGCGGGACTCATCATCGACAACGAGGTCCCCGAGGGTGGTCACCGACGGGCTCGCCGGCACCACACGCGGTCGGCGCAGCATGGCGCGAACCCTAGCGATGAGCTCGCGCGGTGAGAACGGCTTGACCAGGTAGTCGTCGGCGCCGACGGACAGGCCCACAACCTTGTCGACCTCCTCGTCGCGAGCGGTCAGCATGATGATGTAGGCATCAGTGAACTGCCGCACCTGACGGCACACCTCGACACCGTCGAACCCGGGCAGCATCACGTCGAGCACGATCAGGTCGGGCAGCGCCGACCGGGCCAACGCGACGGCGGTCGGGCCGTCATGTGCCTGGACCACGGAGAAGCCCTCACGCTCCAGGTAGCCGGCGACGACCCGGGCAAGGGCGATCTCGTCGTCGACGACCAGGACCGTCATCGGCTCGAGCATCGAACTCCTCCTGGGTGCGTCGACATCCCCGGAAGGCTATCTACAGTCAGTGCGGCGCCTTCGTGTCAGTCGTCACGGTGCCGGCAGACACCCCGTCAAGCAGCCGGCGCAGCTGCGCATACTGCTCAGCGTCGATCTCGCCCGACGCGAGCCGGTGGTCGAGGACCGTTCGCGGTGTCGGCGTAGCCATCGTCCCGACCACCTTCGAACCGCTCCCCACCAAGCGCACCGCCGCCCAGATCGCGACACCGATGAGCGCGATCCAGAAGACCATCATCAAGGCCATCGCGAGCCAACCGCCGCCCCATCCGTCGTTATACCAACCCATCATGACCGGCTCCTGACCTCGTCTCGTCCTGCCAGTGTCGTCACCGGATGTCGAGGAACAGCCTGTCGGAGCATGAAGGTTCGGTGAAGGCCCCGCCCCCTGTCGTCAGCCGCCGAGCGGATCGCTGACCTTTCAAGGTGGCTTCCGGGCACATCGATGGCTTCGCGCAGCAGCTCCGGGTGCGGGCCAGAACCATCTTGCCGATGAGCGCCGACGCCAGCGCGTTCGCGTGGTCAGATCCGGTGAAGTGGCCGAGGAGGGCGGCGACAACACGCCACTGACCCCGCCACCACTACGGCGGCGACGGCGGTTCATGCAACGGCGTCGCGACACATCAGGGCCGCAGCGCCCGACGCGTAAGGTGGGCCTGCACTCGTCCAACACCGACCGAATCGCAGCTGCGATCAGCGAGATGCCCAGTCAAGTTCGATGAGCCCCGATAGGTCACGGGTTGACCTGCTCTACTGCTGGGCTTGTCGGCGATACGTCGGGTCATGAGCCGGCGGCACGATTGCGGCCCACGGCAACCGAGCATGCCGCTGCACTGTCTTTGCGATCCCGCTGCCACTGGCGAGTGTCGCCGAGGCCGCCCAGCCTGTACCACCAGGATCCAAGGCACCAGAGCGTCGTCGTCAAAATGGTGCCCCCGAGGAGAACCGCTCCCCCAAGGAGGTAGCCCAGCAGGGGTAGACCGTACGCGAAGGAAGCGGCTGAACCCAATAACCAGACCGTCGAAATCAGGTAAGAGAATTGTCGCGGCTTTGGTGTGGGTGGGAGCGGGGGGCCACCAAATAGATGGCGCACGCCGACATTGTAGGCGAGGTCAATCACCATGCCACGCGGCACGAGCGCCCCACTTAGCGTGACGAGCGCCATCGACCCCAGCCAGAGGGGCGACTGCAGAACGAGCCCGACCGCGATGAGAATTGTCGCGACGCCAGGGGTGAATCGTAGTGGCAATGCGTAGCGCGACTTGGCGTCAGCATCAAGTCCTCCAAAGCCCTG
>JBBRVW010000061.1:0-12320 GCA_038246545.1 Actinomycetes bacterium | reverse complement strand
GGAAGCGTTGCTGTGCAAGGGATTCCGGCCTGTGCACAGCTGCAGGTCGGGAACGAGTCGAGGGGCCGGCAGCGGCCGACGGTGAGCGCGCGTCCCCGACGCCCGCCTGTCTACAGCCGCTCTGAGCCCGGCGTACGACGGCGGGTGCGGTGCCCGCTGGGCGGCGACCCAGCAACGGCGGCTGCTTCGTCTGCAGCGGCTCTGACCGAGGGCTCGACGGCGGCGTCCCCGGCTCAGTCGCGCGGCAGCTCCGCCACCCAGCCGGTGCCGACCGGGCGGAACCCGATGCCGGTGTAGATCCGTGCGACCTCGGGCGACGACGCGGTGAGGAACACCGTGCTGAGCCCGAGCCCGCGGGCGTCGTCGACCAGGGCAGCGGTGACCGCCGCGCCGAGACCCTGCCGTCGCGCCGACGGCAGGGTCGCGACGCCCATCACCTCGGTGACACCGCCGAGCGGAATCGTGCGGCCGGTGGCCAGCTGGCCGAGCGCGTCGTGCTCTGCCACCGCGATGCGCACCGCGCCCTCGGCCAGCAGGTCGAGGACCCGCTGCTGCGCGGGTCCGGTCCTGGCGTCACGTTCGGCGGGCCCGGCGTCGCCGCGTGCGGTGCCCTCCGCGGCGAAGCCCACCTCGCTCACGGCGCGGGCGGCCGCGACGGCGTCGGCGTCGTCGGGACCGAGCAGCCGGACCGTGACGCCGCGGGGGAGCGGGGGAGAGGTGACGCTGAGGTCGCCGTCGAGCGCGAGCAGCGGCAGCTCGTCGAGCTCGAACCGGCCGGCCGCCCGCACCGCGGCCAGCAGGGCCGGGGTCGTCTCGTGCACCCACTCGACCTGCTGCGGCAAGCCCAGCTCCGCGAGCCGTTCCGCGGCGGCCACCACGTCGTCCGCAGCGAAGGTGCCGCCGCCGCCGAGCCGGGGTCGGGCGTAGTAGGTCCACCCGCCCGGCTCGCCCAGGAAGAGGGTGAAAGGACCGCTCTCCTCGGTGCGCGCGAAGCGTCGGGGCACGAGGTCGTAGTAGGACTCCAGTCGGTCCAGCACGTTGTCGCCCACCGCCGCATCCTGGCACTCGGGGACCGTCGTGTGAGGCAGGTCACTCCGGCCGGTGCAACCGCCGTCCTCCGCCGCGGGTCCTCCTTTCTGACGCCTCAGGGTGAGGCGCACCAGACAGAGAAGTCACGTTGAACACCTTCGCCTCCGCGGCACGGACGGTGGCGGGGGCCGCCGCGGTGTCCGCCCTGAGCGTCACCGCGCTCGCCGGGCCGGCCATGGCCGCATCGTCCATCTTGAACGACGCCCGCGGCGACATGTCGCAGGGCGCCGAAATCCGCAAGGTCCGCGTCCTCAACGGCGAGGACACGCTCCGGATCGCCGTCGTGCACCGCGATCTGGTCCCTTCGTTCCGCAGCGGAAGCAGCCTGTCCGTCTTCCTCGACACCGACCGCTCCCGCAAGGGTCCGGAGTACGTCTTCACCGGCGGCACGTTCGAGGGCTCCGACTACGCACTGCTCGAGGCCGACGGCTTCCAGGTGAAGAACAATCGGCAGGTGCCGCTGCACGGTGGCTCGTACATGATGCGGGTCGACTACGTGAAGGACGTCGCCCGGATCAGCATCGACCAGGTCGTCCTCGGCAGCCCGGCCGCCGTGCGCGTCGAGGTCAAGACCGGAGCCGAGCTGCTCCCCGAGGGTGGCACCGCCCGCCCGGCCGAGGTCGACTGGCTGGGGACGCCGAAGACCTTCACCCCCTGGGTCGCACGCGGCTGACGCCACAATGCACCGGTCCGCATGCCCTGGCCCGGGTCGACCGCCGCTGCTCAGCGCAGCAGCTCGCGGTGGACCCGGGTACGGGCGACCTCCCGGCCGCGGAACCAGACGTGCCGCGGCGGGTCCTGCCGCCGGAGCACCTCCGGCCAGGAGGACGCGGCGTAGAGCTGGAGGTCGGCGCGGGCCCCTGGGGTGACGCCGTACGCCGTGCCGAGCCGCCAGGCGGCGGCCGGCACGGTCGTCACGGCGGCCAGCACCGCGTGCTGCTCCTCGACCGTCGTGAGGTGGGCCGCGTGCGCCGACACGAGGGCCACCTCGAGCAGGTCGCCGCGCCCGAAGGGGTAGAAACCGTCCTGCACGCAGTCCTGACCGAACGCCACCGGGACACCGGCCGCCATCAGCTCGCGGACCCGCGTCGTGCCGCGCCGCACCAGGCCGCGGTCGCCACGGCCCTGGAGCACGAGGTTGGTGACCGGGTTGGACACCACGGTGATGCCGGCCCGGGCGCAGCCGGCGATCACGGCATCGGCGTAGTCGTCGTCGGCGGCGGCGAGTGCGCAGACGTGGCCGACCGTGACCCGGCCCTGCCACGCCCGCCGCTCGGTCTCCTCGACCACCATCGCGAGAGTCCGGACCGAGCCGTCGTCGGTCTCGTCGACGTGCATGTCGACATCGGCGTCGTAGCGTGCCGCCAGCTCGAAGCAGAACTCCACGTGCTCACGCTGGTGGGACTCCGTGGACTCCCAGTGCGGCATGCCACCCACGACCGTCGCCCCGCGCTCCATCGCCTCGACCATGAGCTCGGCGGCACCGGGGTCGCGCAGGATGCCTTCCTGTGGAAAGGCGATGACCTGCACCTCAGCGATGTCGGCGCAGTCCCTGGCCGCAGCGAGCACGCCCTCCAGCGGCACGAGTCCGCCGATCGTGTCGACGTCGACGTGGCTGCGCAGCCGGGTCGTGCCGGTGAGCACCGACGTCTCGATCACCGACCGGGCCCGTCGCCGCACGTCCTCGACGTCGTAGGCCCGCTTGGCCGCGTGGATCGCCTCGATCGCCCCGCGCAGGGTCCCGTCGTGCTCGGCCAGCTGGTCCCGGATCAGCACCTTGTCCAGGTGCACGTGCGTGTCGAGGTAAGCCGGCAGCAGCAGCCCGCCCTCCGCGTCCTGTCGCTCGTCGACCCGTTCGGCCGATCCCCGGCCGACCTCCGCCACCCGCTCGCCCTCGACCACGACGTCGACAACGCTGCCGTCGGCAAGGGTGGCCCCCACGATCGCGTGCACGGTCATGCCTCACGATCGCAGAGCCCGGCCCGGGAAACCTCTGGCGGTCGCCGGCCGGCGTCCCTATCGTCGGCACCGGCCCGTGCGGGCCGGGTAGGGGTCGACATGCGAATCCTGGTTGCGACGACGGCGAACACCGGCCACTTCGAGCCACTTGTGCCGTTCGCCCGAGCCTGTGCGGACGCCGGGCACGACGTGCGGATCGCTGCCGCGGCCGGCTTCGCCGGTGCGGTCGAGGGCGCCGGGTTCGCGCACCTGCCGTTCGCCGACGCGCCGTCGGAGCAGAGCGGGGCCGTCTTCGCCAGCCTGCCCCCGCTCGACGAGGCTTCCCTGGCGGACATCGAGGCGGGCAACCTGATCGTCTTGCGCGAGGTCTTCGCACGTCTGGACGCCGGTGCTGCGCTTCCGGGTCTGATCACAGCGATGACCGGCTGGCGCCCCGACCTCGTGCTGCGCGAGACGGCGGAGCTCGGCTCCTACCTGGCGGCGGAGTCCCTCGGGATCCCGCACGTGCAGGTCAACACGGGCACGAGCTCGTTCATGGACGTGCCGGCGGTCGTGGAGGAGCCGCTGGTGGCCCTTGGTGCGGCGCCGGGGCTCGCCGGCCTGCGGGCCGCCCTGCGGGTCACCCTGGTGCCGGCATCGCTCGACGGGCCGGCCGCCGACGGCACGGCGGCACCCGGGAGGTTCCGCGAGCCTGTCCGGGACAGCCCTCCGGCCGACTTGCCGGACTGGTGGCTCGGCGCGGACGGTCCGCTCGTCTACGTCACCTTCGGGACCGTCGCGGCCGGCCTGGGCCTGTTCCCGGAGCTCTACCAGCGGGTGGTGGCCGCGCTCGCCGATCTGCCGGTGCGGGTGCTGCTCACCACCGGCGCCGGCGACCCGACCGAGCTGGGAGAGCTGCCTTCCCACGTCCATGCGGAGCGGTTCTGGCCCCAGCGCGATGTCATGCCCCACGCCGCGGCCATGGTCGCGCACGGCGGCCTCGGCACCACGATGCTCGCCCTCGCTCACGGCGTCCCGATGGTGCTGCTGCCGCTGTTCGCCGACCAGATGCACAACGCCGCACGGGTGGCCGCGGTCGGAGCCGGCCTCGTGGCCCACGGCGGGCCCGGGGCTGCAGGGGACCTGCCGACCTTGCTCGGTCAGGTGCTGGCGGATCCCCCATTCGCGCTGCGGGCACGAGCCGTCGCTGCCGAGGTCGCAGAGCTCCCGGAAGTCGGCGGAGTGGTGTCGCTGCTGGAGGGGGTCGCGTCGCGCACAATGGGGCTGTGAACCTCTACCGGGACGAGGGTGTCGTGCTTCGCACCCAGAAGCTCGGCGAGGCCGACCGCATCATCACCCTGCTGACCCGCAGCCACGGCCGGGTCCGGGCGGTCGGCAAGGGCGTGCGACGGACCCGCTCGAAGTTCGGCGCGCGGCTGGAGCCCTTCACCCACGTCGACCTGCAGCTGTACGAAGGCAGGTCCCTGGACGTCGTGCAGCAGGCCGAGACCCTCTCGTCCTACGGCGATCGGATCGTCGACGACTACCCGCGCTACACGGCCGGCACTGCGATGCTCGAGACCGCCGAGCGGCTCACGGCCGAGGAGAAGGAGCCGCAGACCCAGCAGTTCCTGCTGCTCGTCGGCGCCTTGCGGACCCTGTCCGACGCGTCGCACACACCGGGTCTCGTGCTCGACGCGTTCCTGCTGCGGTCGCTCGCGGTAGCCGGCTACGCGCCGTCGTTCGAGGACTGCGCGCGCTGCACCCGGCCCGGGCCGCACCCGTTCTTCAACGTCGAGGCCGGCGGCTCGGTGTGCGGGTCCTGCCGGTCGCCCGGGTCGGTCAGCCCGGCGCGGGACACCCTCGACCTGCTCGCCGCGCTCCTCAGCGGCGACTGGGCGACCGCCGACGCCAGCGACCCGCGGTTCCGCCGCGAGGGCAACGGGCTGGTGGCGGCGTATCTGCAGTGGCACCTGGAGCGCGGCCTACGCTCGCTGCCGCTCGTCGAGCGCACCTAGGTACGGCGTGGTGGCCAGGAGGACGGCGCGAGTCAGGCGCAGTGAGCGGCGCGAGCCGGTGCCGCCAACGCCCCACCCTTCGGGTGTGCGGCCGCCGGCGCTGCCCGCCGACCTGGTGCCGGCGCACGTCGCGATCGTCATGGACGGCAACGGCCGGTGGGCGAAGGCCCGCGGGTTGCCGCGCACGCAAGGACACGAGGCCGGCGAGGCGGCGCTGCTCGACGTCGTGCACGGCGCGGTCGAGATCGGCGTGCGGCACCTGTCGGCCTACGCCTTCTCGACGGAGAACTGGAAGCGCTCGCCGGACGAGGTGCGCTTCCTCATGGGGTTCAACCGCGAGGTGATCCGCCGGCGCCGCGACGAGCTGGACGCGATCGGCGTGCGGGTTCGGTGGGCCGGCCGCCACAAGCGACTCTGGCGATCGGTCATCGACGAGCTCGAGGAAGCGGAGGAACGCACCCGGCACAACGACGTGCTGACGCTGCAGTTCTGTGTCAACTACGGCGGCCGGGCCGAGATCGCCGACGCGGCCCAGGCGCTCGCGCGCGAGGTGGCCGCCGGCCGGCTGGACCCGTCGAAGGTCGACGAGAAGGCCATCGCCCGGCACCTCGACGAACCCGATGTCCCCGACGTCGACCTGTTCGTGCGGTCGTCCGGGGAGCAGCGGTTCTCGAACTTCCTGCTGTGGCAGTCGGCGTACGCCGAGATGGTGTTCCTCGACACCTTGTGGCCGGACTTCGACCGCCGGGACCTCTGGCGGGCCATCGAGGTCTACGCCAGCCGTGATCGCCGCTACGGCGGCGCGGTCCCCAACGCGGTGCCCGACCCGCCGGGGTGACCGGTCAGCGGCAGCGGCTGCGGGCCCAGGAGAGGTAGGCGGCCGGCCGGTTGGTCACCACGGCGTCGGCCTTGTCGAAGGCCATCCGACGCCAGCCCTTGACGGTGTCCACGGTCCAGGGGCGGACGGCGATGCCGGCCCGGCGCCAGCTCGCGGCCCGGTTCTCGGTGACCGACGCCGTGTTGACGACGTACGTCCGACCGTACTGGAGCACCGAGGCGGCCCGGCGGTAGCGCGGGTTGTCGATGATGGCCGTGCGCAGGTCGGGCGCTGCCTGCCGGACCGCCGTGAGGGTCGGCCCGTCGAAGCTCGTCACGACCACGCTGCGCGCCATGGCCAGCCGGCGCACCCGGTCGAGGAACTGCGCCAGCTGGCTCGCGGTGGGCAGCGTCTTCAGCTCGACCATGACGCCGGCGCCCCTGCCCTTCGCGACGGACAGGGCTTCGTACAGCGTCGGCACCTTGGTGCCGCGGTAGGCGCGGCCGAACCAGCTGCCGGCGTCGAGGGCCCGCACCTGCTCGAGCGTCATCGCTGACACCTCGCCGGTGCCGTTCGTCGTGCGGTCGACGGTCGGGTCGTGCATGACCACCGGCACGTCGCCCATGGTGAAGCGCACGTCCAGCTCGACGCGCCGGGCTCCGACGCCGAGCGCCTTGCGGAAGGCGGGCAGCGTGTTCTCCGGGGCGCGCGCGGAGTCGCCGCGGTGGGCCACCGGCGGCGGGACGCAGGACGTCCCGGCGGACGCGGGTGCGGCGCCGACGAGGCCGCCCGCGGCGAACGCGGCACACGAGACGAGCAGGACGGCGGTGGGGCGGACGAGCACGGTGCGGGAACTCCCGTGGGTCTGGTGGAGCGGTGCTGCGGGACCTCTCGACGTTACCCCGCGCACCTGATGCAGGTGCCGAACACCTCGACGGTGTGCTCGACGTCGACGAAGCCGTGCTCGCGCGCCACCCGATCGGCCCACGTCTCGACGGCCCGGCCCTCGACCTCGACGGTCGTTCCGCAGCTGCGGCAGACGACGTGGTGGTGGTGCCCGGCCGAGCAGGCGCGGTAGGTCGACTCGCCGTCGTCGTTGCGCAGGACGTCGACCTCGTCGGCGTCGGCGAGCGACTGGAGCGCGCGGTAGACGGTGGTGAGGCCGATCCGGTGCCCGGTGTCGCGCAGGCTGGCGTGGATCTCCTGCGCACTACGGAAGGCCGGCTCGCGCACCAGCTCGTCGCGGACGGCGCTGCGCTGTCTGGTGGTCATGAGAGCCCCACGACCAGCCACATGAGGCCGACCCCGCCCACCGTGCTGAGCAGCGTGAGTCGCGACGGGTGCCGGGCGTGGGCCTCCGGGAGGATGTCGGCGGTGGCGAGGTAGAGCAGGAAGCCGGCGAATCCGCCCAGGTAGAGCGCGAGTACCTGGTCGCCGAGGCTGAACAACAGCGTGGACAAAGCCCCCAGCACCGGCGCGACGGCGTCGGCCACCAGCATCACGACCTGGCGGCGGTGCGAGTTGCCGTGGGTGCGGAGGACGGTGACCGTGTTGAGCCCGTCGGCGAAGTCGTGCGCGATGACGGCAAGCGCCACCGCGAAGCCCACCGTGTTGTTGACCTGGAAGGCGAGGCCGATGCCCACGCCGTCCAGGAACGAGTGGACGACCAGCGCCGACGCCGACGCGAGACCCACCTGCTCGTGGTGGCTGTGGGCGCTGTACTCGCCCTCGTGCGCCCCGTGCATCGCCACCGAGCGCTCCACGACGTGCAGCACGAGGAACCCGGCGGCGAAGGCGACCATCACGGCCGGCACGCCGCCGACCGTCGCGTCCGAGAGCGCGAACAGCTCGGGGAGCAGGTCGAACGCGACCAGCCCGAGCATCACTCCGGCGGCGAAGCCGAGGACGAGGTGCAGCCGGTCCCCGCTGCGCAGGGCGACGACGCCACCGAGAGCGGTCGAGACCACCGTCAGGAGGGCGAGGAGCGCGGCCATGGGCAGGAGGCTAGCATGAGAACGACAACGGTTTTCATTCCCTCACGACTAGGGTGGAGCCGTGCTGGTGCTGACCCGGGCCCGCGTCCCCGTCGACGCCGCCGATGCCTTCCGGACCGCCGCCGACGACCTGCTCGGCTTGCTCTCCGGGCTTCCGGGTTTCGTCCGCGGCCACCTGGGCCGCGCTGCCGACGACCCGGAGCTGTGGGTGGTTGCCAGCGAGTGGGTGGGCGTCGGTGCCTACCGGCGGGCCCTCTCGTCCTACGACGTCAAGATGACCGCTCCCGCGGTGATGGCTCATGCGGTGCCGGAGCCGAGCGCCTTCGAGGTCCTCGGTGCGAGGACGGCACCGGCCGACCGCTAGTGTCGAAGGCTCGACCGCCGACAACCAGCCGGATGGAGGCCACCGTGGCCAAGAGCAGTGAAGCGGCCCGCAACGACGCGATCGTCAGTCTCAGCAAGCGCCGGGGGTTCGTCTACCCGAGCAGCGAGATCTACGGCGGCACCCGCTCGGCCTGGGACTACGGCCCCCTCGGCGTGGAGCTCAAGGAGAACGTCCGGCGCCAGTGGTGGAAGACCATGGTGCAGACCCGCGAGGACGTCGTCGGGCTCGACTCCGCGGTGATCCTGGCGCGTGAGGTGTGGGTGGCCTCAGGCCACGTCGAGACCTTCAGCGACCCGCTCGTCGAGTGCCAGTCGTGCCACAAGCGGTTCCGGGCCGACCACCTCGAGGAGGCGTACGAGGCGAAGAAGGGCACGCCGCCGCCAGACGGACTCAAGGACGTCAACTGCCCCAACTGCGGGACGAAGGGCGCCTTCACCGAGCCGCGCCATTTCTCCGGGCTGCTGAAGACCTACCTCGGCCCGGTCGAGAGCGAGGAGGGGCTGCACTACCTGCGGCCCGAGACCGCGCAAGGCATCTTCGTCAACTTCCTCAACGTCATGACCTCGGCGCGCAAGAAGCCGCCCTTCGGCATCGCGCAGACCGGCAAGTCGTTCCGCAACGAGATCACCCCGGGCAACTTCATCTTCCGTACCCGCGAGTTCGAGCAGATGGAGATGGAGTTCTTCGTCGAGCCCGGCACCGACGAGGAGTGGTTCGACTACTGGCTCCAGCAGCGGTGGAACTGGTTCACCGGGCTCGGCGTCCGCGAGGAGAACCTGCGCTTCTACGAGCACCCGCAGGAGAAGCTGTCGCACTACTCGAAGCGCACCGTCGACATCGAGTACCGCTTCAACTTCGGCGGCAAGGAGTTCGACGAGCTCGAGGGCGTTGCGAACCGCACCGACTTCGACCTCACCGCGCACTCCAAGCACTCCGGCGTCGACCTCACCTACTTCGACCAGGAGAAGGGTGAGCGCTGGACGCCCTACGTGGTCGAGCCGGCGCTCGGCCTGACGCGCGCGACCCTCGCGTTCATGCTCGACGCGTACTCCGAGGACGAGGCGCCGAACGCGAAGGGCGTCATGGAGAAGCGCGTCGTGATGCGGCTCGACCCGCGGCTGTCGCCGGTCAAGGCCGCCGTGCTGCCGCTGTCGCGCAACGCCGACCTCTCGCCCAAGGCCAAGGACCTCGCGACGCTCCTGCGGCAGAGCTGGAACGTCGAGTTCGACGACGCCGGCGCCATCGGCCGCCGCTACCGCCGGCAGGACGAGATCGGCACGCCGTTCTGCATCACCGTCGACTTCGACACCCTCGAGGACAACGCGGTCACCATCCGCGAGCGCGACACCATGCAGCAGGAGCGCGTGGGTCTCGACGCCGTGCACGGCTGGCTGGCTCAGCGCCTCCTCGGCTGCTGAGGGCGCGCCCGGGAACGCACCGACGGCCGCGGCGAGACGCGTCGCGGACAGGAAAGTAGGAAAGGAGTGCCTACTCCTTTCCACTCCCAAGGTATAGCGCGACCGGGGTCTTGCGGCAAGACCCTGGTCGTGCCCCAGACTCGCCGGCCGGAGCCAGAACCGGCGGGGACGGGAGTCACGACGTGGGTGTGCAGATGTGGAGATGCGGGTCGTGGGGGCGGGGAGCCGCGGGTGGCGATCGGGGCGCGGCATGAACCCCTTGACCACCAGTGCATTCGACCTCCCGGACCACCTCGCGGCCAAAGCCGATCGGGCACTGGTCGCCGATGACGAGCACCACTTCGCGGCCTTTGCGGAGAGCCTCGCGCAGTCGATCGCCGACCTGTCCGACCGCCTCGATGTCCAGCGCAGGGCGCTCGGCGGTATCGGTCAGGAGGCGATGGACCGCGACATGGAGGTCCACCGGCTGACAGCTCGCCTGCGCACGCTGCGTCGCTTCGGCCTGGACCTGTGCCTCGGACACATGGTGAGCGCAGGCGACCCGGAGCCCGTGTACGTCGGTCGACTCGGTCTCACGGACAGCGAGGGTCGTCGGCTGTTGCTCGACTGGCGTTCCCCTGCCGCCGAGCCGTTCTTCGGAGCGACCCACGCCAACCCGATGGGTCTGGCCAGCCGCCGCAGGTACCGCTGGTCCCGCGGCCGGGTCAGCGACTACTGGGACGAGGTCTTCACCTCGGCCGGGTTCGAGGGGCACGCCGCCGCGCTCGACGACCAGTCCTCGTTCATCGCCAGCCTGGGCACCAGCCGGTCGGCCCGGATGCGAGACGTCCTCGGCACCATCCAGGCTGACCAGGACGCCATCATCCGTGCAGGGTCGCGCGGCGCCCTCGTGGTCGACGGCGGTCCGGGGACCGGGAAGACCGTCGTCGCCCTGCACCGGACGGCGTACCTCCTCTACTCCGACCCTCTCCTCGGACACAGTCGGGGCGGCGTGCTGTTCGTCGGGCCGCACCGGCCCTACCTCGCCTACGTCGCCGACGTGCTCCCGAGTCTCGGGGAGGAGGGTGTGCAGACCTGCACCGTGCGGGACCTCGTCGCCGAGGGTCCCGCAGCAGTGACCGAGGTCGACCCGGACGTGGTCCGGCTGAAGTCGTCCGCGAACCTGGTCACAGCGATCGAGCCGGCCGTCAGGTTCTACGAGCAGCCGCCCACCACGGGTACGACGGTCGAGACCGACTGGTTCGACATCAGGCTGAGCGCCGACGAGTGGGCCGCCGCGTTCGACGCAACAGAGCCGGGTACTCCGCACAACGAGGCGCGTGAGCAGGTGTGGGAGGAGCTCGTCACGATCCTGACGGGCAAGCACGACGACGACGTCCCGGCCGACCTGCTGCGCGCGTCGCTGTCGCGGAACGTCGAGCTGCGCAGAACCCTTCACCGGGCGTGGCCGCTGCTCGAAGCGGCTGACCTCGTCGGGGACCTGTGGTCGGTTCCCGCATACCTGCGGACGTGCGCTCCCTGGCTCACCGCCGGCGAGGTTCACGCGCTGCAGCGCGACGACGCACAGGCGTGGACGGTGTCCGACCTGCCCTTCCTGGACGCCGCACGGCAGCGGCTCGGCGACCCCGAGGCGTCCCGACGTCAGCGCCGGCACGACGCCGCGCTGGTCGCCGAGCGCGAGCAGATGGATCGGGTTCTGGACGACCTCAGCGCGGCCGCCGACGACGAGTACGGCGTGGGCCTGGTGACCATGCTGCGCGGCGAGGACTTCCACGACGTGCTGGTCGACGAGACCAGGCAGCCCGGCCCGGACCCGGACCTGCTAGCCGGCCCGTTCGCGCACATCGTCGTGGACGAGGCTCAGGAGCTGACCGATGCGGAGTGGCAGATGCTGCTGCTCCGCTGCCCGTCCCGCAGCTTCACCATCGTCGGGGACCGCGCCCAGGCCCGGCACGGGTTCACCGGGACGTGGCAGGAACGGCTCCAGCGGATCGGGCTCGACCGGGTCGACCTGGCGTCCCTGACGATCAACTACCGGACGCCGGAGGAGGTGATGGCCGAGGCCGAACCGGTCATCCGGGCCGTGCTCCCGGGCGCCAACGTGCCGACCTCCGTCCGCAGCAGCGGCGTCCCCGTCGTCCACGGATCTGCTGCGGACCTGGGCTCGATCCTGCAGGCCTGGGTGGATTCTCATGTCGACGGCATCGCCGCCGTCATCGGCACGGTTGATCTCGACACCGGCACCTTCCCGGCGACGCCCCGGGTCCGGCTGCTGACCCCGGAGCTGTCGAAGGGTCTCGAGTTCGACCTGGTCGTCGTCGTCGATCCAGAGGAGTTCGGCACGGGCATCGAAGGAGCGGTCGACCGCTACGTCGCGATGACCAGAGCCACCGAGCAGCTCGTGCTCCTCACGAGCTCCTGACCCGGCCTGCGGGAGGTGCGCCGGTTGGTGCGACCTGCGCAGGGCAACGAGAGCGACTATCAGGCCGTGCTGCTCGCCCGGGCCGCTGGAGTCGCCTGGCTGTTCAGGTCCGGTGTCGGCGGGTGAGCAGGGTGAGCCGGTAGCGGTGGTGCTGTCGGGGTCTTTGCTCGGGGTCGATCGATACCGGCGGGATCAGCTGGGGGTAGCCGTTGGGTGCGAGGACGACTTGCCAGCGTTGC
>JBBRVW010000060.1:0-13695 GCA_038246545.1 Actinomycetes bacterium | reverse complement strand
TACCCAGGTCTCTTCGCCCATTGGCAGCTCGTCAAACCGTGACCGTAGACGACTGGGTGATGGGAGCCGTGTGAGTCGAGAGGTTCACGCACGGTTCTGAGAGAGCCGGGGGGTGAGATTCCCCCCGGCTACTCGCCAGAGGCATGATCACCGATCTTGGTGGTCATGCTTTCTGCAAATTGTGACCGCAGAATGACCGCAGGCTTGCCGGCAGATCCACCCGCGGTGATGAGCGCCTCGACTGGAGCCGATCCAGCCGGCACCTCGCCCCTTTCGGGCTCGCTTGTTGCCCTCGGGCCAGCCGATCTCACCGTCGGCGGGGATCCAAGCCTGACCGGGTGTCAGCACAATCGGCCGGCACCGGGGGGGGCGACGGAGAACGTCTCGCCCGCGCGGTCCAGCCAACCGGGAGGTACGTCGCGGCCGCCGGGCAAGTGAAACGTCCCCCAGCGGACGCGGACGGCGAACCGGGCACCGACCAGGGCGCACGCCTGGGCGGCCTGGTCCGGCTCGAGGTGACCGGCGGAGAGCCGGGGTCCCCATCCACCGACCGGCACGACAGCGACGTCTACCGGCCCCGCAGCCAGCCGCACCTCGGCCATCCCGTCGAACAGCCCGGTGTCCCCGGCAACCCACACGACGCCGTCCTCCGACGACACGAGGGGGCCGTGGGCGGCGTTCGGCCGGTGCGGCATCCAACGGCTGTCGTGGACTGCTGAGGTCAAACGGACCTGCACGCGTCCGCCCGCGCCTGTCGGAGGGATCGTGAACCACGAGTCGCCATCGATGGCACCGCTGGTGTCCATCCGTGCCGCCGTAGCCACCTGACGTTGGAGCCTCCGGTCGCCACCGGCACCCCTCCTACCCGCCGGAGGGAGCGGACATGGGCGTGATCGTGGTGCAGGTGGGAGCGAAGCACTGCCGAGGTCCCCCGCCACGACTCCGGGTCCAGAGCCGGACCACGACGGCGCAGAAGTCCGACGTGAGGAGTCAGCAGGGGATCGGTGAGCAGGCGTGCACCGCCGAGGTCGAGGACGACGGTGGAGTGTCCGAGCCAGCGTAGTTGCATCCGTCTCCTCGAGGTGAGATGGGCGAAGGGACTCTTGGCGGGCAGGGTGGTGATGGAGCCGAGGATCCCGGCAGCGGCGCTCGGGTCGGTGTCCATGGCGCGTTCGAGGGCGTGGAACGGCTCGTCGAAGGCGCGCTCGCGCCCAACGAACGAACGGTCGAGGCAGTTGAGGAAGACCTTCACCCAAACCCCGATCACCGAGACGGTCGTCGAGGAACACCGTCCGGCCTTCCTCGGCCGGCTCCGCGGCCGTCAGCCCACCTCCACCGAGACCGAGCAGGTCGTCGGCTCCAGCACCCGGAGGAACTACCGCTGACCGCGCGCCCACGCGACGCACCAACGCTGCCGATTGTCAGCTAGAGAGCGGTGACGAAGCTCAACACGAATCGGGTGCCACCCGAGTTGTCGCCGTCCCGGGAGGTCACGGTGACGGCACCGCCGTGGCGGTCGACGATGTCGGCCACGATCGCCAGGCCGAGGCCGGTGCCACCGGCATCACGGCTGCGTGCCTCGTCGAGCCGCGCGAACCGTTCGAAGGCGACCGCCCTGTTCTCGGGAGCGATACCCGGGCCGTCGTCGCTCACCACCACCTCGCTGACCCCGGCCCGCTCGCGTGACGCGAAGGACACGGTGGTGCGGGCGTGGCGCTCGGCGTTGGTGGCCAGGTTGCGGATCGCGCGGGTCAGCTGCCTCGGGTCACCGACCGTCCGGGCTGCGGAGACCGCGCTGGTGTCGACCAACACAGTTCCCCGATCGCGAAGGGCGCGCGCCTCGACGAGGACGAGGTCCTCGAGGTCTATCGTCTCGGCACGCGGGCCGAGAGTCCCCGACTCCGACCGGGCGAGAAAGAGCAGGTCGTCGACCAGTTCCTGAAGGGCGATCGCGTCTGACAGCAGCGCATTGTGCAGGCTCGCGGTGTCCTCGGCGGCGGGGTGGGCGATGCTCAGCTCGAGGTCGGAGCGAATGCGGGTCAGCGGCCCGCGCAGCTCGTGCGACGCGTCGGCGACGAAGCGGCGTTCACGCTCCGTGGCTCGCTCGACGCGATCGAGCATCTCGTTCATGGTGCGGGCGAGCAGCGAGATCTCGTCGTGCGTGTCGGGCACCGGCACTCGACGATCCAGCCGGTTGCCGTGGATGCTGGCCACGTCGGCGCGGATCGACTCGACCTTGCCTAGCGTGCGGCCGGTCAGCCACCAGACGAGCCCGGCCAGCAGCGCGCTGACGAGGGGGATCGTGATGGCCAGGAGCAGCGTGAGGATGTGGACGCCCTCGTTGACGTCGTCCAGGTTCTTCCCGACTACGACGGTGCGACCCGCCCCGATGTTCCTGGACAGCACGCGGTACTGGCCGTTGGTCCTGGTGACCCCTTCAACAGTCACGATCACTGTCCGGCCGCTCGTTCGCACGGGTCGGGCAGCTGGGTCGAGGGCCTGCACGTTGGCGGTGGCGGCGACCACTCGCCCCTGGTCGTCGATCACCTGCAGGAACGAGTCCTCGGGGTCACCCTCGCCGGGCAGCTCGGTCCCGAAGCCGCCGCGGACGATCTCGGGCGCGATGTTGTCGGCCCGCTGCCGCAGCGCTTCGTCGACGCCGCGGGTGAGCAACCGACCTTGCGCGGTCACCAGCCCGTAAGCGCTGACCAGCAGGATGACCGCGACGGCGGCTGTCGCGATCAGCGTGATCCGCGCGCGCATGGTGGCGAACCGGCGCAGCACCGGAGGCCGCCGGTCATCAGTGGTCGGGTCCGTCATCACGTCGCCAGCCGGTAGCCCGCACCGCGCACCGTCTCGATGTCGTGCCGGCCGAACGGTTCGTCGATCTTGCGTCGGAGCCGGCGGATGTAGACCTCGACGATGTTCGGGTCGCCGTCGAAGTCGTACTCCCAGACGCCCTCTAGCAGCTCGAACTTGGCGACGATGAGTCCGGCCCGGCGGATCAGGTACTCCAGGACGGAGAACTCTCTGGCGGTGAGGCGGATCTCGGTGTCACCGCGCCAGCACCGGTGCTGGGCGGGGTCCAGGTGCAGGTCGCCGACCTTCACGGCTGGCACCGGGCTGCCGGCCGACCGCCGCAGCAGGGCGCGGACGTGGGCCACCAGCACCGGGAAGGAGAACGGCTTGGTGACGTAGTCGTCCGCGCCGGCATCGAGGGCCCGGGTCTCCGCGAGCTCGCCCTCCTTCGCGGTCAGCACGAGGATCGGGGTCCAGTCGCCCTGCTCGCGAAGCTTGCGGCAGATCTCGACCCCGCTCTGGCCCGGCAGCATCAGGTCGAGGATCACGAGGTCGAAGCGGAACTCGGTGGCCTTCCACAGTCCCTCGTCGCCGTCGAGGCTGACGTCGACCGAGAAGCCCTCCGCAACCAGCCCGCGGCGCACGGCGGCGGCGATCCGCTCGTCGTCCTCGACGAGGAGAACCTTCACCGCCACCACGGTCCGGGCACGTGTCTCATCCAGGATCACTCTGGCAGCACGAACCTGACGCCAGGCTGAACACAACGTTCAACCTAGCGTCAGGATCGCCGAGTTATGTTGCGCCGCATGACACGAGACCGATGTGCGCACGTTGCTCGAGGCGCCGCCCTGTCGCTGGCGTCGGCCGTTCTGGTGGCCGGATGCGGCGCGAGTGGTGGTGGCGGCAGTGGTGCTGGCGGCAGTGCCGGCGCCGCGGGAGGCACAAGTCCGACCGCGGTGGCGACATCCGGGGGAGCAGCGCCGTCCGCGCAGTCGGCGCCGCCCGAACAGGCCGGCTTCGACCCCGCCTCCTTCGGCGTTCCCGGCCGCGCCACCAACACGTACCTGCCGTTGAAGCCCGGGACCCAGTGGGTCCGGGAGGGCGCCACTGATGTCGGCCACCGCAGGGTGCCGCATCGTGTGATCAGCACGGTGACCAGTGTCTCGAAGGAGATCGACGGCGTGCGGACCCTCGCCGTCCTGGACCAGGACGTCGACGCGGGACAGATCACCCAGGAGTCGCTCGACTACTTCGCCGAGGACAGCGACGGCAACGTCTGGTACCTGGGTTCCTACACGGAGGAGTACGAGGGCGGGAGCTTCGTCGCGGTCCGCGACGCCTGGCTTGCCGGGGTGAAGGGCGGCGAGCCCGGGATCCTGATGCCAGCGGATCCCCGAACCGGGACCCCGCCGTTCTCGATCGCCCGGCCGCCGGGTGAGGACGGGGACGTGGCGCAGGTCGTCAAGTCCGGCCAGCGGACCTGTGTGCCGTTCAAGTGCTTCACCGAGGTGCTCATTGTCCGTGAGGGAAAGGCGTCAGCTCCGGACAACGAGTTCAAGTACTACGCGCCCGGCGTCGGTCAGGTGCTCAACACACCGCGGTCCGCGAGCCAACACCGTGACCTGGAGAAGCTGGTCAACCTGACGGTGCTCAGTGCACAGGGGCTGGACGAGGCGAACGCCGAGGCGCTCAAGCTGGACAAGAGCGCGGGTTCGCAGGAGCCCAAGGTCTTCGGCGGATCCGCCCGGGCTGCGGCGCTGTGACGCTCGACTCGGCGTCGCTGGTGCACGTCGACGGCGCGACCAAGAGCTACGGCGTGGGGGAGTCCCGGACGACGGTGCTACGCCGGGCGCAGCTGACCTTGGCGCGGGGAGAGACCACCAGCCTCATCGGCGTCTCGGGCAGCGGGAAGTCCACCCTGATCTCGCTGATGGCGGGCCTGATGGTTCCCGACGCCGGGCGAGTCGTCGTGGACGGACAGGATCTGGCCGGCCTCGACGAGTCGGCACGGGCCCGGCTCAGGGCTCGCCGGATCGGCATCGTGCTGCAGAGCGGCAATCTCATCCCGTTCCTCACCGCACGGGAGAACGTCGAGCTGGCGATCGAGCTCGCGGGCGGCCGTCACGCGACGGCCCGGGCGACGGAGCTCCTCGGCGGGCTGGGTCTGGATCGGCGGCTCGACCACCAGTCCCGCCGGCTTTCCGGCGGCGAGGCCCAGCGGGTCTCACTGGCGGTCGCGATGGCCAACGAACCGGACGTGCTGCTGGCCGACGAGGTCGCCGGGGAGCTCGACGAGTCGACGGCCGCAGACGTCATGGACGTCATCTTCGGGGCGTGGCAGTCCCAGGGGCTGACGGTGCTCTATGTCACGCACAGCGCGGCGCTCGCATCACGCGCCCAGCGCCGGCTGCAGCTGCGGGACGGCCGGGTGACCGCGGCATGACCACAGTTGCAGCGGTCAGCGTCGAGTCGGTGTCGATGCGTTACGACGTGCCCGGCGGGACGGTCGACGTCCTCACCGACGTGTCGCTGGCGGTCCCGGCCGGGGGCAGTGTCGCCGTCACCGGTCCCAGTGGCTGTGGCAAGTCGACTCTGCTGGCGGTGATGGGCGGTCTCGACCGGCCAACCCGGGGGCGGGTGCTCGTGGGAGACCGGCAGATCAGCGACATGGGTGCGACCGAGCTCGCTGACCTCCGCAGGCACCACCTGGGCCTGGTGTTCCAGGCCGACAACCTCCTGCCCTTCCTCACGGTGCTGGAGAACGTCGCGCTCGGCCTCGCCCTGGCCGACCCTGACAACGAGTCCGACCGATGTCGCGACATCCTCGACCGGCTGGGACTGGCCGCACATCTGGACAAGCTCCCCGACCAGCTCTCCGGCGGGCAGCGCCAGCGCGTCGCGGTGGCGCGGGCGATCGTCAAGGCGCCGACGGTCGTGCTCGCAGACGAGCCCACCGGGGCCCTGGACGCGGCCAACTCCGCTGCCGTCATCGACCTGCTGCTGATGATCACCCGCGACGTGGATGCCGCCTTGGTCGTGGTCACGCACGACCCTGACGTGGCGATGCGGATGGACAGCGTCGCGGCGCTGCGGGACGGCGCGCTGGTGACGGATGAGGCGAGCGCGCATGCTGGCTAGCTACGCCCGACGCGAGCTGCTCCGAAATCCCCGTCGGACGTTCACCTCCCTCGTCGGGGTGACCCTCGGCGTCGCACTCTTCACCGCGGTCCTCTTCTTCACCGACGGGTCCAGCGCTTCCATGACGCAGCGAGCCGTCGCTCCGCTCGCCCTCGACATGCAGCGCGTGGTCGCTGGCTCGCAGGGCGCCGACCTGCGCCTCGCCTCGGCCATCGCACCGGGCGGCGCCCTGGCGGCTGGGGAGACGGCGAGGGTGACCTTGACTCTGCGCAACGCCGGTGCCGTGCCCGCGAACGAGGTCGTGGTCAATGACTCCCCGCCGGCGCCACTGACGTACGTCATGGGCTCCACGACCCGCGACGGTCGGCCGCTGGCCGACGTCGGTGGCAAGATCCCGCTTGCCCAGGGTCTGGCCCAGACCGGGTTGAACCTCGGCACCGTCGCCCCCGGACGGACGGTCCGCTTCGAGTACGAAGCTCGGGCCACCCAGGCCGTGCCGGCGACCGGCAGGCTGCGGCTGGGCGCCACGGTCTCCACCCGGGAGAACGTGGTGCCCGCGCGAGCCAACCAACCGGCGCAGCTCGGAATCTCCCCGCTACGTGCCCGGATCGCTCGCATTCCTGGTGTCGCGGCTGCCGACACCTTGGGCTTCGTCGATCTCCCGCCCGGGTCGCTGTCCGCGGGAGGTGCACCGCTGGACGGGCCGGTGCGTGTCTTCGCCTTCGACCGCCGATACCAGCAGCACTACCCGTCGGTCCGGCTCGTCGACGGGGGGTTCGCCCGGGGCTCGTCCCTGCTGAGCGTGGAGGCGGCGCGAGCCCTGGGGGCGCGGGTGGGCGGCCGGGTGGCGCTGGCCGTCCCAGGCCTGCGCACTCCGCTGGCACTGCCCGTCAGCGGTCTCGCCGACCTCTCCCGGGCCAAGCCACTGTTCTACAGCCGCCAGGGGACCAAGCTGGAGGACTTCCTCTACGTCCCGAGCTCGGTGGTTGTCGACCCGCGGACGTTCCGGCGCTCGATCCTCCCGGCGTTCCGCGCGGCCACCACGGCGCGGGGAGCGGCGCTGAAGAGTCGTCCGGTGCAGGAGATCGACGTCCTCGTCGACCGCGCGCGGCTAGTTGCAGATCCGGCAACCGCGCTCGGGCAGTCACGTCAGATCGCGCGAGCCGTCCGCCGGCTGTCGCCCGGGCAGGACTACCTGATCGACAACCTGTCCAACACGCTGGCGGTGGCGTCGGAGGACGGCGCGGTCGCCAAGCGGATGTTCCTGTTCCTCGGCCTGCCGGGCGCCCTGCTGGCGGCGATCCTGACGGCGTACGCGGGAGGTGTCCTCGCGGCTGCCGCCCGCCGGGAGCAAGCCAACCTGCGCATCCGTGGCGCTGACGGTCGCCACCTCATGCGCCTGCTGGCCTATCGCACGGTGGCCATCGCGGGAGCGGGCTCGGTCCTGGGGACGGCGATGGGTCTCGTCTCGGCGCTGCTCGTGCTGGGGCCGGCCGCCCTGTTCGAGGCCTCGTCCGTCCAGCTGGTCGGATCGGCAGCCCTGGGAGTGACGGCGGGACTCGTCGCGACCGGACTGGCTCTCTACGTTCCCGGCCGACGCTCGCTGCGCCGGGAGATCAGCCAGGACCGGGGCGAGATGTCTCTGGCCCCTGCCCCCGCCTGGCAGCGGCTGCACCTGGACCTGCCGGTCATCGTGGTCGCGCTGGTCGTCGAGCTGGTGGCGCTGCGCCTGGGTGCCTTCGACTCGCTGCCGGGCTCGGTCTACCTCGGCCGAGCCGTGTCGCTGCCGGCGTACCTGATGCTGGGGCCAGTACTCGCCTGGGTCGCGGGCGCATTGCTCGTCGCGCGCGGCATGCGGGCGCTGCTGGCACGACTGCCGCTTCCGACGGCTCCGCGCTTCGGGTCGCCCGTGTCGGGAATCCTGCGGCGCAGCCTTCGCCGGCGGTCATGGACATCGGCAGCCGGGATCGTCACCGTCGGGCTCGTCGTCGCGTTCGGGGCGAACCTCGCCATCTTCGGCGCCACCTATGACGCGGCGAAGGCCGCTGACGCACGGCACGTGCTGGGAGCTGACCTGCGGGTGACGCCGAGCGTGCAGAGCACGCAGCCGCACTCTGCTGAGTTCGCGTCGCAGTTGCAGGTTCCCGGCGTCTCGAGCGTCACCTCGGTGGTGTTCGGCCTGGAGAACTCGGTGCTCACCGGGCCCTACAACCAGGACCGGGAGGATCTGGCCGCGATCGACCCGCGATCCTTCCGACGGACGTCGTCACTGCCCGACTCCTCGTTCGTCGCCGCGACCGCGGCCGAGGCCATGTCTGCCCTGAACCGCGAGCGTCGCGGGCTGCTGGTCAACGAGACGACCGCCGACGACCTCCAGGTCGACACCGGCGACACGGTGGAGGTGCTGTTCGCGCGCGGAACGAAGCACCAGTCGCTGGTCAGCTTGCACGTGGTCGCGCTCTTCACCACGCTTCCTGGCTTCCCTCAGGGCGTCGACCTGGTGGCAAACCTGGGCTACTACCAGGAGAGCGTCGGCACGACCGACGTGGACTTCTTCCTCGCCGACACCGACCGGCACGACGCGGCGGGACACCTCGCGGCCGCGCAGGCGTTGCAGTCCGGACCCGGTGCGCGGGACGCGCTGACAGTCGACACGACGGAGACAGCGCTGGACAAGGACCAGTCGAGCCTGACCGCGCTGAACGTTGCCGGGCTGCTACAGCTCGACTCCGTCTACACGCTGCTGCTGGCTGCCGCGGGCATCGCCATCTTCGTCTTCGGGTTGCTGCTCGCGCGTCGGCGCGAGTACGTCACGCTGAGCGCGCTGGGGATGCGCGGCCACGAGATCCAGACGCTGGTGCTGGTCGAGTCGGCGCTGGTCACCGTCGGCGCCTGCATCGCCGGGCTGCTCGTGGGCACAGGGATGGCGGCGCTGCTGGTGCACGTGCTGCGCCCGTTGTTCATCCTCGACCCCGGCATGGTGCTGCCCGTCGCACGGCTGGCCATCCTGGCCGGACTGGCAGTCGGCGCCGCGCTGCTGTCCGCCGTCGCAGCCAGCGAGGTGCTGCGCCGGCTGCGGCCGACCGAGCTGCTTCGCGAGGGGTAGGACATGTGCGCGCGTTCCCGACGGCGTCACCGTTCGCGTACGGACCGGAGGAACAGGGTCCCGTCCTCGACGAGGAGGTTGGCGGGAGCGAACCGCGCATCGAGGTCGAGGCCGCTTGCATTCCGGGTACCGTTGCCGCCGACCGCCTTGTGGGAAGGCACAGCTGTCGAGCAGATCGGCGTGCAGGACGTTGCCCAGCAGGGTCGGGCCGCCTTCGCACAGGACCAGGGTGAGCCCGCGCTCATCGATCTGACCGAGCGCCACGACCGAGGTCTCAGGCTAGGGGTGCGTAACCAAGCCCCTCCAACACGCTCTCGATCCTATCGTTTCCCAGCTGCGATGGGTGCGTGTAGTCCGGCCCCAGGAGGCCAGCAACGGCCTTCAGCCCGTCCGGTCCGTTATAGGCGTGGTACACATCGGCGCAGACAATTCCATTCGCTGTCGCTGTGGCGCAGAGCATCGTGTCCCAGGCATCGAGCATCGTCTTGGTCTTCAGGTCCTGGGCGTGGGTCAGGTCTGCGTCGGCATACCCAATCCAGTCGTTGTACCGGTTGATGGTGCGAAGGATCGTTGGTTGGCCGTCACGCCATGAAGCGACCTGGGAGTACAGCTTCTGGTACATCGGCTTGTACTTCGTTGCGGAGTCTGTCGCGCATCTGGCGTCTACCGCGGACCAATCGGGGGTGTCGTTGATGAGGGGTCGACCGCAGGGGGCATCGGCGTTCAGCTCGAAACTGTTGTGAGCGATCCCGACCACGATGACGTCCGCTGCCGACAGCGGCTGCTCGAACGAGTCGAGTTCGTCGAGAAGTTGCGGGAGCGTAAGGCCGGTGTGCTGCGACAAGTTCTGCACAGTCACGTGCTCCCCCGTCGCCGCCCCGACGGCCGCTGCGTACTGGTCCACGAAGCCCGTGCACCCCGAGCAATCGTCTGGGCTGTTGTATGGGATCGAGTCCCCTATGACGACCATGCTCAGCCCCGCCGGCCCGGAACCAGTGGATGTACTGGAACGAGACGGTGGCGGGCTCGCGCCGGACGATGCCGAACTGGAGCAGCCCGCCAGTATCAGCCCGGCGGTGACCAATCCCATCATCGCGCCACTTGCGCAGCGCGGCGATGCATTGCCTCTCACGCGGCGATGAGAGTGAATCGGGTTGCAAACAGCCATGGCACACCCTGGGACCCGGGCGGCGCAGCCCAACAATCCCGAACCCGCGCCGAGGCTTCACTAGGGCCATCAGAATGCCCGTACCGACGACGGGAGACAAGCATATTGCATAGCCAATACCGCCGGACCGCCCGACCCGAAGAGGGCGCCCCGAATGCGGCCGGTTCGCGAGCGACCCGCCGGCACCTGACCCGAAGCCTCACGCAGGCCCCGAGCTACCAGGAAGCATCAAGTAGCCGGTTCTTGTGCTCGAGGGGGGAGCTGTCGGTGGTGTTGGTGTCGGGCCAGTCAGGAGATGTGTCGACGTTGGTGGTGAGCTCGGCTCCGGTTTGGCCGTGGACGGCGCCCCTGACCGTGACCTGCCCAACCGGGCGCTGTCGATTCGGTGCCTGGACAGGATGCTCGTGTGCTCGAGGCGCGCGTCGAGCATCAGCGCGACCGTGTCCGCGAGCTCGACGGTCTCGCCCGAGGCGTTCGAGCGGCTGCCGGCCCTGCGCAGCTGGCGAGGCGCTGGTTGGCCAGCGTGGCCACCCGGCTCGCGAACAGCCAGAACAGTTTGGTCGGACGCGGGCGGGTCGCTGACGCCGCAGACCGCGGCGGTCGCGTCCGATTCGTCCGCCAGCAACTCGGGCGCATCGCGTTGTCGCAGGCAACCCTCGCTGCCATGCTCGACGCCCAGCGACCCAGCGTGAACAAGGTGCTGGGCGAGCCGGCCGCGGCGGGCCTGATCGAGGTGTCGTACCCGAACATCCGGGTTGTCGACGTCGCCCGGCTCGCGGAGGTGACCTGATCCGCCCTCGCAGGTTCCTCTCGGTGGATGTCTCACTGGGTGCGTCCCAATTGAGGGCGGCACGGCAGACGACGGCGCTACCAGATCTGCCGATGAGCGGTTGCTCGGCCTAGACCAAGTGATCTCACCTGACCCCTTGGTCCGGCCGGATTCGGTCTCAGACGGCCTCAAGGACGAAGAAGAGAAAGCACATGAACGACCTGCCTTCATCCAAGCCGGGGGGAAGCACCTCCGGAGGAGTGTCCGGCGCCGGAGGTGGCTCGCTGACGGTAGCGATGCGGAACCCTGCGGCAGTAAAGGAATCCGTCATGGCGTGCAGTGGTCGGTGCCAGAAGGTCAGCCACGTCAACTGTCCGTCGAAGGTGTAGTCCTCGGAGTACTTGGTCACCGCGAAGTAGTCGGCCTCGGGATACACGATCGCGTAGGCGCTGGGGTGGTTCATCGAGAGGATCAGGCGACCGCCTGGCTTCAGCACGCGTCGCAGCTCGGCCAGGGGGCCGGCCCAGTCCTCCAGGTAGTGCAGGACGAGGGATGCGACGACGTCATCGAACTCGGCGTCGGCGAACGGCAGCGGCGCGCCGAGATCTGCGACGTGCAAGTCGGCGTCATCACCCAGCCTCTGGCGGGCCAGGTCGACCATGGCTGCACTCGCGTCGAAGCCGGTGACGACGGCACCCTCGGCGCGCAATGCTGCCGACAGCGGCCCGGATCCGCACCCCGCGTCGAGGATCCGACGGCCTGAGACGTTGCCGGCGAGGCGGAGCATCGCTGGCCGCTCGTAGTACGCGTTGAAGAGGCTGGACTCGTTCTCCGCCGAGTAGGCGTCCGCGAAGCTGTCGTAGTCGCTGGCTGTCACCGTGACCTCGTTCTCGCCGGAAGCATGGGTGCATACCTACCGGGTGCACCCGCGTACGAAACCAAACGCGCAAATCTCGGAGTTGCACGCTTGCTCCTCGGATCGCGCGATGATGCGGCGTTCCGCGCGGTTCGCGGGGGCGCTCACTGAGCCACCATCCTCTTGTCGCAGCTCCCTGTTGGGGCCGCGATGCACCCCGGGTGCCGCCAGCTCACTGCCCAGCTCGCTTGACGCGAAGGACGTCCACTGTGAGATCTGCAGGATCTGGTGGTCGCCCGGGACGTGTGGACCGTCGATAGGGCTGTGCGCCAAGGCCGGGACGACTGGCTGCGAGCGCCGATCAGTGAGCGAACCGGCAGACACGTCCCGGCACCAACGACACCTGAAAGAAGGGGTGCCTCCCCACTAGGTCTAGCAGCGAGGAGGCTGACGTGAAGTCTGCCAGCAACACCCCGAGTAGTGAAGGTCCTCTGGTTCTGACCGAGGTCGCCATCAACAACGTGACCGCGGGCATCGACTGGGCCCGCGACGACCACGCCGCGTGCATCGTGGACAACCGCGGTCGCAAGATCGCAACGACGATGGTCGAGCACACCACCGCCGGCCTGCGCGGCCTGGTCGGCTTCCTGGGTCGTCACGGTGTCGGTGAGGTCGCGATCGAACGACCCGACGGGCCGGTCGTCGACACCCTCTTGGCCGCCGGCCTGGTCGTGGTGGTGATCAGCCCGAACCAGGTCAAGAACCTGCGCGGACGCTACGGGTCGGCCGGCAACAAGGACGACCGGTTCGACGCCTACGTCCTTGCCGACCCCCTGCGCACCGACCGCGCCCGACTCCGACCGCTGGTTCCCGACACCGAGGCCACCACCGCGCTGCGCCGAGCCTGCCGAGCCCGCAAGGACCTGGTCAAGCATCGCGTCGCAGCGGCCAACCAACTTCGTGCCCACCTGCGCAACGTCTTCCCCGGTGCCATCGGCCTGTTCAAGGACCTCGACTCCGCGATCAGCCTCGCCTTCCTGACCCGCTTCGACACCCAGGACCGCGCCGACCGGCTCACCCCGAACCGCCTCGGCGACTGGCTCACCAAGCACGGCTACTCCGGCCGGGTCGACCCCCAGGTGCTGCACCAGCGGCTCCTCGAGGCACCCCGTGGAGCCACCGGCCCGCACGGCACCGCCCAGGCGCCCATCACCACTGCACTGGTCGCCGTCCTGCTGACCCTGAACGAGCAGATCAAGACCCTTTCGACCCAGATCGACCACCAGCTCGACGCGCACGCAGACGCCCACATCTTCACCAGTCTGCCCCGCTCCGGACGCGTCCGAGCCGCGCGACTCCTGGCCGAGATCGGCGACTGCCGAGCCAGGTTCCCCACCCCCGAATCGCTGACCTGCCTGGCCGGCGCAGCACCCTCCACCCGTCAATCCGGCAAGCTCCGCACCGTCGGATTCCGCTGGTCCTGCGACAAACAGCTGCGCGACGCCGTCACCGACTTCGCCAACGGAAGCCGCGACGCCAACCCGTGGGCCGCCGACCTCTACGACCGCGCAAGCACCCGCGGCCACAACCACGCCCACGCCGTGCGCATCCTGGCCCGCGCCTGGCTCCACGTCATCTGGCACTGCTGGCAAGACGGCGTCGCATACAACCCCGAAACCCACCGGGCGCTCCAACGCGTCCTCACGCCCCAAACCGACGCGGCTGGGGTGTACTAAAGATCTTGGACAGTTTCTCTCGATTGAGAGGATCTGTTCATGCCCGAGAAGCGCCGGAAGTTCAGTCCGCAGTTCAAGGCTGAGGCCGTGCAGATGGTGATCGAGACCGGGAAGCCGGTCGCG
>JBBRVW010000059.1:0-16681 GCA_038246545.1 Actinomycetes bacterium | reverse complement strand
GCCGATCGGCGCGACCCGGAACAACAACGTGGAACACCCTGACAGCGAAGTCAGGCAGTCAGCCACGCCCCCATCCCTTCGTCGACCCCTTCAGTAGACGCATCCGCTCAACCGCTGCCCATCGGTGGATCGAGGCTTAGGGACAGCACTCTCCCCGAAGCACGCGCGATTCGGCGCCGCCAGGGGCGCAGGCACGTCGCGCATGCCGGCCGTGAACGGTCAGAGCGGGTGGCCGAGGACGTGCTGCCGGACCCAGGCGTGCATGGCGACCGCCGCGGCGGCGCCGGCGTTGATCGAGCGGGTCGAGCCGTACTGCGCGACGGACACGACGACCGACGCGTGGCTCCGGGCGGCCTCGGACAGGCCCGGACCCTCCTGGCCGAAGAGCAGTACGCAGGCCTGCGGCAGCCGGGTCTGCTCGAGCGGCACCGACCCCGGCAGGTTGTCGACGCCGACCAGCGGAAGCGTCTCCGCCGCCGCCCAGGCCGCCAGGTCCTCCACCGTCTCGTGGTGCCGCACGTGCTGGTAGCGGTCGGTGACCATCGCGCCGCGGCGGTTCCACCGGCGCCGCCCGACCACGTGCACCTCGCGGGCGAGGAACGCGTTCGCCGTCCGGACCACGGAGCCGATGTTGAAGTCGTGCTGCCAGTTCTCGACCGCGACGTGGAAGTCGTGCCGCCGCTCGTCGAGGTCCACGACGACCGCCTCCCGGCGCCAGTAGCGGTAGCGGTCGACGACGTTGCGTCGGTCACCGTGCGCCAGCAGATCGGGGTCGTAGCGCGCGTCGTCGGGCCACAGTCCCTCCCACGGCCCGACGCCGACCTCGTCCACGTACCGACCCTAGGTGCGGCTCGGCCCGTGTCCCACCACCCGTCCCGGTTCGCGGGCGAGTGAGGAGACACGACCTAGGCTGCGCTGGTGCCCGCGGTCCTCGACGTCCACGACGTCCTCCCGGACCTGTCGCCCGACCTCGACGCGCTCACCGCCGCCGCCGTGTACGCCGTCGTGCTGGGGTTCGTCTTCGCCGAGTCCGGCCTGCTGGTCGGCTTCTTCCTGCCCGGCGACACGATCCTCTTCGGCGCCGGGCTGGTCTCCGGGCACGAGGGATCCGGCGTCGACGTGACGCTGCTGGCGTCAGGTGCCTTCGCGGCAGCGGTCGCCGGCGACTCGGTCGGGTACGCGGTCGGCTCCCGGCTCGGGCGGACACGGCTGGAGCACCGGGTCGACGCCGGCCGGCTGGACCGCCGGCACCTCGACCGCGCCGACGCCTTCTTCTCCCGCTGGGGATGGTGGGCGGTGGTCGCGGCCCGCTGGGTCCCCTGGGTGCGCACCTTCACCCCTGTCCTCGCCGGCACCAGCCGGATGGCCTACGCGAAGTTCCTGTCGGCCAACGTCGTGGGGGCGCTCGCCTGGGCGGTCGGGCTGACCGTGCTCGGGAACCGGGCCGCGTCGGTGCCGGCGCTGCGGCACGTGGCGCTCGGCGTCGCGGCGGCGTTCGTGGTCGGCTCGGTCGCCGTGGGTGTCGTCGGCTGGGTCCGCCGTCCGCGCGTCCCGAGGCAGTAGCGTCGACAGGCGTGGGCCGACACACGACCCCGGGCACCGGCGCCCCGGAACCCGACCGCGGGTTCTGGGCGAGGATCGCCGTCGCGGCGATCCTCGCCCTCCTCGTCGGCGGCTACGCGGTCAGTCGGCTCGGCGGTGGCGACGACACGGTAGGCACCGCCGCGAACAGCACCAGCAGCACCCCGGCCCCCTCCAGGAGCAGGACGCCCGCCACCAGCACGCCCGCCACCAGCACCCCGCCGACGAGGAGCGCCACGAGCGTCCCCGCGGCGACCACGACCCCGGCGCCGGCACCGACCGGGCGACCACCCACCCTGTCGTTCACGGTCCGCTACCCGGCCTACATCACCGTGCGGGTGCCCGGCGGGGTCACGCTCGTCTCCAAGCTGTTCAAGGCCGGCTCGAAGGCGTCGTACGACAGAAAGGCGCTGCAGGTCGTGAACGGGCGCCCGGACGCCGTGCGGTTCGTCGTCAACGGCAAGCCGCGCAAGCCAGGGCCGTCCGGGCAGACCGAGGTCTTCACCGTCCGGCGGAAGTAGGCGCGCGGCGGTCAGTTCCGATTCAGGTCCACTGGGTAGCCTCGGGCGGTGCTGACCCTGCAGACCGTCACCGCGCTCGGCCCGTCGTGGCTCGACCCCGAGCAGCTGATCCGCACCTTCGGGATGATCGGGACGATGGCGGCGGTGTTCGCGGAGTCCGGTCTGCTGATCGGCTTCTTCCTCCCCGGCGACTCGTTGCTGTTCACCGCCGGCCTGCTGGTGTCGACGACCAGCCTGCTCCCCCCGCTCTGGCTGGTCGTCGTGCTCGTCGTGGTGTCGGCGATCGCCGGGGACCAGGTGGGCTACGTGATCGGCAAGCAGGCCGGGCCGAAGGTGTTCCAGCGGGAGGACTCCAGGCTGTTCCGCCCGGAGTACGTCGACAAGGCCTACGGCTTCTTCGAGCGGTACGGCGGCCGGGCCATCATCCTGGCCCGCTTCGTGCCGATCGTGCGGACCTTCGCCCCGGTGGTGGCCGGCGTCAGCAAGATGCACTACCGGACGTTCGTCGCGTACAACGTCGTGGGTGGCGTGCTGTGGGGCGCCGGCGTGACGGTCCTCGGCTACTTCCTCGGCCAGGTGGACTTCGTGGCGACGCACATCGAGCTGATCCTCATCGGGATCGTGGTCCTGTCCTTCATCCCCATCGGGATCGAGCTGCTGCGGCACCGCCGCGGGTCGAGCCCGCGCCCCGCGGGGAGCGAGGACCGCGGCTGAGGCCTCCGGGCCGAGCCGGTCTCGGGCCGGTCAGCTGAAGTCGACGGTCGGGGCGGCCCGGACCGCCGCGTCCTCGACCTCGAAGTACTCCTCCTGGTGGAAGCCGAACGAGCCGGCCACCAGGTTGGAGGGGAACGACTCGACCCGGGTGTTCATCGCCCGGACGTTGGCGTTGTAGAACCGCCGGCCGGCCGCGATGCGGTCCTCGGTCTCGGACAGCTCGCGCTGCAGCTCGAGGAAGTTCGTGCTCGCCTTGAGGTCGGGGTAGGCCTCGGCAACCGCGAACAGCCGGCCGAGCGCCTGGCCGAGCGCACCCTCCTGCCGGCCCTGCTCCGCGGGTGTCGAGCCGGGAGCCGCCGCGGCGGCCCGCGCGCGCGTCACGGCGTCGAAGACCTCGCGCTCGTGGGTGGCGTAGCCCTTGACCGTCTCGACCAGGTTGGGGATCAGGTCGTGCCGGCGCTTGAGCTCGACATCGATCTGACGCCACGACTCCTGCACGAGGTTCCGCTGGGAGACGAAGCGGTTGTAGGCGACGACGACGTAGATCGCGAGCAGCACGACCACAGCCAGGACGATCCACACGACGGTCATGGTCACGGAGCCTAGGGACCGCGGTGCCCCTTGTCAGCCGCACCCGGTGGTCCACGACGTCCACAGGCTTGCCGGTTCCGGACCCGGCCAGGCGGTTCGGGCGGTCAGGCAGCGCCCCCGTGGTCCTGCCACACGAAGGTCGGTACGCCGGCATGCACCGTCCCGAGGATGGCGCAGGTCTTGACGACCTCGGCCGGGTCCAGCCGTCCCTCCGAGAAGCCGACCAGGTCCGACCCGCAGGTGCGCCAGCCCTCGGCGTCCATGGCCAGCAGGTACTGCATGGTGCGGGGCGTGAGGATGTCGCTCGCGAGCTTCGGTGACGCCGAGCTCACCCGGAACCGCCGGTTGAACGCCTCGCTCTCGAGGTCGATGTCCCGGGACAGGCCGACGGCACCGGCCATCCGGTCCAGCGCGGACTCGCGCTGCACCTCGACGTGCCCGAGGAAACCCTGCATCGGCACGACGACCACCGCCCAGCGGTGCGTCGTGGTGGTCCGGTTGCCCTTCGAGTCGCTCGAGTGCGTCTCGTAGGTGTAGTCGAACGCCGTGAACGGCCGGCCCGACTCGGTCCCCGACAGGACGCTGCGCGCCTTGGGGTGGTCGCCGCGGCCGAACGGCGTGCCCGGCCACCGGTCGCAGAGCGCCGGCACCTCGCCGGTGTACTGCCAGCCGCGCTTGAGGGCGAACTGCATGAGACGGTCGCGCCGCTTCTGCTCCAGCACGAACCCGACCACCACGACGGTGACGGCGACGACGACGACGCCGGCGAGCAGCAGGAAGGACATCGGCAGCCGCTCCGGTCAGTCCAGGCCGAGGTCGGCCAGCTGGTAGGCCGCGCGGTAGCCGAGACCCTCCGCCTCGACCTTGCCGGCCGCGCCGCGCTCGACGATGACCGCCACCCCGACCACCTCGGCGCCGGCCTCGCGCAGCGCCTGCACCGCGGCGAGCACCGAGCCGCCGGTGGTCGAGGTGTCCTCCACCGCGAGGACCCGTCGGCCCGCGACGTCCGGCCCCTCTATCCGGCGCTGCAGGCCGTGCGCCTTGCCCTCCTTGCGGACCACGAACGCGTCCAGCCGGCGACCCCGCGCGGCCGCCGCGTGCAGCATCGCCGCCGCCACCGGGTCCGCACCGAGGGTGAGGCCGCCGACCGCGTCGTAGTCGAGGTCAGCCGTCAGGTCGAGCATCACCTCGCCCACCAGCGGTGCCGCCGTGGCGTCCAGCGTGATGCGGCGCAGGTCGACGTAGTAGTCGGCCTCCCGCCCGGACGACAGGACGACCGTGCCGTGCACCACGGCCTTGTCGGTGATCTGGGCCAGGAGGTCGTCGCGCGCGCTCATGGCACCGGATGCTAGGACAGGGCGGTACGCCGAGCCGTCGGCGCCGCGCCACGGCACCCGTCCCCAAGGAGAACCGATGCCCACCCAGGACCGTGTGACCTCGGCTGACGGGCTGGCCGCCGCCACCGGCTACTCCCACGCCGTGGTCACGACCGGCCGCACGGCGTACGTCTCCGGGCAGGTCGCGCTGGACGCCGACGGCGCCCTGGTCGGCGGGGCCGACGTCGGCGCGCAGGCGGCGCAGTGCCTGGCGAACCTCGGGCGGGTGATCGACGCGCTCGGTGCCACCTGGGCCGACGTCGCGAAGATCGGCTGGTACGTGCGCGACGCCGGTCAGGTGCAGGCCGTGCGCGATGCCCGGGACGCCCTGCTACGGCCCGCCCTCGGCGACCTCCCGAACCCCGCGAGCACCCTGGTGCAGGTCGCCGCGCTGGTCCGGCCGGAGCTGCTGGTCGAGGTCGACGCCGTCGTGGCGCTCCCCGGACCATGGCCGGGCTGACGGTGCCCGTGACGACGGTGCCCGGGCTGACGGTGCCCGGGCTGGCGGTGCCCGTGGCGACGGTGCCCCTGACGACGGTGGCCGCCATGACGGTGGCAGCCATGACGGTGGCCGCGAGGACGGTGTCGGGTTGACGACCGCCCCGGCGACGCTGGTCCTGGCCCACAGCCCGCTCACCGGTGCGGAGGCGTGGGGCGCGCTGCCCGACGAGCTGCGTGGTCGCGGCCACCGGGTGGCGGTGGTCGACGTCCGGGACGACGACGCGCCGCCGTACGCCTCGCGTTACGTCGCCCGGGCGGCGCTGCAGGTGAGGGACCAGCTCGGTGACGACCGGGCCGTGCTCGTCGGCCACTCCGGCGCCGGCTACCTGTTGCCGTTGCTGGGAGCCGCCCGCCGGGCGGCGCGGGCACCCGTCGCGGCCTACGTGTTCGTGGACGCCGGGCTGCCGCCGTCGCGCCCGACCACCCGGCTCGACCTGCTGCGCGCCGAGGCGCCCGACGTCGCCGACGAGGTCGGCCCGCACCTGGCGGCCGGGGGCACCTTCCCCGACTGGACCGACGACGACCTGCGGCTGCTGCTGCCCGACGACACCGTGCGGGCCGCGCTGGTCGCCGGGCTGCGCGAGCGGCGGGCGGACTTCTTCGCCGAGGCGCTCCCGGTGGCGCCGGACTGGCCGGACGCGCCGTGCGGCTTCTTGCGGCTCTCGCCGGGCTACGACTCCGCAGCCCGGCTGGCCGGGCACCGGGGCTGGCGGCAGGCACTCGGCCCCGACGACCGGCCCGGCGGCCACTTCGCGATGCTCGTCGACCCGGCCGCCGTCGCCGCCGACCTCGAGACCCTGCTCCGCCTCCTGTGACTTGTCAGCCGGAGGACGCCGTATACGGCGTCGAGCGGCTGACAGGTGTGGGTCAGGGGACGCGGGCGTGCCAGGCGGCGAGGATGCGGGCCTCCTTGGCGGGGTCGATGCCGTTGGTCGTCACGTAGTCGCGGTCCGGCAGCGGGGGTGCTCCCTGCCCGGAGCTCACCAGCGGCTCGAGCCACGTCCAGGTGTCGGCAACGGTCTCGCGCAGCGGCCGGATCCGCATGCCCGCCGCCTCGGTGCGGTCGGTGGCCGCCTGCCACACGGCGTCGCCGCCCTGCCCCGGCGGCATCCACAGCGGTAGCTCGGTCCACGGCTCGACCTCGTGCTCGACGAGCAGGTCGTCGGGCACCCAGGTGAGCGTCGCTCCGCTGCCGGTGACCTCGACGCAGGCGTCGAGCAGCTCGCCGTAGGTCGAGCTGGCGGGCGGCGCGGTGGCGTTGAAGGTGCCGGCGGTACGGCGCTCGCCGCAGTCGAGCATGAACCGCGCGAGATCGCGCGCGTCGACCAGCTGGGTGGCGACGCCGGGATCGCCGGGCGCGAGCACCTCACCGCCCCGGGCGATGCGCAGCAGCCAGGCGGGCAGCCGGCCGACGTTCTCGTGCGGGCCGAGGATCAACCCGGCCCGGGCGACCGTGGACCGGTCGCCGATCAGCTCGGTGACGGCCCGCTCGCAGCCGGCCTTGAGCTTGCCGTAGTCGCCGCCGTCGGGGCCGGCGTCCGACGGGCAGTCCTGCCCGGCGAGGCCCTCCGGCGTCGGCACGCCGGGCCAGGTCGTCGTGGCACCGACGCTCGACACGTAGACGTAGTGCGCACCCGCGCCGGCAACTGCGCGCACCGACTTCCCGACGACCCGCGGGACGAAGCCGCACGTGTCGACGACCACGTCGAACGGCCGGCCGGCGAGCCGCTGCAGGGCGGCGTCGTCGTCCCGGTCGCCACGCAGCGCCTCGACGCCCGCAGCGTCCGGCCCGCTCCGGCCACGGTTGAACGTGGTGACCTGCCAGCCGCGCCCCAGCGCATCGTCGACCGTCGCACGCCCCAGGAACGACGTGCCACCGATCGCGAGCAGGTGCATGACGGAACCTTCGCCGCCGACGCGGCGGGCCGCCAGGGTCGTTCGCCGAGGGCGCAGCGCTGGCGCCGCGACGTGTCACCAGCCGCCGCCCGGATACCGGCGGCAGGGGCTGGCACGTGGAGTGCCGTCACCGGTCGAGGAGCTGGCCGCTCACCACGAGCACCTGTCCCGCGGCGCCGGAGCTCCAGGGCCAGGGCCGGCCTGCCGTGCCGGCCGCGGACTCGATCGCGGTGAGCAGCCGGTCGGCCTCAGCACGGTCACCTACCAGCGCCCAGGCCGCCACCGCCATCGGCCAGTAGCCCACCGGGCCCGGGCCCCAGCCCATCTGGTCGAGAGCCCCGGGGTCCGAGAGCTGAGGGTGCAGCTGCTTGACCCGCGCCAGCAGCGCGGTGGCCCGGCTGGTCGGGACCAGGCCGAAGGCGACCGCCCACACCTGCTCCATGGCATCCGGGTAGAGCACCGTGAGGTCGGCCGGCTGCGAGCCGCCACCCTCGTGCCGCGCCCAGTCGTAGCTGCCGCGCGCCGGGTCCCAGAGCCCCTCGACCCCGGTGGCAACGCCGGCCGAGACCGCCCGGGCCCGGTTGCCGCCGCTCCGGTCGCCGAGCACCGCGAACAGCCGGCCGGCCGACGCCAGCCCGGCGTATACCTCGGCCTGGTCCATCAGGTACGTCACCCGCCAGCCCGGCTTGGCCCAGGTCAGCCCGTCGGCGTTGACGGTCGACTCGACGGCGCGCAGCGCCCCGTCGAGGCCGTCGGCCAGCGCCTTGAGCCGCTTCTTGGCCGACGCCGAGCCCTCGACCCGGCTGGTGGCCTGGTAGGCGGCCTCGGCCGCCAGCAGGAAGACGGCGGCGTAGGAGTCGGTCGAGTCCATGTCGCCGGTCGACGCCAGCGTGCCGTCCGGGGACACCGAGTAGTCGGTCACGTAGCCCTGGGCGTCCTGCGCCCCGGCGTACCAGCGCAGGTAGGACCACGTGCTGGCGAGCAGGCCCCGGTCGCGGGTGCGGCCCGCCTGGTCGGCCATCCCCCACGCGGCGAAGCCGCTCAGGTACGGATCGACCCGGGTGCGGTCCGGGTAGGTCGCGATCGCGCCGCCCGGCAGGCCCGCCGAGACGGCGAAGGATGCCTCGGCGGCCCGCTCGGCCGGCCCGACCGCGGCGGTGGCGGGCGCTGCCGTCGAGACCAGCACCGCGCACACGGACAGGGCGGTGAGCAGGGTCCCCCGACGTCTCATGGCGCGACCCTAAGGGCCGACCTGGCCGCTGGGCACGCGCCGAATGCGAGGTCCCCCGGACGTGGGACACGGAGTCGCGCACCGTCACCGGCGGCGTCGCACCGTGACCGGGTCAGTGCCGGCGGCGGGCCGCCAGCCGCCACACCAGCAGCACCAGCAGCAGGCCGCCGAGCACCGGCGCGAGCCGCTTGAGCACCGGCAGGCCGGCGGTGTCGAGCAGGTCGATCGCGTCGTCCGACGACCCGGCGCGACGGATCGGCGTGGCGGCGGCGGGCGTCGCCTGCCGGGTCGCGCTGCCGGTCGTGGACGCAGCGACCGACGACGCGGCCGCCGCCGTCTGCTCCCCCGGGGGCGCCGCCGCCCCCGCGTGCACCTCGGGTGCGGACGCCGGCCCGGGCGCCGGGGCGACCACCGGCCCGGACCCTGCACCGCCGGCACCCAGCTCGTCGGCCAGGCAGACGGCGAACTTGCCGAGGATCTTGTTGCCCACCTCGGCCATCACGCCGCGCCCGAACTGCGCCGGCTTGCCGGTGATCGCGAGGTCGGTGGTGACGATGACGTCGGTGGCCGAGCCGCCGCTGTCGGTGAGGACCGCGGTGATCGTCGCCGCGGCGGTCCCGGTGCCCCGTGCCTCCTTGGCGCTGGCCTGGAGCACCGCCCGCCGCGCGGCCTTGTCCTTCTCGACGAACTTGGCGGTGCCGGCGTAGGTCACCTGGATGGGACCGACCTTGACCTTGACCTTGCCGACGATCGTCTCGCCGTCGAAGGAGTCGACGGTCGCGCCCGGCATGCAGGGCGCGATCCGCTCGATGTCGAGCAGGACGTCCCACGCCTGCGCCATCGGAACAGGCACGGTGAACCTGTGCTCCAGCTCCATCGGGCTATCCCCCAGCCGCTGCGGTGACGGCCCGCCGGGTGAGGACCCGGGCCAGGTGCTGCCGGTAGTCGGCCTTGCCGTTGAGGTCCGAGGCCGGGCTGGTTCCCTCGGCCGCGTGCTCGGCCGCCGCCCCGACGCCGTCCAGCGCCGCACCCGCAAGGGCCTGCTCGACCGCACTCGCCCGGATCGGCGTGGCTCCCATGTTCGTCAGGCCGACCCGCGCCTCCGCGATCGAGCCGTTGTCCCGGCGGACCACGGCGGCGACCCCGACGATCGCCCAGGACTGGGCGACCCGGTGGAACTTCTCGTAGCGGTAGCCCCACCCGGTGTGCTTGGGCACGCGGATCTCGACGAGCACCTCGGCGGGCTCCAGGGCCGTCTGCAGGTAGTCGAGGAAGAACTCCGAGGCCGGGACGGTACGCCGGCCGCCGCTGCCGGCGATGACGAACTCGGCCTGCAGCGCGGCCGCCACGGCCGGTAGGTCACCCGCGGGGTCGGCGTGCGAGAGCGCGCCGCCGAAGGTGCCCCGGTGCCGCACCGCCGGGTCGGCGACGGTCGAGGTTGCCTCGGCGATCAGGCCGGCGTGCTCCTTGACCAGCGCGTGGCGCATCACGTCGTGGTGCGTGGTCATGGCACCGATGACGATGGCATCCCCGTCGTCGCGGACTCCGCGCATCTCCTCGATCTTGCCGACGTCGACGACGACCTCGGGGTAGGAGAGGCGCAGCCGGAGCAGCGGGATGAGCGACTGGCCGCCTGCCATCACCTTGGCGTCGTCGCCGTGCTCGCCGAGCGCGGCCACCGCCTCGTCGACGGAGCCGGCCAGCACGTAGTCGAACTGCGCGGGGATCATGCCGACGCACCTCCCGCCGTGCTGTCGGTCTGGGCGCCGCCGTAGGCGACGGTGCCCTCGGCCGCACGGTCGCCACCGTCGGCCGCACCTCCGCCACCGGCCTTGGCCTCCTGGATGGCGCGCCAGACGCGTTCCGGCGTGCAGGCCATCCGGACGTCCTGGACCCCGAACTGGCGCACCGCGTCGACCACGGCGTTGACCACAGCCGGCGTGGAGGCGATGCAGCCGGCCTCGCCGACCCCCTTGACCCCCAACGCGTTGGTCGTCGACGGCGTCACCGTGCGGTCGGTGTCGAAGGACGGCAGGTCGGGAGCCGCGGGGACGAGGTAGTCCACCAGGCTGCCGGTGACGAGGTTGCCCTCGTCGTCATAGACCGCCTCCTCGTAGAGCGCCTGCGCGATGCCCTGCGCGAGACCTCCGTGCACCTGGCCCTCGACGATCATCGGGTTCACGACGTTGCCGATGTCGTCGACGCAGACGTACTTGCGGATCTTCGTCATTCCGGTCTCGGTGTCGACCTCGACCGCGCACAGGTGGGTGCCGTGCGGGTAGCTGAACGTCGCCGGGTCGATGGTCGAGTTGGCCTGCAGCGTCGGCTCGACGCCGTCCGGCAGGTCGTGGGCGGTGAACGCCGCGAAGGCCACCTCCTGGATCGTCTTGCTCGACCCCGGCGAGCCCTTGACCCCGAAGGCGCCGTCCTTGAACTCCAGGTCGTCGGGGTCAGCCTCGAGCATGTGCGCCGCGATCACCTTGGCCTTGTCGACCACGCGCTCCGCGGCCGCGACCACGGCCATGCCGCCGACCACGAGCGACCGCGAGCCGTAGGTGTCCATGCCGTACGGCGACGAGGCGGTGTCGCCATGGATCACCGTGACGGCATCGGGGTCGACGCCGAGGGCGTCCGCCGCGATCTGGCTCCACGCCGTGGCGTGGCCCTGGCCGTGCGGCGAGGTGCCGGTGACCACCTCCACGACACCGGTCGGGAGGACGCGCACGGTGGCGTGCTCCCAGCCGCCGGCGACGTACTTCAGCGACGACAGGATGCGCGACGGCGCCAGCCCGCACATCTCGGTGAACGTCGAGACGCCGATTCCGAGCTGGACCGGGTCCCCCGACTCGCGCCGCTGCTGCTGCTCGCGTCGCAGGCCGTCGTAGTCGAACATCTCCTTGGCGCGCGCGGTGGCCGCCTCGTAGTTGCCGCTGTCGTACTCGAGCCCGGCGATGCTGGTGTAGGGGAACTCGTCGTGCGTGATCCAGTTGCGCTCGCGCAGAACGAGCGGGTCGACGCCCAGCTCGGCGGCCAGGTCATCCATGATCCGCTCGATCGCGAACGTCGCCTCGGGGCGACCGGCGCCGCGGTAGGCGTCGGTGGGGGTGGTGTTGGTGAACACCCCGGTGCAGGTGAAGTCGAGCGCCTCCATCTTGTAGATGGCGTTGTACATGAACGCACCGAGCAGTGGGGTGCCCGGCGTGATGATGTGCAGGTAGGCGCCCATGTTCGCGAGCAGGTCGACCCGCAGCCCGAGGATCTTTCCCTCGTTGGTCACGGCGAGCTCGATCTCCTGCAGCTGGTCGCGCCCGTGGTGGGTCACCTGGGCGTTCTCGCTGCGCGACTCGGTCCACTTCAGCGGACGGCCGAGCATGTTCGCGATCTGCACCGCGAGGATCTCCTCGCGGTAGAACTGCAGCTTGGAGCCGAACCCGCCGCCGACGTCGGGGGCGATGACCCGGATCTTGTTCTCGGGGATGCCGGTGGTCAGCGCCATCAGCACCCGCACGATGTGCGGGATCTGGGTGGCCGACCACAGCGTGACCTCGCCGTCCGGGCCGGTGGGCGCGGCCACGACGGCCCGCGGCTCCATCGCCATCGGGATGAGCCGCTGGTTGACGTAGTGCCGGGTGATGATCCGGTCGGCCTTGGCCTTGGCCGCCTCGTAGTCGCCGTTGCCGAACTTCCACGTGTAGCACTTGTTGGTGCCCGGGTCCTCGTGCACAGCGGTCGAGCCGTCCTCGAGGGCGGCGCGCATGTCGAGCACCGGCGGCAGCGGCTCGTAGTCGACCTCGATGGCCTCGAGGGCGTCGGCCGCCTCGTAGCGGTTGCCGGCGATGACGACCGCGACCGCGTCGCCGACGTAGCGGACCTTGTCGACGGCCAGCGCGAGGTGCGGTGGCATCACCATGTCGTCGGTGACCGGCCACACGCACAGTGCGCCGACGTTCTTGTCGCCGAGGTCGGCCCCGGAGTAGGCAGCGACGACGCCGGGCCGCTCGAGCGCGGCGGAGACGTCCACCCGCGTGATGCGGGCGTGCGCCATCGGGCTGCGCAGCACGGCCATGTGCAGCATGCCGGGCAGGACGATGTTGTCGGTCCAGTTGGTCTTGCCGGTGACGAGCCGCGCGTCCTCCTTGCGCCGCAGCGGCTGGCCGACGGACGCCTGGCGGCCCGCGGCCTGAGGCTCGGTCTCGGTGGCGGTCACTTCGCGCCCCCGTTCGCGGCCGCGTGCTGCACGGACTTCACGATGTTGTGGTAACCGGTGCACCGGCAGAGGTTGCCCTCGAGCCCGTCGCGGATCTCTTCCTCGCTCGGGTCGGGGTTCTCCTTGAGCAGGTCGACCGCCGCCATGATCATCCCCGGCGTGCAGTAGCCGCACTGGAGGCCGTGGCACTCCTTGAACGACTTCTGCACCTGGTGCCACTCGCCGTTCGCGAGGCCCTCGATCGTCGTGATCTCGGCGCCGTCGGCCTGGACGGCGAGCACGCTGCACGACTTCACCGTCTGACCGTCCATCTCCACCGTGCAGGCCCCGCAGTTGCTGGTGTCGCACCCGACCGGGGTGCCCACCTTGCCCGCCTGTTCCCGCAGGTAATGGACGAGGAGGAGCCGAGGTTCGACCTCGTCCTCCCGCTGCTGGCCGTCGACGGACAACGCGATGCGGACCATGCGAGCTCCTTTGCTCCACGCCGAGCAGGGGAAGAGATCGAGCCGATGCTGCTGAGCCAACCACGGCCGAGGCGTCTGCGGAAGGCTTCATCCGTGGCAGGGTGGGCGGATGCCGACCGACCGCTTCGCGCACCGGCTGGACGGGCTGGGGACCACCGCGTTCGCGGAGATGTCGGCGCTCGCCCTGGAGACCGGCGCGGTCAACCTCGGGCAGGGCTTCCCCGACACCGACGGACCGTCGGAGGTCGCCGAGACAGCCGTCGCGGCGATCCGGGCAGGCGTGAACCAGTACCCGCCGGGGCCGGGGGTCCCCGACCTCCGGCAGGCGGTCGCCGAGCACCAGAAGCGGTTCTACGGGCTCGACGTCGACCCGGCCACCGAGGTGGTCGTGACGACGGGTGCGACTGAGGCGGTCGCCGCCGCCCTGCTCGGGCTGGTCGACCCCGGCGACGAGGTGATCGCGCTCGAGCCCTTCTACGACTCCTACGCCGCATGCATCCAGATGGCCGGTGGCGTCCGGGTGCCGGTGACGCTGCGCGCACCGGGCTTCCGGCTCGACGTCGACCGCCTGCGCGCTGCGGTCACGCCACGGACCCGGTTGCTGCTGATCAACTCGCCGCACAACCCGACCGGCACCGTCCTGACCCGCGACGAGCTGACCGCGGTCGCCGAGCTGGCGGTGGAGCGCGACCTGGTCGTCGTCACCGATGAGGTCTACGAGCACATGACCTACGACGTGCCACACCTGCCGCTCGCCACGTTCCCCGGCATGGCCGGGCGGACCCTGACGATCAGCTCCGCCGGCAAGACCTTCTCCTTCACCGGCTGGAAGGTCGGCTGGGCCACCGGCCCGGCCCACCTGGTGCGTGCCGTCCTGATGGCCAAGCAGTTCCTCACGTTCGTGTCCGGTGCGCCGTTCCAGCCCGCGGTCGCGGCCGGGCTGCGGCTGCCCGACTCCTTCTTCGACTCCGTGCGCTCGGACCTGCGCCGCAAGCGCGACCTCGTGTGCGCCGGGCTGCGCGACGCGGGCTTCGAGGTGTTCGAGCCGCAAGGCACCTACTTCGTCACCGCCGACATCCGGCCGCTGGGGTTCACCGACGGCTTGCAGCTCTGCCGCGAGCTGCCGCAGCGGGTCGGCGTCGTGGCCATCCCGCACCAGGTGTTCTACGACGACGTCGAGGCCGGCCGGCCGCTGGTGCGGTTCGCGTTCTGCAAGCGCGACGAGGTGCTGGTCGAGGCGATGACCCGGCTCCAGTCGCTCCGTCCCCGGTGACCGAGCCGTGATCGTCGGCGCGGGCGCCCAGGTGCTTCCCGGCCCGGGTTCGCGATGAACCGGCGGCGCCCGCTCGACCTGCTCGGAGCCTGGCTGCTCGTGGTGCTGGGTGGCGTGCTGCTGCTCACCGGTGCGGCGACCTTCGTCGGCGCCCTCGTCCGAGGCGACTGGGCCACGCTGCTGGTGACCGCCGTCCTGCTGCTGGTGGTCGGCTTCGGCGTCGCGCGCGGGCTGGGCCAGCTGCGACGCGGCCGGAGCGGTGGGACAGGGACCGGCGAGCCCTAGGTCCGACGCGGGCCGCGGCCCCGCAGCCTGCGCGTCGCGGCGCCGAGGACGCCGAACGGCATCCGGCGGGCCACCGACACGATCGCCCTGTACTGCCGTCCGGGGACGCACACGGCGTGGCCACGGTCCAGCGCCGCGAACGCGTCCGACACGACGTCGTCGGCGTCCAGCCACAGCCAGTCCGGGGTGCGGCGCATGTCGACACCCGCGCGCTCGTGGAACTCGGTGTGCGTGAAGCCGGGGCAGAGCGCCAGCACCTGGACGCCGGTATCGGCCAGGTCGGTGGCCAGGCCCTGCGTGAAGCTCGTGACCCAGGCCTTGGCGGCACTGTACGTGCCCTGCGGCACGAACCCGGCGACCGACGACACGTTGATCACGACGCCGTGCCGCCGGGCGTTCATCCCCGGCAGCGCGGCGCGGGTCAGCCGCAGCACAGCGCGTACCAGGACGCGGAGCAGGCGTTCCTCGTCCTCGATGTTACTGGTGATGAAACGCTGGTTGAGCGCGAACCCCGCGTTGTTGACCAGCAGGTCCACCGGCCGGTCGCCGTCGGCCAGCCGGGCCTCCACCGTGCGGCAGCCGGCGTCGTCGACAAGGTCGGCCGGCAGCACCTCGACCTGGACGCCGTACGCCGTGCGCAGCTCCCCGGCGAGGGCCTCGAGCCGCTCCGCGTCCCGCGACACCAGCACGAGGTCGAAACGATCGGCCGCGAGGCGGCGTACGAAGGCGTTGCCGATGCCGGCGGTGGCGCCGGTGACGAGTGCGGTGGACATGCGTCCACCCTCGCAGCCCCGCGCGCCTGCCCGACACGGCGGGGCACGTCGGCTCCGGGTGTCAGGCGGCCGTGAGCTCGTGCTCCCGCTCGGTCTCGGCAGCGGCCTCGCGCCGGTCGCGCCGCAGGCCCTGGAGAGCCAGCCCGAGGGCCAGCGCCCAGACGGTGAACGCCACGGCGTACAGCTCCGGGCGCAGCGAGTTCTGCACGCCGAAGGCGTTGAACAGCGTGCGCAGGTTGGTGACGATGATCAGGCCGCCGACCGAGGCGCCGAGCAGGCGGGTGGGCACCAGGCGCACGAGGTAGGCGGCGATCGGCGCGGCGACCAGGCCGCCGGAGAGCAGAGCGGCGACGGCCGTCCACGGGATGTCGGCGGTGCCGATGCCGAGGAAGAAGCCGGCGCTGGCGGCGACCGAGACGAGGAACTCGGCGGTGTCCACGGTGCCGATCACCGTGCGGGGGGTCATCCGGCCCGAGCCGATCAGGGTCGGGGTCGCGACCGGGCCCCAGCCGCCGCCGCCGGTAGCGTCGACGAAGCCGGCGAACAGGCCGAGGGGGGCGAGGAAGCGCCGACGCGGCGGGACGTCGGTCTTCTGCACCGGCACCCTGGTGGCGAACCGCAGCAGCAGGTAGACGCCGAGGGCGAGCAGGATGCCGGCCATCCAGGGAGCGGCCGCCTGGGTCGAGAGGTGGGACAGGAACGTCGCGCCCGCGAAGGCACCGATGGCGCCGGGGACGCCGATCCGGCGGACCACCTTCCAGTTCACGTTGCCGAAGCGCCAGTGCGAGACGCCGGAGGCCAGGGTCGTGCCGATCTCGGCCAGGTGGACCGAGGCGGAGGCGATGGCCGGCGAGTAGCCGGCGGTCAGCAGCAGGGTCGTGGAGGTGACGCCGTAGGCCATGCCCAAGGTCCCGTCGACCAGCTGGGCGCCGAGCCCGACGAGCGCGATGGTGACGACCGACTTCATAGCTTCTCCCTGTTGTCGATGTTTCCTATGGAAAACATAGACACGGCGCCGTCTGGAGCGCCAGTTCGCCACGCCGACCGCGCTCACCAGGTGAGACGTCGCCCCCCCCCCCCCCCCCCCCCCCCCCCGCCGGGGGGGGGCGGGGGGGGGGGGGGGCGGGGCGGGGGGGGGGGGGGGGGGGGGGGCGGCGCGCGCGGGGGGGGGGGGGGGGTGTGGGGGTAAGTGTGGGTGTGGTGTGGGGGGGTGGGGGTGGGTGTGGGGATGTGTGTGGGTGGTGTGTGTGGGGATTTGTGTGGGTGTG
>JBBRVW010000058.1:0-18229 GCA_038246545.1 Actinomycetes bacterium | reverse complement strand
GTTCCGGTTCGTCGGGATGGAGACCTCGGTCATCCTCAACGGGCAGACGCCCGCCGAGCGACGCACCGCCTACGCCGCCGACATCACCTACGGCACCAACAACGAGTTCGGCTTCGACTACCTGCGCGACAACATGGCGTGGTCGCAGCAGGAGCTGGTGCAGCAGCGCGGCCACAACTTCGGGGTGGTCGACGAGGTCGACTCGATCCTCATCGACGAGGCCCGGACCCCGCTGATCATCAGCGGCCCGGCCGACCAGCCGACCAAGTGGTACGCCGACTTCGCCGCGATCGTCAACCGCCTGAGCAACGACGTCGACTACGAGGTGGACGAGAAGAAGCGCACCGTCGGCGTCCTCGAGCGTGGCGTCGAGCGGGTCGAGGACTTCCTCGGCATCGACAACCTCTACGAGTCGGCCAACACCCCACTCGTCGGCTACCTCAACAACGCCATCAAGGCCAAGGAGCTGTTCAAGAACGACAAGGACTACGTCGTCATGAACGGCGAGGTGCTCATCGTCGACGAGCACACCGGCCGGATGCTCGCCGGCCGGCGCTACAACGAAGGCATGCACCAGGCCATCGAGGCCAAGGAGGGGGTGGAGATCAAGCAGGAGAACCAGACGCTGGCCACCATCACCCTGCAGAACTTCTTCCGCCTCTACAGCAAGCTCTCCGGCATGACCGGTACGGCGATGACCGAGGCCGCCGAGTTCTCCCAGATCTACAAGCTCGGCGTGGTGCCCATCCCGACGAACAAGCCCATGGTCCGGGCCGACCAGCCGGACCTCGTCTACAAGACCGAGGACGCGAAGTACCAGGCGGTCGTCGACGACATCGTCGCCCGTCACGAGAAGGGGCAGCCGGTCCTCGTCGGCACCGTGAGCGTCGAGAAGTCCGAGCACCTGTCGTCGCTGCTGAAGAAGCGCGGCGTGCGGCACGAGGTCCTCAACGCCAAGCAGCACTCGCGTGAGGCGACCATCGTCGCCGAGGCGGGTCGCCGCGGGGCCGTCACGGTCGCCACCAACATGGCCGGGCGCGGCACCGACATCATGCTCGGCGGCAACGTCGAGTTCATCGCCGACGGCGACCTGCGCCAGCGCGGGCTGGACCCGGTCGACAGCCCCGAGGAGTACGAGAAGTCCTGGCCCGAGGCGGTCGAGGCGGTCAAGGCCCGGGTGGCCGCCGAGCACGACGAGGTCAGCGCGGCGGGCGGGCTCTACGTGCTCGGCACCGAGCGGCACGAGTCGCGTCGCATCGACAACCAGCTGCGCGGCCGGTCCGGACGTCAGGGCGACCCGGGGGAGTCGCGCTTCTACCTCTCGCTCGGCGACGACCTGATGCGCCTGTTCAACTCCGCGATGGTCGAGAACTTCCTCACCCGGTTCAACATCCCTGAGGACGTCCCCATCGAGTCGAAGATGGTCACCAACGCGATCCGCTCGGCGCAGACCCAGGTCGAGGCGCAGAACTTCGAGATCCGCAAGAACGTCCTGAAGTACGACGAGGTCCTCAACCGGCAGCGCACCGTCATCTACGACGAGCGTCGCAAGGTTCTCAAAGGCGCGGACCTGCACGAGCAGATCCGGCACATGGTCGACGACGTCGTCGAGGGCTATGTCGTCTCGGCGACGTCCGAGGGCTACGCCGAGGAGTGGGACCTCGACCAGCTCTGGGCCGCGCTCAAGACGCTCTATCCGGTGTCCGTGACGTTCGATGAGCTCGAGGAGGCGTCCGGGGGCGACCGCTCGGCGCTCACCACGGAGTTCCTCGTCGAGGAGCTGACCGCCGACGCGCAGTCGGCCTACGACCAGCGCGAGGAGCGGCTCGGCTCCGAGACGGTGCGCGAGCTCGAGCGGCGTGTCGTCCTGTCGGTGCTGGACCGCAAGTGGCGCGAGCACCTGTACGAGATGGACTACCTCCAGGAGGGAATCGGCCTGCGCGCGATGGCCCAGCGCGACCCGCTGGTCGAGTACCAGCGCGAGGGCTTCAACATGTTCGCCGCGATGATGGACGCCATCAAGGAGGAGTCCGTCGGCTACGTCTTCAACATCGAGGTGCAGGTCGACGAGGCCGAGGATGGCGGCGACGGCGAGGCGCACGAGATGGTGGCCAAGGGGCTCGAGGCACCGCGCCGGCCGGCTCAGCTCCAGTACACGGCGCCGACAGTCGACGGCGACCCGAACGCAGCGCCGCAGACCGTGCGCAACGACCCCGGCGACGTCTACGCCGACGTGCCGCGCAACGCCCCGTGCCCGTGCGGGTCGGGCAAGAAGTTCAAGCGGTGTCACGGCGACCCGAAGAACCGCACCAGCTGAGTCAGAGCTTTTCATGATCCACGCGGGATCCATGTGCTGTTCTCCACAGATCCGGTGTGGATCATGGACGGCGGGATCAGCCCAGCTCGAGAGCGGTGCACTGCCAGCGGCCGTCCAGCCCCTCCACCCGGAGCGCGAGGGCGGTCGAGCGGGCGCCGCGCCGGACCAGCGCGCAGATCTCCGCGATGCCGTCGGCCGGCTCGCTGACGTGCACGGAGCGGACCACCCCGCGGGCCGTGTCGGCACGGGTCACGTCCGGCCGGGCGATCAGGCCGGCCACCTCGTCGTAGACGCCGGTGGTCGTGAAGCGGACCAGCTGGGCCAGCGGGCGGTCACCTGCGAGCACCTCGACCATGGCCTGCGCGAACCGACCGGCCCAGCCCCGGGCCTCCGGCAGGTCGCTGGTGGCCGTGGGCTGCGGGCCGAAGTCCACGAGGTCCGCCGTCTCCTCGGCCTCGGGGCGGGACATCACGAGCCGGAGCCCCGGCGGCGCCACCGGCGTGCTGGGCAGCCCGCTCGGTAGGAGGAAGGCCAGCGCCAGGGTGCCCTGGACGGCGGGGGTGCCCGCGCCGCCGTGACCGGTGCGCTCGTCGTCGTACGGCGGCTCGCTGGCCGGGACGGGGAGGCGGCGGAGGGTCGTGACGCTCATGTCGGGCTCCTCAGGTGCGGTAGGTGGGGGTCGGGTCGGTGCCGCCGGCGGGGCAGGGTCAGGCGGGTGGGGCCAGTCGCTGGCCGGGGCGCAGCAGGTCCGGGTCGCCGCCGATGACGGCGCGGTTGGCGGCGTACCAGCGGGGCCACTCGGCGGCGACCTCGGCCGGGCCGGCGTCCGCCCCGAGGTGGCGCGCAGCGATCTCCCACAGCGAGTCACCGCGACGGACCACGACCTCGTCGACGACGGCGTGCTCGGCGTGGGGCGTCGTGGCGACCAGCCGCACGGCGGTCTCGCGGCCCGGTGCGACGTGCCGGACGGCGGCGGGACGGTCCGGGGTCCAGCCGCGCGGTGCGGTCGGCGCGGGGCGGTCCAGCCGGCCGGTCCCCACGGTCGCGTGCGCCACCGGCGGTGCCGGCGGCCGGTCGGCGGACGGCAGCTCCGCGGCTGCGGCGACGACCCCGACCTGCGCGGACGCCGCGGGCGCCAGGCCGCCGCCGAACGGGGCGGCGGCGACCGTGAGCCCCAGGACCGCGCCGACCAGCCGTCGGGCCGCGGCGGGCGCCAGCGCCAGGGCCTGGTCGTGCGCCCGGGAGTCCAGCCCGCTCACCGCGGCGGTCAGCAGGGCCACGAGCGTGCTCGCGGCGAGCCAGGTGAGCACCGCCCAGGCGCCGGCGGCGGCGGCGAGCGTGACGAGGGCGTCCGCCCCGGCCGGACCAGGTGCCCGCACCGCGCCGACCGCGCCGCCGGTGCCCCACAGGAGCGCCACCGTGGCCCCGACGTGGCCGAGGGCCAGGACGGCCGCGGCGGCCAGGCCACGCGCTCGCACGGTTCTTTCGTCCACGCTCGCTCCCTGCGAAAAACCTCATTTGCTTGCGTTTCCTTTTGTACACGTGTGATGAAGCCGAGTCAAGCCAGTTTGCCTAGGCGAGCCTGGACCGACTGGCCCCAGCCGGCGTGGTGGGGTAGGAACGAGCGCCCGGCACGCCGCCGGGGAGCTGGTCGGGCGGGAACGGAGGGTGCCGGGTGCGCTGGGACGACCTGTTCCGGGACCTCGAGGCGCAGCTGGCCGCCGCCGAGGCGGTCGAACTGGACGCCGAGGTGGCCGACCGGACCCGCCGCGAGGCGGCGCTGCTGTCGCTGGTCGACCGGGCCCGGGCCGCCGTGGGACACCCGGTCGTCGTCCGGGTGCTGGGGGCGGGGCCGGTGGACGGATTGCTGGCGGACGTCGGCGCGCACTGGCTGCTGGTGGCGGAGGCCGGCGGCCGGGAGGTGCTCGTCCCCCTGGCTGCGGTGACGTCCCTGGCCGGTCTGCGCGCCTGGACCGTGACTCCCGGATCAGGGGGTCAGGTCTTCGCGCGCCTCGGCCTCGGCCACGCCCTGCGCGCCATCGCGCGGGACCGGGTCGCCGTCCAGGCCTGGCTGGTCGACGGGAGCGTCGTGAGTGGCACCGTGGACCGGGTCGGTGCGGACTTCGTGGAGATCACCGAGCACGGCACCGGGGAGGTCCGCCGGCGGGGGGAGGTCACCGGCGTCCGGACCGTGCCGTTCGCGGCCCTGGCTCTGGTGCGCAGCGGCCCCTGAGCGCGTCGGCCGGTCAGGCCGGTGCGTCGTCGTCGGTCTCGTCGGGACCGGTGCTGCGGCCCAGCCGGTGGGTGCTCACGAACTCGCGGGTCTGGGTGTACATCCGCGCGATGTACCCCTCCAGCTCGGCGGCCTCGACGCGCCACTGCCCGCGCCCGCCGATCTTGATGGCCGGGAGGTCGCCGTTGCGGACCAGCGCGTAGACCTGGGCCGAGGAGATGTTCAGCGTCTCGGCCACGTCGGCGAGCTGGAGGAACCGGGGGCCGGAGCCAGGCACTGTCATGACGAGCAGTATGCCTCCGGTTGCTTGCGGTAGACCTCGTTCGTCCACAGCCGCTGGAACGACGCCCCGCGGCCCCACGGCCTGTGGACGGTGCCCGCCGGGCGCCGCACGCCGTACGGCAGGATGGAGACGCGTCCGGCCCGGTCCCTCGCGGTGCCTCGGTCCTGGCGCGTCGCCCGTCCGACCTCAGGGGGAGCCCGGCCGTGTCCGACCTGCCCGCGCCCAGCGCGCCTCGACTGCCCCGGGCCCGCTGGCTCGACGCGCGGCTGCTCGTGGGGCTGCTGCTCGTGCTGCTCTCCGTCGTGGTCGGCGCCAAGGTGGTGGCCGATGCCGACCAGCGGGTGGAGGTCTGGTCGGTGACGCGTGACCTGGGCGTCGACACCCCCCTGTCCAGCGACGACCTGCGGGCCACCTCGGTGAACCTCTCCGGCTCCACGAGCCGCTACCTCGCCGCCTCCCAGGACCTCGACGGCCTGGTGCTCACCCGGCCGGTGGCGCGCGGCGAGCTGCTCCCGGTCTCGGCAGTCGCCCAGGGCGACAGCGGGCAGCAGCGCCGCATCGTCATCGAGGTCGACCGGTTCGGTGTCGCGGGGCTGCAGAAGGGCCGCGTCGTCGACGTCTACGTCGTGCCGGAGTCGCCGAGCGGCGAGTCGCCGCCCCCGCCCGAGCTGGTCCTGGCAGGGGTGACCGTCGGCGAGGACGTGAAGTCCGGCGGCAGCGCGTTCGGAGGCAGCGGGTCGAAGGCCGGCGTCACGCTGCTCGTCGCCGGAGCCGACGTCCCCGACCTCATCGACGCCGTCGCGCACGGCGACGTCTACGTCGCGCAGGTCCCGGCGGCCGCGGCGCCGGCCGGGTCGTCGGGCTCGTGACCGTCCCCGTCCTCACCGCGGTCACCGGCGCGACCTGGGAGGCGGCGCTGGTCGCGGGCCTGGAGCGAACCCCCACCGGCATCACCGTCGTGCGGCGCTGCGTCGACCTCGCCGACCTGCTGGCAGCGGCCGCCACCGGCACCGCCCGGGCCGCGCTGCTGTCCGCCGAGCTGCGACGCCTTGACCGCGACGCGCTCGCCAGGCTGGCCGCCGCCCGCGTCGCCGTCGTCGGCCTGGTCACCCCGGGTGACGACCAGGCTGAGACCCGCCTGCGGCAGCTGGGTGTCGTGCACGTGCTCGGTGCCGACGCGCCACCCGCTGACATCGCCGCCGCGGTGTCCGCGGCGCTCGGCGAGCAGGCGCTCGCCGGTGACGACCACGCCTCGGCAGCCTGGAGCCGGCCGACGGAGGCGCTCCCCGGCTCCGAGGTGCCGCTGGGCGAGGAGGTGCTCGCCCAGCCGGGCAGCGGGCGCCTGGTCGCGGTCTGGGGCCCGACGGGCGCCCCGGGCCGGACGACGGTGGCCGTCGGTGTCGCGTCCGAGCTGGCGGCCGCGGGCACGCCCACGCTGCTCGCCGACGCCGACGTCTACGGCGGCGTGGTGGCGCAGGTGCTGGGCTTCCTCGACGAGGCCCCCGGCCTCGCCGCCGCTGCCCGGCTCGCGAACAACGGACAGCTCGACGTCCCGGCCCTCGCCGGGGTCGCGCCGGTGGCCGCCCCGCACCTCCGCGTGCTGACCGGCATCTCGCGGGCCGACCGCTGGCCCGAGCTCCGCCCCGCGGCGATGGAGCAGGTCTGGGAGCTCGCACGCAGCCTGGCCGCCGTCACCGTCGTCGACCTCGGCTTCTGTCTCGAGCAGGACGAGGAGCTCTCCTTCGACACCGCGGCACCGCGTCGAAACGGCGCGACGGTCGCGACCCTGCTCGCGGCCGACGTGGTCCTTGCCGTGGGCTCCGCCGACCCGGTCGGCATGCAGCGCCTGGTGCGCGGCATCACCCAGCTGCGCGAGGCGGCGCCCGGCGTGCTCCCGCGCGTGGTCGTCAACCGCGTGCGCCGCAGCGCGGTCGGCGGCGATCCGGAGGCGCAGCTCACCGAGGCGCTCGAGCGCTATGCCGGCGTCCGCGATGTGGCCTTCGTCCCCGACGACCGCGAGGCTCTGGACGCTAGCCTGCTGCAGGCGCGGCCGCTGCGGGAGGTGGCCCCCGACTCCCGCGCGCGGCACGCCCTCGCCGCGATCGCCGCGGGGCTGGTGGGCCGCCCGGTGCCCAAGCGCAGGCGCGGCCTGCTCCGCCGCGGCGCCTGAGCCGGCCCGTCGTGGCCGACCGGGAGGCCTCCTCCGGTCAGGCCCGACGCAGCTCGGCCCGGGCGACCGAGCGGACGTGCACCTCGTCCGGGCCGTCGGCGATGCGCAGGGTGCGCGCGGCGGCGTACATGGCGGCGAGCGGCACGTCGTCGCTGACGCCGGCGCCGCCGTGCACCTGGATCGCGTCGTCGATGACCCGGCAGGCCATCCGTGGGACCACGACCTTGATGGCCGCGACCTCGGACGCCGCTGCCCGCACACCCTGGGTGTCGATCAGCCATGCGGTCTTGAGCACCAGCAGCCGGGCCTGCTCGATAGCGATCCGCGCCTCTGCGACCTGCGCGGCCACCACGCCGTGCTGCGCCAGCGGCCGGCCGAACGCCGTGCGGCTGCGGGCGCGGTCGACCATGAGGTGCAGCGCCCGCTCGGCCATCCCGATCAGGCGCATGCAGTGGTGCACCCGTCCGGGGCCGAGCCGCTGCTGCGCGATCCGGAAGCCGTCGCCCTCCGCGCCGAGCAGGTTCGACGCCGGCACCCGCACACCGTCGAGGACGATCTCGCCGTGCCCGTGTTGGTCCTCGTAGCCGAACACCGGCAGCGACCGCACCAGCGTCACTCCGGGCGCGGCCATCGGCACGAGCAGCATGGACTGCTGGCGGTGGGTTTCCGCCTCCGGGTCGGTACGCCCCATGACGACGAGGACAGCGCAGCGCGGGTCCGCGGCGCCGGTGGTCCACCACTTGTGCCCGTCGACGACGTACTCGTCGCCCTCACGCCGGATCGAGGTGGCGATGTTGCGGGCGTCCGACGACGCGACGTCCGGCTCGGTCATGGCGAAGCCGGACCGGATCTGCCCGGCCAGCAACGGGTCCAGCCAGGTCCGCTTCTGGTCGTCGGTGCCCACGAGGTGCAGCACCTCCATGTTGCCGGTGTCCGGCGCGGCGCAGTTCATCGCCTCGGGGGCGAGGTCGGGAGACCAGCCGGACAGCTCGGCCAGCGGCGCGTAGTCGAGCAGCGACAGGCCGCTCACGCCCGGGAGGAACAGGTTCCAGAGGCTGAGCCGTCGCGCCTCGGACTTGAGGTCCTCGACGACGGGTGGCAGGTCGTGCCGCCGGCCCTCGGCCGCGAGCGAGCGGCGCTGCTCGGCATAGACCGGCTCGGCGGGGAGCACGTGCTCGTCCAGGAACGCCTGCAGCCGCGGCAGCAGCTCGGTGGCGCGGGCGGTCGGGGCGAAGTCCATGGGGCCATCCTGTCCCGGTCGCCGTGCCTAGGATCGCCGGGTGCCCACCCAGCCGACGGTCGCTCGCGACCTCGTCGACATCGAGCGCCTGGCGCCCTGGCTGGCGGACGTGCTCGGCGCCACCGGGGACGTCTCGGTCGCGCGGCTGGGGGAGGGCCACAGCAACCTGACCTATGCCGTGACCGTCGGTGACAGGCACTGGGTGCTCCGCCGGCCGCCCACGGGTCCGCTGCTGCCGACCGCGCACGACGTGGTGCGCGAGTACCGGGTCCTCGACCTTCTTGTTCGGGCGGCCGAGCCGGTGCGTGTCCCTGCGCCGGTCGCCGTCTGCGCGGACGACTCGGTGCTCGGCGCGCCCTTCTACCTGATGGAGCGCGTCGCGGGCGAGGTGGTCCGTACTGACCCGCCGGTCTGGCTCGACCCCGCCGGCCGGCACGCCCTCGGCCTCGACCTCGTGACCGCGTTCGCCGAGGTGCACCGGGTCGATCCCCGGCCCTTCGTGGCTACCGGCCTCGGCCGCCCCGGTGGCTACCTCCAGCGCCAGCTCCGGCGCTGGACCGGCCAGCGCGAGGGCATCGTCACCGCGGTCGGCGCGACCGGCGGCACCGCCCGTGACCTGCCCGACTACGACGCCGTGCGTGACTGGCTGGCCGCTCGCCTGCCGGCGGAGCAGCTGCCCGCTGTCGTGCACGGCGACGCGAAGCTCGACAACGTCGTGGTGGCGCCGCCGGAGGCCGGCCGGCCGGCCCGGGTGGCGGCGGTCCTCGACTGGGAGATGGCCACCGTGGGCGATCCCCGGGCCGATCTCGGCTACCTGCTCTCGTTCTGGCCCGAGGACGGCCGACCGGCGGCCTCGCACCCGCTCGCGCGACTGGTCACGTCCGGCGACGGGTTCCCGACCCGCGTCGAGCTGGTCGCGGCGTGGGAGGCCGCCACCGGCCGCTCGGCCGGCGACCTCACCTGGTTCGTGACCCTCGCGGTGTGGAAGCTCGCCGTACTGCTGGAGGCGTCCTACCACCGGCACCTGGCCGGGAGCACCGACGACCCGTTCTTCGCCACCCTCGAGCAGGGCGTGCCCGCCCTGCTCGCGCACGCCCGGGAGACCTGCGGTGCCTGAGCCGACCGCGGCCGGGACCCCGGCCAGGCTGCGCGCCCTGGTCGTGGACTGGGGCGGCGTCCTCACCGAACCGCTGCAGACCGCGATCGCCGCCTGGGCAGAGGTCGACGGCGTGCCGGTCGACGACTACGTCGCCGTCATGCGGGAGTGGCTCGGCATGAGCCAGGGCGAGCTGGCGCGGGACAACCCGGTGGCTGCTCTCGAGCGCGGCGAGATCGAGGTGCCGCACTTCGAGGACCAGCTGGCGGCCCGGCTGGCCGAGCGCTGCGGCCGCCCGGTGGCGGCTCGCGGCCTGCTCGACCGGATGTTCGCCGAGTTCACCCACGCGCCGGCGATGTCCTCGCTGGTGCTGCGGGCCAGGAAGGCCGGGCTCCGCACCGGGCTGCTGTCCAACTCATGGGGCAACGAGTACCCGCGCGAGGGCTGGGACGAGATGTTCGACGCGATCGTCATCTCCGGCGAGGTGGGCATGCGCAAGCCGGAACCCGAGATCTTCCTGCACGTGCTCGGCCTGCTCGGCGTACGGGCCGAGGAGACCGTCTTCGTCGACGACCTGCGTCCCAACGTCGAGGCGGCCCGGCAGCTGGGCCTGGTCGCCGTGCACCACACGGCGTACGACGAGACCGCTGTCGAGCTCGAACGGCTCTTCGGCATCCCGCTGGCCGAGTAGGCCCACCGGGTGGAGACCAGCGCGGACCGTTCTCCTGGCCCTACGATCCTGGCTTTCGCAGTCGCGTGGACAGGGGGCACGGTGTGATCAGGTTCCTGCCGGTGGTGGTCGAGCTGTTCCTGCTCGTCTTCTGCCTCATCGACGCCATCCAGACCCCCGAGCACGAGGTGCGCAACCTGCCCAAGCTCGGCTGGGTCCTGCTCATCATCGTGCTGCCGCTGATCGGCGGTATCGCGTGGCTGGTCGCCGGACGGCCTCAGCGGGCGGGTGGCGGGCAGGTGCCATGGCCGTCCACCCGTACAGCCGGCTTCCCGGAGTTCGAACGGCCGCGGCGACCCGCCCCGGACGACGACCCGGCCTTCCTGGCCGAGATGCGCCGCGGCAACTCGGAGCAGGAAGAGCTGCTGCGCAGGTGGGAGGAGGACCTCCGCCGGCGCGAGCGCGACCTCGGCGAGGACGGCCCCGCGGGGAGCGAGCCCCGCCCTCAGGCGTGAGCACCACTCGTGCCCGGTCCGGCGACCGTCCTCCGCCCCGACGGTTCGTGCTGGTGGCAGCCAGCCTGGCCGTCGCACTGGCGGACGGGACGACGCACCCGGCGCGGTCCGGATTCCGCTGAGCGGGACGGCTGCCGGGCCAGTCTGTCGTCAGCCTGCGCCCGGCGGGACCTCGAGGGTGAGCCACACGTCGGGCGGGAGCCACGGCTTGTCCGGCACCGGCACCCGTTGCTCGGACCAGGTGTCACCCGCCAGGTCGGTAGCCACCCGGCGCCAGAACCGAGCGGCCCCCGGGTTCTCCTCCTGGAACGCCACCACCCAGGGCCCGGGGGTTCGCAGCAGCACCTCGGTCGCCACGGCGTAGCCGACGCCCTGCCGACGAAGGGCGCGGACGAGGAAGAACTCGCTCACGGTGGGGGGCGGTGCGTCGAGGCCGCGCACCAGCGCGAAGCCGGCCGGCCGCCCGTCGTGCCGCACGAGGTAGGCGATCCGGTCCGGGTGGCTCTCCAGGAAGGCCGGCAGCCCGCCCGCGCTGAACAGCCCCCCGCCGTCCGGCAGCATGCCGCGGAACTCGCCCAGGTCGTGCCGGTAGAGCTGCCAGAGCCGCTCCAGGACCGGTCGTTGCTCCGGGGTCAACGGCTCCAACATCAGCGGACGCGCCGGGCGCGGTGCGCACCGGGTTTCCGCGACACTGCCGCCAGCTCGTGGCCCAACCGGCTGCCGCGCCGGCCGTGGCCCAGGTAGAGCAGGAGACCCCCGGCCATCCAGATGGAGAAGTAGCCCCACGTGACGACGCGCAGGTTGATCATCATCCAGGAGGTCGACACGATCGCCAGGGTCGGCACCAGCGGCGAGAACGAGACCCGGAACCCGCGCTCGAGATCGGGTCGGGTCCGCCGCAGCACGAGGACGCCGACCGCCACGAAGAGGAAGGCGAACAGCGTGCCGATGTTGACCATCTCGGCCAGGAGCAGGACCGGCGCGGTCAGGGCGAGGACGGTCGCGCACGCCCCGGCCAGGAGGGTGGCCCGGGCGGGGGTCCCGACCCGGCTGACGACGGCCAGCGCGTGCGGCAGGAGGCCGTCGCGTGCCATGGCGTAGATCACCCGGCTCTGCCCGATCAGGACGACGATGATGACCGTCGTCAGGCCCAGCAGGGCGCCGAGGTTGATGAGGCGCGCGGCGAGGTCCGCACCGACGGCACGGAAGGCGTCGGAGATCGGGGCCGGGCCGCCGAGCTCGGCGTACGGGCGCAGGCCGACCAGGACCGCGGCGACACCGATGTACAGGACGGTGGCGAGGACCAGGGTCAGGATGATCCCCCGCGGGACGTCGCGCTGAGGGGACTTGGTGTCCTCCGCCGCGGTCGCGACGATGTCGAAGCCGAGGAAGGCGAAGAAGACGACCGATGCTGCGGTGAAGACGCCGACGACTCCGAAGACGTGGGGTGGCCCGCCGGCCAACGACTGCAGCACGCTGGGGTCGGCCCCGGGCTCGGCCGGCCGCGAGGCCGGCAGGAACGGCGTGTAGTTGGCGGCCTTCACGTGCAGCAGCCCGACGACGAGGACCAGCGCGATCACCACGAGCTTGGCGATCACGGCGACCCACAGGACGCCCAGCGACATCCGGGTGCTCGCGACGACGACGCCGACGAGCAGGACGATCACCGCCGCGGCTATCAGGTCACGGCGGGCGTCGAAACCGGCGAACTGAGCCCACCCCGATGGCAGCGACAGGCTGAAGTCGTCCAGGGTCGCCACCGCGTACTGCGACCAGACGCGCGCCACGACCGCGACGGCCAGCAGCAGCTCCAGGAGCAGGGCCCAACCGATCAACCAGCCCCAGACCTCGCCGAAGATGACGTAGGTGAAGGTGTAGGCGCTGCCCGACACCGGCAGGACCGACGACAGCTCCGCGTAGCACAGGCCGGCGGCCAGGCACGCGAACGCAGCGATGCCGAACGCGACCAGGACGGCGGGACCGGCCGTGGACGCGGCCTGCTGACCGGCGAGGGAGAAGATGCCGGCCCCGATCGTGACGCCGAGGCCCAGGACGACGAGGTCGGCGCGACGGAACACCGCGCGCAGCCGGTGCCGGCCGACCTCGCGCGGTGCCAGGGCCATCTCCACGGGCAGCCGCCGGAAGATCGTGTTACGTCCGCCGGCTGGTGCAGCCACCGGCCCCCCTCGTGTCTGCCCGTGTCTGCTCACCTTGACGTCATGCGCCGATCCGCACAAGACCCCGGCAGCCGACCGGCCTACGGCGCGATCGCGTCAGGCCGCGAACAGCAGGCTCAGACCGCCGACCGTGTAGACGACCATCAGCAGGAGCATCGGCAGCTGACCCACGATCGCGTGCCGCCGCGGCAGCAGCTGCACGGCGCGGTCATGAGCGAGCACCACGCCCAGCACGTGTCCCAGCACGACCCCGCCCACCTGCAGCACCGCGACGAAGGACGGGTCGGCGAGCGACGGGTCGATGGCGCACCCGCCGGTGCCGAGCCAGTCCGAGCCGTTCCCGAGCGGGTCGGACAGCTGGATCACCGTCTGCTGGCCGATGAGCACCAGCAGCGACCAGTAGTGCGCGACGAGGTAGCCGACGACGATCGGCACCAGCGTGTGCGCGAACTCGCCGACCGCACGGCCGGGCGGCAGGCCCGCGCTGCGTCCGCTCAGGGACGCCGCCACCACGAATAGCCCGGTCACCACGACGACGGACCCCACCAGCCCGAAGGTGCCGAGCAGCCGCGGGTCGCGGCTGCTCTCCTGGACGTGCACCACCCACCACGGCGAGTTGGAGAACGAGTCGTAGGCCGTGGAGCCGAGCAGGGTGCCGACCACCGCGAACAGGCCCGGCGCCACGGGGGTGCCGGCCACGCCCGACAGCGGGTCCCGCAGCACCAGCCTGCCGTCGCCCCGGCGACCGAGTGGTGACAGCCGGCCGACCAGGGAGGAGAGCACCTCGAAGCCGTCCCCGCGACCGAACCAGCGCGAGCCCCAGTAGGTCGCGGCCAGCAGGTTCAGGGCGAAGTACGCGGCGATGGCGGTGCGGAGCGTCCGCAGCGTGGTGTTCTCCGGGTGGACGAGCTCCAGCCAGGTGAACGCGAGCAGCACGAGCGCGGCCGGCCAGTACCCGAGCCGGCGCGGGTAGGACGCCAGCCCCTCCTCGGGCCGGGTGACCGTCGCCCGCGTGATCAGCCGGTGCAGCGCGCGAGCCGGGCTCACCAGCCGGAGCACGGGTCCGAGGAGCACCGAGAGCAGCGGTACCCCGATCCAGAACAGCACGTACACCGACCCGGCGGCCGGGTTGAGCGCGTCGTCGCGGCCCAGCACCGCGGCGACCCCGACGTACGCGGCGGCGAGGACGCCGAGCGTGAGCAGCACGAGGCGCACGGGTCGTCCGTCGAGCACCCGCTGCACGCCCGGCGGCAGTGGCCAGCCCGCGGTCCCGGGGCGCAGCCGAGGCTCCCGCCAGAGGAGACCGAGCGCGAGGAACGACACGACCAGCGCGACCGCGGCGCCGACGAGGGCGTAGCCGAACGGGATGGGCAGGTCCTCCCGGCTGCCGACGCCGTGCGCCAGCAGCTGTCCTGCTCCCGTCATGCCGCTCGGCTGTCTCGGCTCACGGGGCGGTCAGCGGACCTCGAGCTGCAGCAGCTCGAGCCCGGTCTCGTGCATCTCGACCTCGTACAGGCCCTTCTCGTCGGCCTGCAGCTCGATCGTCGTCGTCACGCCGGCCGCCAGCGGCTGCTCGACCTCGTAGCCGTGGACGTGCACCTCGTCGTCGACGTCACTGGTCACCTGGAGCTCGACCGCGCTGCCCAGTGGGATCTTGACGCGGCTCGGCTTCGGGGTGACCTTCCCGTCGGTGACCGCGACCGTGACGGTCACCGGCGTGGCGGGGTTCGGCTCGCCGCTGGCGATGCCCGCCGAGCCGGAGCCCGACGGGCTGCTCGGGCTGTCGGAGGCACCCGACGAGGAGCTGGTGGGCGACCCGTCGCTGGCCGAGGCGCACGCCGCGAGCAGCAGCAGGAGGGCGACGGCGACCACGGGAAGGATCCCTCGGCGCATCCGCCGAGCATGCCACGATGGCCTGGTGCCCGACCGGCTGAGCCCCCTGGACGTGTCGTTCCTCTACTTCGAGGAGCCGACCACGCCGATGCACGTCGGCGCCGTTGCGGTCTTCCAGGCACCCGAGGGCGGCTTCGACCTCGATCGCCTGGTCCGGCTCATCTCGGCCCGGATCGCGTTCGTTCCGCGCTACCGGCAGCGGATCCGCTGGGTCCCCGGGCGGCTGGCCAACCCCGTGTGGGTCGACGACGAGAACTTCGACGTCTCGTACCACGTCCGCCGGTCAGCGCTGCCGAAGCCCGGCACCGATGCGCAGCTGGCGGAGTTCGTCGCACGGGTGCAGAGCCGGGCGCTCGACCGGTCCCGCCCGTTGTGGGAGATGTACCTCGTCGAGGGACTGGCCGACGGCCGGTTCGCGCTCATCACGAAGACCCACCACGCGATGGTGGACGGCATCGGCGCGGTCGACATCGGTCAGGTCATCCTCGACACCAGCCCTGACGCGCGGGTGCCACCGCCGGACACCTGGCGGCCGACGGCCGAGCCGTCCTGGGTCGAGCTCGTCGCCGGCGCCGTCGCCGAGACCGTGCGCCGTCCCACCGCCGTCGTCGACACGCTGCGCGGCGGCCTGACCGAGCTGACGTCCACCGCCGAGCGGGTGCGCGAGGCGGCGGGTGGCCTGCTCGCCGCCGCGACCTCGGCCGCACGGTCGGCCCCCGAGAGCCCGCTCAACGCCGTCATCGGTGAACAACGCCGCTACGCCATGCTCGACCTCGACCTCGACGACCACCGCCGCATCCGCAAGGCTCACGGCGCCACGGTCAACGACGTCGTCCTCGCCACCGTGGCCGGCGCCCTGCGGACCTGGCTGCTCACCCGCGGCGAGAAGGTGGGCGGCGCCACCACGGTCCGGGCGCTCGTCCCCGTCAGCATCCGCGCCGAGGGCGACGCCGTAGGGGGCAACCGCGTCTCGAGCTACCTGGTCGACCTGCCGGTGGGGGAGCCGAGCCCGGTCATGCGGCTGCACCAGGTGTCCTACCGGATGCAGGCCCACAAGGAGACCGGCCAAGCGGTCGGCGCCGAGGCGCTCGCCGGGCTGGCCGGCTTCGCCCCGCCGACCCTGCACTCGCTCGGCGCCCGGGTGGCGAGCGGGCTGTCCAAGCGGTGGTTCAACCTGGTGGTCACGAACGTGCCCGGCCCGCAGCAGCCGCTCTACGCCGGCGACGCCCGGATGCTCGCGGCCTACCCCGTGGTGCCGCTCGCCAAGGGCCAGGCGCTGAGCATCGGCCTCACCTCGTACGACGGCCGGGTCTTCTACGGCCTCAACGCCGACCGCGACGCGATGCCCGACGTCGACGTGCTGGCGCAGTGCCTCGGCGACGCGCTGGCCGAGCTCGTGGAGACCGTCCGCTGACCACCCCACGACGTCGCTCACGCCCGATGGGATCCTTCCGTCCGGGCGCACCAGCCGCGACGTCGGGGGGACCCCGGAATCTGTGCCGCGGAGGGCTCCGATGATCGGACGCGTGCCGCGGCGCGGCCTCGTCCTCGGCGCCGGCGGCGTCCTCGGGGCGGCCTGGACGATCGGTGCGCTGGACGCGCTCGCCGAGCTGGAGGGCTTCGAGCCGCACGACGCCGACATCATCATCGGCACGTCCGCGGGCTCTGTGCTGGCCGCGCTTCTCGGTGGCGGGCTGTCGGCGTCCGACCTGCTCTCGCACCAGCGGGGCATGCCGATGTCCCGCGCGATCGCCGTCGACTGGAGCTACGACGAGTCGGCCGGCGGCTCGGTGCCGGCGCGGCCACGGCTCGGGGTCGGGTCGCCGGTCCTGCTCAAGCGCTCGCTGGTGCGGCCGCGCCAGGTCCCGCCGCTCGCCGTGCTGGCCGCGCTCGCACCACCCGGCACCGGGACGCTGGCCGAGGTGGGGGCGATGGTCCGTGCGGTCGCCGGACCGGACGGCTGGGCGCCGCGCCCCGGGATCTGGGTGGTCGCGATGGACTACGACTCAGGCCGCCGGGTCGCGTTCGGCCGCGAGGGCGCACCGCCCGCCCGGCTCGACGAGGCGGTCACCGCGTCCAGCGCCATCCCCGGCTGGTACGCGCCCGTGCTCGTCGACGGCCGCCGCTACGTCGACGGCGGCACGCTCTCGTCGACGAGTGCCGACCTGCTCGCTGCCGAAGGTCTCGACGAGGTCTACGTGCTCGCCCCGATGGCGTCCTTCGTGCCCGACCAGCCACGACAGGTGACCGCGCGGCTCGAGCGCCGGCTGCGGCGCCAGGTGACCCGGCACGTCGTGCAGGAGTCGAAGGCAGTCGCCCGAACCGGGACCTCGGTCACGGTGCTCGCGCCCGGCCCCGAGGATCTCGCCGCGATGGGCGCCAACATGATGGACCCCGCCCGCCGCCTGGGCGTCCTCGAGACCTCCCTCCGCACCAGCCGCGTGGCGCTTGCCGAGCCGCGTCCGGACGCGCTCGAGGGCGCCGGCGGGCGCGGGGTCCGCGGCCGGCTGCGGGCCAGGGCGCCGCAATGACGCGCGTCTACCTGCCGACCACGCTGGCCGGGCTGCGGGCTGCCCTCGCCGCCGGGGCTGTCGACGCGACCACCGGCTACGCCGTCACGCCCGCGCTGCGCGAGTGGAACGTCGAGGGCGACCTCGAGGAGCTCGAGTATGCGGCGAGCGCTGCCGCGGCCCGTGCCGCCCTGCGGCTGCTCGGGCCCGGTGGCGACGCCCCCGCCCGTCGCGTGGTCCTTGCCGTCGAGCTGCCGGATCCCGCGGCCCGTCCCGCCCCGGACCTGGACCGGGCGGCCGTCCGGTTGTCCGAGCCGGTGCCCTGGTCGGCCGTCGAGTCGGCCCTCGTCGACGATCCCTCCGCGGTCGACGACGTCCGGCGGGCGCTCGACGCGCTGCCCGCGGCCGACGCCGGCGACGCGGACGCCGCGTTCGTCGTCGACGCCGTCGAGGACCACGAGCTCGGCTGGTACGCCGTCCAGGAGCTGTCGGCCCTTGTCGAGCTGGAGTCGTAAGCACCCGCACGCCGGATCGATGACTCTCCGCCGCTGTCACCCGCCGACGGCGTGCGACGAGCGACTGCTTTCGTTCCTCCATCAACGGGTGCCCCCGACAGACCTAGCACTACCGAGCACTCCGTAACGCACCACCGAGAGGTCAGGTCGGCTGCGGCTGCGCTGCCACGCTCTCCACGATGAAGAAGGCCACCGGCTCAGGTCGTTCGGTCACCACGATGACGCTCCCTGCCTCGACCCAAGGCCGCCACCGGCAAGCCGCGTCACTCACCCTCAGAGGTCAGCACATCTGGGCCAGCTCCTACGCACCCCTGCGTCAATTCTGCCACCGCCAGCCGTCGGGACGCCGCCCGCGACCGTCCAGCTCGATGCGGCCGCAGGCCCACAGGAGGTCCGCCCAGGCGTCGGCGGTGCGCGGCACCTCGGGCATCAGGCGGGCAAGGACCCGCGCGCACAGGTCGCGATCGGGCTCCCAGGCGACCCCCAGACCGGCGGCGAGGTCGTGAGTGTGCACGACGACCTCCAGCACGCCCATCGCGGCTGACGCCGAGGCGTCGGCCGCGCCGAACGAGTGGTGCCCGCGGGTCCCCTGCTCTGCAGTACGCACCAT
>JBBRVW010000057.1:0-19270 GCA_038246545.1 Actinomycetes bacterium | reverse complement strand
TGTCGCTCGTGACGCCGTAGCCGGCCTGGTCGAGGAAGAACCGCCAGGTGAGCAGGCCCAGGGGGTCGCTGCCGTACATCGACAGGAAGCGCCCGCGGTAGTGGGTGATCTCGCCGAGCGCCCCGCTCGCGATGAGCTCGCGGGCATGCAGGATCAACGGCGACCAGAGGTAGCAGTAGCCGACCCCGGTGGCGACGTCGGCTGCCCTGGCGTGCCCGAGGGCCGCGACGGCGTGCTCGGGCTTGCCGCCGATCGGCTTCTCGCTGAAGACCGCCTTCCCGGCGGCCGTCGCGGCCTCGATCATCGGCAGGTGCAGCATGTTGGGCGCAGTGACCCACACCGCGTCCACATCGGGCGCGGTGACGGCCTCGCGCCACTCCGTGGTCGCTCGCTCGAAGCCGAAGTCCTCGACGGCCTGTCGGCGACGGTCGGCCACCGGGTCGGCACACACGACGAGGTACGGCTCGAAGGAGCGCTGCGGGAAGTGGCTCGGGATGCGCCGCGCGGAGCGGGAGTGGGCCTGGCCCATCCAGCCGAGCCCGAGCACGGCGATGCCGATGCGCTGTGTCATGGGGTCACCCGCCCTGAGGCCGAGGTCATCGGGAGCCGGGGGTCCTGGCCCTGGTCGGCCCACGCCTCGCGGATCCAGTGGTGGTCGGGGTCGTCGCAGAACGCCATGGTGCGCTCGTCCGCCGGACCGGCGAGCACGTTGAGGAAGTACATCGGGTACTCCGGCTGGGCGGTCGAGGGCCCGTGGTAGCCCTCGGCGACGAGGTGGACGTCGCCGTCGAGGACCGTCACGGTCTCGTCCGAGGACCCGTCGACTGTGTAGACGCGGAAGAGGCCCTGGCCGTGCGGGTGGCCGTGCGGGGAGTCGAGGCGGCCCATCCGGAAGTAGTAGATCTCCTCGTTCGAAGGCGTGCAGTCGCCGATGCCGTCGTGCCGGTGCGGCGGCCACGACGACACGTTGCCGCCCGGGGTGAGCACCTCGCAGACGTTGATCCTGTCGGCGCCGGTGAAGGAGTCGGGCGTCGCGATGTTCGTGACCTGGCGGGACGCGCGGCCCCCGCCGCGGACCTCCACCGACACGTCCTCGGCCGCGGTCAGGCGCACCGGGAAGCGTTCGGTGGCCCGGGCCGCGCACAGCGCGATCTCGCCCGCAGCCGCCGCGATCTCGACGGCGGACCCCACGGGCAGGTACATCCAGTCCGAGACGGCCTCGAAGACCCCGGTGCGCCCGCGCAGGGTGTGGGTGTCGCCGTCGACGGTCACCCGCACGTCGGTGGCCGACAGCGGCACGAGGACGCCCTCGACCCGGTCGAGCACCCGGGTGGCGGGTCCGGCGGCGAGGTCGAAGACCTCGAGCCCGCTGTAGGCCCAGCCGGCCTGCTCGGGCGTGACGGTGACGAGGGTGTCAGCGGCGGCCAGCGTGCCGGCGCGGTGGTGGTTGCTCATGAAGGATCCTTCTGGGGGAGCGGGGCGGCAGTCGGGTGGACGAGGGCGCCGGCGCGGTCGACGGCGTCGCGCACGCTGAGCACCTCGGGGTAGAGCAGGGCGCGACCGGGGACCAGGCCGCGGATGTTGGGGACCTGCAGTGCGCGCTCCCAGGCGTCGAAGACCCGCTCGTGCCCGCGGCCGGCGTCCCCGCCGAGGAGCAGCACGGGGCAGGTCGTGGCAGCGGCGACGCGCGCGGGATCGGCGGTCGCCGGGATCTTGAGCCAGGTGTGCGCCGACGACGACCCGAGGCCGCTCGCGATGGCGACCATCCTGACCAGCGCGTCCTCCGACGGGTCGAGCTCGAGGCCTCCCCCGGGGCGGGTGCGGTAGGGCAGCGGTTCGATGAGGGCCATGACTCCGGCGTCGGCCAGCGCTGTCGTGAGGCGGGCGACCGTCTCGAGGGTGCGCGGCACGCCGGGATCGGTCGGCTCGACCCGCAGCAGGGTCTTGCCACCGTCGAGCCCGAGGGACACGACGTGCTCGACGTCGTAAGCCGTGAGCCGGTCGTCGAGCTCCCAGTGGGCACCGGCGATGCCGCCGCGGTTCATCGTGCCCACGGCGAGCCGGCCGTCCAGCGCGCCGAGGAGCGCGAGCTCCTCGAGGACGTCGGCGCTGCCGAGCACCCCGTCGACCCGGGGGTCCGCCAGTCCGGTGACGAGCCGGTCCAGCAGCGAGTGGCGATCCGCGGCGGCCATCGGGTCGGAGCCGATGGCCAGCTTGCCGCGCGATGTGTGGTCGGCGGCGAGCAGCAGCATCCGGCCGTCCTCGCCCACCAGCGGCCGCCGGCGGCGGCTGGCGAGCGCCTGCGGGAGCCGTCCGGGCTCGCGGACCCGGGCTTCGATGACGGCCTGGAAGTCCTTGTCGCTCACGGCGAGCTCGTGGTCAGCCATCGGAGGTCACCTTCGTCGACGTCCGCTCGGCTCCGGCCACGAAAGCCTCCAGCTCGGCCAGGGTCGGCATGGCGTCGGCACAGGTCAGGCGGGAGGTGACGAGGGCGCCGGCGGCGTTCGCGAGCCGCCCGGTCCGAGCCAGTGGCCAGCCGTTGACGAGTCCGGCAGCGAGCGCCCCGCCGAAGGCGTCGCCGGCCCCGGACCCGCACCGCGCTGTCACGGGCACCGGGTCGATGACGACCCGCTCCTCGGCGGTGGCGAGCAGGACGCCGTCGGAGCCCATCTTCACGACGGCTGTCGTCACCCCGCGCGAGAGCAGGGCGTCGGCGGCCGCGTGCGGGTCGGCGGACCCGAGCGCCATCGCGCACTCGGTGCGATTCCCGATCACGACGCTCGAGAGCTCGATCGCGCGCGAGGTGGCGGCGGTGGCCTCGGACGGGTCGGACCACAGGCTCGGGCGGAGGTCGAGGTCGAGCACGGTGTGCGGGCGGCGGGCGCGCTGCTCCAGCCACCGCATCGCGGTCCGGGCCGTCGGGCCGGCCGCCAGGGTGGCGCCGCTGGTCCACAGCACCCGACAGGTAGCGACCGTGTCTGCGTCGACTGCGTCCGACTCGATGGTGGTGTCGGGGGCATCCGGTTCGCGCAGGAACGTGATCGTCGGCTCGGCCGGGTCCTCGAGCGCGACGAGCACCACGGGGGTGCGGCCGTCAGGACGGACGGTGACGTATCGCGTCTCGACCCCGAGCGCCCCGAGCTTCGCGACGGTGTACTTGCCGAGGGGGTCCGCGCCCACGGCGGTGACGACGGCGGACCGCAGCCCGAGGCGAGCGGCGGCGACGGCGACGTTGCTCGGACTCCCGCCGATCGACTTCACGAAGGTCTGCGGCTCCAGGAAGGACGCGCCCGCCTCCTGCGCGTAGAGGTCGACGCTGATCCGTCCGAGCGCGAGGAGGTCGAGGGTGCCCGCCGTCATGCGTCCTGCTCCAGCAGGGGTGCGACGACGTCACGGAGGTACCTCATCGAGTCGCGGACCCCGGTGACGGGTCCATCTCCTTCGCTCGGGAGAGCCCCGGTGATGGCGGTGTCCTGCTCGATGACGTACCAGCCCTGGTAGCCGGCGCGCTCGAGGGTGAGGACGACGTCCGCCAGCGCGAGGTCACCCTGCCCGAGCGACGGGAACAGGCCTGCCTGCACGCCTTCCATGATCGAGGTCGAGCGGTCGAGCAGGGCCGGTACGAGGTCCATCCGGACGTCCTTGAGGTGGACGTGACCCACCCGGTCGGCGGCCTGGCGGGCGAACTCCACGGGGTCGGTGCCGCCGATGGCCAGGTGGCCGGTGTCGAGGCACCAGTTGACGTCGCAGTCCTGGAGGACCCGCTCGACGTCGCGCGAGGTCTCGACGACGGTCTGGACGTGCGGGTGGAGGACCTGCCGCAGGCCGGCGTCGGCGCAGATGGTGTCCACCTTGCCGAGCATCCGCACGAGGTGGGCGTGCTCGTCCCTGTCCATGGGGCGCGGGATCGACCAGTCGTCGTCCATGACGGGGCAGGAGACGAGGGTCGTGGCGCCGGCCCGGCTGAAGAGGTCGGCCACCGCCCGGGTGCGGGCCAGCGCCTCGTCGCGGCGCGCCGGGTCGTGCAGCACCAGCGGGGTGAAGCCGCCGAGCAGCGACATGCCGTGGCCGTCGAGCACCCCGCGGATGTCCTCGGGATCGGTGGGGAGGAACCCGGGGGCGCCGTACTCCGTGGCGGAGATCCCCAGGTCCGTCATCTCGGAGAGCACCCGGTCGGTGGGGAGCATGTGCCCCCACCCGGGGACCTCACAGATACCCCAGGAGATGGGGGCGGAGGCGATGCGGTCGAGGAAGGCCACGGATGACTCCGATGTCTGCTGGAACGGTCCAGCAACACTGACACATCGGGGTCCGCGCACGCAAGGGGGCCACCGTCACCCAAAGCAATGCAGGTCCCCGCGACCCGCTGCTGTTCGGGCCGAGCCCGGTGCACCCGCTGGAGCGGCTCACCGAGCACCTCGGCGGCGCGGCGATCTGGACCAACCGCCGGGACTGCAACAGCGGGCTCGCCTACGGCGGCAACAAGATGCGCAAGCTGGAGTACATCGCGCCGGACGTCGTCGCGCAGGGCGCCGACACCCTGGTGTCCATCGGCGGCTACCAGTCCAACCACAACCGGTATGTCGCCGCGCTCGCCGCGAGGATCGGACTCAAGGCCGTGCTCGTGCAGGAGAAGTGGGTCGACTGGCCGGACTCGGCCAACGACCGGGTCGGGAACATCCTGCTGTCGCGCATCATGGGCGCCGAGGTACGGCTCGACCCGTCCGGTTTCGGGATCGGGTTCAAGGACGACGAGATCACGGCACTCGAGGGCTGGGCCGGCGACCTCTACGGCGTCCCGTTGCGGTCGACGCTCGACGCGATCCAGCTGAGCGGGTCGCCGGAGGGGATGATCATCATCCCGGTCTACGAAGGGAAGTCGATGGCCGCGCTGGTCGACCTCGTGCGGACCGGGGACATCGGCCGGGACTCCACTCTGCTCTACGCGCACCTGGGCGGCCAGCCGGTGCTGAACGCCTACCGCGCACCGTTCACCGCGTGAGCACGGCGTCCAGCGGGATGCTGGGGTCGCCGAGCCGATGGGGGTCGACGGGCTGCCCGGAGCGGACGAGCCCCTCGACGGCGTCGGTCACGCCCCAGGTGTTGACGGTCATCCCCGCCAGCACCCGGCCATCGGCCAGCCAGAAGGCGATGAACTCGCGGCCGGCGACGTCGCCGCGGAAGACGACCTGATCGTAGGCGTCGGGGTCGACGAAGCCGGTGTATTCCATGCCGAGGTCGTACTGGTCGCTGAAGAAGTACGGCAACCGGTCGTAGACGACGTCCTGACCCAGCATCGTCTTCGCGGCCACGGCGCCCTGGCGTCGGGCGTTGGCCCAGTGCTCGACGCGAATCCGCCGTGCGAGCCCAGGGTGATAGGCGCTGGCGACGTCACCGGCGGCGTAGACGACCCGGTCGGCGGTCCGCAGGTGCTCGTCCACGACCACCCCGTTGTCCGTCTCGAGCCCGGCGTCCGCGGCAAGGTGCACGTTGGGGGTGATGCCGACACCGACCAGCACGAGGTCCGAGTCGAGACGGCTCCCGTCCCCGAGTGTGACGCCGTTGACGCGGTCGTCGCCACCGGTGATGGCCTTCACCTGCGCGGAGCAGCGCAGATCCACCCCATGGTCGCGGTGCAGGTCCGCGAACACCCGGGCGGCGTCGCGGCCGAGGACCCGCAGGAGAGGCAGCTCGGCCTGCTCGAGGACCGTGACGTCCAGCCCCGCGGCGCGCGCCGCCGCCGCGACCTCGAGGCCGATCCAGCCCGCGCCGATGATGACGGCGCGAGCGGCCCTGCCGAACGCGGCCCTGAGCCGCTCACTGTCCTCGAGCCGTCGCAGGTAGAGGACGCCATCGAGGTCGGCGCCGGCGACCTGCAGCCGGCGAGGACTCGAGCCGGTCGTCAGCAACAGCGCGTCGTACCCCAGGCGGCTGCCGTCGGCGAGCACCACGTTCCTCGCGTCCCGGTCGACGCGTGCGGCCGCCGTCCCGAGCCGCAGGTCGATGTCGTGCTCGTCGTACCAGTCGCCGGGATGGACGAACACCTTCTCCCGATCGGTGTCGCCCAGCAGGTAGCCCTTCGACAGCGGCGGCCGCTCGTACGGCCGGTGTGCCTCGTCACCGATGAGCGTGATGCGGCCGGTGAACCCTTCCTCGCGCAGCGTCTGGGCCGCGGTGGCGCCGGCGAGGCTGGCGCCGACGATGACGATGTTCGACGGACTCGCCACGGTCAGGACTCCTTCGCTGTCGGCGCGGCGCGGCCGGAGCCGGTCAGCCGCTCGGTGATCCGCTCGGTGACGTCAGCCCAGGACGCCTCGAACTTCTCGACGCCCTCCGCTTCGAGAGCGCGCACGACGTCGTCGTAGTCGATGCCGATCGTGGCGAGGTCGTCGAGGACCTGCCGGGCGTGGTCGTAGTGCGCATGGATGGTGTCGCCGGCGACGGTGCCGTGGTCGGCGACGGCGGCGAGGGTTGCCTCGGGCATCGTGTTCACCACACCGGGCGCGACCAGGTCCAGGACGTACATCGTCTCGTCGTACGCCGGGTTCTTGACGCCGGTCGACGCCCATAGCGGCCGTTGTGGATGCCCACCGGCGCGGGCCAGCGCCGCCCACCGCTCGGTGCCGAAGATCTGCTCGTGGTGCTGGTAGGCCAGCCGCGCGTTGGCGACGGCCGCCTTTCCCCTGAGCGCGATCGCGTCGTCGGTACCGAGCTTGTCCAGCCTCGCGTCGACCTCGGTGTCGACCCGGCTGACGAAGAACGAGGCGACCGAGGTCAACTGCGAGAGGTCGCGTCCAGCGGCGCTTGCCCGCTCGAGCCCGTTCAGGAATGCCTCCAGGACCTCGCCGTAGCGCCGCAGGGAGAAGATCAGCGTGACGTTGACGCTGATGCCCTCTGCCAGGCACTGCGCGATCGCCGGCAGCCCGGCGGCGGTCGCGGGGATCTTGACGAACAGGTTCGGGCGGTCGACCAGCCACCACAACTGCCGGGCTTCGGCGACGGTCGAGTCGGTTTCGTGCGCGAGACGGGGATCGACTTCGATGGACACGCGGCCGTCGATGCCGCCGCTGGCCTCGTGGACGCGCGCGAGGAGGTCGCAAGCCCATCGCACGTCGGCCGTGGTGAGCATCCGCAGGGCCTCGCCGGCTGGGACGCCACGGCTGGTCAGATCTGCGAGCTGTCCGTCGTAGCTGCTCGTGTGTCCGATGGCGTTCGCGAAGATCGTCGGGTTGGATGTGACCCCCACCACATGCCGGTCGCGGACGAGCTCGCTCAGGCTGCCGGAGGTGAGGCGGGTCCGGTTCAGGTCGTCGAGCCAGATCGCGACTCCGGCCGCGGACAGCTCTGCCAGGGCGTCAGACACGGTAGCGACCTCCTCCGTCGCCGATCGGTCGTGCGGTGAGCCCGAGGAACTCGGCACGGGAGGCCGCGTCGTCGCGCAGCCAGCCGCGCAGCGCCGAGGTGACGGTGCTCGCCCCGGCAGCTCGCACTCCGCGCACCGTCATGCACAGGTGCTCGGCCTCGATGACCACGCCGACCCCGCGGGGCGCCAGGTTGGCCTGCAGCCAGTCCGCCACCTGCTGGGTGAGCCGCTCCTGGACCTGCGGTCGCCGCGCGAACAGCTCCACCACACGGGCCAGCTTCGACAGGCCCAGGATGCGCTCCCCCGGGAGGTACCCGACGTGGGCGACCCCGATGAACGGCAGCAGGTGGTGCTCGCAGACTGAGTGCACCGGGAGAGACCGGGCGACGACCATCTCGTCGTACCCCTCGTCGTTGGGGAACGTCGTCAGGTCGAACGGCCGCGGCTGGAACATCTCCGCGTACGCCCGGGCCATCCGCCCCGCGGTCCCACGAACGCTCTCGTGGTCGAGTTCGAGTCCGAGGGCGCTGAGGAACGCAGCGGCGGCGTCCTCCGCCGCGACCAGGTCGATCGCGGCCGACTGGTGCATCACGCGCAAGTGCGTCGACCCCGCTGCTGGCTCCCGGGGAGGTGCCTCGGTGGCCACGGGCAGCGCCGCGGACGTCATACCGTCAGCTCCTCGGCTGTCGGGCCCGCCTCGGCCGTGCGGACGGCAGCCGCCAGACGGGCAAGCGCCAGAGCGGCGACGAGCAGACCGAAGTCCCGCAGTGCGACGTCGTAGAAGTCCGGAATCAGCAGCAGGTTCACGATGATCCCGGCAAGCCACGCCGCGACGACGTACCCGCCGATATGCGGGCGCAGCGCCACCAGCACTCCCGCTGCGATCTCCACGACCCCCACCGCGAGCATCGCCTGGTGCGCAGTGCCCGGAACGACGTCGTCGAACGTCGGGGCGAGGTACAGCTGCCAGTCCGTGAGGACGTCGAAGAACTTGTCGAGCCCGAAGACGATCGGCGCCACCGTGAACGCGGTCCGCAACAGCGCGAACGCCTGGAAGGCCGGGTCGCGCCACCTGCTCGTGGCCGTCATCGGTGCCTGCCGCGTGTCGGTGGTCGTCATCGTTGCCTCCAGGTCTAAGGGACAGTACATTTGACGTTAGAGCGCCACTGCCTCTTTCGTCAAGCAATTCCTCTTTTAGAAAGGCTCGTCCGTGGATGCCGACGACTTTGCCGAGCAGGTGGCCGGTGTCGCGGCCCTGGCCGACCCGATCCGTCGGGAGCTCTTCCGCCATGTCGTCGCGCAGGGCGACCCGGTCAGCCGCGACGAGGCGTCCGAACGCGTCGGTGTGCCGCGGCACACCGCAAAGTTCCACCTGGACCGGCTGGTCGAGGAAGGGCTGCTCGACACGGAGTTCAAGCGCCTCTCCGGACGTCAAGGCCCGGGCGCGGGCCGCCCCACCAAGCTGTATCGACGCTCTACCCGCGAGCTGTCGGTGACCCTGCCCCAACGCCACTACGACCTCGCGGCGCACCTGATGGCATCGGCGATCGAGGCGTCCGCCGCGGACCGCACGGCTGCCCTCGACGCCCTGCACCGGGTGGCGGCCGACGCGGGCCGCGACCTCGGCGACGAGACGCGGGTAGCGGCCGGAGCACGGCCTTCGCGCTCCAAGATCGTCGATGCGGCCTGCACCACGCTGGCGGCTCACGGATACGCACCGCGCCATCAGAACGACAGGGTCACGCTGACCAACTGCCCATTCCACGGGTTGGTGCGCGACCACACGGACCTGGTCTGCGGCATGAACCTGGCCCTCCTCGAGGTGATGGCCGAGCGCGGCACCGACGGCGCGTTGACCGCGCGACTCGACCCGGCCGAGGGCCGCTGCTGCGTCACGCTGTCGACTGTCAACAACGTGCCGAGGCAGGACACCTAGCCTCGACCTTCGCTGGGTCGCTGATCGGGTGCTGCGACACGGGCGGCAGATGCACGGAAGTGCCTGCCCTGCTTGGATTCTGGTGTTTGCGAAGACAGCAGATCGACCGAGCTGAGAGGCACTCCGTTGGTGAGGAGGAACGTAGCCGGCGCTCGAGACGGGTTCGGGTAGTCGCGGGCAGCGAGTCGTTGATCTCCTCGGCCGGCGCCTCGCTGCTCACCCACACCGTCGCCGTGATGGGGCTGGATCGGGCGTTGTACGCGCACCTGGCGCCGTGGCGCACGGGCCGGACTCGGCCACGACCCGGGGAAGGTCGTACTGATCGTGCGGTGCCGATCGCACGGGGCGGTGACTGCATGGCCGACCGACACGGGGCTCGCCAACGTGCTGCTGCACAAGTTCGCCGCCAACCAGATCTGGCTCGAGGTCGCCTCCCTTGCCGCGGACCTGCTGGCCTGGACCCAACACCTGGCCCTGACCGGCACCCCGGCCCGAACCTGGGAACCCAAACGGCTGCGACTGCGACTGCGACTGCTCAACATCGCCGGCCGGATCGTGCACACCGGCCGCCGCAAACCTGCTGCGACTCCCGAGTGGCTGGCCGTGGGCTGACCCCTCCTGGCCGGACACCACAGCCTCGACGCACCGACAACCTGACTGCCTAGGCACCACGCCGAACGAACAGGACCAGGAAGGCCGCGAAGACGCGGAGACCAGACACGTCCGGCCACGACGCGTGGACCCAGACCACCGGCCCGACGATCACCACCAAGATCACGAAAGATCGAGGCCAGCCAACCTGGCGCCGCGGGGGTGGCGCAGTCCAGGGCGTCACGGCCGCGAGAGACCGGTCAGAACATCCATGACCGCTTCATGTCCGCGGGCGCGAGCATGGCGCAGTGGCGTGACGCCATGCCGGTCGCCGATCCGTGGGTCGGCCCCGGCCGCCAGCAAGGTCCGCACGATCCGCTGGTACGGCCGCGACCCGTCGCCGAGGATCACCGCCTCCAGCAGGGCCGTCCAGCCGAGGTCGTTCACCAGGTTCACGTCGATGTCCGTCTTCACGACGCGGCGCACGTAGCCGACGTGCCCACGCTCGCTTGCCGGGATCAGGGCCGTCCCGCCGAATCGGTTGAGCACCGTGAGGTCCGGGTCGTAGGGCAGCAGAACGTCGGCCATCGCGACGCTGCCGGTCACCCCGCTGACGAGCCAGGGCGTGTCGTGCTGGTCGTCGAGGGCGTCGGGGTCAGCGTCGAGCGCGACGAGCACGCGCGCCACGGCGACCCGGTCGTGGGTCACGGCGAGCAGCAGCGGCGTACGGCGGCGGTCGTCGCGAGTCTCCAGGTCCGCTCCGGCGCGGAGCGCGAGCGCGGCCCGATCCGCGTCGCCGCCGGTCGCCGCCCGCAGGAGGGCAGTGTCGGGGTCGCGCACGCGGCCGCTGTCGAGCGCGGCGCGCAGCGTGCCCTCGATCGCCCGGTGGCCCTCGGCCCTGGCCTGGTCGATCGGCGCGACCCCGTCGTGTCGGGACGGCAGCTCGACGTCCGCGCCACCTGCGACGAGTAGCCGCACCGTGTCGACGTACCGGCGGCTGCCGTCCCCGAGCAGGATCGCCTCGTGCAGGGCGGTCCACCCGAGGTTGTTGACGTGGTCGACGTCGATGTCGGTGCGGAGCAGGCGGCCCACGATGTCGGCATGGCCGCGGTCGGCAGCGCGGATGAGGCCCGTTCCGTTGAAGCTGTCGAGCGAGCCGACGTCCGCGCCGCTGCGCAGGGTCAGCTCGAGGAGGTCGAGGTAGCCCTGGCTGGTGGAGATGAGGTAGGCGCTCTGCTGGGAGTCGTCCTTGTCGTTGACGTCGGCACCGCCCGCGACGAGCTCGCGCGCGCGGCGGACATCACCGGCCCAGGCGGCCTCGATCAGGGCATCGTCCAACCGGGCCTGGCGCCTGCCGAGGTCGGCGCTCGGAGTCGAGCCGCTCGGTTCGGGCGCGGCGTCCGCGCTCTGCGTCGCGGTCTCCGGTGCGGCCCGATCCACCACAGGTGGCTGCCCTGACGTGCAGGCGGTCAGAGCAGCCACCGCAACCACCCCGGCCAGACCGACGGCCCGCCTCACCGCGGGACGCGCAGCGCCACGACCTCATAGGGCGGCGTCGCGACGGCCTCGTCGAACTTGCTGTCGACCAGGAGCAGCCGGCCGTGGGCGATCTTGGCGGTGGTGAACACCCGGTCGGGGTCCGTGCCGACCTCGGAGAGGAGCCGGGCGGACCGGGAGTGCCCGTCGAGTCGCAGCGTGGTGATCACGCGGGAGAAGTTGCGGACGACCGTCAGCCGGTGACCCCGCAGCACGAGACCGTCGGCGTCGACCAGGTTCGCACCGTCGGTGTCGACCTCGGTGACCTTCCGGCTTGCCAGCTCGAAGCGCCACAGCGTCCCGACGTTGCCCTGGGCGACGACGAGCGCCTTCGCGTCCGGGGCGACGACGATGCCGCCGAGGTTGAACCCCGGCTGCTGGGAGATCACCCCGGCCGCGTCGACCCAGGTGCTGACCTGCCAGGCGCCATCCGTCTCGGACACCCGGAAGATCTGGGGGGCGTTGGAGTTGGTGAAGTACGCGGCGCCGTCCGGTCCGATCGCGACGTCGTTGAGGAACGCGTCCGGCTCCCCGACGCGCAACGCTGCGAGCAGACCGCCGTCGGCGGAGTAGACCCACAGGTCCGGCCGTGACGTGTTCAGACCGTTGGGTCCTCCGGCGATGTAGACCCGGTCCTCGGAGTCGGTCGTGATCCCCCGAGCGGTGAGCCGCCCGTCGGCCCCCTCGGGCATCCACTCCTCGGTCGTCCCGGCCCGGGTGTCGCCGCGATGGATCTCCCCGCCCGTGACCTCGCTGACGTGGAACGTGCCGGCGTCGCGGTCCACGCCGATCCCCTCGAACTTCGACCCGCCGGCGTCGCCAGCGAGGGTGTAGGTGTCGGGGCGTCGGCCGTCGTGTGCCTGCGCGGGCTGGATCACGGCGACCATCAGTGGGGCGGCGAGCGCCAGAGACGCCCAGCGGGTCAAGGCCATGAGGGAACCTCCATGTGTCGGGACTCGGATCTCCCATCCTGGGCCCGGCGGCAGCGGCCGGCATCGAGCATCCGTCGACGGCCCGGTGGCGACATGGATACCCGCCGGATAGCCAGATGGATGATGCGACCCCATGGACTGCCGTCGTAGCCTCGACAGGCCATGGACCCTGCCGAGCCCTCCGTCGACGAGCGCGGAATCCTGGCGGGCGTCGCCCGGCTGGAGGCATGGCTCCACGTGGCGTTCCTGGCGCTGACGACCGCGTCCGCGGCACGCTACGTGGACGGGCACGGGCTGGGCGAGCGAACCGCATGGGTGCTCGGAGGTGCCGGCCTGCTCCTCGTCGTCTACGCCGCCTACCCGACCGGGCGGCCGTGGGGCGGGATCGTGCGGCACGGCGTCCCGTGGTGCGCGGCGCTCGTCGCGACCTGGTTCGCCCTTGTGGTCCTCGCGCCGTCCTTCTCCTGGGTCGCGGTGCCGTTGGCGTTCGTCGCCCTTCGCGTGCTCCCCTTCGCGGCCGCCGGTGCCGTGGTGACCGGGATGACCGCGACGGTCGTCCTCACGTGGACCAGGATGCTCGGCGAGCTGGACCCGACGGTCGTGCTCGGCCCGGTGTGCGTCGCCGGTCTTGCCGTTCTCTCCTACCGGGCGCTCGACCGGGACGCGACGGTCCGCCGCCGGCTCGTCGACGACGTTCAACAGGCCGAGGGGGAGCTCGCCAGGGCGCAGCACGCCGCGGGGGCGCTGGCCGAGAGGGCCCGGCTGTCCCGGGAGATCCACGACTCCCTGGCGCAGGGGCTGTCGAGCATCAACCTGCTGCTGCAGGCGGCCGGGCAGGAGTGGACCAGCCGCCCGGATGCCGCTCGGCAGCACGTCGGGCAGGCGGCTCTCACCGCTCGCGACGGCCTCGACGAGGTCCGTCGAGTGGTGCGGGACCTGGCCCCGGCCGAGCTGCCAGTACCGGGTACCGCGGACGACCTGCCCGAGGCGCTGCAGCGGGCCTGCCAGCAAGCGGCTCTGCACAGCGCGACCCGAGTCGACCTGCGAGTCCACGGTGAGCAGCTGGCCCTGCCGGCGGACATCGCCACGGCGTTGCTCCGTACCGCGAGGGGCGCACTCGCCAACGTCGTGGAGCACTCAGGCGCGTCGACGGCGACGGTGTCCCTGACGTACCAGCCTGGTTCGGTCTCTCTGGACGTGCGCGACGACGGAGCCGGTTTCGACCCGAGACGCGCTGTCCGCCGACCCGGGCGGGGGCATGGGCTCACGGGGATACGGAGCAGGGTGGAGGGCTACGGTGGGAGGCTCGTGGTGGAGTCCAGTCCCGGCGAGGGCACCGCGCTCGCGGCGTGCATCCCCTTCGCGACCGGCGCATGAGCGGGGCCGACCCCGTGGTCCGGGTGGTGCTGGTGGACGACCATCCGGTCGTCCGTGCCGGGATTCGCGCCCTGCTGGAGGGACAGCCGGACCTGACCGTCGTCGGCGAGGCCGCGGACGGGCCGGGTGCCCTCGACGTCGTCGCGCGCACCCGGCCGCATGTCGTGCTGATGGACCTCAACCTCGGGCAGGGCGAGGGCGGGGCGGAGACGACCGCGCGACTGCGCGGCCTGCCGGAGCCACCCTCCGTGCTGGTGCTGACCACATACGACACCGAGGCGGACATCATCGCTGCGATCGATGCCGGTGCCTCCGGGTACCTGCTCAAGGACGCTCCGCCGGACGAGCTGTTCCGGGCGGTCCTCGGGACAGCACGCGGCGACATCGTGCTGGCGCCGGCAGTCGCCGCTACCCTCGTGCGCCGGACCAGCTCGCCGGGCCCCGTCCTCACCGCCCGGGAGGTGGAGATCCTGGAGCTGCTCGCCGAGGGTCTCGCCAACAAGGAAATGGCCCGGCGACTGCTCGTCAGCGAGGCAACCGTGAAGTCCCATCTCACCCACATCTACGGAAAGCTCGGGGTGGATAGCCGGGCCGGTGCCGTGGCGAAGGCGATCGAGCAACGCGTCATCCGAGCCTGATCTCGCCCTGACAGCAGGCCGAGCGCGGAACGCAGCTGCGCGAGCAGGGACGCCCCGTGCCAGGCCACGACGACACCGACGGCCGTCCCGCCGACGACCGTGACCGGCCAGTGCGCCGTCATCACGCCGGTCACGACGAGCAGCACCCCGACGTTGAGCAGCAAGAGCCGGCGGTTCTGCCGAGGGCGGGCGGACGGTTCCGGCGCAGTGTGCAACAGGGCATCGGTGAAGTAGCGGCTCCACACCAGGATCGAGTGGGTAGCGGCCCCGAGCAGCACCAGATGGATCAGCAGCCAGCGGGGAGCGGGCACGAACGGGTGGACCAGTGCCACGACCACTGCGGAGATCAGCCGGCCCACCACCGGCAGGTCCCGCATCGGCCAGAACCCTCGCGCCGGCCGGTCGCTCACGAGGCGTCCTCATCCAGCGGAGGGAGGACGAGTCTGCACGCCCCCGGCTCGGCGAACGGCACCAGCGAACTCCCCGCCGGGTCGGCTCCGTACTCGGTCAGGGCGCCTCGCACGATGCCGAGGTGCACCGCACACACGACCTCCGGATGCCGGTGCGCTGCCTCGAGCAGCGGACAGCGGGTCAGACGCACCTGCGCAGGACGCTCCGGTGCAGCCTGGGGCGTGAAGCCCAGGTCGTCGAGCAGCTGCAGCACCTCATCACGCGCGGCACGGGACGAGCCCGGGGTGGCACCCCGGTCGCGCGCCAGTTCGCGGCCCCACTCCTCCCCGGCGGCGGCCGCCGCCGGGCCCGGGTTGTCGTTCGTACGAGCCATAGCGGCAGCCAGGGCCGCCGCGAGCCCGGCGTACTCCGAGCCGGCCGTCTCCTCCTCGGTCAGCTCGTAGCGCCACGCCGGGCGTCCGCGACCAGCCGGTTCGGCCCGGTGGCGGCGGACCAGGCCGCGACCCACCAGGCCGGCGAGGTGCTCGCGCAGGGTGTTCTCGTGCAGGCCCGTCGCGGTTACCAGGCTCGACAGGGTGAGTGGCTCGGGCTGATCCCGGAGCCGGTCCACGATCGCGGTCCGCGCTGCCGACAGCGGCCGGGCGGGGACCCCGGGACGCGGCCCGTAGCCCCGCGACAGCCCCCGGTTATTTTCCACGGAGCCAAGTGTAGTAAATATGGTGCACCGGCCACCACGTGGGGGCCAGCTTGGAGGAGTCAAGGACATGGACGCTGTAGTCATCGCCTCAGACGAGGCCGACGCCCGCGCCGCGGAGGCAGTCGAGCGACACCACGCTCAGCTGGCCGGCGCGCTCGCGCTCAAGGTCAAGACACTGACCGCACTCGCCCGTGCCAGTAGGCCACTGGACGAGGAGGTCCGTTCGGACCTGGTCGACTGGTGCCGCACCGAGCTGGTGCCGCACGCGCTCGCGGAGGAAAGCACCCTCTACCGGGCTGCCGCGCAGCGGCCCGAGGGCCGGCTCCTGGTCGAAGCGATGCTCGCCGAGCACCAGCTCATCCTGGGTCTGGTCGACGATCTCGAGCTGGCCTCCGATCCAGTGACTGTCGCCGTCACGGCGGGCGCGCTGCGGGCCGTGTTCGAGACCCACGTGGCCAAGGAGAACCACCAGGTTCTGCCGCTGCTCGTCGGGGCGCCGGAGGTGTCCGTGGCCGAGCTGTTGGGAAGTATGGGCGAGTTGATCGGCGTCGACAGCGAACACGGACACGATCGACCCGGTGCGAGCGGAGAGCCTGCAGGGCACAACTGCGGTTGCCATGAGGAGAACGCGACCGAGCTGCCCGAACTCGACGCGCGGGTGATCCCACACGCCATCCGTCACGCGACGATCTTCGGAGCGTTGGACGGCGTAGCGCCAGGCGGCGGCCTGGTCCTCATCGCCCCGCACGACCCGCTGCCGCTCTTGACCCAGCTCGAGCAGCGAGCGCCCGGCGACTTCGCGATCGAGTACCTCGAGCGCGGGCCCGACTCCTGGCGGCTGAGCATGGTGCGCAACGATCGGGTCCGCAGCACTGCCTGACCTGCCTGCCCACGTGGGCAAAACGGACCCCATCAGGCAAGGTGGAGGTCGTGCCACCCTCGCAGGAGGACGACGAACATGACGAGTCAACGACCCACCCCGGCTGAGACAACCGACACCGCCAGATCGCCGTGGCTGATGCTGGCGCTTGCCACCACCGGGTTCGCGATCAACTTCTGGGCATGGGCACTGCTCAGCCCGCTCGGCCCGGTGTTCCGCGACAACGGCACCCTGGGCGCGCTCAGCGAGTGGCAGGTCTCCTTGATAGTGGCGGTGCCGGTCATCGTGGGCTCTCTCGGCCGCATACCCGTCGGGGCGTTGACCGACAAGTACGGCGGGCGGGAGATGTTCGTGATCGTCTCGCTCGCCACGATCGTGCCGACCCTGTTCATCGGTTTCTACGGGCAGACCAACTACGCGGCGCTGCTGGTCGGCGGGTTCTTCCTCGGCATCTCGGGAACGTCGTTCGCCGTCGGTGTCCCGTTCGTCAACGCCTGGTTCCCGCCGGAAAGACGAGGCTTGGCCGTGGGCATCTTCGGGGCCGGCATGGGTGGCACGGCGATCAGCGCGCTCACGACGGTCAGGCTTTACACCAACGTCGGCAACAAGACACCGTTCCTTTTCGCGGCCGCCGCCTTGGCGATCTTCGCGGTCGTGGCGTGGCGTCGGCTCGAGGACGCACCCGGCCGCCAGGCCCCCACCTCGTCCGTGGCGACGCGGCTGAAGGCGAACGCACGCCTACCGATCACCTGGCAGGCCTGCATTCTGTACGCGGTCGCGTTCGGCGGGTACGTCGCGTTCTCGGTCTATCTTCCGGCGTACCTGAAGACTGACTACGGCCTGACACCAGCCGACGCAGCGAACCGGATGGCGGGATTCGTCGCGGTGGCCGTGATCATGCGGCCAGTGGGGGGCTGGCTCTCTGACCGCGTGGGACCGATCCGGGTCCTGGCCAGCGGCTACCTGGTCGTGGTGGTCTGTGCCGGGGTCGCGGCCACCCACCCAGTTCTCGAACACACCGGCACGGCCGCCTTCCTGATCATGGCGATGGCATTGGGTTCGGGCACGGGCGCGACATTCGCCTTGATCGCGAAGGTTACCGATCCTGCCCGAGTCGGCGGCGTCACCGGCCTGGTCGGTGCCGCCGGCGGTCTGGGCGGCTTCGTCCCACCGTTGATCATGGGCTACGTCTATGGGCGCACGGACTCTTATGCCATCGGGCTTTGGATGCTCTCTGTCACGGCTGCCCTGACTGCGCTGCTCACCCTCACCGTCACCCGCCGCACCGAGCAGGCTCATGCTAAGGAAGTCCAGACCGTGCTGGCACCCTAGGGCGGCCGCGCGGAAGCCATGACCAGAGGGAGGCGCGTGTGCACGTGGTGCGTTTCCGCTGTTGGGATAGTCCAGGAGCAAGGAGTGCGATCAGTGGCTAGTCGGCACGAGCACCCTGCGGACCAGATTGTCGAGCATGGCGATCATGACCGCCACCCAGGCCGCGAAGGAGAACCACAGTTCGGCACCGCCGATTCCGGCCACCAGTGGCAGCTGGTCGGCTTCACCGAGGTAGATGCCGGCCACTGCGTACATCCCGAGCGGGAACACCACGCTCCACAATGTCGCGTCGTACCGCAGTGGGACGTGACGGACACGGTGCCGCCACCAGCCTGCCGCGAGGAGTACCGGGATCAACCAGGTGGCGAAGGCCCAGAACACCACGGACAGACCCGCGATGAGGTCACGAGTCACAGACACCATGGGCGCGTCGGCCATCTCCACGATCCGGGCACCCGCGAGCACGGTGATGGCGAGGGCGCCCATGGTCACCCAATAGGGCGGGGTGAGCTCATCAGGCCCGAACTTGTAGAGCATCAGCCGCAACGTCACGATCATTGCGGTGGCGGCATACAGAAAGACGCCAACCGACCACGACATCACCGCGAGCACGGCAAGTTCGCGGCGGCCGGTGACGAATACCGGTTCGATGCTTGCCGCGGCGATCGCGACGGACTGGCTCGCCACCACCCAGATGAACCAGGTGCCGTTCGCGGTCGCGACCACCGGTCGCTCCACCTTGCCAAGGACCGCCGTCCAGGGCACCACGTACCCGAGCAGCAGCCACGCCGTTCCAGCAAGTCCCAACAGGAGACCGGTCGCAACGTGGTGACCGTCCATGCCGAGTCGAACGCCGAGCACGTTGGTGCCGGCGACGAACGTGAAGAAGCCGAACGCTCGCCCAGGGTCGAGGAAGTCATTGTTGATCGCGCTGCGATAGGCGACGAACCGCCACAGTGTCAGACCCAGCAAGATGACGAACCCGGCGATACAGACGACCAGCAGAGTGGTGGAGATGAGCTCGAACCCCTTGAGCCGCATTCCCACCGAGATGATTCCGCTGGCCATCACCAATGCGAAGTAGCCCGGCGTAAGCCCCGCGACCGCGCTTTGCACTCGCTCCAATGCCGATTCGGCCACGTCCGTAGGTTAGCTGCGATCGTCGGACGGCCAACGCCTAACCGCGCGCCCAGTGCGCTCGGGCGCGTCGGAAGAGTTCCAGATTTGGGAGGCACACATCGTGACGACTGAAATTGATCCCGCGAGCCCGGAGGAGGGCCGAGCGGTCGGCCTGGACGGACCCATGAGCGATGCCTTGCTTCGGACCAGGCGCTTCTTCACCAGGGCGATCGTTTCTGACGACCTTCGCACGATGACCAAGCGGGGTGGCCGTCAGGCGGACGACTTCTATCGGGACCGGTGGAGCCACGACAAGGTGGTCCGCTCTACCCACGGGGTGAACTGCACCGGGTCCTGCTCGTGGAAGGTCTACGTCAAGGACGGGATCATCACCTGGGAGACCCAGCAGACCGACTACCCCTCGGTCGGCCCGGACTCCCCGGAGTACGAGCCTCGCG
>JBBRVW010000056.1:0-20223 GCA_038246545.1 Actinomycetes bacterium | reverse complement strand
CCTGGTCGACGACTTCGGCACCGGCGCACGGTTCGTCGCCGCGGTGGGCGAGGCGGGCGACGCGCTCGGACACCACCCGAGCGTGTCGATCGGCAACGGGTACGTCGACCTCAAGCTGGTCAGCGCCGACGCCATCTACCGCGACGACGAAGGCACCGAACACGTCGTCGAATGGGTGACCCAGCAGGACGTCGACCTTGCCCGACGGATCACCGAGATCGCCGCCGACCACAAGGTCGACGCCGACCCGGCCTCGGTCAGCGTCATCGAGCTCGGCCTCGACACGGCGCACTCCGCGACCATCGCCCCGGTGTGGGCCGCCCTGCTGACCGGGAACGCCGAGGCCCAGGGCCACGGGTCCCCCAGCGACGAGATCCGGGACACCACGGGACGGGTACCGAACCTGTGGTTCGGTGACGCCGACGAGCACGAGACCCCGCGTCAGCGGTTCCACGTCGAGGTCTATGTGGCGCCCGAGGTGGCCGGGCAACGAATCGCCGCCGCCGTCGCCGCGGGTGGGATTGTCGTCGATGACAGCGACGCGCCGTCGCTCACCGTGATCGCCGACCAGGACGGCAACACAGGAGTTCTCTGCGTTGCCGAGTCCACTGCGCCGAAGGACTGAACCGCCGACTCGGGTCGTCTCCTAGTGGCGCGTGTAGTTAGTTGATTTACAGTTGCCGGTCCCAGCCGATCGTCGTGCCGACCCATTCCTCGGGGCCGTCGACCACCCGCCACTCCACCCGCTCGGACGGCCGCAGCTCGACGACCTCCATGTCGAAGCCTCCGACCGGAGGGAACCGGAACTCGAGGACCCCACCGACCTTGCCGCTGCCCTGGGTGTTCTCGGTCCACCAGCCGGCCAGGCCCTCGACCGTCGTCAGGGCGTCGTACACCTTCTCCGGTGTCGAGGTCATGACTCCGACCCGGTGCAGGATGTCCACCATCTCGATCCTCCTTGTGCTCGTCCGTCCTCCCGGTCAGTTCTGTTCTCAGTCCTGCTGTCAGTCCTGCTGGGTGCGCTGGATCGTCTCGGCGATCCGCTTGATCCGCTGCAGCCGGGCGTCCCATGCCGATCCCACCGACGACAGCTGGGCTGCGGCGCGGGCGAGCTGGTCGTCGTCCACCCGGTACCGCTTCTCCCGGCCCGCCGGCGTCGCGCGGACCAGGCCGACCCGGTCGAGGACGACGAGGTGCTTGGACACCGCCTGACGGGTGACCGGCAGCTGCCGGCCCAGCGTCGTCGCGGTGCCGTCACCGCCGAGGAGCAGCAGGTCGAGCAGCCGGCGCCGGGTGGGGTCCCCGATCGCGGACCAGAGGTCGTCGTCGACCTGCTCGGCGACGGCGTCGCTCACGGCCGCAGCTCGAGCGTCGCGACGTACGGAGCCAGCCGCGGCAGGTAGAACTCCCAGCCGGTGACGTGCTCCTGGTACTGCTGCTCGAGGACGGCGACCTCCCAGCCCATCTCGCGGAAACCGGTCTCGGTCATCCTGAGCAACGTCCCGCCGCGCGACGGCGTCAGGTCGAAGGTCACCAGCAGCGAGTTCCCCTCCGTCGCGTCCTGGTCGGCCGGGTGCGTCCAGCGGAACGCGAACGTGCGTGGCGGGCTCACGTCGACGACGGTGAACGGCACCACGGGCCCACCGGCCCCGGGGTCACCGAAAACGATCTCCCCCGTCGACCCGGGCGTCGGCTCGTACCGCGCGTCGTCCGGCCACCACTGCTTCAGGTGCTCGGGACTGCTCACCACATCGAAGACGATCTCGGGCGCCGCCTCCACGTAGATCTCGCGCTCGATGGTCCCGAGCTCCATGTCCGCCTCCTGCAATGTTTGGTTGCGCATGAGGCTAGCCGACGGATCCCACTTGCGCAACCATTCATTGCGCCTTATCGATCGTCCCCCTGGCGAGGACCTGCGGCGGCGGTGCAGTACAGCTCGGTCGCGCGGCTGCGGGCCGAGCTGGCGCCCCGCGGTCTCCTCGACACCTGAGACCAGCGATCAGCTCGCGAGCTGCCGGCTCAGGTTGTCGATGGCGCGCCCCCGCACCACGCCGTGCCCTCCTGGTGGCCGCCGTCCGGGACCTCGGCGGCCCTAAAGTTGCCGGATGCCCACCGACCGCGCGTCCCTGTCGGGACCGGTCGTCGGCGAGCGGACGGTCACCTTCCGGCTCGACGACCCCGACCACGAGCTGTGCCGGGTCCGGCTGTACCAGGAGGTGCGGATCCCGGGTGCCCTGCTGGACTTCGTGCGCCAGGGCGACTGTTGGGTGCTGGAGGTCGACCGGCCCGAGGTGGACCGGATGGAGTACCTCTTCCAGGTCACGGCCGCCGACGGCAGCCAGAGCTGGCGCACCGACCCGGCGAACCAGTTGTGGGTCGGCGGTGCGTTCGGGGACAAGTCGGTGCTCGAGCTCCCCGGCTACCGGCCGCCGGCGTGGCTGCAGCTGCCGGCTCCGGAAGGGACGCGCCGCGACCTCACGGTCACCGTTCGCTCCCTCGACGCCGACGTCCCCGTCACGCTGTGGAGCCCGGCCGGGCTCGCGGCGGCGACGCCGGCGCTGCTCCTGGTCGTGCACGACGGCCCGGAGTACGACGAGCTCGCCCGCCTCACGACCTACCTCGCAGCACTGGCCGCCGCCGGTGAGCTGCCGCCGGTGCGGGCCGCCCTCCTGGGGCCGGGGCACCGGGACGAGCGCTACTCCGCCGACGGGGCGTACACCCGGGCGCTGTGCCTGGCTGTGCTCCCCCGACTGCGCCTGGAGACCGCGGTGTCGGCGGCGGTGGGTGTCGGCGCCAGCCTGGGCGCGCTGGCCATGCTGCACGCCCAGCGGTTCGACCCGTCGGCGCTGGACGCGCTGTTCCTCCAGTCCGGCTCGTTCTTCCACCCCCGGCACGATGCGCACGAGCGCCGCTTCGCGCGCTACGACCGGGTGGTGCGCAGTGTCGACAGCGTCCTGCGGGCCCCCGGCCACCCACGGCCGGTCCCCACCGTGATGACCTGCGGGACGCTGGAGGAGAACCTGGCCAACAACCGGATCATGGCCCGGGCGCTGGCCGCCCAGGACTACGACGTGATGCTGCGCGAGGTGCGCGACGTGCACAGCTACACCGCGTGGCGGGACGCCCTCGACCCGGGCCTGACCGGCCTGCTGCGCGAGGTGGAGAGGCACCACCGCCCCGGGCTCGAGATGCGGCCGTGACCCGCACCGTCGAGCTTGGGACGCCCGACGGCTTCCGCGGCCAGGTCGCTGTCCACGGGCACTGGGGCCGGCCGGTGGTCGTGTTCCCGTCCGAGGCGGGCCGCGCGCAGGACTTCGAGAACAACGGCATGGTCGACGCCGTCCGGTCCCTGCTCGACGCCGGTCGGATCAAGCTGTACTGCGTGGACTCCGCCGACGCGTCCACCTGGTCCGACAGCTCGGTCCCGCTGGAGCGGCGCGCGCAGGTGCACGGCGAGTACGAGCGGTGGGTGCTGGAGCACGTCGTGTCGTTCGTGCACGGTGACTCCGGTGGCCTGCAGCCGCTGCTCAGCGTCGGCTGCAGCCTGGGCGCCTACCACGCGGCCAACATCGCGCTGCGCCACGCGCACGTCTTCCCCCGGGCGATCTGCCTGTCCGGCAGCTACGACCCCTCGGAGTGGGACGCCTGGGGGGACCGCGGCGACGCGTCGTACTTCCACAACCCGATGGACTACGTCGGCAACCTGCACGGCGACCACCTGGAGTGGTTGCGCCGCACCGTCCACCTGACCCTGGTCGTGGGCCAGGGGGCGTGGGAGGTCGATCCCACCCGTGCCCTCCCGAGCACCCGCGCGTTCGCCGGCGTGCTCGCGGACAAGGGCGTCCCGCACGACCTCGACGTCTGGGGGCACGACGTGCCGCACGACTGGGAGTCGTGGCGCCGCCAGCTGGCGCACCACCTTCCGCGCTTCTGCTGACGGCGCGACGGGACCCAGCCCCCTACCTCAGGTGGCCGGCAGCACCAGGCGCTCGAGCAGGCGGTCGAGGTCCACCTGGGGATCGGCGGTCAGCCCGGTGTGCACCGGGCCCGGCTGCACAACGGTGCTGCGCGGCGCCGTGAGCCACCGGAACCGCTTCCCCGGGTCCTCCTCCCCCGCCGGTCCGGCGTCCGCGTCGGCCGCGCACACGCCGGCGGCGGTGCGCAGCGCGTGCTCCACCGCCACGGGATCTGCGGTGGGGTCGAGGGCCTGCAGCCGGGCGACGTCGAGGTGCACGCGGGCATCGAGGAAGGCACGGGACCGGCAGTAGAGCAGGACCCCGGCGTTCATCGACTCGCCCCGGTCGACGCGGGGTACCACCCGCAGGACGGCGTACTCGAACGGGGCCCGCTCGGTCACGACGCCGCCCGCAGCGACCGCAGCCCGGGCAGCCAGGAGTCGCGGGCGGCTAGCCGACCGCCCATCTGCTCCGCGTACGCCGCGCGCACGGCGTCCGGCGAGTCGAAGCCCGGCTCCCCGACGAGCCACTCGTCGGGGACCTCCGCCAGGGCCGCACCCAGCAGCTGCGGGGTCACCAGGGGCGCCAGGACCGCATCGGCCTCGTCGACACCGGCGGCCACGGCCGCGAGGGCGTGCGTGGTGGCGTCGTACGCCCGGGTGGTCGAGGCAGCCACCCCGGACCACGAGTGGTGGAAGATCAGGGCCGCGCCGTGGTCGATCAGCCGGACCCGGCCGTGCCAGAGCAGCATGTTCGGGTTGCGCCAGGAGCGGTCCACGTTGCCGATCAGCGCGTCGAACCAGAGGATCCGAGACGCGAGGGCCGGGTCGACCTCGCGGGCATCGACCTCGAGCGCCCCCGGCAGGTAGTCGACGCCGAGGTTGAGACCCGGGCTCGCGCGGAGCAGGTCCTGCACCTCCTCGTCGGGCTCCGCCGGCGCCAGGCCGGGGTCGACGTCGACCAGCACCAGGTCGGGGGTGTCGAGGTCCAGGCCGCGCGCCAGCCGGGCGCAGACGACCTCTGCCACAAGGGTCTTGCGACCCTGCCCGGCACCGTGGAACTTCACGACGTAGGTCCCGAGGTCGTCGGCCTCCATCAGGCCCGGCAGCGACCCGCCCTCGCGCAGCGGCGTCACGTAGCGGGTGGCGGTCACCTGGGGCAGCACGGCCCAACCCTAGGGCTGTCGACAGCCGCGACTGCCGCTCACTACGGTTCCAGGCACCGGACGGAAGGACTGAGCGTGAGCGACTCCCGGCACCTCATCGGGCTGCTGCTGGGCACCGAGAACGACTGGCCCACCGTCTTCGAGGACCTCGTCCGTCGGGTCGGACCGGTCGAGGACGGCTCCGGCACGGTGCACTCCTACGACGTCGAGCGCATCACGATCGAGCCGTTCGACCTGCGGTACCAGCCGTCGTACGACCTGGTCATCGACCGGCTCGCCTACTGGTACTACCACCCGCGCGAGTGGCTGAAGAAGGTCGCGCTGATGGACGGCGTCTACCTGCTCAACTCGCCGTTCACGTTCCAGGCGATGGAGAAGCACGCCGCCTACTGCGCCATGATGCGGCTCGGCCTGAAGGTGCCGGAGACGGCGCTGGTGCCGTACAAGAACCCGGTCGACCACACGAAGTACGCCTACACCGCCGAGCGCTACAACCGGCCGTTCGACCTCGAGGCCGTCGCCTCGAAGGTCGGCTTCCCGCTCTTCATGAAGCCCTACGACGGCGGAGCCTGGCGAGGTGTCTCGCGGATCCGCGACGTCGACGAGCTGCACCGCGCCTACGACGAGTCCGGCGAGATGCTGATGCACCTGCAGGCGTCCGTCGAGAGCTACGACGTCTTCGCCCGGTCGCTGTCTATCGGCGCCGAGACGATGGTGATGAACTTCGACCCGGACCAGCCGATGCACGGCCGGTACTCCATCTCGCACGACTTCCTCTCTCCCGAGACCGGGGCCGAGGTGCTGTCGATCGGCCGGATCGTCAACGCGTTCTTCCGCTGGGAGTTCAACTCCTGCGAGACCCTCGTCAAGGGCACCGACGTGCACCCCATCGACTACGCGAACGCCTGCCCGGACGTCGCCATCACGTCGCTGCACTACTACTTCCCCTGGGCGATGAAGGCGCTGGTGAAGTGGTCGACGTTCTGCACCGCGACCGGTCGGGTCCCCTCGCCGCACGTCGACCCGGCCCCGTGGTTCGCGATCGCCGACCGTTCCGACCTGTCCTACGAGGAGAAGCTCGCGGCGTACTCCCGGCAGGCCGACGACTACTTCGACAGCGAGCGCTACCTCGACTTCTGCGCGTCCCGGCTCACCGACCTCGACGACAAGGCGCTCGCCTACTTCGAGTCCGGCGACTTCGACCGGGTGCTCGTGGAGACCGTCACGACCACCTTCCCGCCGCACGAGCACGACCAGTTCGTCGCGCACTACCGCGGCCTCATCGGTGCCTGGTGCACCGACGAGCGCGCTCGCCTCGGCTGACCGGGGTGGCGGACACGGCGGCCGTCCTCGCCGCGGCGCAGGAGGCGCTGTCCGCGACCATCGGCGACGCAGCCGTGCTGACCGCTCCGGCGGACCTCGGTGGCAGCTCGCGCTCGACGCTCCGCCCCTCCCCGAGCCGACGTGCCGTGGTCCATCACCGGCTGTCCCGGGTCGCCGCCGGCACCGACCCGCGACTGGCCCCGTGGAGGTGGGTGGCCGCGCGGGCCGCCGAGCAGACGTGGGAGAGGTGGGGCGAGCAGGCCCCTTCTCCTGGCGCCCGCGTTCCGCCGCCGGCGCTGACCGCACCGCTCCAGAAGCCGTGAACCGCCCGGTCCGTCACCCACCCGGGCTCGTCCGGACGGCTCGCTCCGGCGCGGCGCTCTCAGCCAGCCGCCCCTGTGCCCGAGAATCCGGGGATGGACCGCAGCAGCACCGTGCTCACCATCGGGCTGGCACTCGACCACGCGCAGCAGCACGGGGTACGGATCGACGTGGCCACCACAGGCGGCCGGCTGCTGGCCGGGGTCACCGTCGGGGCGCTGGACCGGTTCTGCCTGGTGCTGCTCGAGGACGACTCCCCCGGCGCTCGCGCCCACGTCGTGAGCCGCGAGCACGTGGTCAGCGTGTCGATGGCGCGCCAGGACCTGCTGCAGATCGAGTCGCACCCGGGCGCGGGCCGGTCGACGGCCTAGGGCGGGCCGCTCGACGGCCTAGGGCGCGACTGCCGGGTCGAGCGGAACGGTGCCCGACCGTTATCCCGTCGAGACGCTGACCTCGTCCATGAGGCCGGCGTACTGGTCCTCGCCGCCGGACCCCTTGGCGCCGAGCAGCACGGCCGAGGTGTTGGCGATCGTTCCCGTGCTCCCCGACGCGGTCCAGGACGAGCCGTCGACGGTCAGCCGCACGGTGCTCCCGGACCGGCGGCAGGCGATGGTGTGCCACCGGTTGTCCGCGAGGTTCGGGCCGTGCTTGATGCTGACGGTCCCGGCCGACCCGCGGAAGAGACAGAACGCGTATCCGGTCGGCAGGATCTCGACCTTCCAGTCGCCGCCCTTGGTCGCGGCCAGCCCCTTGCGGACCAGGTCGTAGTCGCCGACGGCCGTGCTCGGCCGTACCGTGAAGCGCACCCGCGCGGTCACGGTGAAGGCGCCGGAGCCGGGGTTCAGCAGCGGCGAGCTGGCGACCTTGACGGAGGCGGGCCGGGTCCGGAACTGGAATGCGGTGCCCAGCGCGCCGGGCGCTCCGACCGTGACGTTGGTCAGCGTCCCCGACAGGCCGTGGCCCGTGCTGTCGGCCATCGTCGTACCGGTGTCGTCCATGTGCCACACGGCGGAGTACGACGCTGCCCGGGCCACCCCCACCTGCAGGAAGACCCCGACGACCAGGCTCACAGCGACGACGACTCGGTTGCTGCGCATCTCGGCTCCCCCTTGCGCGCGTCTCCCCGGTGACCACCGCCCCGCCACGCTCGGCCGAACGGTCCCCGGGCGGTCGATGCCCCGAGGGACACCACCCCCATTGTGGCGAGCCGGGCGCCCGGCTCCATAGTCATCTCGGACCAATGACTCTCAGCCGCAAACGACGTCACACAGCGTGCGCACCTCGGGTCGCGAGCGGGCGGCTCAGCCCACCGGCCAGGTGTGCACCGGCTCGTTCGCGTGCATGTGCTCGACGTACCCGCGCATCATCTCGCGCAGGGCGTCGGGACGGTCGTGCCGGTCGAACAGCCGGTGGAACTCGGCCGCCTGCCAGCTCGCCCCGTTGACGCCCCTGAGGCAGCGCTGCTCGACGACACCCAGCAGCCGGTCCTTGTCCGCCGACGCGATCCCCCACTCCTCCAGACCGCGGTGCGCCATCGGCAGCAGGTGCCGCAGCACGAGCTCGGTGACGGGCACCTCGCCGATACCCGGCCAGTAGATCCGCGCGTCGATACCTTGCTTGGCCCCGGCGTGGAAGTTCTCCTCCGCGGCCGAGAACGACATCTGCGACCACACCGGCCGGTCCTGCTCGGCCATCACCTTGACCAGCCCGTAGTAGAAGGCGGCGTTGGCCAGCACGTCGACCACGGTCGGGCCGGCCGGCAGGCAGCGGTTCTCTACCCGCAGGTGCGGACGCCCGCGCACCACGTCGTAGACCGGCCGGTTCCAGCGGTAGATCGTGCCGTTGTGCAGCCGCAGCTCGCCGAGCTTGGGGATGTCGCCGCGATCGAGGACCTCGAGCGGGTCCTCGTCGTCGACGATGGGCAGCAGCGACGGGAAGTAGCGGACGTTCTCCTCGAACAGGTCGAAGATCGAGGTGATCCAGCGCTCACCGAACCACACACGCGGCCGCACGCCCTGGGCCTTCAGCTCGTCGGAGCGGGTATCGGCGGCCTGCTCGAACAGCGCGATCCGGGTCTCGCGCCAGAGCTCCTTGCCGAAGAAGAACGGCGAGTTCGCGGCCAGCGCGAGCTGGACGCCGGCGATCGCCTGGGAGGCGTTCCAGTGGGCGGCGAACGTCTCGGGGTTGACCTGGAGGTGCAGCTGGAGACTCGTGCACGCCGCCTCGGGCGCGATGCTGTCGGCGTACGCCGAGATGCGCTCGACGCCGTCGATGGACAGGTGGATGTCCTCCCCGCGGGCGGCGAACACCTGCTCGTTGAGCAGCTTGTAGCGGGGGTTGGCCGAGAACGTCTCCTCGGTCAGGTGCTCGGCGCGCACGGTCGGCAGGATCCCGATCATCACGACGTCGGCGCCCTCCTCGTTGGCGACGTCGTCGGCGTGGTTCAGGCTGGCTCGCACGGCCTCCTCGAGCTCGGCGAACACCGGCCCGTCGAGCAGCCTCGGCGGGATGTTGATCTCGATGTTGAACTGCGCAAGCTCGGTCTGGAAGTCCGGGTCGGCCATTCGGCCGAGAACCTTCTCGTTGGCCATCGCCGGGTCACCCGCGGCGTCGGTGAGGTTGAGCTCGATCTCGAGACCCATGCTCTTGCGCTCGGCGTCGAACCGTGACTCGGCGAGCATCCGGGCGAACACGTCGAGGCAGCGCTTCACCTTCTGCCGGTAGCGCTGCCGGTCCTCACGCGTGAACTGCCTGCTGGCAACGTCCTGCCCCATGTGCCGCCCCTTCCCGGGCTCACCTGGGACAACCTTGTCACGACCCCGTGGCACCCGGCGAGATCCGTCTCGGCGACGCCGGGAACTGACAGGTCGCCGCCGCGTGGGACCGGGCCGGCGGGCCGCCCCCCGCGTGCCTTCCCGGGTTCTGTCCAGGGCTCGACCTACCGTCCTCGTGTGCGCCTGCTCCACACCTCCGACTGGCACCTGGGCCGGTCCTTCCACCGCGAGGACCTGCTCGGCACCCAGGCCCGGTTCGTCGACCACCTCGTCGAGACCGTCCGCGAGGAACGGGTCGATGCCGTCGTGGTCGCCGGCGACGTCTACGACCGGGCGTTGCCCGCGGTCGACGCCGTGGCCCTCGTCGACGATGCGCTCGCCCGGCTGGCCGCCACCCGCGCCCGCGTCGTGCTCATCAGCGGCAACCACGACTCGGCGCGTCGGCTGGGCTTCGGGTCGTCCCTCATCGACCGGGCCGGCATCCACCTGCGCACCGACGTCGCCGGCGCTCACGTCCCGGTGCTGCTCGACGACGCCGACGGCCCGGTCGCGGTCTACGCAGTCCCCTACCTCGAGCCCGATGCCGTCCGGCTCGAGCTCGGCTGCGTCGAACGCAGCCATGCCGCGGTCCTGTCCGCCGCGCTGGGCCGGGTGCGGGCCGACCTCGCGGCCCGTCCGGGCACCCGGTCGGTGCTGCTCGCGCACGCGTTCGTGACCGGCGGCGAGCCCAGCGACAGCGAGCGCGACATCACCGTCGGCGGCGCCGCCGCCGTCCCGCTGGGCACCTTCACCGGGGTCGACTACGCCGCGCTCGGCCACCTGCACGGGGCCCAACGGCTGGCCGACCGGGTCCGCTACAGCGGCTCACCCCTCCCCTACTCGTTCTCCGAGGAGCACCAGACCAAGCAGGTCCTGCTGGTCGACCTGCACCCCGAGCCCGGCCGCCCGCCACGGGTCCAGCCGGTGCCCACGCCGGTCGCGCGGCCCCTGGCCCGGGTCGCCGGGCGCCTCGACGACCTGCTCACCCAGGCCCGCTGGTCGGCGTACTCCGGGCACTACCTCCAGGTCACCCTTACCGACCCGGTCCGGCCACGCGACCCGATGGAGCGCCTGCGCCGGCGATTCCCGCACGTGCTGGTGCTCGCCTTCGCACCCGACGGCACCGCCGACGACGGCCAGTCGTCGTACGCCGCCCGGGTCCGCGGCCGCAGCGACCTCGAGATCGCCGCTGACTTCGTCGCGCACGTGCGCAGCCCACAGGAGCCGGCCGAGGCCCTGCTCATGGCCGAGGCCCTCGAGGACGCCCGCCGGCTCGAGGCGGCCCGCTGATGCGGCTGCACCGGATGGCGGTCACGGCCTTCGGCCCGTTCGCCGGCACCGAGACGGTCGACTTCGACGCACTCGCCGACGCCGGCCTGTTCCTCTTCACCGGTGCCACCGGCGCCGGCAAGACGAGCATCCTCGACGCCGTCTGCTTCGCCCTCTACGGACAGGTCCCGGGAACCCGGGCCGGCGCCCGAGGGTTGCGCAGCGACCACGCGCCCGACGCGGTCGCCCCGGAGGTGCGGCTCGAGGTGACCCTGCGGGGACGCCGGCTGCGGCTGACCCGGTCGCCGCAGTGGGAGCGGCCCCGCCAGCGCGGCGCGGGCACCGTCACGCGGCACGCGAAGGTGCTGCTCGAGGAGCTGACGGGCTCGTCCTGGTCCACGTTGTCCACGCGGCTCGACGAGACGGGTGACCTCGTCGGGCGACTCCTCGGCCTGCGGCTCGCCCAGTTCTGCCAGGTCGTGCTGCTCCCCCAGAACCAGTTCGCCGAGTTCCTGCGCGCCGACGCCGAGAAGCGGCGCGAGCTGCTCGAGAGCCTCTTCGACACCCGGCGCTTCGCCGACGTCGAGCGCTGGCTGGTCGCCGCCCGCAAGGACGCCTTCCAGGCGCTTGCCGACGTCGACGCCCGGCTCGACCGCGTGGTCGCCCGGGTCGCGGAGGCGGCCGGCGAGGAACGGCCCGACGACCTCGCCCCCGAGACGGCCACCGCGTGGGTCGCGGGGCTGCTCGCCCTCGCCGGGCAGCAGCACGCAGACGCACAGGCGGCGGTCCAGCTCGCCGGCGTGCAGCACGACGTCGTCGTCGAGCAGCTGGAGGCGGCCACGCTGGTCGCCGAGTCGCTCTCCCGGCGGCGCGCACTCGTGTCCCGGCTCGCCGAGCTCGAGTCGGCAGCTCCGAGCCTGCACGCCGCCGCCGCGGAGCTCGCCGGTGCCCGCGCGGTGGCGCCGCTCGTACCGATGGTCACCGAGGTCGCCCGGGTGCAGGTCGAGCTCGACGCCGCCCGGGCGGCCGTGGCCGCCGTGGGGGCCGTGGTCTCCCGGGCGCTCCCGCTCACCGGCACCGGTCCCGACCACACGATGCCACCGCCCGCGGCCCTGACCGCGCTGGCGCGCGACCGGCGTGGCGAGGCGGCAGGCCTCCGTGCCCTCGCCAGGGACGAGGCCGAGGCCGACCGGCTGGCCGCCGCGACCGACGACATCGAGCGACGGGCGGTCGACCTCGACGACCGGGCCCACCAGCTGCAGGCGCACCTCGACTCCGCCCCCGCTCGACGTTCCGCGCTGGAGGCCGCCCGCGACGCCGGCGCGTCGGCCGCCGCAGCGGTCCCCGGTGCCGAGGCTGCGGTCGCGGCCGCATCCGGCCGTCTCGCTGCCGCGGTCCGCCGCGACGAGCTCCGGGTCGCGCAGGCCAGCTCGGCCGATGCGGTCCGGGAAGCCGTGGACCGCGCGCTGGGCGCCCGCGAGGACTGGCTGCGGCTGCGGCAGGCCCGGCTCGACGGGATGGCAGCCGAGCTCGCCGCCGGGCTCCACGACGGCGCTCCGTGCCCGGTCTGCGGCAGCGGGGAGCACCCGACCCCGGCGGCGCCCGGACCCGAGCCGGTGAGTCGCGACGACGAGAACACCGCCGAGGCGGCGGTGCGCGGTGCGGAGGCCCTGCTCACTCGCGCCCGCGACGGGCTGGCGGTCCTCGACGCCGACCTCGCGGCGGCCACCGCCACCGCCGGCGGCGATGAGGCGGTCGCCGCTGTCCGGACCGAGCACGACCGGGCCGTCGACGAGCTCGCCAGGACGCTCGACCTGGCAGCCGACCGCGACCGCGACGCCGCGGCTCTCGCCGCGTTCGGCGAGCAGCACGAGACCTGGCTACGTGAGCGGGTCGCGCTCGACTCGGCGGCCCGGGCCCTGCGCCAACGGGCCGGCGACGAGCGAGGCCGCCTCGCCGCGTTGCGCAGCACGCTCGACGCCGCCCGCGGTGACGACCTGTCCATCGCGGCGCGCGCGCTCCGGCTGGTCGGCGCGGCCGACGACCTCGAGGCGCTCGGACGTCAGGTCGAGACGGCGGAACGTCTCGACCGCGAGGTGGCCCGCGCCCTGTCCCGTGCCCAGGACGCAGCCGGCGAGCGCGGCGTCGGATCCCTCGAGCAGGTGCTGCAGGACCACCGCGCCGAGCCGGACCTCGCCGAGCTCGAGCACGCCCTGCGCCGGCACGAGGCCGAGCTCGCGGCCGTCCACGGCCAGCTCTGCGAGCCGGTACTGGCGGCGCTGGAGTCGTCACCGTCCCCCGACTTCGACGCCCTGCGGGCCGAGGCCCAGGCCGGCGACGCCCTGCGGACCGAGGCGTCGCTCACCCTGGGTGCCTCGACGGCGCGCGCCGCAGCGCTGACCCGGCTCGCAGCCGCCCTGCGCGGCATCCTCACCGAGCGGGCACCGGTCGCCGACCGGTACCGCACCGTCGACGCGCTGGCCCGGCTGGCCGAGGGCAAGAGCGCCGACAACCGGCTGCGGATGAGCCTGTCCGGCTACGTGCTGGCCGCTCGGCTCGAGCAGGTCGCGGTCGCGGCGAGCGAGCGGCTGCTGCGGATGTCCTCCCAGCGCTACCAGCTGGTGCACACCGCCGAGGGCGCCACCGGCCGGACGAGGGGTGGCCTGCTCCTACGCGTCCTCGACGCGTGGACCGGTGTGGAGCGCGACCCCGCCACGCTGTCCGGCGGTGAGAGCTTCTGCGCCTCGCTGGCCCTGGCACTCGGCCTGGCCGACGTCGTGACGGCCGAGGCCGGGGGCACCCTGCTCGAGACGCTGTTCGTCGACGAGGGGTTCGGCAGCCTCGACGAGGAGGCGCTCGACGAGGTGATGGGCGTGCTGGACGAGCTGCGCGACGGCGGTCGTACCGTGGGGCTCGTGAGCCACGTCGCCGACCTGCGCCAGCGGGTCCCCGTCCAGCTGCAGGTCGTCAAGGCCCGCGACGGCTCGCACGTCCGGCAGTGACGGGCACCCCGGGAGCGACCGCGCCGACCGCGCCGACGGCGCCGACCGACGCGTCCGACGGGACCCGCGGGCTGGCCGTGCTCGACGTCGACGGCGTGCTCGCCGACGTCGCCCACCGGTTGCACCACCTCGAGGGTGGCCGGAAGGACTGGGGTGCGTTCTTCGCCGCCGCCGAGCGCGACCCGCCGCTCCCCGTCGGGCTGGCCCTGGCGGCCGAGCTGGCGGGTGAGCACGACCTGGCCTACCTCACCGGTCGGCCGGAGCACCTGCGCCGGGTCACGCAGCGTTGGCTGGCCCGGCACGAGCTGCCGCCGGGGCCGCTGTGGATGCGGCCGGCCCGCGATTTCCGGCCGGCCCGGGTCATGAAGCTCGACGCGCTGGGACGGCTCGGCGTCGGGCGCGCGGTCGAGATCGTCGTCGACGACGACTCCGACGTCGTCGACACCCTGCGCGAGGCGGGCTATGCGGTCCTGCACGCCGACTGGGCGGGGCAGGCGCGCGGCGGCCGGTCCGCACCCCGGCAGGACACCCTGTACGAGGCGCAGGAGACCGACGGCCGCACCTGATGCAGTCTTCGCGGCCGGCGCTGCCACCCGGCTCCGGTCCGCCTGCCGGACCCTGACCAAACCCTTGCCGCGCCCACTCCGAATCCTCGCCGACAACAGCAGCATGGGCGTTCCCGGAGCCCCGGGCAGGCCCGCGTGGCCACGACGACGTCGGAGCGTGAGGAGGCGGGCCGCATGACCGTCACCAGCGTGGATGACACCATGTCCGGCATGGCCTCCCTCCGGCGTGCTCCTCGCGCAGTCGGCGAGACCGGCCCGGACACCCTCGAGGGCCTGCTCGGCCGGGTGGCCCGTGGCGACAGTCCTGCCTTCGAGATCCTCTACGACCGCGTCGGCAACTCCGTCTTCGGCGTGATCCGCCGTGTGCTCCGCGACCCGGCACAGTCCGAGGAGGTCGCCCAGGAGGTGCTCCTGGAGGTGTGGCGCACGGCCACCCGGTTCGACGCGGCCCGGGGCAGCGCGACGACCTGGATCCACACGATGGCCCACCGGCGTGCTATCGACCGCGTCCGGTCGGCGCAGGCGGCACACGACCGCGAGGCGAAGGTCGCCCTGCGCGACCACGAGCCGCCCTTCGACGTGGTCGCCGACCGGGTGGAGACCCGCCTCGAGCAGGAGCAGGTCCGCCGCTGCCTCGAGGGCCTGACGGACCTCCAGCGCGAGTCGGTGACACTGGCCTACTACGGCGGCCACACCTACCGCGAGGTCGCCGAGCTCCTCGACGTGCCGCTCGGCACGGTGAAGACACGGATGCGCGACGGGCTGATCCGGCTGCGCGACTGCCTGGGGGTGACGGCGTGAGCGACCACGAGCTGCACCTCCTGACCGGCGCGTACGCCGCCGACGCCCTCGACGCGGAGGAGCGTGAGGCGTTCGACGCTCACCTCGCCGACTGCGCGGCCTGCCGTCAGGAGGTCGCCGAGCTCTCGGCGACCACGGCCCGGCTGGCGCTCGGCGCGTCCGAGCCGGCACCGGCCGGGATGCGCGAGCGGGTGCTGGCCGAGGCGGCACGCACCCGGCAGGTCTCCCCCCCCGTCGCCGACCTGGACGCCCGCCGTCGGCGGCGCGCGTGGTACCAGCAGCCGGCGTCGGCGGCCGCGGCAGCGCTGCTCGTCGTCGCGGGTGGGCTCGGCTGGCTCGCAGCCGTCGAGCAGGACCGGGCCGCGGAGGCGCGCCAGATGGCCGCCCGGGTCGCGTCGGTCGCCACCGACCCGGACGGTGTGGAGCGCACCGTTGCCGTCAGCGGCGGCGGCACCGGTACCGTCATCGCCGCCGGGCACTTCGCCGTGTTCCACGGCAGCGACCTACCAGCGCTGCCGGACGGCCGCGCCTACCAGCTGTGGCGGATCCGGGGGCAGGAGTCGACATCGGCCGGTGTCCTCGGCCGCGGTGGCGAGCTCACCGGTGTGGTCACGAACCTGGGGCCGGCCGACGCCGTCGGCGTCACGGTCGAGCCGGCGTCCGGCTCGGACCGGCCGACCAGCGAGCCGGTGTTCCTCGTCGCCTTGGCCTGATCGGCCTGATCGTTTGCGGTCCGGTCGGCCGGCACGGCCGGGCGGCGGGTCACCCGGCGCCAGAGCCGCGACGGGGGCACACCGAGCGGCCGGGGGGTCACCAGCAGCACGAGACCCAGCAGGACCGCCGCCACGACGGCGTCGACCCAGTAGTGGTTGGCCGTCACGACGACCACCGCCGTGGTGAGGACCGGGTGCGCCACGATCAGCCAGCGCCAACGGTTGCGAGCAGTCCGGACGACGACCACGGCGAGCAACAGCGCCCAGCCGACGTGCAGGCTGGGCATGGCGGCGAACTGGTTGGCGACCGTCGCCGCGCCGCCGCCGTAGGCCGACGGGCCGAACGCGGCCATCGTGTCGAGGAACCCCAGGCTGGACAGCATCCGCGGCGGGGCCAGCGGCATCGCGACGTGCAGCACCAGCGCGAACGCGGTCAGCGTGATGATCAGCCGGCGGGCCCAGCGGTACTCGGCCGGCGGGCGGCGCAGCCACCCCCAGGCGAGGAACCCCAGGGTGATCGGGAAGTGGACCCCGACGTAGTACCAGTTGGCGGCCTTCAGCACGTCGGGCCACTGGAGGACCCACTCCTGCAGGGTCTCCTCGTCGGGGAGGCGGAGCAGCCGCTCGACGTCCCACACGTGCCAGGCGTTAGCGATCGCCAGGTCGTCGTGCCCCGAGATCGCCAGCCGGCCGAGCCGGTAGACGAGGAACAACGCGGTGAGCAGGACGACCTCGCGGACCAGGCCGGGCCGGGACGGCCGCGCAAGCGGGCGTGCGGCGACGCCGTCCTTGCGCCCGGCCCCCCCGAGCGTCGCACCGTACCGCACCGGGCGATCGTCCCACGAACCTCCGACAGTTGTCGCGCCGTAACCCCGGCGCGACCCGACGGCGGCGGTGCCGGGGCGCCGTGCGATCAGGCGACGTGGTCGACAGCCAGACCGAACACGGCCGGCAGAGCAGCAGCCGCCGGGACCAGCCCCCGGCGCAGGAGCGGACGTCCGGCCACGACGAGCAGCACTCCGGCCGACCAGCGGTAGCGGCGGGTCGCCGCACGCCAGGCCGCCGGGTAGGTCTCCGGCCGCCCGGTAGCCACGGCACCGACGGCCACCCGGGCCGTCGCCAGCCCCACGGCCAGCCCCTCGCCGGTGAGCGCGTCGACGTAGCCGGCGGCGTCACCGACGAGCAGGACCCGGCCGGCACGCGGGCTGGCCGCCACCTGGCGCAACGGTCCGGCCCCGCGGACGTCGGTGACTGCCTCGGCCCCGCGCAGCCGCGCGAGCAGCCTCGGGAAGCAGGCCAGCGCCTCGTCGTAGGGCAGGCGGCCGCGGTCACCCCCGAGCAGGGCCACCCCGACCAGCCCGTCGGCCACCGGGGTGACGTAGGCCTCGGTGTGCTCGGCCCAGTGCACCTCCACCCGGTCGGACCAGGGCCGGACCGCGTAGTGCCGGCGCAGGCCGTAGCGGCGGCCGCCGGGGGCGGCCCGCTCGAGGCCGATCGCCCGCCGCAGTGGCGAGTGCAGGCCGTCGGCGGCCAGCAGCCAGGAGGCGCGCAGCCCACCGGCGGAGACCCCGAACGCGTCCTGCTCGACCGGTCCGACCCTGCCCCGAACGCGCGTCACCCCGGCAACGTCGGCCTGCGCAACCAGCACCGCGTGCAGCGCGGTGCGCCGCACCCCGAGGCCCGGTCCGTCGCGGAAGGTGGCCGACACAGCCCGTCCGGGGGCGAGGTACCGGATACCCACGAACGGGCGGCCGACCGGCTCGACGCCGAGACCCCGGAGCTCGGCCAGAGCGGCGGGCATCAGCCCCTCGCCGCACGCCTTGTCGACCGGGTCGGTGCGGGGCTCGACCACCGCGACGGTGAGACCCGCGGCGCGCGCGTGCAGCGCGGCTGCCAGGCCGACCGGACCAGCTCCGGCGACCAGCAGGTCGACGTCGGGCACGTCACGCCGCCGGTCGAGGTGGGGCTGCCGGGGACAGCGACGCGAGGGCACTCTCCTCGGTGGCCACCCGGGTCCGCAGCAGGACGGCGTTGGCACCCGTGAAGACCAGGGCCGTCAGCCAGGCCGTGTGCACGAGCGGCAGGGCGAAGCCTTCGACGACGACGGCGAGGTAGTTGGGGTGCCGGAGGAACCGGTACGGCCCGCCGGTGACGGCGGTCATCCCGGGGACCACGACGACCCGCGTGCACCACTGCCGGCCGAGGGTGGTGATGCACCACCAGCGCAGCCCCTGGGACGCGAGCACGAGCAGCAGCATCGGCCAGCCCAGCCAGCCGTGGAACGGCCGGTCGCCCATCAGCACCTCGACCAGGGCCCCGACGAGCAGCCCGGTGTGCAGCAGCACCATCAGCGGGTAGTGACCACCGCCGGTCTCGACCCCGCCCTGCGCCAGCGACCAGCGCCGGTTGCGCTCGCTGACGACGAGCTCGGCCACCCGCTCCAGCCCGACGGCGAGGACGAGCGCGAGGAACCACGCGTGGCTGGTCACCACCGGAGCAGCACCAGCTCGGCGCAGAAGCCCGGCCCCATCGCGAGCAGCACCCCCGGCGTGCCCGCTGTCGGCGCCGACGGCCCCGTGTCGGCGAGCGTGTCGGCGAAGACATGCAGCACCGAGGACGACGACAGGTTGCCGACCTGCGCCAGCGACGACCAGGTGCGGGCGAACGCCTCCCGCGGCAGGGCCAGCGCGTTCTGCATCGCCTCGAGGACCCGGGGGCCGCCGGGGTGCGCGACCCACGTGTCGACGTCGCCGATCTTGAGATCGTGGTCCCCGAGGAAGACCTCGACGTCGTCACCGAGGTAGGTCTCGACGACCTCCGCCACCCCCGCGCTGAGGACGATCCGGAAGCCGCTGCCGCCGACGTCCCACCCCATCACCCGCTCGGTGTCCGGGTACAACCGGCTGCGGGAGGCGAGCACGTGCGGACCGGGCAGCCCGAGACGTTGGGCGCGCCGCTCCCCCACCATGACCACCGCGGCGGCACCGTCGCCGAACAGCCCGCTGCCGACCAGGTTGGCCATCGACGTGTCGTCGCGCTGGATGGTCAGCGAGCACAGCTCGACCGAGAGCAGGACGGCCACGGCGTCCGGGTCACCGCGCAGCAGATCGTGCACGCGGGCGATGCCGGCGGCCCCCGCGACGCAGCCGAGGCCGAAGACGGGAACCCGGCGGACGTCCGGCCGCAGCCCGAGGACCGGTACCAGCCGGGCGTCCAGGCTGGGTGCGGCGATGCCGGTGACCGACGTGGTGACGATCAGGTCGACGTCGCCGGGCGTGAGCCCGGCGGTCGCGAGCGCGTCCGTCACGGCGCGGGCGCCGAGCTCGGTCGCGACCCGGATCCACGCGTCGTTGGCGGCGGTGAACCCGTCGAGCCCCGCGTACTCCGCGAGCGGCAGCGCCAGGTGCCGGTGCCGGACCCCCGCGTTCCGGTGCAGCCGGTCCAGCACCGCGCGCTGTCCGCCGGGCGGGAGCACGATCGAGGCGAAGGCCTCGGTGATCTCCTCCTGGGCGTAGCGGTGCTCCGGGAGTGCCGGCGCGACCGCGACGACCTGACTCACTCGCCCATCCCTGCGCTCGCCTCTGGCCGGTCGTCCACAAGCCCCTCGTCCGTTCGGTCTGTTTCCCCTGCTCTGCCCGCGAACCCTTCAGATGTGCGCGGTGAGACCGACACTAAGGGGGCAAGGTAGAGGTGACCTGCATCACGGGCCCGCTCGGAGCCGGACGACCGGCTCGCCCCGCACCGACGAAAGCCGCAGACCATGTGTTCGCACCAGCCGCAGTGCCCCTCGGCGCAGGCCCCCGACCGGGAGGCCGCCCACACCCTCGCCTGCCATCCGGAGCAGGGCTGGAGCCTGCTGTGCAACGGGGTCGTGCTCTTCGAGGACACCGGCGAGCTGCTGCCCGACGGCACGGTCATCGGGCCACACCGTCCTACCGACCACGTCATCGCCGCCTGACTCCGTCTCGCGCCGCACTCCCGAGGGAGCCCACCCGTTCTACGGGTGCGGCTCCCTTCGCGGTTTCAGGGGACGGCGGGGTCGGTGGCCAGCGGCGCGGCGCAGCTCTCCCGACGTGGACGGCTCTGTCAGGGCGGCTTCGGACGAGGACGACCCTCGCCTGCCGGGTTGGGCTCCGTCGGTCTCGATAGGTGAGACCACGGTGTTGCTTGGCGCGGCGCAGCGGGGGCGTTGGACGGGGGGACAGCCGGGGCAACCGCCCGAACCCCCCCCCACACCCCCCCCAGAGCCACCCCCGCACACAAGCCACAGCCGCCCCCCCCCCCCCCCAGGGGG
>JBBRVW010000055.1:0-21896 GCA_038246545.1 Actinomycetes bacterium | reverse complement strand
GGTGCGATGGTCGGTCGTGCACGGGATCCCGGAGGCCCGTGACGTCGACGACTACAGGAAGGCGATCGCCGCCCTCTAGTCTGTCCCGGCACGCCGGGGCGCATAGCTCAGCTGGTCAGAGCACCTGCCTTACAAGCAGGGGGTCGGCGGTTCGAGTCCGTCTGCGCCCACCGGCAGTCAGTCCCCACCGGCGGTCAGTCCCGCCGGCAGTGAGTCCCGCGGTCCGGTCAGCGTCCCTGCGCGCCGGCGTCGAACCACCCGACCAGCTCGCTGCGCAGGCCGCCCGCGTCCGTGACGGCGGTGGCCGCGGTCACGAGCAGTGCGGCCGCCAGCACGACCCGGGCGGTCCAGTGCAGCCACCGGGATCTGGCGCGGCCGTGCTGGCGTCGGCGCAGGGTCGGCACGCCGGTGGTGGCCCGGTCCTGCAGCTCGACGAACTGCGCGTGCCGGAGGTCCGCCGCATCCCGCCGGGCCTGGCGGGGAGCGCCGGGGACCGCGGTCACTCGTCGCGCCGGTCGGGGACCGGGATGCTCGAGGCGGTGACGAACGACGGGTGCAGCCCAGACCGCGACAAGGCGTCGTCGGTCACCGAACGCGGGTCGAAGACCAGCGTCAGGCGCCGGTTCCGCGCGCGTTGCCGGGAGCGGGCGCCGATGAGGACCGCCAGCTCGGGGTGGGTCATCGAACTGACGGCGCGCAGGTCCAGCACGACGTCGCGGGGCCGGCCGGTCATCGCCGCCAGGACCGTGTCGCGCAGCGAGGTCGCGCTGCCACCCGCCGGCAGCACCAGGACGACGCCGGGCTCGCGGGCGCCGCGGGGGGTGTGGGGGACTGCGGGCGTGAGCACGTGGACATCCCGGGAGCGAGCCGGCCTGAGAGGCATCTGGACGCGGATGTCGTGGTTCCGGATGCCTCGGACTCTAGTCGCTGCCGGGGGGCTGTGGCGCCGGCACGGCGTTAGAGGCGACGGCGTGCAGCACAGTCTTGACCTGGAACGGCGTCAGGCCCGGGTGCTTGGACAGCAGGCGGGCCACCAGGCCGGTGACGTGGGGGCAGGCGAAGCTGTTGCCGGTCGCCCGGATCGTGCGGCCGCCGCTCCACGGGATCTCGAGGTCGACACCCGGTGCGCCGAACTCGACCGGGGGGTGCGGGTTGTAGTCGAAGTCGAACGGGTCGCTGCCGCCGCGGGCGGCGACCGAGAGGACGGAGGCGAACTGGGACGGGTAGCTGGGCGCGGGCACGTTGTTCACGGCGCACACCAGGGTCATGCCGGCGAAGTACGCCGCGTCGGCCAGCTGGTGGAACATCCCGAAGTGCGCGGCCCGGCGGCTGCTCAGGCTGAGGTTCGCCACCTGCATGCCGTTCTCGATCGCCCACTCGAGGCCGGCCGCGAACACCGCGCCGCGACCTGTGAGCCGCGCGCCGAGCACCCGGACGCTGTAGATCTCGCAGTCGGGCGCCGCCCGCCGGACGATCCCGGCGCACGCGGTCCCGTGCCCGAACAGGTCGTCGTGCGGACCGTCGACGTAGCGGGTTCGGCCGGTGTCCACGTCGTACTCCACGGCCACCCCGCCGGTTACCCGGCCGACCGCAGGGTGCGCGGCGTCGACGCCGCTGTCGATGACCGCCACGCGGACGCCGGCGCCGGTGGCACCGCCCCAGGCCCACTCGCGGGTGATGGGGACGTCGAGGGGGAGTGCGGACACCGGGTCGAGGTGGCCGCCGGCGAACTGCCAGGACCAGGCGGGCAGCGAGCTCACGCGGGTCCTCGCCGGTCGGTGTACGCCAGCACCTCGCTGAGCAGGTCCACCGCGAGCTCGCGCTCGGCGGCGCCGGCCCGGCCGAGCCGACCCAGAAGGGCGGCCAGGTCGGCCAGACCCGGGTCGACCTGCAGGCTGCCGGCCGCGGTCGACAGGGCCCGCTCGAGGTCGTCCTCGCCGTCCGTCGCCAGCGCATTCAGCAGCACGCGGCCCATGTCGCTGAACAACCGGGCGGAGGCCAGCGCGATCGCCGCGTGCCGGGCGAAGAAGTCGAGCACCACGAGGTCGCGGATGCTGCCCGGCCGGTCGGCGTCCCGGTCGAGCACCTCGATGGCGCCCAGCACCCGCTGCTCGGTCTCCAGCGGCGCCGCGAGGATCGCGTGCGGCACGTAGCCGGTGCGCTCGGCGACGTCCCGGGCGAACCGCGGGTCGCGCTCGACCTCGGTGACCTCGATGGTCTGCCCTGAGCTCACCACCCAGCCGGCGATGCCCTGACCCACCGGGACGCTGAGGCCCAGGACGTCGTCGGCACCCAGGCCGGCGGCCGCGGTGAACACCAGGTTCTCCTCGTCGGCGTCGACCACTGCGATGGAGCAGGCCTTGGCACCGAAGACGGCCAGCGCGGTCTCGGCCATGTCGGTCAGCTGACGCTGGTGGCCGACAGGAGCCAGTGCCGGGCCGACAGCGGCGGCCAGGCGGCCCAGGAGCTGCAGGTCCCGGTGCGCGTCTGCCATGCGGCCTCCTCCGTCGTCCGGTCCAGCGCAACGTAGGGGCAGCCGACCTCCTCACGCCAGGGGTTGGCCCTGGGCCGGTCTTGGTGAATCGCTTGTGCGGTGCAGACGACGGTGCGACTGTCACCAGGACGACAGACCGGGGGCACCGCGGGGGCGCATGCTCCTCCTGCAGGCGCCACGAGGGCTCGACGAGAGGACCAGGACCATGAGCATTCAGCGCAACCGGGACGACGACCTTCGGAAGAACGCTCCCGCGGACGACGAGGTCGAGGGCCACAAGAAGCACCTCGGCATCGACGACGACGAGGTCGAGGGCCACAAGAAGCACCTCGGCATCGACGACGACGAGGTCGAGGGCCACAAGAAGCACCTCGGGCTGGACGACGACGAGGTCGAGGGCCACAAGAAGCACCTCGGGCTGGACGACGACGAGGTCGAGGGCCACAAGAAGCACCTCTAGTCGAGGGCACGTGAAGACCCGCTCCACGCGGGTCCGTCGGTCACGCGCGTACCTGGGGGGGGACGGCGCAAGCGGGGTCAGCCGGGCGGTCACCAGACCGCCCGGCTACCTCGCGTCAGGGGCCGGTCGTGACCAGCCGCTGCGCTGCCGCAGCCGGTCGAGGTCGAGGATCGTGATGCGGCTCCGACCGAGCTCGACGGCGCCGAGAGCGGCCAGCCGCTGCAGCACCTGGTTGACGGTCGGCCGGCTGGCCCCGGCCATGCCGGCGAGGTCGTCCTGGGTGATCGGGATCGTCACCGGGGCGCCGCCGCCGGGCGGGTACGACTCCGCCAGGTCGATCAGGCGCCGGACCACGCGCCGGTCGACGCCGACGTAGAGCGCCTCGAGCAATGCCTGGCTCAGCTCGTCGACCCGCCGGACCAGGGCGCCGACCAGCAGCTGCTCGACGCCGGGGTTGGCGCGGCGCAGCTCGTCGAACGAGGCACGGGTCAGGGTCAGCGTCTCGCCGCGTTCCAGGGACACGACCGTCGCGGTGCGGGCGTTGCTGCTCCCGAGCAGGGCCAGCTCGCCGAACGCGTCGCCGGGACCCAGGACGCTCAGCGTCGCCGTGTCGCCGGTCGGGATCGAGACCCGCACGGCGAAACGTCCGGACTTGACCAGGTGCAGCGTCTCCCCGGGGTCGCCCTCGTGGAAGACGACCTCACCTTTCGCGTACCCGCGCGGGCGGGTCGCCTGCAGCACCCGCTCGCGCTGCATCTCGGCCAGCGGTGCCAGCAGCTGCCACGTCACGAGGTGAGTGGATCAGTTCGGGGCGGTGCTGCACCACGCCTTCGCCGAACTCGTCCTGGCCGGCACCCAGGGACGGCCGGGACGGATGAGGACGTGGGGCACCGCGGAGGCGCGCTGCCCGCCCTCCGCGGTGCCGCTGGCGCGCTCAGTCGGCGAGCGAGACGACCACCCAGATGATCGCCATCACCAGCACGATCCCGGCCAGGATCAGGCCGATGGTGCGATCCGGCGCGATCCGCTGGTGGGCTTCGGGGAGATGCTTCATGCCTCTGTGGTACGCCGGTGCGCCCGGCCCGTCAATGGCGACGCCGTTCGGCCGCGTCGTCGGGGACGGCATAGGTTGACGCCCATGCGCGTGACGATGCTGCTGGCCGACGCCGCGCAGGAGGTCAACGGAAAGCTCTACGTCCTCGGCGGGGGCTGGTCGGTGACCGGCCCGGACCTGCCGCCCATGGCCATCGCGATCAAGCTCGACGTCCCGTGGACCCAGTCCGTGGCGCCGCACACCTTCGCCCTCGAGCTGGTCGACGAGGACGGTCGCGCCGTCCCGGCAGGCGACGCGGGCGGAGTGCGCGTCGAGGGAACCTTCGAGGTCGGCCGGCCGCTCGGTGTGCCCGAGGGCAGCGACGTCGACTTCGCGTTCGTGGTCAACGTCCCGCCGTTCCCCATCGGCCCGGGGCGCTACTCGTGGCGACTGTCCATCGACGGCGGGACGCACGAGGACTGGGTGCGGCCGTTCCAGGTGAGAGCGCTGCCGTGACGGGTCGGTCGTGACCGGGCCGCTCCGTCTCGGCGACGTCGTCGCCGTCCTCGAGTCGCTGTACGACCCCCGCTGGGCGGCGGACTGGGACGCCGTCGGCCTGGTGACCGGTGACCCCGACCAGCCGGTACGCCGGGTGCTGCTCGCCGTCGACCCGGTGCAGGCCGTGGTCGAGGAGGCCGTGGACCGGGCCGCGGACCTGCTCGTCACCCACCATCCGCTGCTGCTGCGGGGCGTGCACTCGGTGGCGACCACGGGCGCCAAGGGCCGTGCGGTCACCTCACTGGTCCGGGCCGGCGTCGCCCTGCACGTCGCGCACACCAACGCCGACGCCGCCAGCCCCGGCGTCTCCGACGCGCTGGCGGCCGTGCTCGGGCTCGCCGACGTGCGGCCGCTCCGGCCGGCGCCGCGTGACCCGCTCGACGCGCTGGTGACGTTCGTCCCCGAGGCCGACGCCGAGCGGGTCCTCGACGCACTGGCCGCCGCGGGCGCCGGCCGGCTGGGCGACTACGAGCGGTGCGCCTTCACCTCAGGCGGCACCGGCACCTTCACGTCGCTGCCCGGCGCGGCTCCCGCCGTGGGCGGCGTCGGGCACCGCGCGACCGTCACCGAGACCCGGATCGAGATGGTGCTGGCCCGGCACCGGCGCAGCGCCGTGCTCGCTGCTCTGCGGGCGGCTCATCCCTACGAGGAGCCGGCCTTCGACCTGGTGGAGGTGGCCGAGCTCCCGGGGCCGCGCGGGCTCGGGCGGCTGGGCGCCTGGCCGGCGGGCGGCAGCCTGCGCGACCTCGCCGCGCACGTGGCCGCGGTCCTCCCGGCGACGCCGCACGGTGTCCGAGTCGGTGGCGACCTCGACCGGCCGGTGCACACCGTCGCGGTGTGCGGCGGTGCGGGCGACGACATGTTCGATGACGTGCGCTCCGCCGGTGCGGATGCCTACGTGACCGCCGACCTGCGCCACCACCCCGCCTCCGAGGCGCTGGAGCAGGGCTGCCCGGGACTCGTCGACGTGAGCCACTGGGCCAGCGAGTGGCCGTGGCTGGCCGACTGCGCCCAGCTGCTCGGCGAGCGCCTCCGCGCCGCACACCCGGCGGCGGATACGGTGGAGACGCGGGTCTCGCGCCTGGTCACCGATCCCTGGGTCGAGGCGATCACCGGTGCCGGCCCGACCACCACGACCGCGAGGAGCCCGCACTGAGAGCCGCCGCTGCCGACCAGGGTCGCCTGCTGGACCTGCAGGCCCTGGACACGAAGCTCGACCAGCTGGCCCACCGGCGCACGACCCTGCCCGAGCACGCCGCGCTCGCGGAGGTCGAGGCCGGGCTGGGTGCCCTGCGCGACCAGCTCGTGGTCGCCGAGACCGAGCAGAGCGACCTCGCGCGGGAGCTGACCAAGGCCGAGAGCGACGTCGACCAGGTGCGGTCGCGCGCGGAGCGGGACCAGAAGCGGCTGGACGCCGGGCAGGTCTCCTCGCCGAAGGAGCTGGAGAGCCTGCAGCACGAGATCGCGACGCTGGGTCGCCGCCAGGGCGACCTCGAGGAGATCGTCCTCGACGTCATGGAGCGGCTGGAGTCGTCGCAGAGCCGGTCGTCCGAGCTGGCCACCCAGCGGGAGGCCGCGCAGGCTCGCGCGACCGAGCTCACGGCGACCCGCGACCGCACGACGGCCGAGATCGACGTCGAGACCGAGCAGCTCACTGCGCAGCGCGGCACCCAGGCCGGGTCGCTGGACGACGCGCTGGTCGCCCTCTACGAGAAGATCCGCGCCCAGCAGGGCGGTGTCGGTGCCGCCGAGCTGCGGCAGCGCCGCTGCGGCGGCTGCCGGCTCGAGCTCAACAACGTCGAGATCAACGCGCTGCGCGACACCGACCCGGACGAGGTCATGCGCTGCGAGGAGTGCCGCCGGATCCTGGTGCGCACGGCCGAGTCCGGGCTGTGAGCCGGTACGTCGTCGAGGCCGACGGAGGCTCTCGCGGCAACCCCGGCCCCGCGGCGTACGGCACCGTCGTCAAGGACCACGACAGCGGCACCGTGCTGCGCGAGATCGCCGAGCACATCGGCACCGCCAGCAACAACGTCGCCGAGTACCGCGGGTTGATCGCCGGTCTCGAGGCGGTGCGCGAGCTCGACCCGGCTGGCATCGTCGAGGCGCGGCTGGACTCCAAGCTCGTCGTCGAGCAGATGTCCGGGCGCTGGAAGATCAAGCACCCGGACATGCGCGACCTCGCGCTCCGGGCGCGCGACAGCTTCCCGCCGTCGCAGGTGACCTACGTCTGGGTCCCACGCGAGCGCAACAAGCACGCCGACCGGCTGGCGAACGAGGCGCTGGACGCCGCGGCCCGGGGCGAGGCGTGGTCGCCCGCCGACAGCACGGCCGAGCTGCGCGCCCAGGAGGCCGACGCCGCGCTCGCGGCCGCCGACGAGTCGGTCGTCGCGGCATCCCGGGCGACCCTGGTGGGCTGGGACACCGGTCTGGGCACGCCGACGACGACTGTGCTGCTGCGGCACGGCCAGACCGCGCACACCGTCGAGAAGCGCTTCAGCGGGTTCGGGGGTCACGACCCGGAGCTGTCCGAGGAGGGCGAGCGCCAGGCGGCGGCCGTCGCGGCGCGGCTCGCGACCGCAGGCGGGGTCGACGCCATCCTCGCGTCGCCACTGCGCCGCACCAGGCAGACCGCCGACGCGGTGGCCGGCGCGCTGGGCCTGACGGTGCGTGAGGTCGACGGGTTCCGCGAGTGCGCGTTCGGCGAGTGGGAGGGCCGCACCTTCGAGGAGGTCCGCACCCGGTGGCCGGCGGAGCTGGACCGGTGGCTGGGCGACCCCTCGGTGGCGCCTCCCGGGGGGGAGTCGTTCACCGACGTACGCCGTCGGGTGCTGAGGGCCCGCGACCAGGTGCTCGCGCGCCACCCCCGGCAGGTCGTGCTCGTCGTGACCCACGTGACACCGATCAAGGTGCTCGTCACAGACGCCCTCGGCGCTCCCGTCGGGGCCGTGCACCGGATGGAGCTCACCCCCGCGACGCTCACCGACGTGCAGTGGTTCGAGGGCGGCCAGACCTCGCTGCGCCGCTTCAACGACGCCGCCCACCTGCTCTGAGCCGGGCCTGCGCAACCTACGTCGGCCCTGACGCGGGCATGACGCGCATGCTCGGTCGTGGATCAGGCGAGCCAGTCGGCAAGGACGTCGTCGGTGTCCTGGCCGACGGCGGGTGGTGGACCCCCGAGTGATCCCGGTGTGCGGCTGAACCGTGGCGCCGGTGCCGGCTGCACGACGCCGTCGTGGTCGACGAAGGTGCCGCGCGCGACCAGGTGCGGCTGACGGGTGGCCTCGCCGAGCGAGAGCACCGGTGCGACGCACGCGTCGCTGCCCGCGAACACCGCGGTCCACTGATCCCGGGTGCGTGCCGCGAACGCGTCGGCGATGCGCTGCCGCAGTGCGGGCCACCGCGACGGGTCGGTGCGCACTGACTCATCCGGTGCGATCCCGAGGTGTCCGGTGAGCTCGTCGTAGAACGCCGGCTCCAGTGCGCCGACCGCCATCCAGCCGCCGTCGCTGGTGCGGTAGCAGCCGTAGAAGGGGGCGCCGCCGTCGAGCAGGTTCGACTCCGGCCGGTCCTGCCACGCTCCGGCCGCCATCAGCCCGTGGAACATCGTCGTGAGGTGCGCGGCGCTGTCGACCATCGCGGCGTCGACGACCTGGCCGCGGCCACGGGCCCGGGACTCGTGCAGGGCCGCCAGCAGCCCGACGACGCAGTAGGCGGCGCCGGCGAAGTCGCCGAGCAGGTTGAGTGCGGGCTTCGGCTCCCCGTCGGCCGGACCGCTCGCACCGAGAGCGCCGGTGACCGCGAGGTAGGTGATGTCGTGACCCGCGGTGCCGGCGTCCGGGCCCCCCTGCCCCCAGCCGGTCATCCGTCCGTAGACCAGCCGCGGCTGCCGGGCCAGGCACACGTCCGGGCCGACGCCGAGCCGCTCGGCGACCCCCGGTCGCATCCCCTCGACGAGCAGGTCGGCACGGGCCACGAGGTCGAGGACGGTGGCGACGGCTCCGGGATCCTTGAGGTCGAGCGCGACGGACCGCTTGCCGCGGCCGAGCAGGTCCTGCTCCGCGGGTGCCGCCGCGAGTGCCGGTCCACCAGGACGGTCGACCCGCACCACGTCGGCGCCGAGGTCGGCGAGCAGCATCCCGGCGAACGGCGCCGGACCGATCCCGGCCAGCTCGACCACGCGCAGCCCCGCCAGCGGGCCGGTGGGCGCCGACGCGGTCACTCGCCCGAGCCACGGCGCGGCGAGGCCGGGTCCACCCGCACGTCGGCGAAGTTCGCCGACGACTTCCCGAACTCCCACCAGCCGCGGACCCACGGTTTCACGAGGGCCATGCTGCGCCCGTACAGCAGTGGGATCACCGCGATCCGGTCGGCGACCGCCATCCGGTCCGCGTCGTGGTAGAGCCGCAGCCGGGTGCCGTCGCTGCGCTCCTGGCGAGCGCGCTCGACCAGCTCGTCGAAGGGCGGGTAGGAGAAGCCGCCCTCGTTGGTGCGGCTCTCGGAGTGGAAGAGCAGCCGGAGGAAGTACTCCGGGTCCGGGTAGCCCGGCAGCCATCCGGTCACATAGATCGGGGCCAGGTCTGCCATCCGCCGGGCGGCCACTGCCTCCTGCACCGACACCTCGCGGACCGAGACGTCGAGGCCGAGGACGTCGCGCCAGCGCGCCGTGATCCGGTCGAGGAACGGCGGCACCCAGGGCGGGGTGCCGACCACGGTCAGACGGGCGCCGTCGAGACCTGACGCGGCGAGACAGCGGCGGGCCAGGTCCGGGTCGAAGGCGGGAACGATGTCGGGGGTGTGGCCCTGCAGTGCGGGAGGCACGATCCCGCCGGTCGCGATCACGACACTGTCGCCGACATCGGTCAGCTCGCTGCGGTCGATCGCGTGCGCGAGCGCCCGACGGAGGTTGAGGTCGGAGACCATCGGGTGGGTGTGGTCGAACGCGAGGTAGGCGGACCAGGCGGCCTGACCGAGGACGGCGTCCCGGCTCACCTGCGGGACCAGGTCCGCCGTCCGTGGGGTGTACCGGACCATCACGAGGTCGAGCTCGTCGCGGTCGTAGGCGTCCAGGGCATCCAGGACGCCCGTCCGGATCAGCTCCACCCGCCCGATCTCGCCGGTGCGCGGCCCGGCGTACTCGGGCCGGCGTTCGAGCACGAGCGCGTCCTCCGTGCGCTCGACGGTCCGGTAGGGACCGCTGACGACCTGGGCGCCGATGCCGGCCCATGCGGGGCCGCCGGCGACGTCGATCGCGTGCCTCGGCTGCGGCCCGGCGTCCGGGCGGTTCATCACGCTCAGGAAGTAGGGCGCCGGTGCGACCAGCCGGAACTCGACCGTGCGCTCGTCCAGGGCGCGGACGCCGATCCGGTGGGCATCGTGGTTGCGGCGCAGGTAGTAGTCCTGCCCGTTCTCGAGGACGAAGTAGATCGCGACCGAGGAGCCCGGGGCGTCCGGGTCCAGCACCCTCTTGATGCCGAACTCCACGTCGTGCGCGGTGAGCGGTGTGCCGTCCGACCAGGTCAGCCCCTCGCGCAGGTGGAAGACGTACCGCAGGCCGTTGTCCGCGATGTCCCAGCGCGAGGCCAGGGAGGGAACCAGCGTCCGCTCGGGCCAGGCCTCGACGAGCCGGTCGAACAGCTGCATGCACAGCTGGATGTTGGGCCAGGCGATCGCCGAGCGAGGGTCCGGGTCGTCCGGGAGGAAGCTGGTGGCCACCCGCAGGGTCGCTGTCGGGGCCGTCGGGGCCGGCTCCGGCGGGTCCCACCAGCCGAATGCCTGGTGGTAGGCGGCGTTCGACTCGGCGAAGCGCAGGGACATGTGCAGGGCGAGCGCGAGCTTGAACAGGACGAGCGCGATCTCGCGCCGCTCGCCGCGTTCCTCGAGGATCGGCAGCAGGGCGCGGTAGTGCCCGATCGCCTCGTCGAGGGCGTAGTCCTGCCGGGCGCGGTCGCCGGCGCGGGCGAGGAAGCGTGCTGCCTTCTCCCGGTCCGCCGCGCCCAGGTAGTGGTGCGCCAGCAGCCCGGCGACCTCGTCCTCGGCACCGGCGTGCCGCGCCTCGAGCCACTCGGCGGCGCGGCGGTGCAGGCGCTCGCGCTCGGCGCGCACCAGGGTCCGGTACGCCGTCTCCTGGATGAGGGCGTGCTTGAAGCGGTACTCCGGCTCGGGCCAGCGTCGCTCCTCGCGGACCAGGTCGGCGCGCTGCAGCTCCACCAGGAGCGCGCGCACCTCCTCGTCGCCCGCGGAGACGGCTCGCAGCAGCGGGAGGCCGAACCGGCGCCCGAGCACCGACGCGGCGGTCAGCGTCTCGCGGGCCGGTCGCTCCAGCCGGTCGATCCGCGCCAGGATCACCTTCTCCACGGTCGGCGGCACCTCGATGGGCACCTCGTGGTCGAACCGCCAGCCGGCGCCGTCGGGGCGCAGTGCCCCGGTGTCGACCAGGGTGCGCACCAGCTCCTCGAGGAAGAAGGGGTTGCCGTCGGCCCGCTCGAGGATCTGCGTCTCCAGCGCCGTCGGGAGCACATCGCGGCCGACCAGGTCGGTGAGCAGCGCGCGGCCCGCGTCCGAGGCGAGGGCGCTGAGGACCAGCTCGTCGGTCCGGTGCGGGAGCTCGCGTGGTGCGGACTCCATCACCCGCCAGGACGGGTGGGTCGGTTCCCGACGGGAGGTGACGACGAGCAGGAGCGGCAGGTCCTCGGTGTCGGCGAGCAGCCGTTCGAGCAGCAGGAGGGAGGTGGGGTCGGCCCAGTGCAGGTCCTCGAGGGCCACCGCGACCGGGCCGTCGTCGGCGAGCCTGGCGACCAGGCTGCGTACGACCTCGAAGGTGCGGTACTGCATCGCCTCGGGAGACAGTTCGGACACCCGGCGCTGGTCCTCCGGCTCCAGCGGCAGCCCGAGCAGGGCCGCGAGGTACGCCCGGTGCTCGGGCACGCGGTCCTGGAACAGGCGGGCGACCTCGCGCTGCAGGGAGAGGCGAACGCGCAGGGCCGGCTCGTCGACGCGGATCCCCAGCCAGGAGCGGAGGAGGTCACGGAACGGCCAGTACGGCATGGACTCGCCGTACGACACGCAGCGGCCCTCGAGCCAGAGGGGCGCCCGGCCCCCGGACCCGCCTGCTTCGAAGCGATGCCTCAGCTCGGTGAGCAGCCGGGTCTTGCCGATCCCCGGCTCCCCGCTGAGGACCAGGACGTGGCCGGATCCTGCGAGTGCCGCGTCGACGCTCCCGGTCGCGACGGCGAGCTCGTGCTCGCGTCCGACGATCCGGGTGAGGTCCTCCTCTCTGCCGTGGCCCCGCATGCTGAGCCCGGTCAGGCCGGTGACCGCGGCCGCGGTCACCGGCTCGGCCTTGCCCTTCAGCGACAGCTCTTGCGCTGGGCCCCAGGTGAAGGCGGCTCCGCTGAGCCGGCGCGACTCCGGACCGGCGAGGATCTGCCCCGGGTCCGCGACGGACTGGAGGCGCGCCGCGATGTTCACCGCGTCTCCTGTCGCGCCGTACTCCGTCCGGTCGCCGGCGCCCACCTGCCCGGTGACGACGGGGCCGGTGTGCACACCGACGCGGACCCCGAAGGAAGTGATGCCCCACGCGCGCTCGACGTCTCGCGCGTACTCCCCGATGTCCTCGGTGATCCGCAGGGCGGTGCGGAGCGCGCGCTCGGGGTCGTCCTCGTGCGACGTCGGTGCCCCGAACAGTGCCAGCACCCCGTCGCCGGCGAGGTCCTTGACCGTCCCGCCGAACGCCTCGACGGCTCCCACGATGCGGGCGACGGCATCGCCGACGACGACCTTGAGGTCCTCCGGGTCCAGCCGTTCGCCCAGCATGGTCGAGCCGACCAGGTCGGCGAACAGCACGGTCACGACGCGTCGCTCGTCGCGCTCCTCGCCCCGGTCCACACGTGCATCCTCCCGGTTCCGGCGGCGACTGCAAGGCACCCTTGCTCAGTCGGGCGAGCCCCGGCTCCCGGGCGCCGGCCAGGCGTGCTTGGGTACTCTGCCGGGATGCCGCGCAGACACCTCACCGTCCGGCTCCAGGACCGACCCGCGGGTCGAGAGCTGCGCGCCGGCTTCGCCCGGATCCGCACCGAGCTTCACCTGCCGGAGTCCTTCCCCGCCGACGTGCGGGCGGAGGCCGAGGCAGCCGCCGGCGACGCCGACCTGCCGTCCGAGGACCTCACCGACCTGCGCTTCCTCACGATCGACCCGCCCGGCTCGACCGACCTCGATCAGGCGATGCACCTGGAGCGGCGCGGCGACGGCTTCCGGGTCCGCTACGCCATCGCCGACGTCGCGGCCTTCGTCCGGCCGGGCGGCGCACTCGATGCCGAGACCCACCGACGGGTCGAGACGCTCTACAGCCCGGACCAGCGCACGCCGCTGCACCCGCCCGTCCTGTCCGAGGGCGCGGCCTCCCTGCTGCCCGACCAGGTGCGCCCGGCCGTGCTCTGGACCCTCGACCTCGACGCCGACGGAGAGCAGACGGCGGTCGACGTACGGCGCGCGATGGTCCGGTCGCGGGACCGCTTCGACTACGCGCAGGTGCAGGACCTCGTCGACGGCGGCACCGACGACCAGCGGCTGCTGCTGCTCGCCGAGGTCGGCAAGCTGCGGATGCAGCTCGAGGTCGAGCGGGGAGGCGTCAGCCTGCCGATCCCCGAGCAGGAGATCGTCGAGAACGGCAGCACGTTCCGGCTCGAGTACCGCACCACCCGGCCGGTCGAGTCGTGGAACGAGCAGATCTCGTTGATGACCGGCATGGCTGCCGCCGACCTCATGCTGCACGGCGAGGTCGGCATCCTCCGCACGCTGCCCAAGGCGCCCGACGGGGCGCTTCAGCGGCTGCGCCGAGCGGCCCGTGCGCTGGGCGTCGACTGGCCGGCCGGCACGTCCTACGCCGAGGTCGTGCACGGTCTCGACCCGTCGAACCCTCGTCATGCGGCGCTGCTCGAGGAGGCCACGTCGCTGCTGCGCGGTGCCGGCTACACGGCGTTCGACGGCGGGGTCCCGAAGCACGCCACCCACGCTGCGGTGGCCGCCGAGTACGCCCACGCGACGGCACCCATCCGACGGCTGGTGGACCGCTTCGTCGGGGAGGTGTGTGTCTCGCTCTGCGCCGGGACCGACGTGCCCGACTGGACCCGGGCGGCGCTGCCGAAGCTCCCGGACGAGATGGCCGACGGCGACCGCCGGGCGCACGAGCTCGAGCGCGAGTGCGTGGCGCTGATGGAGGCGGCTGTGCTGCACGGCCGCGAGGGCGAGGAGTTCGACGCGGTGGCGGTGGAGGCCGACGAGAAGGGCGGCGGCACCGTGCAGCTCGCCGACCCTGCCGTCCGCGCGTCCTGCGACGGGCAGCTGCCGCTGGGGGAGCTGGTCCGGGTGAAGCTCGTCCAGGCCGACGTTGCGTCCCGCTCGGTCCGCTTCGCCGTCGTCTGACGGGCGACCGGGCCGCTACGCTGTCGGCACGGCGGACGAGCCGGCCGGACGGTCGCGGCGAGGTCTCGACCTCGCCGAGGAAAGTCCGGGCTCCACAGGGCAGGGTGGTGGGTAACACCCACCCGGGGTGACCCGCGGGACAGTGCCACAGAGAGAAGACCGCCGGCAGCCGCCTCCGGGCAGCTGCCGGTAAGGGTGAAACGGCGGTGTAAGAGACCACCAGCGCCCGGGGTGACCCGGGCGGCTCGGCAAACCCCACCCGGAGCAAGGTCAGACAGGGAGCGTTCGAGGGCGGCCCGCCCGAGCTCCCGGGTAGACCGCACGACGCTGACGGCAACGGCAGCGCAAGATGGATGGCCGTCCACGCACCTCGGTGCGTGACAGAACCCGGCTTACAGGCCGACTCGTCCGCCGCCTGTGCCTGACCTGCGGAAAAAGGTTCAGAAGGGTTCACCAGTCCGCAGTGAGTGCGCAGAAACTCCGAGAACGGAGCGGTGCGGGTAGGTATCGAGGGTCTCGGCCGCCGTGGCGTGTACGAAGCGCCTCGGCACCACCTTGACGCTCACCGTGCGGGATCAGCAGTGACCGCGTTTCAGTGCCGCAGCTCGTGGAGGGTTGGAGTTGACCCGCTTCGGTGGACACTCCTGACCTTGACGACCGGTTGAATCCGCCTTGCGACCCGGCATCGGAATGTGTGACCACCCCAACGAGGCGGTGGCCGCTGCGGGAGGCGCGGGCCATCTCCAAGGCGTCCAGGACCATCTCGGTCTTCATGTTCGCCGCGACCCGCCACCCCACGATGCGCCGGCTGAACGCGTCGACGATGAAGCACACGTACGCCATCCCAGAGCGGGTCGGGACATAGGTCAGGTCGGTCACCCACAGCGCGTCTGGCCGGGTGGCCTTGAAGTGCCGGTTCACCAGGTCCGGCGCCCGCGTCGCGTCGGGGTCCTGCCTGGTGGTGAAGACCTTCTTGCGCAGCCGGGACACCCCCTCGATGCCGAGCTCCCGCATCAGTCGGGCGACCTGGTCACGGCCGATGTCGTGGCCGGCGCGCTGGGCCGCCTTCCACAGCTTGTGGGCGCCATAGACCTTCCGGTTCGCGATCCACAACGTGAGCAGGACCTGCATCATCACCACGTCCCGGACGGCACGGGCCGAGGGTGCGGCCTGCCGCTGCTTCGTGGCGTAGTAGTTGCTCGGAGCCACCTGCAACTGCTGGCAGATGAACTCGACTCCGAACTGGTCGCGGTGCTCGTCGACGAACGCGACGATCACCTCGATGGGCGGTCGAGCTCCGCCGCGAAGAAAGCCGAGGCCCACTTCAGCAGGTCGTTGGCTCGTCTCAGCTCACGGTTCTCCTGCTCGAGCTCCTTGATCCGCTTCGCCTCTGTCGAGGTCAGACCCGGCTCGACGCCCTCGTCGATGTCGGCCTGCTTGACCCAGGTCCGCAGCGACTCCACACCGCAGCCGATCTGGTCCGCGACCCGCTGGATCGTCCCGTGGCTGGTCCCGAGCTCTTTGCGGAGCTGCCGGACCAGCCGGACGGCTCGTGCCTTGTCCTCCGGGGAGTACCGACGCGCAGTCGGCCTCCCAGACGTGCCTTCGATTCCCATGGCCCCATCCTCGTTTCCAAGGTCAGGAGCCTCCAAGCAACCCAGGGCGGTTCACGCAAAGGTCCTGGCTGCAGCCAGCCAGAGCGCGAGATACTGGCCCTCGGCCGTCGAAGATCGTCAGCGCGAGCGGGGGTGCCGATGCCTACCTGCCAGGGATGCGGCAGCGACAATCCGCCGCAAGCCCGCTTCTGCATGGCCTGTGCGCGCGAGTTCGCATCCACCCCGATGGTCGAACATCGCAAGTGGGCCACCCTCGTCTTCCGCGACGTCAGCGGGTCTACTGCTCTGGGTCAGCGAGTAGATGCCGAGTCGGTGCGCGAGGCCATGTCCACCTATTTTCACGAGATGCAAGTCGCGATCGAGAGGCACGGCGGGACCGTCGAGAAATTCATCGGCGACGCTGTGGTGGCTGTCTTTGGCGTCCCCCAAGCCCACGAGGACGACGCCCTGCGCGCAGTGCGAGCCGCGTGGGACATGCGGGCCCGGATGCGTGCACTTCGTGGCCCACTGGTCCAACGGTTCGGAGTGGGTCTCGACGTGCGCATCGGGGTGAACACCGGCGAGGTGGTCGCCGGCGATGCCACCAGCCGCCAGACGATCGTCACCGGTGACGCCGTCAACGTGGCTGCTCGCCTAGAGCAGGCGGCCCCGGCTGGCGAGATCTTGCTGGGCGCCCTAACCCACCATCTGGTGTCCACGTTCGTGACAACCAGGTTCATGGGCAACTTGACTCTCAAAGGGAAGTCGGCGCCGCTGCCGACTTTTCTCCTCACCGCCGTGAACGACGTGCCGACGAAGCGGGAGCACCGGGGTCCTTTGGTGGGCTGCACCCAGGAAATGCACTTCCTCCACGAAAAGTTCAACGAGGTGACGAGGTCGCACTCGTGCCAACTTGTCACGATCACCGGAGATCCCGGCGTCGGCAAGTCTCGTCTGGTCGAGGAGTTTCTCGCCGAGCTCACCGACCACTGCAAGGCGGTGCGTGGCGCCTGCCTGTCCTACGGCGGGGCATCACCTACTGGTCGTTGGGCGAGATCGTCCGGCAGGCCGCCGGCATCCTCGAGTCGGACACCCCGGGCACTGCGTGGGACAAGCTGCGCTCGTTGCTTTCGGAACCCCCTGACGCGAGGTTCATCGCGTCGCGCGTCGCCCAGGCCATCGGCCTTCGTCCAGGGGTCGCGTCTGTCGAGGAGATCGCCCACGCCACCCGCCGTTTTGTTGAGGTCCTCGCCAGGGAAGTGCCCGTCGTTCTGGTCTTCGACGACATCCAATGGGCCGAGCCCGCCCTTCTCGACCTGATTGCGGCGTTTCCGCGGCTGGTAGTGACGAGCCAGGTCTTCGTCCTGTGTCTTGCGCGGCCGGAGCTCACGGACGAGCACCTCGGCTGGCCAGCGCCGCTCGTCGTCCGGCCCCTGGCCGATGGCGAGTCGCAAGCCCTCGTCGTGCAGCTCGTCGGAGAGAACGGGCTCGACCAGTCGTCGGCCCGGCGGGTCGTCCTTGCCGGACAAGGAAATCCGCTCTTTGTCGAGGAGCTGGTGGCCTTCCTTCAAGAGGAGGTTTCCGCCCAAGGCCCCGAGGGTGACCATGCCGTGGCAGGGCAAGAGGTGGCCCTGCCGCCGAGCCTGGGCGCTGTGCTCGCTGCCCGCCTCGACGCGCTCGAGCAGTCCGCCCGCGCCTGGCTCGAGGCAGGCTCCGTTGAGGGAGAGGTCTTTCACGCTCGGGCCACCGAGGCGATGCTGTCCGCGCCCGAGACCGCCTCTGAGGCCGCGGAGCTGGCTGCGGCGCGGAGATTCGTCGAGCCGACCACCCCGTTGCTGCCGAGTGAGTCGGCATTTCGCTTCCACCACCTGCTCATGCGCGACGCTGCCTACCATGCGACCGCGAAGAGGGCGCGCGCGAACCTGCACGAACGCTTCGCCGACTGGCTGGAGTCGGTCGTGCAAGAACGGCTCCCGGAGTACCAGGAGATCGTCGCCCATCATCTTGAGCAGGCATGTGGATACCTGGGTGAGCTCGGGCCGGTGAACGACAGCCAGCTCAGGCTGGCTGGTCGCGCTGCTGCACACCTGCAGCCTGCCGCCGAGCGGGCTTTGGCCCGCAGCGATCAGGCGGCGGCCGCCCGGCTGCTCGAACGGCTCGCGTCACTACTTCCCGAGCGCGCGGCGGAACGACCGGGCGTTCTGGTGGATCTGGCCTTCTGCCTGGTGGGTAGTGGCAGGTTGCGCGAAGCAGCCGTGGCCCTCGAGTCAGCTGCCAGCTGCGCCGCTGCAACATCGGACGTGGTCAACGGCTGGCGAGCCACTCTCGAGCAGGTGTGGCTGGACGGTCTGCTGGGACGGTACCCGCTTCAGCGCCAGGTCGACGTCGCGGAGAAGGCAGTCGCGGCCCTCGAACCGCTCGGCGCCGGCCGCGCGCTGAGCCGGGCCTGGCGCCTGTCGGGTGACTCCCTGTACAACCTTGGCAGGTGCCAGGCAGGGGTTGCGGCTTACCAAGAGGCAGCGGGCGTCGCCGTTGCCTGCGGTGACCAGGGCCAGGAGATTCTGGCGCTGCAGCAGCTGATGGTCGCGCTCGTGCCTGGGCCGATGCCGGCAAAGGCAGCGATCGAACTCTGCCGTGATCTCGTTGGCCGGGACCCGGACAACCTGCTGTTGCAGGCGTCTGCGCAGACATCCGTCGGGGTTCATCTGGCCATGCAGAACCGCTTCGACGAGGCACGGAAGGAACTAGCCGGATCCCGGCGGATCCTCACCGACCTCGGACCTTCCCCTCTACCTAGCCAACGATGCTTTCTTCTTCACCGGCTACGTTGAGATGCTGGAGGGCGAGTATGCCGCGGCCGAGCCGCTACTGCGGTACTGGTGCGACTTCCTCGAGGCGGCCGGAGAACACACGGTCCGCAGCAGCGGCCTGGTCGTCCTCGCGCAGGCGCTCCTCGCCCTGGGCGATCTTGACGAGGCGGAGCGCCTGAGCAGGGAGAGCCAGCAGATCGCCAATTCGGACGACCTCGCAGTCCAAGTCCAGTCCCGCTCTGTCCTCGCATCCGTCCTGCGAAGGCGCGGCGACCTCGCGCAAGCCGAGAATGAGGCACGCCGCGCTGTTGAACTGGTCACGCACTCTGACTGGTTGAATCTGCGCGGTGAGAGGCTCGAAGTCCTTGCAGACGTACTCGCTGCTCTGGCCGGCAGGACGAGGCGATGACAGCTGCGCGGGAAGCCGCCGGGGCGTACACGACCAAGAGCAACCTGGTGGCGTTGGCCCCGGCGCAGCAGCGCGTCGACCGGCTGGGGTGCCAGCGGCCGGGTGGTCCCGAGCCACGGCCGACCCGTCACCGTCGGAAGAGGTAGCGGCCCACCTCTCTGCGGGCCGCAGCAGACTCGCGGGCTCACTTAGCCTGCTTCAAGTGTGGGGGAAGCCGGGCTCGCGAGTGCGAGCGTCCGCGATGGTTCTTGGTGCTGCATCAAGAAGCGCCGAGCAACGGCGCTCGACTTGTCAGACGCCGACGTCAAGGTCGTGCGGGCCAGGCTCCGGCACGCGAGCACCAAGACGACGCTCTACACCTACTCGGCCGAGGGTGTACTTGCCCGGCGCCCGTGCTCACGCCTGCGGCTACGGCGAAGGGGCATTGATTGAGCACCGCGCCGGCTGGACGTGGAGCGACGACCGAGATCTCGTACAGTGGGTTCGCTGACCGGCCGCGCAACTGCGGTAGGGCTTGGTGTGGAGCGCGGAGAGGGAGCCGGCTCGTCGACTCGCCAGGGTCAGTGAGCAGCGGTTCGGTGAGTCCGAGTAGTCGTCGATGCACGCGGTGTAAAGATTCTTGCGGACTCTCCGCGCCCTCGACGTTGACGACCGGTGTCCGACGAGCCCGGGGTCTTCCGGTGGCCGGGTCCGCCTGACGCAGTCAGGCCTGCCGGGCGAAGACCACCACGTTGCTCAGGTAGCCGCCGGCCCGGCGGCTGGAGTCGAACTGGCCGCCGCAGGTGATCAGCCGCAGCTCGGCGCCCGATGTGTTGCCGTAGACCTTGAAGGTGGGGAAGTGGTCCTTGGCGAACAGCCGCACGGCGTACACCAGGAATGTGATGTTGCTGCCGTCTGTGCGGGTGACGTGGACCTTCGTGCCGGGCTTGACGTCGCCGAGGCGGTAGAAGACCGACGGCCCGTTGACCGTGCCGTCCACGTGGCCCTCGATCACGGCCGGGCCGCGCTGGCCGGGCTGCGGTGACCCGGTGAACCAGGCCGCCTTGTCGTAGTCGGGGCCAGGCTGCGGCACCTCGAGGGTGCCGTCCTTGTGCTGGCCGACCCGGGTCAGCGCACTGGTCACGCCGATGGACGGGATCCGGATGCGCGTCGGGCGCAGGGCTGGCGACGGCGGCTCGGCAGCGTCGGCACCGGGGCCGGTACCGGAGCCGGCCGACGACGGAACCCCGGCGGACGGGCGAGAGCTCAGCGAGCCGGCTTCCTTGGCGGCGGGGGGGTCGTCCTGTTGGGCGTGCAGCCCGACCGCCACTGCGGCGCCGCCTCCGAGGAGGAGCAGCGCCGCAGCGACGGACCGGACGATGTCGCGGCGACGCCGGGCGGAGGGAGGTGCGTCCCCGCCGATCCCGGCGTCGGTCATCAGCGGTTGCCGACGAGGTGGCGACGACGAGCGGCGACGATGCCGAGGCCGCCCAGGACGGCGATGCCCCCGAGTCCGAGCAGGCCCGCGTCCTCGGTGGAACTGGTCGAACCGCTGCCGGTCTCGACGCCACCGTTGGGCATCGACGACATCTGCGAGACGTTCAGGACGCCGCAGAGCGCGGGGTCAGTCGCCTCGGTGGGCAGCGACGGGTCGAGGTCAGACTTCTCCGAGCCGGAGTACTTGCCGTCCTTGTTGTAGTCGACCCCGTGCACGACGACCACGGCCTCGCCGTCCTTGACGGCCTTGCCGACCTCGCTGCTGACCTTGATCGAGCCACGCTCGTAGCTGATCTTGCCGGCCGGCGCGGTGTCGAAACGGTCGACCGCGAGGACCGACTTCGCCGACGTGTCACCGGTCTTGGTGAGGGACACGACGACGGCGCCGTAGGCAGCGCCACCCTCGGTGGTGTTGATGTGGCCGTTGCCGTCTGCGTCCTCGCTGGCGGTCGGGCACTCGTGGCGCGCCTCAGCAGCGAAGTGGATGTGCGCGGCGTGCGGCTGGTCGGGGACCAGGCCACGCGCTGCCAGGTTGACGGTCAGGGTGGTGCCCGAGACATCCACCATGGCCCTGCCGCTGGCGTTGGCGTCGTTGATCGGCTTGAGGGTGGCCTGGGTCGAGCTGGTGGCTGCGCCAGCAGGGCCGGCGATCGCCATGAGCGATGCCAGGCCGAGTGCGGGGGCAGCCAGTGCTACACGCTGAATGCGGTTCATGGGATTCCTCTCGTCGTCCCGGCCGAGATCCGATGGACCGGCGGGACCGTTCAGGTCGGTGTTCGCGTTCCTTCACGAGGTGTTCGGAGCGACGCGGTGGTGGGGCTCGGTCGGGTCCGGTGTGGGGTTGGTCACGGCGAGCAGTGGTTTAGTCCGCGATACCGTTGTCGCGGGCGTGCGACGTGCGGCAGGACTGGAGGTGAGGCCTGCCAGGCCGGCGGCCGGCTCGCTCCGAACAGTGTGTGCGCCGGCCGCACAGCTGGCCGACCGCACGGCTGAACGTCACCCGGGTCGACCTCCTGCCCTCCTGCACGCCCCCAGCCCCCTGGAGCTCTCATGCTGTCCAGCACGACGCCGATGTCCACACCCACCGTGCTGCGACGCGGTCTGGCGCTCGCCGTCTGCGGAGTCGCTGTGGCCGTCACGGCTGCCTGCGGCGGTTCGTCCGGCAGCGCGGCCATCTCCTCCGCCAGCCCGTCCGTCACCGCGTCGTCGTCCGCCGCGCCCTCGTCCGATGCCCCGGCCCCAGCCGGCGCGACGATCACCATCACCGACTTCATGTTCGACGCCCCGGCAACCGTTCCCGCCGGCGCCGAGGTCACTGTCAAGAACAACGACACCACCGCGCACACCGTCACCGCGTCCGGCGACGGCGGCTTCGACGTCACGATCCAAGCCGGCAAGACCGCGACGTTCACCGCGCCCGCGAAGGCCGGCGACTTCCCGTTCGTCTGCACCTTCCACGGCAACATGAAGGGCACCCTCACGGTCGCCTGACCATAGGCAGCATCATCGAGACCGACGTGTTGCCCGACTGACTCTCGGAACTGCGCGTTGACCCGCTCCGGCGCGGGACAGTCAGCCGTCCTCGGGGGGGGGGGACGAGGACGGTGAGGCCGGTATTGACGCGCAGCGGACCAACGG
>JBBRVW010000054.1:0-22189 GCA_038246545.1 Actinomycetes bacterium | reverse complement strand
GCCCCCCTGTTGGGGTTGTTCCCTCTGTAAAAATTACACCCGGGGCCGTCGGGCGCGCCGTTTCCCCCCGCCCACCGGCCACCCCGGGGGTCCGGCGGCCCCCCCCCCCCCCCCCCCCGCGTGGAGCCGCTGACGGTGCGCTCAGGGAGGAGTCATGGCGTGACGGGCGCCCGGGAGTGCCGAGAAGACGGTCGCTCCTCCATGACCGCACCGCTCCACCGACGACGCGGGTGCGGGTCGACGGCGGGCGGCGACGCCTGCCTCCCTCCTGGCCGCTCTGAGCGCAGCCTCGACGGCGGGCAAGGTCCGCTGACCAGGCGTCAGTCGGTGGGCACCCTCGACACGGTCAGCTCGCCGTCAGCCGTGAGGTGGACCCGGACCGTGTCGCCGTCGCGGATCTCGCCGGCCAGCAGCGCCCGGGCCAGCGGGTCGCCGACCGCGGAATGCACCAGCCGGCGCAGCGGCCGGGCGCCGTAGACCGGGTCGAACCCGGTGCGAGCCAGCCAGTCACGTGCCGCCGCGGTGACCTCGAGGTCGAGCCGGCGGTCGGCCAGCCGGCGCCGCAGTGCCTCGACCTGCAGGTCGACGATCCGGGCCAGCTCCGCCTCGCCCAGCGCGTCGAAGACCACCACCTCGTCCAGCCGGTTGAGGAACTCCGGCTTGAACGCCGTGCGCACCGCGGACAGCACCGCATCGCGTCGCGACTCCGGCGTCATCGTCGGGTCGGTGATGTAGGTCGACCCGAGGTTGGAGGTCAGCACGATGATCGTGTTGCGGAAGTCGACCGTGCGGCCCTGGCCGTCGGTGAGCCGGCCGTCGTCGAGCACCTGGAGCAGCACGTCGAAGACCTCGGGGTGCGCCTTCTCGACCTCGTCGAGCAGCACCACGGTGTACGGGCGGCGCCGGACCGCCTCGGTGAGCTGGCCGCCCTCCTCGTAGCCGACGTAGCCGGGCGGGGCGCCTATCAGGCGTGCTTGGCTGTGTTGTTGGCCGTATTCGCTCATGTCGAGGCGGACCATGGCCCGCTCGTCGTCGAAGAGGAAGTCCGCCAGCGCCTTCGCCAGCTCGGTCTTGCCCACGCCGGTGGGGCCGAGGAACAGGAACGAGCCGGTGGGGCGGTCGGGGTCGGAGATGCCGGCGCGGGCCCGTCGGACGGCATCGGACACGGCGCGGACCGCCTCGGTCTGGCCGATCAGCCGGCGGCCGAGCTCGTCCTCCATCCGCAACAGCTTCGCGGTCTCGCCCTCGAGCAGCCGGCCGGCCGGGATGCCGGTCCACGCCGCGACCACCTCGGCGACGTCGTCGGGACCCACCTCCTCCTTGACCATCGCGTCGCGGGTCTCGGCGGCCGCCCGGGCGTCGACGAGCTCCTCCTCCAGCTGCGGGATCTCGGCGTAGAGCAGCCGCGACGCCGTGGCGAGATCGCCGTCGCGCTGGGCGCGGTCGGCCTGGCCCCGCAGGTCGTCGAGCCGGGCCATCAGCTCGCCGACCCGGTCGAGGCCGGCCTTCTCCTGCTCCCACCGGGCGTTGAGCGCGTTGAGCTCCTCCTGCCTGTCGGCAAGGTCCGCGCGCAGCCGCGCCAACCGCTCGCGCGATGCGGGGTCCGTCTCGTTCCCGAGCGCCATCTCCTCCATGTGCAGCCGGTCGACCTGGCGGTGCAGCACGTCGATCTCGACCGGGCGGGAGTCGATCTCCATCCGGAGCCGGGACGCCGCCTCGTCGACGAGGTCGATCGCCTTGTCGGGCAGGAACCGCGACGTGATGTAGCGGTCGGACAGCGTGGCCGCCGCGACGAGGGCCGCGTCGGTGATGTCGACCTTGTGGTGAGCCTGGTAGCGGTCCTTGAGCCCCCGCAGTATCGCGATGGTGTCCTCGACCGACGGCTCGCCCACGAGCACCGGCTGGAACCGGCGCTCGAGCGCCGGGTCCTTCTCGACGTGCTCGCGGAACTCGTCAAGGGTCGTCGCACCGACCATCCGCAGCTCGCCACGAGCCAGCATCGGCTTGAGCATGTTCGACGCGTCCATCGCACCCTCGCCGGTGGCACCGGCCCCGACCACGGTGTGCATCTCGTCGATGAACGTGACGACCTGGCCGTCGCTGCCCTTGATCTCGTCGAGCACGGCGCGCAGCCGCTCCTCGAACTCGCCGCGGTACTTGGCGCCGGCGACCATCGCACCGAGGTCGAGCGCGACCAGCGTCTTGCCCCGCAGCGAGTCGGGGACGTCGCCGGCGACGATGCGCTGCGCCAGCCCCTCGACGACAGCGGTCTTGCCGACGCCCGGCTCGCCGATGAGCACCGGGTTGTTCTTGGTACGCCGGGACAGCACCTGCACGACCCGGCGGATCTCGGCGTCGCGGCCGATCACCGGGTCGAGCTCGCCCTTGCGGGCCTGGGCGGTGAGGTCGACGCCGTACTGCTCGAGGGCCTGGAAGGTCCGCTCCGGGTCGGCCGAGGTGACCTTGGAGCCGCCACGGATCCGGTCGACCGCGTCGGTGAGCACGGCCTGGGCGGCACCGTTGTCGCGCAGCACCTCGGCGGCGCGTGCCCCGCTCCCGGCGAGCCCGAGGAGCAGCATCTCGGTGGAGACGTGGCTGTCACCGCGCGAGGACGCGAGGTCGATGGCGGTCGCGACGACGCGCTGCAGCGCCGGTGACGGGCTCGGGGTCGAGACCGACGACCCGGTGGCGCGCGGCAGCTCGGTCACGGCTTTCTCGGCGCCGGCGCGGACCGCGGTGCGGTCGGCGCCGACGGCGCTGAGGACCTGGCCGGCGATGCCGTTGTCGTCCTGGACCAGGGCCCAGAGCAGGTGCTCGGGCTCGACGGCGGGGTTGCCGTCGCGCAGCGCACGACGGGAGGCGGCGGCGAAAGCCTCCTGGCTCTTGGTCGTCAGCTGGGTGGCGTCCATGTGCCCTTCTCGGTGGTGACGTGCTCGGTGGTGACGTGCTCGGGGCGGTCGGGGTCAGCGGGGGGTGGGTCGCCAGACGACGAGCGAGGTGCTGCGCACCTCGGTGCCGGCGCGGCGGAAGGAGTCGAGCTCGGCCTCCAGCTCGTGGATCCGCGACCGCAGGGCGGTGACCTGGTTCTCCAGCTCGAGAAGCTGGCGGACACCCTCGAGGCCGATCCCGAGGCCGGAGAGCCGGACCACCTCGCGCAGCACCGCGATGTCGTGCCGCGAGTAGCGCCGGCCGCCGCCGGCGGTGCGGGTCGGCGAGACGAGGCCGAGCCGGTCGTACTGGCGCAGGGTCTGGGCGTGCAGGCCGGTGAGCTCGGCGGCCACCGAGATGACGAAGACGGGGGTGGCGTCGTCGGCTGCCCACGCGCCGTCGCGCCCGACCATGAACGGCATCAGGCACCGCCCTCGGGGAGCAGGCCGGCGCGCGGGTCGTCGTCGGCCGTGGCGGCCCGGAACGCCTCGACGGCCTCGCGGGCCTTGGCCGAGAGCTTGCCGGGGACCGCGACCTCGACGGTCACGAGCTGGTCGCCGTGCGTGCCGTCCTTGCGGCGGGCACCCTTGCCCTTCACCCGGAAGGTGCGGCCGTTCGAGGTGCCCGGCGGGATCCGCAGCGTCACCGGCGCACCGCCGAGCGTGGGCACCTTGACCTCGCCGCCCAGGGCGGCCTCGGCGAACGTCACCGGCACGGTCAGGGTGAGGTTGTCGCCGGAGCGCCCGAACAGTCGGTGCGGCGTGACCGTCACCGTCACGAACAGGTCGCCGGAGAGACCGCCGCGCTCGCCCGGGACGCCCTTGCCCTTGAGCCGGATGCGCTGGCCGTCCTTGACCCCGGCGGGGATGCGGACGGTGATGCTGCGGGTGCCCAGGGCACGGCCGCTGCCGCCGCAGTCGGGGCACGGGTCGTCGACGACCAGCCCCCGGCCATGGCACTCGGGACACGGCTCGGCGAACGCGAACCCACCGGCGTTGCGGGTGGTCTGGCCGCTGCCCTGGCAGGTGGGGCAGGTGTGCGGCATCGAGCCGCCCCGGCCGCCGGTGCCGTGGCACGACGGGCAGGGCTGCTCGCTGCTCATCCGCAGCGGCACCGTCACGCCCTGCACGGCCTCGTCGAAGGGCAGCGTGACCGTCGACTCGATGTCGGCTCCGCGCCGCGCCTGCGGCCGGCCGGCACCGGTGCGCTGGCCGAACAGGCCGCCCAGGACGTCGCCGAGGCCGCCACCGCCCGGCGCACCGCCGAACAGGTCGCTGAAGTCGTACTGCGCGCCGCCCCCGCGGCCACCGCCGCCGGGCGGCCGGAACCGCCCGGCGCCGCCGGGTCCGAGCAGCGTGCGCGCCTCGTCGTACTCCTTGCGGCGCGCCGGGTCGGAGAGCACGGAGTAGGCTTCCGAGACCTCCTTGAACCGGTCCTCGGCCGCCTCACGATGCGCGTCACCGACCGTCTTGTCCGGGTGGTTCTCCCGCGCGAGCTTCCGGTAGGCCTTCTTGATGTCGGCGGCCGACGCGTCCTTGGGGACGCCGAGCGCGGCGTAGTAGTCCTTCTCCAGGTAGTCCCTGGCGCTCATGCCGGCGTCCCCCTCTCGTGCGTCGTGATCTCGCTACCTCTTACTCCGGGTCGGCGACCGCGACGCGGGCGGGACGGACGATGCGGTCGCCGATCCGGTAGCCCGGCTGGAACACCTCGACCGCGGTGGTCTCGGTGACCTCCGCCGACGTGGTGTGGGTCAGCGCCTCGTGGACGGTCGGGTCGAAGGGGTCGCCGGCCGTGCCGAAACGCTCGAGACCGAGCTTCTCCACGGCAGCCTCGAGCGCCTCGCCGACGGACTTGAAGCCGCCCCCGAGCTCGCCGTGGTCACGGGCCCGGCCGATGTCGTCGAGCACCGGGAGCAGGTTGGTGAGCACGTGGGCCACCGCGGTCTCCCGGATGACCTCGCGGTCGCGGTCGACCCGTCGCCGGTAGTTGGCGTACTCGGCCTGCAGCCGCTGCAGGTCGGCAGTGCGCTCCGCGACCTGCTTCGTGAGCTCGTCGACGACGTCGGCGCCGAGCCCGTCGGCGGGCGAGTCGGGTACCCCCGAGGAGGCCGGGGCCGGCTGGCCGGCAGGCGGCTCCCGCACCTCACCCGTGGTCGGGTCGATGCGGCGCTTGTCGCGCACCACCGGACCCTGCTCCTCCGTCGGGTCACGCTCGTCGCGGTGCTCGCCGGGGCGATCGGTCACTGGGACCCGCCCTCCGGGGTCGTCTCCTCGTCGACGATCTCGGCGTCCACGATGTCCTCGGAGGCACCGTCGGACGAGCTGCCCGCGTCGCCGCCGGGAGCACCGGCTGCGCCTGCCCCGGTCGCCTGCTGCTCGGCGTACATCGCGGCACCGAGCTTCTGGCTGATGGTCGCCACCGTGTCGGTCGCGTCCTTGATGCCCTGGATCGAGCCCTCGTCGGTGGCCTCCAGAGCCTTCTTCAGCTCGGCCACGGCCTCCTCGACCTCGGCCTTGGTCGCCGCGGCGTCGCCCTCGGCGAACTTGTCGGCGTTGTCGGCCAGGAACTTCTCGGTCTGGTAGACGAGCTGGTCGCCGGTGTTGCGGACCTCGGCCTCCTCGCGACGGCGCTTGTCCTCCTCGGCGTGCGCCTCGGCGTCCTTCATCATCCGCTCGATGTCGTCCTTGGGCAGCGCCGAGCCGCCGGTGATGGTCATCGACTGCTCCTTACCGGTGCCGAGGTCCTTGGCGTTGACGTGCACGATGCCGTTGGCGTCGATGTCGAAGCCGACCTCGATCTGCGGCACGCCGCGCGGTGCCGGCGGCAGGCCGGTCAGCTCGAACATCCCGAGCTTCTTGTTGTACGACGCCATCTCGCGCTCACCCTGGTAGACCTGGATCTGCACCGAGGGCTGGTTGTCGTCAGCCGTGGTGAAGATCTCCGAGCGCTTGGTCGGGATCGTGGTGTTGCGCTCGATCAGCTTGGTCATCACGCCTCCCTTGGTCTCGATGCCGAGGGACAGCGGGGTGACGTCGAGCAGCAGGACGTCCTTGACCTCGCCCTTGAGGACGCCGGCCTGAAGGCTGGCGCCGATGGCGACGACCTCGTCGGGGTTGACGCCCTTGTTGGGCTCCTTGCCGCCGGTGAGCTCCTTGACCAGGTCGACGACGGCCGGCATCCGGGTGGAGCCACCGACGAGCACGACGTGGTCGATCGCCGCGACGGCCATCCCGCCGTCGCGCAGCACCGACTGGAACGGCGCCCTGGTGCGGTCGAGCAGCTCGGCCGTCAGCTGCTGGAACTGCGAGCGGGTGAGCTTCTCGTCCAGGTGCAGCGGGCCCGCGTCGGAGGCCGTGATGTACGGCAGGTTGATCGTGGTCTCCTGCGAGGAGGACAGCTCGATCTTGGCCTTCTCGGCCGCCTCGCGGAGCCGCTGCAGCGCCATCTTGTCCTTCGACAGGTCGACGCCGTGGCCGTTCTGGAACGCCTTCACCAGGTGGTCGACGACCCGCTGGTCCCAGTCGTCACCGCCGAGGTGGTTGTCACCGGAGGTCGCCTTGACCTCGACGACTCCCTCGCCGATCTCGAGCAGGGACACGTCGAAGGTGCCGCCGCCGAGGTCGAAGACGAGGATCGTCTGGTCCTTCTCGCCCTTGTCCAGGCCGTAAGCCAGCGCGGCCGCCGTCGGCTCGTTGACGATGCGCAGGACGTTGAGGCCCGCGATCTCGCCGGCCTCCTTGGTGGCCTGGCGCTGGGCGTCCTCGAAGTACGCCGGCACCGTGATGACGGCGTCGGTGATGGTCTCGCCGAGGTAGGACTCGGCGTCGCGCTTGAGCTTCATGAGCACCCGGGCGGAGATCTCCTGCGGGGTGTACTTCTTGCCGTCGATGTCGACGGACCAGCTCTCGCCCATGTGCCGCTTGACCGACCGGATGGTCCGGTCGACGTTGGTGACGGCCTGGCGCTTGGCGACCTCGCCGACCAGGACCTCGCCGTTCTTGGCGAACGCGACGACGGACGGGGTGGTCCGCGAGCCCTCGGCGTTCGCGATGACGGTGGGCTCGCCACCCTCCAGGACGGAGACGACGGAGTTGGTCGTCCCCAGGTCGATGCCGACCGCACGTGCCATGGTCTGTGTGTTCCTTCGCTGGGGGACTGTGGGGGAAGGCCCAGGATTGAGCCGACCCGACTCATATCTTGCCCGGTGAGACCGGATCATGCAAGAAAGTTGAGTGTGGTCTGCTCAACTCTTGCCCCGGCAACCGAGTTCCCGCCCGTCCCACCGCGCGGCGTTCCATGATCCACAGCGGAACCGTTGGAGAATCTCCAGTCGATCCGCTGTGGATCACAGGACCGCGCGGGCAGGCTGGGGGGCCCGGAGTGGGTCAGCGTGGGTCGAGGTGCAGGACCCGGCTGAGGCCGCCGGCCAGGCCGACCTGGGGGCGGGCGGCCACCCGCACCCGCAGGTCGGTTGGCCGCGCGACGGCGACCCGCCAGGACAGCGACCAGCGGCCGTCGGCGAGCCGGCCACGGGCGACGGTGGTCCAGCCGTCCGCGGCGTGCCGCTGGAGCTGCACGCTGCCGTTGCGCACCGGCCGCACGGTGCCGGTCAGCGAGAGGAGCTGGCCGGCCCGCGGTGACCCGGTCGGACCCGGCGTCACCCGCTGCCGCACGGCGAGGGCATGGCGTGCGCCGTGCACGCCGATCTCGGTCGTCCTGCCCTGGTAGAGCACGAACCAGCGCGCGCCGACCCGGGCTCGCCAGCCGAAGCCGAACGTGCCGTCGGCCCGGGTGGTGGCCGCGCCCTTCACGTCGTATCCGGAGGTGCCGGCGTCGCGGCGAGCCAGGACCAGCCGGCGACCGCCCAGCCCGGTGCCGAGGGCGTCGACCAGGCGCCCGCGCACCGTGGCCCGGGTGCTCCACAGCACCGACGTCGGAGCACGCAGCGAGACGGCGGTGCCGGTGAGGGTCCGGGTGACCGACGGGGACGTGCCGTCCGGGTTCACCGCGAAGAGCCGGAACGTGTAGTCGGTGCCCTGGGCGAGGCCGGTGACGACCCAGCCGTCGGCCGCCGGGTCGATCGTGGCGAGGTCGTCGCCGGCCAGCGAGGGCGAGATGGCGATGGCGTACGACGTGAGCGGCGACGAGCCGCGGCTCGTCGGCGGCGCCCACGACAGCAGTGCCTCGCTCGGACCGCCGCGCACCGCCACCTTGCGCGGCTCGCTGGGTCCGACACCGCGGGCCAGGCCGGTGGCATCGACGGCCTGGGACACGGTGGCGCACTCGGCCGGGGTGAAGGCGAGGTTGGCGCACGACTGGACCAGCGCGACGCCGAGGTCCTGGAAGTCCGAGCCGGGCGTGAGCATCTGCAGGGTGGCCCAGTAGAGCGCGGCGGCCCGGGCGGTCCCGATCCCGGCGAACGAGCGGCCGGCGAAGGCGCCGCCGGGCTCGGCCACGGTCCCGTCGGTGATGAGGTACGCCGCCTTGTTCGGCACGCCGCTGTTGGTGTGCACAGCGCCGTTGTCGTCGTAGTCGAGTGCGAGGTCGTAGAGCATGCTGGTGGTGCTGTCCGGCTGGTCGTAGCGCGTCGGGTCGGCCATGTCGCGGGTCACGCCGCCGTGCTCCGCGGGCAGGTCCTCACCGAGCCGCCACCGCACGTCCGGCGCGTCGTTGCCGACACCGTCGCCCTGGTCGACGAGCTCGCCGAGCACGTCCGACATCGACTCGTTGATCGCACCGGACTGGAACCAGTAGACGAGGCCGGCGGTGTGCTGGGTGACGCCGTGGGTCAGCTCGTGCGCCACGACGTCGTCGGCGGACGTGTACCCCGCGCCGTAGACCATCTGGTCGCCGGCCCAGAACGCGTTCTCCAGGGGGCACTCGCCGGGCGGGCAGTAGTTGGTCGTGGACCGCAGCTTGCGCCCGTCGCCCAGGTCGGCGCCGATCAGTGCCGTGAGGTCGACGCCGAGGGTCGCGGCGTACCAGGCGGCGGTCGCCCCGGTGAGGTCGTAGGCCTGGTCGGCGTCGGCCACACCGGTGGGGGCGCCGCCCTCCACCCGGTCGTAGGCGCCGGGGCGGCAGCGGTAGGTGCGGGTGCGCATGTCGTCGCAGACGACCCGGTCGAGGTCGGCGACCTGCGACAGGCGCAGCGCGACCTGACCGGTGACCGCGTCGACGAGGACCAGGTCGGCGACCTCGAGCCGCGCGCTCGACCGCACCGGCACCCGCCAGACCGGTCGCAGGCCGGCGCCGGCGCCGGTCGACTCGACCAGGGAGCGGTCGAGCAGCCACCGGGTCGGCCGGTCGCCTCGCAGCGAGCGGGCGGCCAGCCCGTGCGCGGCGGCGACCGCCCGGCGGGCCGTGCGGGCGGCCGCCGAGGCGGCGACGTCGTACGTCGTGAGGCTGGCGCCCTGAGCCGTCTCTCCCGAGACGGACAGCAGGCCGCCACGCCGGTCGAGCACGGTCACCAGCTCGCCCGCGAAGACCGGCAGACCCGCACGGGTCTGCTGGAACCGGACCACGTCACGGCTGCCCGCCCGACCGGTGCCCGCGACGCGCAGGTCACGTGCCGCGACGCCGAAGAGCGGCGCCACCCGGGTCAGGTGAGCCCGCGACGCGGTCGCTGCGGAGGCGCCGGGCGCCAGCCCGGCGGCACGGCGGCCACCGGCAGCGAGCAGGCGGACCCGTCCCCTCGTGTCACGCACGACCCGCTCCGGGGCGACCGCTGCCGCGGCCCGCTGGGCCGTGGGTGCCGCGGCCGCGGTGGCCGGCGCGGGCGCAGTCGACAGCGTCGCGAGCAGGCCGGCCAGCACCGGGAGCGTGGCGGCGAGCGCGGCGGCGCGCCTGCTGCGGTGCGGCACGCGGGGCCCCCTGATGGCTGCCTGGACGGCAGGTCGGCGAACAGGTGACGAACCGGCACGGAACGTCACGGGAAGCGTACGGGCCGCGACCCCACCCCGGGGTCGGATGCGCACGTCCACTGTCTGTCGGACGGGTTCCGAGTGGGTTGAGCGTGGCGGTCGCGGTGGCGGTTGAGGCCGTGCCACCCGGGAAAGGGCGACGCCGTGGCAGCGAAACCTTCCCTCGGCTGGCGCCTCCTCGGCGGCCTCTCCGCGATCCTCGCCGGGATCGCCGCCCGCAAGGCGCTCACGAAGGGCTGGGTGCGCACCACCGGTCACCAACCGCCGGCCAACCCGGCGGCCCCCGGGACCGCGTGGCGCGAGGCGATCGCGTTCGCCGTCGCGAGCGGCGCGGCGATGGGCCTGGCCCGGATGCTCGCGACCCGCAAGGCCGCCGGCTATTACCGGAAGTCGACCGGGCACCTGCCTGCCGGCATGGAGGAGGTCACCTAGAGCCGTCCCGGCTCTGACGTGTCTCAGCCGGAGGCCCCTGGTCGCCGTCGACGTAGGTCCACCGCCCGGCCCGCCGGCGAACCGGCTGCGCTCGTGCACTACCACCACGCGGTCGCGTCCGCGGGCGCGCGCGACGAACTCCACCTCGCCGGTGTCGTCACCGGCCCCTCCGCCGACCACCGACAGCACTTCGAGGCCCTCCCACCGGAGGTCGACGTCGAGGACGACGTCGTCGGGCCTGGTTCGCGGGTGCCAGCTGCGGAACAGGTGGGCGGGGTCGCCGACGGCGTACGCCGTGTACCGGGACCGCATCAGCGCCTGGGCGGTCGGCGCGGCCGTGCCCTCGAGCACCGGGCCGCAGCACGAACCGAACGAGCCGCCGCTGCCGCAGGGACAGTCGTCGTCCCGCAGCGGCCGGTTCACCCGATGAGCATGCCGGGTGCCCGCACACCCCGCGCCGCCCGCAGGTGCTCGTAGGCTGGGGCGGTGCTCCCCGCCCTGCGTGACTCGCGCGGCAAGCCGGCCGCGCCGCTACGGCTGCTGGCCGCCCTCGTCGTCCTCGGCTTGCTGATGCTCGCGGCGCCGGTCCTCGTCCCCCTTGTTCGCTGGGCGTCGGACACCTTCTTCTAGGGTCACGACCGGGGCGTCGTCGCCGCGCGACCCGCCGCCGGTCCCGGTGCGCGCCCCGAAGTTACCCGTCGGTAGCATGGCGCCGCCCTACGCTGACGCTCCTCACCAGCAGGAGGTTCCGTGCGCCTCGCCCTCGGGCTGCTCATGACGGTGGCCGCCATCGCGGTCGCCGGTCGACGCGTCCACTACCTGTCCCGGCTGATCAGGTCGGGGCAACCCGCGCCGGGCCGGCTCGACGACATCGGCACCCGCCTGCGGAGCCAGCTGCGCGAGGTCTTCGGCCAGCGCAAGCTGCTGCAGTGGAACGTGCCGGGGGTGGCGCACTTCTTCACGTTCTGGGCCTTCGTGGTGCTCGCGGCCACCATCCTCGAGGCGTACGGCGCACTGTTCGACCGGGACTTCGCGATCCCGTTCATCGGTCACTGGGCGCTGCTCGGCCTGCTCGAGGACTTCTTCGCGGTCGCCGTGCTGCTGTCGCTGGCGGCCTTCACCGTCATCCGGTTCCGCCAGGCCCCGGCCCGGCGCGAGCGACGCTCACGGTTCTACGGCTCGCACACGGGCGCGGCCTGGCTCGTGCTGTTCCTGATCTTCAACGTCATCTGGACGCTGTTCCTCTACCGCGGCGCCCAGATCAACACCGGCGTCTTCCCGTTCCAGGAGGACGGCTGGTGGGCCTTCGCCTCGAAGGCGGCGTCGAAGGTGCTGCACCCGCTCGGCGAGAGCGCCAACGAGGCCTTGGAGACGGTCGGGATCCTCCTGCAGCTCGGCGTGGTCCTCGGTTTCCTCGTGCTCGTCGTCTACTCCAAGCACCTGCACATCTTCCTGGCCCCCCTCAACGTGCTCACCAAGCGCGAGCCCAAGGCGCTCGGCCCGCTGCTCCCGATCATGGTCGACGGCAAGCCGATCGACTTCGAGAACCTCGACGAGCTGGACGAGGACACCGTGTTCGGCCGGGGGAAGATCGAGGACTTCACCTGGAAGGGCATGCTCGACATGGCGACCTGCACCGAGTGCGGTCGCTGCCAGGACCAGTGCCCCGCCTGGAACACCGGCAAGCCGCTGTCGCCGAAGCTTGTGATCATGGACCTGCGGGACCACCTGTTCGCCAAGGGGCCGGCCCTGCTGGGCTCCGGCGGGACGGCCGTCACCGGGGTCGACGAGGCCGGCGACGAGTCGTCACGGGCCGCGCAGGCCGACGGCCACGAGGGCGGCGGGCACCACGGCGTCCCCGAGTCCGGCTTCGGCCGGGTGCCCGGGGTCGGCCAGCCCCAGGTGGACCGGCCGCTGGTCGGCACCCTCGAGCAGGGCGGGGTCATCGACCCGGACGTGCTGTGGTCCTGCACGACCTGCGGCGCGTGCGTCGAGCAGTGCCCGGTCGACATCGAGCACGTCGACCACATCGTCGACATGCGCCGGTTCCAGGTGCTGGTCCAGTCGTCGTTCCCGAGCGAGGCCGGGACGATGCTGAAGAACCTCGAGAACAAGGGCAACCCGTGGGGGATGTCGGCCAAGGCCCGCCTCGAGTGGACCCGGGGCCTCGACTTCGAGGTGCCGGTGCTCGGAGAAGGAGACCTCACTGATCTCTCGCAGGTCGACTACCTCTACTGGGTCGGCTGCGCCGGCGCCCTGGAGGACCGCGCGAAGAAGACCACCCGGGCGTTCGCGGAGCTGCTGCACATCGCCGGCGTGAAGTTCGCGGTGCTGGGTGACAACGAGTCCTGCTCCGGCGACCCGGCCCGGCGGCTGGGCAACGAGTTCGTCTTCCAGATGCTCGCCCAGCAGAACGTCGAGGTCCTCAACGAGGCCGGCGCCGACAAGACCGTCATCGTCGCCACCTGCCCGCACTGCTTCAACTCCTTGGCGCGCGAGTACCCGCAGGTCGGCGGCAACTACGAGGTCGTGCACCACACCCAGCTGCTCGACCGGCTCATCCAGGAGGGGCGGCTCACGCCGGTCACCCCGATCGACCAGCTGGTGACCTACCACGACCCCTGCTACCTGGGGCGGCACAACAAGGTCTACACACCGCCGCGCGAGATCCTCGCCCAGGTGCCCGGCCTGCGCACCGAGGAGATGCACCGGTGCAAGGAGCGCGGCTTCTGCTGCGGCGCCGGCGGGGCGCGCATGTGGATGGAGGAGAAGATCGGCAAGCGGGTCAACGTCGAGCGGGTCGACGAGGCGCTCGCCCTCGACCCCGACGTGGTGTCCACGGCCTGCCCGTTCTGCCTGGTGATGCTCGGCGATGCCGTCACCGCCAAGAAGCAGGAGGGCGCGGCCCGCGAGGACGTCGAGGTCCTCGACGTCAGCCAGCTGCTGCTCCGGTCGGTGCGCCGCAACATCACGGTCGTGGCGGTCGGCGACGAGTCGGCGGCGGAGACCGGCAGCGGTGGGCTGGCCGTCGCCGAGGCGGACCCGCCCGGCGACGCCGACGGGACCGACCCGGGGCCGGGCACCGACCACTGATCGGTACCACCGACTGACCCACGAGCCCCACTACCGGCCCCGGGCAGACGCGGAGGCGGCGGACAGCAGCCTGGGCACGGAGCCACACCGGGGCACGCGTCCGGGCGCCGCGTCGCACGTCGCGGCCGCCGATGTGTTCCCGGCGCGCAGATCACGACCGAGGCGATCGCCGCACTCGCGGACGCCCGGCACCGCCGCGGGCACGTCGCGATGATGATCATCGACTTGAACGGCTTCAAGGCAGTGAACGACACCCTCGGCCACCACATCGGTGACGAGCTGCTGCGCCAGGTGGCGGTGCGGTTCGCCGAGGCGCTGCCGGAGGACGTCACCGTCGCACGCCTCGGCGGCGACGAGTTCGCCGTGCTCGTGCCGGCCGCGGTGACCGAGCCCAACGAGGCGGTGGCCCAGCGACCGCTCGGAACCCTCGAGCCGCACTTCACCGTCGGGGAGGAGCGCCTGCACCTGTCCGGCTCGGTCGGCATCGCGGTGGCACCCGAGCACGGCCGCACTGTGTCCGATCTGCTCAAGCGGGCGGACATCGCGATGTACGCCGCCAAGAGCGGCGCCGACAGCTGCGTGATGTACCGCCCCGACATCGACGTCAACGACGCCTCGCTGCTGTCGCTGATGGGCGAGCTCCGGGACGCCATCGAGAGCGGCCAGGTCGACATCGAGGTCGAGCCGCTGGTGCAGCTCTCGGACGGGCGGATCTCGTCCTGCGAGGCGCTGGTCCGCTGGCACCACCCGGTGCGCGGCACGCTGCGCCCGGGTCTGTTCCTGCCGCTCGCCGAGCGCAACGGTCTGATCGTGCCGCTCACCAGCCTGGTGCTGGATCGGGCGGTCGCGGCCTGCGCCGCGTGGCGCGCGGAGGGCCTCGACATCGGCATCTCGGTCAACCTGTCGGCCCGGTCGCTGCTGGACACGATGCTGCCGACGGCAGTCGCCGAGACCCTGGCCCGGCACGATCTGCCGAGCGACCGACTGACCCTCGAGATCACCGAGAGCATCGTGCTCAGCGACGCGGACCGCGCACTCGGCCTGCTCGCGGACCTCCGCGAGCTCGGGGTGCGCCTGTCCCTCGACGACTTCGGGACCGGCTACTCCTCGCTGACCCACCTGTCCGAGCTGCCGATCCAGCAGCTGAAGATCGACCGGTCGTTCGTCAGCCAGGTGCACGAGAACGGACGTGACCGGGCGATCGTCGCCGCCGTCACCGACCTGGCCCGGCACCTCGAGCTCGAGGTGGTCGCCGGGGGCATCGAGACGCCGGAGACCGCAGCCGTGCTCGCCGAGCTGGGCTGCCGGCTCGGCCAGGGGTACTACTACGCGATGTCGATGGCGGCCGATCTGCTGCCGCTCTGGGTCGCCACCCACCGGACCGAGGGCGCCGGTCTCGCCGCCGGCAGCGTTGCCGACCCAGGCCCGACAGGCGACACCGCCGGGTCACCCCGGGCGCAGCTGCTGCGCGCCATGCACTGACCGCCGGTCCGGTGCAGACCGGTGTCCGGGCCGTCAGGTCTGGGTGCGGTGGAAGTTCTGGAACGACCTCGATGGCGTCGGCCCGCGCTGCCCCTGGTACCTCGACCCCTGCGCGCCCGAGCCGTACGGCGCCTCGGCGGGGCTGGACAGCCGGAAGAAGCACAGCTGGCCGATCTTCATCCCCGGCCACAGCTTGATGGGCAACGTCGCCACGTTGGACAGCTCAAGGGTGACGTGACCGGAGAACCCGGCGTCGATGAATCCCGCCGTCGAGTGCGTGAGCAGACCTAGTCTCCCCAAACTCGATTTTCCTTCTAGACGAGCTGACACGTCGTCGGGGAGGGAGACGACCTCGTAGGTCGAGCCGAGGACGAACTCCCCCGGGTGCAGGATGAACGGCTCGTCGCGGTCCGGCTCTACCAGCCGGGTCAGCTCGGCCTGCTCGACAGCGGGGTCGATGTGCGGGTAGCGGTGGTTCTCGAAGACCCGGAAGTAGCGGTCGATGCGGACGTCGACGCTGGACGGCTGCACCATCGCGGGGTCGTAGGGCTCGAGCCCGACCCGGCCGGCGTCGATGGCAGCGCGGATGTCCTTGTCCGAGAGCAGCACAGGGTGACCTTAGCGGCGCGCCAGGCGTCAGCCCGACCCATCCCTGCAAGGCGCTAGCATGTCCGGGTTCCACCACGCGGGTGTAGTTCAATGGCAGAACATCAGCTTCCCAAGCTGACAGTGCGAGTTCGATTCTCGTCACCCGCTCCACGAAAAACCCCTATGGAATAAGGGGTTCTGGCCCAACTGGCCACCTCGGCGAGATCCTGAAGGTAGCCCTCGTGGGCCGCTATGCGCCCCTGTTGACCGACTTATAGCCCACGTTTGGCCCACGATCATCTTCTCCCGGACGTGCTTCGACAGGGGATCGATGGAACTTGCCGGCAGCTTCCATGCAGCGCGCCTTCCCAAAGGGTCGTCACGCGCCTCGGCTCTCCGGGAGGGCGGTTGGCATCGCCGGCGCGACACGTCCGGCGGCGACGAAAGCGTCGAGGTCCGCGGTGTCGATGCGTACGTGCTTGCCGAGCTTGGTGAAGGCGATGCGGCGTTCCGCGACGAGGCGCCGGATGAACCGCGGCGACGTCCCGAGACGTTCGGCCGCCTGATCGACACTGAGCAAAGGCATCGGAAGATCCTCCTGACCCGACGGTGGACTGCGGGTACGCGCGGCTGCCCGCGCCTGACCGTCAGGATGACCCCCAGCCGCCGGCGCTGCTCGGCGTCGATAACGGAAACTGCACAACAGTCGTGCGCCCTGGTGGCGCCCCGTACGCCGGCGGACGACCCCGTACCGTCCCGTCCGGACTGGTCCGGTCAGAGGAACTTGAAATCGTTATCTGCGCGTCGGCGTGTCGCTGAGCAGATCACTCCCGGATGAGCCGCCGCGCCAGCTGTTCGGCGTTAAGGGCACGGATCGCGTCGTCGACGGCCTCCCGGTCGGTGAGATCGACCTCGCGCTTGGCGAGCTCTGCGGCCACGGCCTTGGCCGGTCCCCACGACGACTCGTCGTCGTAAGACTCCTCCGACTCGGGCAGGGAAACGTCGACCTCGGCGACCACGGGCTCGATCCACTCCATGGCCACGCCCTGCCGCGCGAGGGCGAACCGGAGCCAGCGGCGCAGCGCCTCGGGAAGCCCGGCGCGCTGCTCGGCGTCCAGAGCCACCTTGCGCGGCACCAAGTCGGTGAGGAACAGCATCACCGCGCCGGGGCTCCAGGCCAGCGGCCCGGCCGCGAGGTAGCCGTTGCCGTAGTCGAGGAACAGGTCAGCCAGGGACCGGGTGACGTCGTCGTCGCCACGCCCGGCGGTCGCGACGAAGTCCTCCATCAGCGCGTGCTGTTCGGTGACGTCCAGCGCTGCCACGACGTGCCCGCTGAACCCGATCGCGGGGTCCTGGATAGCCTCCGACGTCCAGAGCACCGGGATCTCGTAGCCCTCCCGGTGCCGGGCGAGGAGCTCGCCGTGCAACCGTTCCGGGTGTCGCGCCTCCGGCCGGTTCGCCGCGGCGAGATCCTCGAGGCTGACCTGGAGAAGGTCCTGCGCCAGCCGGCCGACCGCCTCCCCGGCGGAGTAGCCGTACAGCTCGACGGCGCGCTGGTTCCAGGAGTGCACGACGCCGACCTCGTCGTTGACGATCACCGCGGTCGGCAGCCGGTCGATCAGGCGTCCCTGCAGCCGGCGGGTGATCTCGGCCTGCCGCTGCTCGGTGATGTCGGTGCCACTGAGCACGAGACCGCCGACGCGAGGATCGCTGCTCCGGTCGAGGACCGACACGTCCAGCACGTGCCACCGGTCGTCTGCCGCCAGGAGGCGGACGACAGCGGAGCCGGTGCCGGTGGAGTCTGCGGCCGTCGCGAGCAAGGCCTCGGCCGACGCCCGGTCGGCCGGGTGGGCCCGGGCCAGGAAGCCGGCCTGCCAGGTCTCGTCGGGCAGGCCCAGCAGCTCTGCCGTGCGTGCCGCGACGTGGTGTGCACTGCCGTCCGGGCCCAGGACCGTGAAGACCTCCGGCTCGGACGTGAGGACGGTGGGGAGCAGCCGGATCCCCCGTCGCAGGCTCGTCTCGACGAGATGCAGCTGGGACACCTCGAGGTGCGCGATGATCGCGCCTCCCCCGACCTCGCCGAGCGGCGTGATGTGAGCAGTGAACCAGCGCTCGATGTCCGGGGTGGAGCACTGGTAGGTGACCGAGCACTCCTCGAGGTCGCCACGCAGCACCGCACGCAGGCCGCGCGCCACCTCGGCAGCGCCCTCGGACCCCGGCCCGGTCGAGCTGTCGCAGACGGCGAGGTAGTTCACCCCGGGTGCGACCCGCGGCAGCGTGGCGTCGCCGTCGCGTCCAACCAACCACCAAGCCCGGTTAACAGCGGTGATGCCGCCGTGCCCGTCGACCACGGCGACGGGGGTGTCGAAGTCGTTCAGGAAGCGCTGGGAGCCCGTCCCCAGCGCGGGCGGCAAACGCTCCGCCCGTCGCACCGATGCGGCACCCAGCATGGCGGCCACGGACAGCTCGCACAGGTCCTGCCTGCGCATGACCTCGTCGGCCCCGTCGGCGAGGGCGGCGACTGCCAGCGAGTCGTCCAGACGGCCGGTCAGCACGACGATTGACGCGTCGGGGGCAGCTACCCGCAGGACGTGGAGCGCGCTCAGCCCGTGGCCGTCGGGCAGCTCCAGGTCCAGCAGGATGACGTCGACGCTCGACGCGAGCAGGGCCGCGCGCGTCAGCCAGCGACCCGACGTGCTGTATCGACCGGCACCGGTCGCCCAGGCCGGTCAGCAGCGCCGCCGCGAGCTCGGCCGTCGCGGGGTCGTCCATGACGACGAGCAGGGTGAGCCCGGACACGCCATCACGCTGGTACGGCACAGGCCGCACCGGCTGGAGATCGCCCCCGCCCCTCCCGACGGGACCCGCCGGACTGCGCGCGAGGCCCGCCTCCTCGCGCACTGCTGGGCGCTTCAATGGTCACTCCTGGTTGGGGGCCCGGTCCGGACGCGGTGGCACGGCGAACTGCTTGTGGCCAGAGCATCGTCTGCGCGCCGGGACGCCTGGAGAGGGCATTGGACCCCCCGGGTGTGGTGCACATGCACCGGACGCACCCCTCGTCGACGCCCGGGCGCGGTGCCTGAAGCTCCGTCGCCGGGGTAGCGACCCGTCCGCGCGTCGCGCAGTGGGGACCTCACCATCAGCTGCCGCCGCCGGTTGCATCGCGATCGACCCGACCCCCTCCGACGTCCGCGCCCCGGACGGGGGGAGAGGGGTCCTGGAGCTCCTTCGAAGGCGACGCGCTGAGCCGGCCCGGCAGCGCAACCGAGGCCGCGGCTCTCCCGGCGGCGTCAGGTCACGCCCCGATGCTCCCGCCTGGGTGCGGCCGCTGGCTTGGTCGTCGTAGAGAAAGTTCGGATCGGGTGGAACCCCGGGCCGGGCCAGGGCCTTTCTGGGGTCAAGGTCGGCAGACAGGCTGCCGCCGTGACCAAGGAGACACCATGAACACCCACGCAACCTCCACCCTCGGCAACGCCGCGCGTCTCGTCGTCGCCGTCGCAGCGACGGCGTCGCTGGCCGTGCCGGTGCACGCCGCCGTCGCGAGTCCTCGAACCTCGAGCTCGGCTTCGAGCGCCATCGTCACCACCTCGGTGCCGTCCGCAATGACGATTGCCGAGCGGATGGCACGACACAAGGACGTCGTCCTGCTGAACCTTCGCGCCGAAGGTCCCCACGCCGTCGTCCGCGGCGGGCTGTGCACCCATGTGTCCGAGCTCGGGTGCCAGCAGATGGTGGCGACAAAGGACGCCTCGGTGATGGTGTTCGGGACCGCGAAGCAGGCCGACGACTACGTCGGCGGCGCAGACGACACTGCGTCGGTCTACGGCCGGATGGTGCTGTCCTTCGGCAGCCCGACCCGGGTGCGGCCTGCTGGGCAGAAGGCATACGGCTCGGCGCTGCGCGACTACCGGCGTACGCACCGAGCCGCCATGCCGGACGCGGTCCGGGCCGCCACGTACCTGGCGTCGAAGGGCCTCCTGATGCGGGAGGCGCACCTGGAGGACTCCGGCGGCGTCCGCTGGGGTCGGGCCGCCGAGATCCCGGGCGCCGTGGACATGGTCGGCTCGAGCAACGCCGACGTCATTGTCTTCGCTGACCGGGATGCTGCTGCGGAGTACGTCGGGAACGCTGACGACCTCGCCTACCGGGTACGCCGGTTCGTGCTCTCATTCGGGTCGCCGGCTCGGGTGCACCCCTCGGTCCAGCCGACCTACAAGCGGGCCTTCCGGGAAGCACTGAGCTGATGTGCGGATCGCTGGCACACTGCCAAGCGCACGACCGGCGATCCAGGTCAACGGGGGGGAGGGACGGTGCAGGAGCCTCACGGGTTCCGTGGCTTCGTGGAATCGCGCTATCCCTCCCTCGTCCGGTTCGGCACGCTGCTCTGCGGTGACCTCGGCCGAGGCGAGGACCTCGTCCAGGAGTCGCTGATCAAAACCCTGCGCGCCTGGGCCCGGGTGGGCCTCGGCGAGGGCGGCCCCGAGGCCTACACCCGCAAGGTCATGACCCACGCCGCCTGGCGTGCGTCACGGCGCAAGTGGTGGGGCGAGCGCCCGACCGACCAGCTGCCGGAGGAGGTCGACCGGGTCGGCTCCGACGCATACGCCCGCGCCGACACGGCGGACGCTGTGCGGGCCGCGCTCGCCACCCTGCCAGACCAGCAGCGGGTGGTACTGGTGCTGCGGTTCTGGGCCCACCTCACCGAGATCGAGATCGCGCACGAGCTCGGCTGTTCGACCGGGACGGTCAAGAGCCGGGCCAGCCGGGCCATCGCCGCGCTGCGCGCGAGCGGCTTGCTGGACGAGACAGTGGGAGGTGTCCGATGAACGACCGCGAGCGCATCGAGATGCTCCTCACCCAGGCGGCGCAGGTGACGCCCACCAGCACCCGACCGACCGACGACGTCCTGCGCCGCGCGGACCAGGCACCGTTCGCCCGGCTGCGGCGGCACCTGCGCGAGCTGATCGGCGGGCTGGTGGCCTGCGGGCTCGCCGCCGGTGGTGCCGTCGCGCTGTCCAGCGGTGACGACTCCAGCCCGGCGCCGGGTCCACCCCGGCCGGTCCGGCTCACCGTCGACCTGCCGCCGGGCTGGCACTACGACGACAGCGGCCTCACGCTGACCTGTGCCAGCAAGCTGACGCCCCGCACGGTGTACCGGCGCGCCACGATCGGCGATCTGCGTTGTCCGACCGGGGAGGCGCCCACTGTCGCAGGCCCGGTCCTCGTCGCCGGGAAGGTGGACCGACTGCTCGCCGAACGGGTGCGGACCAGCGGGTCACCCACGAGAGTGGGCAACCGGGCCGCCTGGGTGGAGCAAGGGGGTGACGCGCCCTACGCGTTCGCGACGTACGTGGTGGCAGGCACCGAGGACGTCGGGTTCGCGGTCGTCGCGCCGCACGGGACCGGGCCCGAGCAACCCGTCGTGCCACCGCTGCAGGGCGAGGACGTCTGGAGCGTGCCGGTCGAGGCTCTGACGGCTGCCTCCGGGGTCGGCGTCCGCGGGGGCGAGCGATTCCGCCACCACCAGCTGCCGCACGACGTCCTCTCGGTCGTACTCACGATCGAGCCGCGCAGTGTCGACGCCGCTCCCGGCGGCCTGGTCTGGACCCGGAGCAAGGCTCGACGGGTGTTGAACGAGCTTCGTCCGGCTCGGCCGTCGCTGCCGCCTTGCGGGAAGCCGATCAGCGCCCGGACCCTGTGGCTGCAGCAGCCCCAGGGCAGCTGGATACGGGTCGACGTCACGACGGACGACGCGGGGTGTCAGGCAGCGGTCTCCGAGCTGGGCGGCGCGAGCCGGGTAGCGGGCACGCCAGTTGCGACCGCACAGCTCCTCGACGAAGGGGAGCCCCGGACCGACGTCACGGAGCGGTCCGAGGTGCTTCCCGTCGGCGACGTCACCTTCACGGTGCCGGACGGGTGGGCGGTCGTGCGGGACCCCGACTTCGACCCGTGCACCGCCACCACACCCACGGTGGTGCTGTCCGAGAGCCTGGCGCCGACCTGCCTTCTGGACGGCGGGCAGCAGGCGTACCAGCCCTACCTCTGGATGACGACGCGGGCACTCGAAGACTCGCGGCTCCGGACCCAGGACGGCGCGCTGCTGCCGGTGAGGTCGCGGCCGGTGACCGGGCGCGACGGCACGACGATCAGCTGGACCAAGGAGTTACTCAACGTCGACGGCAGGACCTTCCAGGGCTGGTTGGGCATGCCGCCCGACGGCGGGTCCGGCCGGCTGTTGTTGATGGGGGTGTCTCGGCAGACGGGGGCCGTCGCGTTGCAGAAGCTTGCCGGGTCCTCCTGAACGATGCGTCGTCTCCTCACCGGCCCACCACCACCGGATCGCAGATGCTGCCTCGTTCACGATGCTGGCCCTTCGCCGGAGTCGGAGCACTTCTCCTGCTCAGCGGGAGACGACATGGCGAGCAACGCCGCCGACCGGACGACACCAACCACACGTTGCACCACACCGCCATGCCCGAGACGAAGCCGGCGTTCACGAGCACCAAGCCGACGGGTCGTGGAAGTCAGTCCTGCGGACCGTCCCGTCGCGCTCCGGCCTACTCCCACTCTCAACTGCCTGTCCAGGTAGCCGAGACACGCACACTTGGGGTGTACTAAAGATCTTGGACAGTTTCTCTCGATTGAGAGGATCTGTTCATGCCCGAGAAGCGCCGGAAGTTCAGTCCGCAGTTCAAGGCTGAGGCCGTGCAGATGGTGATCGAGACCGGGAAGCCGGTCGCGGAAGT
>JBBRVW010000053.1:0-22445 GCA_038246545.1 Actinomycetes bacterium | reverse complement strand
GCGGGGGGGGGGGTACACTCTGGCAATCGATGTGATAAGCGCCTGGTTACGTCATGGCAGGCGCCTGCCGGGGCGCGGACCGGGTCAGCGACCGGCGGCTGCTCCGGGCAGGGAGGTCGGCAGCTTGGCCTTCTCGAGGAACGGCGCGGGGTCGAGCGGCTCACCGTTGATGCGCACCTCGAAGTGCAGGTGCGGCCCGGTCGCGTAGCCGGTGGACCCGACGACGCCGATCGCCTGGCCCTTGACCACCGGGTCACCGGGCTTCACACCGACGGCTGCCTGGTGGGCGTAGAGCGTGGTCATGCGCAGCCCGCCGACCTTGCCGTGGTCAATGACCGTCATGTTGCCGTAGGCGACGTTGTACTCGGTGAAGAGCACGACTCCGTCGTCGGCCGCGTAGACGATGCCGTCCCCGGCGCCGAAGTCGGTCCCGGTGTGCACCTTCACGTAGTGCAGGATCGGGTGGAAGCGCGGGCCGTACGGCGACGTCACCGGGCCGAGGCCGGGGCGGACCATCTCGCCGGTGCCCTGCGGCGGCTTCGGCCCCTTGGCCAGCTTCGCTGCCAGGTCGACGATCCGGCTCCCCAGGGCGCCGGACTCGGTGACCATCACCTGGTACTGCCGCTTGTCCTCGAGCGCGGCCTGCTGGGCCTGCTCGAACGCCGCCTGCCTCGCGGCGACCACGGCACCGACCTGCTGGGCGGCCGCCTCGGCGAGCTGGGTCGTGCTCACGACCGCGTCGAGCGACGCCGCGGCGGCGGCCCGCGCCAGCTCCTGCCGCCGGCGGGCGGCACCGAGGCTCGCCTGGGCGTTGACCAGGGCGGCCCGGTCCTCCTTGAGGCGGGCGATCATCGAGTTGCCGGCGCTGCCCACGCTCTGCAGGAACGCCAGCCGGTCGGCGAGCTGGTTCGGGGTGGTCGAGGAGAGCACCACGGCCCACTCGCCCATCGGGCCGTTGCTCTGGTACGCCGACCGAGCCAGCCGACCGAGGTCGTCCTGCCGCACACCGATCCGGGTCTCCACCACGGCGAGGTCGCGCGTCGCCCGCTGCTCGGCCAGGACGGCGGCCTCGAGCTCGACCTGAGCGTTCCGGTCAGCCTCCTTGGCCGCCGTCAGCTCGGCCTGCGCCGTCTTGAGGGCGTCCTGGGCGACGACCAGGTCGGCCTTCGCCTTGGTGAGGGCGGCGGAGGCGGCGACGAGTACGGCGGCGTCGTGGGCGTCCTCCTCGGCCTGCTGCTGCTCGGCCAGCGCGACCTCCGCCGCGGCATCGGCGCGCGCCTTGGCGGCCTCGGCCTTGGCGGCCTTGGCGGCTCTGGCCTCCTTCGGCGACAGCTTGTGGTCGCCGGCCGAAGCCGTCGGGGTGGGTGTCGGGTCAGCGGCCACCGCTGCCGGCAGGCAGGTCGCGAGCAGGGCGGCGACCACCAGCGCAGCCCGCGCCGTGTTCGCTGCCGTGCGCCGAGACGGCACCGACCGCATGTTGCTTCCCCACCCTTGTGATGCCCCACCGGACGCGTGACGCGGCCGGCCCCGCCGCCCATGGTGACCCGCTTGACCTGTTCTTGGCAGTCGAATGCCTCAGGTGGCGATACCAAACTCCCGCGTACCGGGGCATTCCGGACGGGTCGCCCTCGCCGACGTTGCTCCGTCAGAGCCAGCCGCTGCGCTTGAAGCCTCGGAACAGTGCGAGGCAGATGACCGACATCAGCAGCAGGACCGCGGGATAGCCCAGCTCCCAGCGCAGCTCGGGCATGTGGTCGAAGTTCATGCCATAGATGCCGGCGATCCCGGTCGGGACTGCCGCGATGGCGACCCAGGCGGAGATCCGCCGCATGTCCTCGTTCTGCTGGACGGAGACCTGGGCGAGGTTGGCGTTGAGGACCGAGGTCAGCAGGTCGTCGAAGCCCTGCACCTGCTCCGACACCCGGATCGCGTGGTCGGCGACGTCCCGGAAGAACGGCTGCATCCGCTCGTGGACGTGCGGTACCGCCCCGGCGGCGAGCTTCGCCATCGGGTCGACGAGCGGCAGGACCGCGCGGCGGAACTCCACCACCTCGCGCTTGAGGTTGTAGATGCGGGCAGCGTCGTTGGTCCGCTCCGGTGAGAAGACCCGCTCCTCCACCTCCTCGATGTCTTGCTCGACCTCGACGGCGATCGCGGTGTAGTCGTCGACGATGCGGTCGACGACGGCGTACATCACCGCGGACGGTCCGCAGTCGAGGATCTCCTTGTGGGCCTCCAGCCGCTTCCGGACCTCGGTCAGGGCCCTGCCCCGGCCGTGTCGCACGCTGACGACGAACGAGTCGCCGACGAAGAGCATCACGTCGCCGAGCTCGATCTGCTGGGAGTCCTCGTCGTAACGCACGGTCTTGATGACCAGGAACAACGAGTCGTCGTACTCCTCGAGCTTGGGTCGCTGATGGGCCTTGAGGGCGTCCTCGACCGCGAGCTTGTGCAGCCCGAACTCGACCTTCACCCTGTCGAGCTCCTCGGGGGTGGGGTCGAGCAGACCCACCCACATGAAGCTGCCGTTCTGCGTGCGGGCACTGGCGAGCACGTGGGACCAGGATTCCTCGGTGACCTCACGGGTCCCGTGGTGGTACAGCGCGGAGTCGACGATCACGACGCCATCGTGCCCCACCGTAGGCTTGCACCCCGTGACCACCGTTCTGCTCGTCCGGCACGGCCGGACCACCGCCAACGGCGCCGGCGTCCTCGCCGGGTGGACCGAGGGTGTCGGCCTCGACGACACCGGCCAGGACCAGGTTGCCTCTCTCGCCACCCGGCTGGCCGCCGTCCCGCTCGCGGCGGTCGTCACGAGCCCGTTGCAGCGCTGCCTGGAGACCGCTGACCTCATGCTCGTCGGCCACGATCCGGTCGCGCGCCACCTGGATGACCGGGTGGGGGAGGTGCGCTACGGCGACTGGACCGGCGGTGAGCTGAAGAAGCTGGCCAGGGAGCCGCTGTGGAAGGTCGTGCAGTCGCACCCGTCGGCCATGACGTTCCCCGGTGAGGGCGGCGAGGCGATGCGCGACATGCAGACCCGCGCCGTCACCGCCGTGCGTGAGTGGAACACCCGGCTTGGCCCCGACGCCGTCTACGTCGTCGTCTCGCACGGCGACGTCATCAAGGCCGTGCTCGCCGATGCCCTCGGCATGCACCTCGACCAGTTCCAGCGGATCGTGGTCGATCCGTCGTCGGTGAGCGTCGTCACCTACACCGAGCTCCGGCCGTTCGTCGTCCGCTCCAACGACATGGGGGGCGACCTCGGCTTCCTGGCCCCGCGCGCCAGGAGCCGGCGCCGCCGCAAGGCCTCGTCCGACGCCGCCGTGGGCGGCGGCGCGGGCCCGACGACCTGAGTGGCCGGAGGGTCCGCACGACATAGGCTCGAACCATGCCGCGCATCGTCTTCGAGTACGACCCGCCCGAGCGATTCGTCGCGGGCACGGTCGGCGAGCCCGGGCAGCGGACGTTCTTCCTGCAGGCCCGCGGCTCCGGGCGCACGACGAGCGTCTCGTTGGAGAAGCAGCAGGTCGCCGTGCTCGCCGAGCGGGTCGAGGCCCTCCTCGACGAGGTCGTCCGCCGCTCGTCGGGCGAGGCCGGCGTCCCGGCCGTGACCCCCGCCGACGCCGCCGACTCCGCCCCGCTGGACGCACCGATCGAGGAGGAGTTCCGGGTCGGGACGATGGCGCTCGCCTGGGACGCCGACGACGAGGTCGTCGTCATCGAGGCGCAGGCCCTCACCGAGGGCGACGAGGACGACGAGCCGCCTCTCATCGTCGACGAGGACGAGGACGGGCCGCCGCTGCTGCGGGTCCGGGTCTCCGGCAGCGCCGCGCGGGCGTTCGTCAGCCGGGCACAGGCCGTGGTCGCCGCCGGCCGGCCGCCCTGCCCGTTCTGCGGCGGCCCGCTGGACGCCGGCGGACACGTCTGCCCGCGCGCCAACGGGTACCGCCGCTAGACCGACCTCCATGGCAGGCAAGCGCGGCGACGGCTCGACCTGTTTGCCAGACTGGGGCCGGTGACGACCGGGCTGGACCTCGACGCGGCGCTCGAGCTGCTGCGCGAAGGGACCATCTCTGTCGAGGGCCGGCTGGTGGACGCGTCGAACGCCACCCTGTTCTGCCAGATCAGCCACGCAGGTGCCGACGCGCGCTGTGTCTACAAGCCGGTCGCGGGTGAGCGCCCGCTCTGGGACTTCCCGGACGGCACGCTGGCCGGACGCGAGGTGGCGGCGTTCGCGGTGTCTGATGCCGGCGGCTGGGGAGTCGTGCCGCCGACCGTCCTGCGCGACGGGCCCTTCGGCCCGGGCATGGTGCAGCTCTGGGTCGACACCGTCGAGGAGCCCGAGCTGGTCGGCGTGATGCCGCCCGAGCACCTGCCGCGGGGTTGGCTGCGGGTTCTTGACGCCCTCGGCTCGGACGGGGAGCCGGTGGTCCTCGCGCACGCCGACGACCCCCGGCTACGACGGATGGCCGTGCTCGACGCCATCCTCAACAACGCCGACCGCAAGGGCGGTCATGTGCTCGTCGAGGGCGACGGCGGCGTGCGCGGCGTCGACCACGGGGTGTCGTTCCACGTCGAGCCGAAGCTACGGACCGTTCTGTGGGGCTGGGCCGGCGAGCGGCTGAGTCCGGCGGAGGTCGCCGTGCTGGAGCAGCTGCGGCCCCGCCTCGACGGCGACCTCGGCAGCACCCTCTCCGAGCTCGTCAGCCGTCAGGAGCTGCGCGCGGCCCGGCGCCGCGTGGACCGGCTGCTGGCCGAGGGGCGGCTGCCGTTCCCCGCTGACGGCTGGCCGGCCATCCCCTGGCCACCGTTCTGAGGTTTCGCCCCACGTAGGATCCCGCCGTGCAGCCCTGGTCCGCCCTCGACGTCCCCGACCTCCCGGGCACCGGCCTCCCGCTACGCCTGTTCGACACCGCCGGGCAGGAGGTGCGGCCCACCGCGCCCGGGCCCACCGCACGGATGTACGTCTGCGGCATCACGCCCTACGACGCCACCCATCTCGGTCACGCCGCCACCTTCGTGGCCTTCGACCTCGTGCACCGCGTGTGGCGCGACACCGGTCACGACGTGCACTACGTGCAGAACGTCACCGACATCGACGACCCGCTGCTCGAGCGGGCCGTGCGGGACGGGCACGACTGGTCGCAGCTCGCGCTGCGCGAGACTGCGCTGTTCCGCGAGGACATGGAGGCTCTGGCCGTCCTGCCCCCACGGCACTACGTCGGCGCCGTCGAGGCGATCCCCGGCATCGTGGACATCATCCGGCGGCTGCGGGAGCTCGGCGCGGCCTACGACGTGGACGGGGACACGTACTTCTCCGTGCACGCCGACCCCAGGTTCGGGGCGGTGGGCAGCTTCGACGACGCGACGATGACGCGCCTGTCGGGCGAGCGCGGTGGCGACCCCGACCGACCGGGCAAGAAGCACCCGCTGGACTGCCTGCTCTGGCAGGCGGCACGGCCGGACGAGCCGTCGTGGGAGACCGGGGACCCGGAGCTGCCCGACGGCCGGCCGGGCTGGCACGTGGAGTGCGCGGCCATCGCGCTGGAGCACCTGGGCGACGCGTTCGACGTGCAGGGCGGCGGAAGCGACCTCGTCTTCCCGCACCACGAGATGAGCGCGTCCGAGGGCCAGGTGCTCACCGGGCGTTGGCCCTTCGCCCGGCACTACGTGCACGCCGGCATGGTCGGGCTCCACGGCGAGAAGATGTCGAAGTCCAAGGGCAACCTCGTCTTCGTCTCCTCGTTGCGTCGCGAGGGCCACGACCCCGCGGCGATCCGCCTGGCCCTGCTCGCACACCACTACCGCAGCGACTGGGAGTGGACGTCCGACGACCTCGCGACGGCCGAGAGCCGGCTGGCCCGGTGGCGCGACGCGGTCGGCCGTCCGTCCGGCCCGTCTGCCAGGCCCCTTCTCGACGACGTGCGTCGGCACCTGGCCGACGACCTCGACGCGCCCGCCGCCCTGGCCGCCGTCGACCGGTGGGTGGCCGACGCGGTCGCCCGCGGGGGTGACGACGGCACGGCACCCGACCTCGTGCGCCGTGCCGTCGACGCCCTGCTCGGCGTCCGGCTGTAGGTCCACGGCAGGACGCGAGCCCTCCTGGCGGCTCTACCCCGTCGCCTTGGGCGCGGGCCAGAGCGGCTTGGAGAAGGCGGCTGGTTCACCGCCGTCCGCCTGTTTCGCGAAGTGGACCGTCGAGATGCCGCAACACGCCGCAGGCAGCCGGTCCTTCTCGGGAACAGCCGAGTGGCCCCGCTGCCCTCCTCAGCCGCCGTTGATCTTCAGGGCGCGGCGGGCTGGGGTCAGCGACCCAGGCGGGCGTAGGTCTGCTCGGCGCGCTGCTTGGCCGGCCGCCACCAGTCCTCGTGGTCGCGGTACCACGTGACCGTCGCCTCGAGCCCGGCCCGGATGTCCTGGTACTGCGGTGCCCAGCCGGTCTCGCTACGCAGCTTGCCGGAGTCGATCGCGTAACGCAGGTCGTGGCCCGGACGGTCGCTCACCAGGTCGTACCAGTCTGCCGGCCTGCCCATGATCTGCAGCAGCGTCTCGACGATCTCGCGGTTGTTGCGCTCGCCGTCGGCACCGATCAGGTAGGTCTCGCCGAGCCGGCCCTGCTCGACGATGGTGACGACGGCGTCGTTGTGGTCGTCGACGTGGATCCAGTCGCGCACGTTGGTGCCCTGGCCGTAGAGCTTCGGCTTCACGCCGGTGAGGATGTTGGTGATCTGCCGCGGGATGAACTTCTCGACGTGCTGGAACGGCCCGTAGTTGTTCGAGCAGTTCGACAGCGTGGCGTGCACGCCGAACGACCGCGACCAGGCGCGCACCAGCAGGTCGGCGGACGCCTTGGTCGCCGAGTAGGGGCTGGACGGGTTGTACGGCGTCTGCTCGGTGAACCGTTGCGGGTCGTCGAGCTCAAGGTCGCCGTAGACCTCGTCGGTGGACACGTGGTGCAGGCGGGTGCCGTGCTGACGGACGGCCTCCAGCAGCCGGTAGGTGCCGATGACGTTGGCTTCGAGGAACGGCCACGGATCGTCGAGGGAGTTGTCGTTGTGCGACTCGGCCGCGAAGTGCACGACGACGTCGCTGTCGCCCACGAGCCGGTCGACCAGGCCGGCGTCCGCCACGCTGCCGTGCACCAGCTCGACCCGGTCGGCCACCGCCTCGAGGCTGGCCGCGTTTCCGGCGTAGGTGAGGGCGTCCAGCACCCGCACCTGCCAGTCGGGGCGGGTCGCCGCGGTGCGCAGCACGAAGTTGCTGCCGATGAACCCGGCCCCTCCGGTCACGAGCATCTTCATGTGGGGTTCTCCTCGGTGGTGGCGGACGACGGGACGTCCTCGGGTGGTACGTCGTGGCTGCGCAGCCCGGGTGGCTCGGGGGAGGCCCCGCCGGACCAGCCGTGGAACTCGACCTCGAGGCTGAACCGGTGCGCGAGGTACCGGTGGTCGGACAGGGCCAGCGGCCCACCGGCCCGGTCGACTGCCAGCCGGCGCACCAGCAGCAGGGCGCTGCCCGCGGGGCTGCCGAGCAGGTCGGCGTCGGTGTCGGTGACGAGAGCAGCAGTGACAGTCTGCCGGACGGTCTCGATCGCGTGACCGTGGCTCTGCAGGGTGCTCCAGATGCCGGCGACCTCCGCGTCGCGCCGGCTCAGGTCGCCGCCCAGCGCGGCCGGGACCCACTCGTCGACGAGGTCCAGCGGGGCGCCGTCGACCGTCCGGACCGAGCGACTGGTGAGCACCTCGGTGCCGTCGGCGAGGCGCAGGGCCGCGGCGACGGCCGCCGACGCCGTCCCGAAGCCGAACTCGACGACCGAACGGGACACGCTCTTGCCGGCAGAGGTCACGGCGGACTCGGCGTGCCGGAAGGTACCGACAGCCAGGGACTGGTGGAAGGTGCCGGCCGTCGCGAACCAGCCGGCGCCCTGGCGGCTCGCCAGCAGACCCTGCTCCCGCAGCTCGTCCAGCGCCCGGCGCACGGTCACCCGGCTCACGCCGTAGCGCGCGCCGAGCGCGGCCTCGCTCTCCAGCGACCCGCCGGGACCGAGGTCGCCCAGCGCGACGCGCTCGCGCAGCTGCTGCGCCACGGACGCGGCCCGACCTGTCATACCCCGACCATACAGGTATGGGACAGGTAGTTAGCCCGAGGCGTCGTCCCCGCGGCGGCGCAGGTAGCGCTCGAACTCCCGCGCGATGGCGTCGCCGGAGGCCTCCGGCGCCTCGGTGAGGTCCTTCGCCTCCTCGAGGGAGCGCACGTACTCGGCCACCTCGGAGTCCTCGGCCGCGAGCTCGTCGACGCCCCGCTCCCACGCCCGGGCGTCCTCGGAGAGGTCGCCGAGCGGGATCGGCACGTCCAGCAGGTCCTCGACGTGCCGCAGCAGCGCCAGCGTCGCCTTGGGACACGGCGGCTGCGCGACGTAGTGCGGCACGGCGGCCCAGATGGACAGCGCCGGCACGCCCGCCCGGGTGCAGGCGTCCTGAACGATCCCGACGATGCCGGTGGGGCCCTCGTAGCGGGACGGCTCCAGGTGCAGCGAGCGCGAGAGGCCCTCGTCCGAGGAGGTGCCCGTCACCGGAACCGGGCGGGTGTGCGGGGAGTCGGCCAGCAGCGCGCCGAGCGTCACCACCATCTCGACCCCCAGCTCGTGGCAGACCCCGAGGATCTCCTGGGTGAACTGCCGCCACCGCATGTTCGGCTCGATCCCGCGGATCAGCACGACGTCGCGGCCGACGGCCGGGAGCCGCGCGTAGGAGATCCGCGTCGTCGGCCAGGTCACCAGGCGCCGGCCGTCGTCCCCCTCGGACACCGTCGGCCGGTTGACCTGGTAGTCGTAGTAGTCCTCGGGGTCGAGCTCGGTCAGCGGGACGGCGTCCCAGACCTGCTCGAGGTGCTCGACGGCCGAGGTGGCCGAGTCGCCTGCGTCGTTCCAGCCCTCGAAGGCGGCGATCAGGAGCGGGTCGACGAGCTCGGGGTAGTCGTCGAGCTCGATCACTCGCACTCCTCGGCTGGTCGGTGGTGGCGGGGCGGGTCCGGCCCGCCCACGCTGCGGGCACGGCCAGCGTACGACGCCCTCCCTGCCTAGACTCGGTGCCGATGTCCAGCACCCGCGTGTCGAACTCCGCTGCCGCTCTCCGGGAGGCCCTCGCCGCCCGCGTCGTCGTCGCGGACGGTGCGATGGGCACCATGCTCCAGGCGCAGGACCCCAGCATGGACGACTTCGAGGGCCACGAGGGCTGCAACGAGGTCCTCAACGCGACGCGGCCCGACATCGTGCGCGCCGTGCACGACGAGTACCTCGACGCCGGTGTCGACGCGGTGGAGACCAACACCTTCGGCGCCAACCTCGGCAACCTCGCCGAGTACGGCATCGAGTCGCGCATCGAGGAGCTCGCGGAGGCCGGGGCCAGGATCGCCCGCGAGGCCGTCGACGAGCGGTCGACCCCCGACCGGCCGCGCTGGGTGATCGGCTCGGTAGGCCCGGGCACCAAGCTCCCGACCCTCGGGCACGTGCCCTTCGCGGTGCTCCGTGACGCCTACCAGACCCAGGTGCGCGGCATGCTGGCCGGCGGCGTGCACGCCGTGCTCGTCGAGACCGCGCAGGACCTGCTGCAGGCGAAGGCCGCAGTCATCGGGGCCAAGCGGGCACTCACGGCTGCGGGCTCCGACGCGCCGCTGATGTGCCAGGTGACCGTCGAGACCACCGGCACGATGCTGCTCGGCTCCGAGATCGGGGCGGCTCTCACCGCGCTGGAACCGTTGGGCATCGACGTGCTCGGGCTCAACTGCGCCACCGGCCCGACCGAGATGAGCGAGCACCTGCGGCACCTGTCGCGGCATGCCCGCGTGACGCTGTCCTGCATGCCGAACGCCGGGTTGCCGGTGCTGGGCCGCGACGGCGCGTCCTACCCGCTGACGCCGCACGAGCTGGCCGACGCGCACGACCACTTCACCAAGGACTTCGGTCTCGCCCTCGTGGGCGGCTGCTGCGGGACGACGCCGGAGCACCTGCGGCAGGTGGTCGACCGGGTCGGCGGCCGCGGCCTCGCCAGCCGTCGACCGCGTCCCGAGGCCGGCGTCGCCTCGCTGTACCAGCAGGTGTCCTTCCGCCAGGACGCCTCGTTCCTGTCGATCGGTGAGCGCACGAACGCCAACGGCTCCCGGGCCTTCCGCGACGCCATGCTCGAGCAGCGCTGGGACGACTGCATCGCGATCGCCCGCGACCAGACCCGTGACGGTGCGCACCTGCTCGACGTCTGCATCGACTACGTCGGTCGCGACGGCGTCGAGGACATGAAGGCGGTGGCCGGCCGGTTCGCGACGGCGTCGACACTGCCGCTCGTGCTCGACTCCACCGAGCCGCAGGTGATCGAGGCCGGCCTCGAGCTGCTCGGCGGCCGCTCGGTCATCAACTCCGTCAACTACGAGGACGGTGACGGACCGGGTTCGCGCTTCGCCCGGGTCATGCCCATCGTCAAGGAGCACGGCGCCGCCGTGGTGGCGCTGTGCATCGACGAGGAGGGACAGGCCCGCACCGCCGACTGGAAGGTCGCGGTCGCCACCCGGCTGATCGAGGACCTCACCGGGACCTGGGGGATGCAGGTCGAGGACATCATCGTCGACACGCTGACCTTCCCCATCACCACCGGGCAGGACGAGACCCGCCGCGACGCGCTGGAGACCATCGAGGCCATCCGGCGGCTCAAGCGTGCGTACCCCACCGTGCAGACAACGCTGGGTGTCTCCAACGTGTCCTTCGGCGTCAACCCGGCCGCCCGCGTCGTCCTCAACTCGGTGTTCCTGAACGAGTGCGTCAAGGCCGGGCTCGACTCGGCCATCGTGCACGCCGCGAAGATCCTGCCGATGACGAAGATCGACGAGCAGGCCCGCGAGGTCGCCCTCGACCTCGTCTACGACCGGCGGCGCGAGGGCTACGACCCGCTGCAGAAGTTCCTCCAGATCTTCGAGGGCGTCGACACCGCCAGCGTCCGCGCCTCGCGCGCCGAGGAGCTGATGGCGCTCCCGCTCGGGGAGCGGCTCGCGCGCCGGATCATCGACGGCGAGCGCAACGGGCTCGAGGCCGACCTGCAGTCCGCGCTCGACTCCGGCCGGTCGGCGCTCGACGTCGTCAACGACCACCTGCTGGCCGGCATGAAGGTCGTCGGTGAGCTGTTCGGCAAGGGCGAGATGCAGCTCCCGTTCGTGCTGCAGTCCGCCGAGGTCATGAAGACGGCCGTGGCCTGGCTCGAGCCGTACATGGAGAAGACCGACGAGGACGGCAAGGGCACGATCGTGCTCGCCACCGTCAAGGGCGACGTCCACGACATCGGCAAGAACCTCGTCGACATCATCCTGACCAACAACGGCTTCAACGTCGTCAACATCGGCATCAAACAGCCGGTGTCCGCGATCCTCGAGGCCGCTGACACGCACCGCGCCGACGTCATCGGGATGTCCGGGCTGCTGGTGAAGTCGACGGTGATCATGAAGGAGAACCTCGAAGAGATGAACACCCGCGGGCTGTCCGCCCGCTGGCCGGTCATCCTCGGTGGTGCCGCGCTCACCCGGCCCTACGTCGAGCAGGACCTCGCCGAGGTCTACGAGGGCGAGGTCCGCTACGCGCGCGACGCGTTCGAGGGGCTGCGGCTGATGGACGCGCTGGTCGCGGTCAAGCGGGGCGTGCCGGGCGCCGAGCTCCCGGCCCTGCGCCCCCGGCGGGTGAAGCCGGCCGCCGGTCGACCGGACGCGACCGCACCCGAGGACATGCCCGCCCGGTCTGACGTCGCGATCGACAACCCGGTGCCGCAGCCGCCGTTCTGGGGCAGCCGCGTCGTCAAGGGCATCGCCCTCGCCGAGTACGCCGCGCTGCTCGACGAGCGGGCGACGTTCATGGGCCAGTGGGGGCTGCGCTCCTCGCGTGGCTCCGACGGCCCGTCGTACGAGGACCTGGTCGAGACCGAGGGCCGGCCGCGGCTGCGCGCGTGGCTGGAGCGGCTGCACGCCGACCGTCTCCTCGAGGCGGCCGTGGTCTACGGCTACTTCCCGGTCGTCAGCGAGGGCGACGACCTGGTGCTGCTCGAGAGTCCGTCGATCGACGCCGCGGAGCGCTACCGCTTCACCTTCCCCCGGCAGCGCCACGGCCGGCACCTGTGCCTCGCCGACTTCTTCCGGCCGCGCGAGTCCGGCGAGGTCGACGTCCTCGGACTGCAGCTGGTGACGGTCGGATCGCGGATCGCGGAGGTGACCGGCGAGCTGTTCGAGGCCGACGCCTACCGCGACTACCTCGAGCTGCACGGTCTGTCGGTGCAGCTCACCGAGTCGCTCGCGGAGTACTGGCACAAGCGGATGCGGGCCGACCTCGGCTACGCCGCCGAGGACCCCGACGCCCCCGAGGACTACTTCGACCTGAAGTATCGCGGCGCCCGGTTCTCCTTCGGTTACGGCGCCTGCCCCGACCTCGAGGACCGCGCCAAGCTGGTCGACCTGCTCGAGCCGGAGCGGATCGGGGTCAAGCTTTCGGAGGAGTTCCAGCTGCACCCGGAGCAGTCGACCGATGCGCTGGTCCTGCACCACCCCGAGGCGTCGTACTTCAACGCCAAGTGAGCGGCCGACACCCGGCGGCCGTCCTGTTCGACATGGACGGCCTGCTGGTCGCGACCGAGCACGTGTGGTTCGAGGTGGAGTCGGCAATGGTCACCGAGCTCGGCGGTACCTGGGGGCCGGACGACCAGGAGCTGCTGGTCGGCGGACCGCTGGAGCGCACCGTCGACCACATGCTCGCGACCCTGCCCCGCAACGGTGCAGGGCCCGACGCCGAAGGGCTGCGGGACCGACTTCTGACCGACATGGTCGCCCGGCTGCGCCGCGGACCGGTCGAGTGGATGCCCGGTGCGCGCCGCCTGCTGGCCGAGGTCGCGGCCTCCGCCCTGCCGTGCGCGCTGGTGTCGTCGTCACGGCGGCCGGTCGTCGACGCGGTGCTGGACGCCATCGGTCGTGAGCTGCTGCCGGTCACGGTGAGCGGTGACGACGTCGCCCGCACCAAGCCGCACCCCGACCCGTACCTGCTCGGCGCCCGGCTGCTCGGCGTCGACCCGCGCGCCTGCGTCGCGCTCGAGGACTCGGCCACCGGTGCCATGTCGGCTCGCGCGGCGGGGTGCGTGACGGTGGTGGTCCCGAGCGTCGCGGGTGTCGCCGACGGCATCGCCGACCACCGGGTCGGATCCCTCGAGGAGCTCAGTCTGGCCCGGCTCGGCAGCCTGGTCCGCGCCCTCTAGACCGCGCGGAGGACCAGCCCGCGGCCGGCGTGCTCGGTGCCGCGGTGCCCGTCGTCGAGGTAGGTCACGTCGTAGCCCTCGATCTGCACCCGCCCCGCCCTGCGAGGAGTGACCGAGACCACGAGCTCGGCCGAGCCCGGCGCCAGCCGGACGCCGCCGCCGGGGGGTACTCCGGACAGGCTGTGGCACCCGGTGGCCGAGGAGCCCGCCGCCGGCCGGCAGAGCCGCACCGTGATGTCCGCCTCCGCGGTGTCGACCGTGACGCGAGGACGTACCGCGACGACCTGCAGGAGGTCGACGTCGGCCGCGAGGACGCCGGCGTCGACGTCCCAGGTCTCACCGAGCGGCACCTGACCGGCCGCCTGCCGCGCGGAGTAGGGCACCAGCACGTCGTCAGCGTCGTGCGCAGAGGCGAGCAGGCGGCCGGGCACGACGAGGAGCACCAGGACGACGGCGACCAGCGCCCAACGTCCGGCGGTCGCCGCCCGGCCGGTCCCGCTCATCCTCACTCCGTCGCGATCGCCTGGAGCACGTCCATCCTGGCGGCCCGGCGGGCGGGCCAGACGGCGGCGATGACACCGATCAGGGCACCGACGACCAGGTAGATGACCAGCTGGCCGTAGGGAACCACCAGCTGGTCGATGCCCTGGTCGTTCAGCGCGGTGACCATCGAGCTGCCGAGGGCGACGCCGAGCACCAGCCCGAGCAGGGTGCCGAAGATTGCGATGACGACGGACTCGAGGCGGATCATCCGCCGGACCTGTCGGCGTCCCATCCCGACAGCTCGGAGCAGCCCGATCTCCCGCGTCCGCTCGATCACCGACAGGGCCAGCGTGTTCACGATGCCAAGGGCGGCGATGAGGACCGCGAGCGCCAGGAGCACGAAGATGAAGCCGAGCAGCTGGTTGATCTGCTTGCGCTGCTCCGCCTTGAACTCGCTCTGGTCCCGGACCTCGAGGTTCGAGGCCTGCGTCGCCGCCTCGATGCCCTTGCGGGCCTGAGCCAGGTCGGCGCCCGGCGAGGTGGTCATTGCCACCACTTCGTCCAGCCGCTGGGCGTAGTTGGCGTCGTAGGTGTCCAACCCTATGAGGTAGTCACCGGCGATCTGGTTCTCGGCGTACGTCCCGCCGATCGTCAGGCGGCCGGCACCGGTCTTGCCGAACGTCGCCGGCACCGATTCCCCGACCTTCCAGCCGTTGTCCTTGGCGACCTTCTGGCTGACCAGGAGTTCACCGTCGCCCAGCGAGGCGAGGTCGCCCTGCGTGATCTTGAGCTGGAGCGTCTTGTCGACCGTGTCTGCGGTGACACCCTGCAGGCTGACGACCTTGCCGCCCACGAGGGCCTGCCCGCTCCGGAAGGACGTGACGGCCGCGATCCCGTCGACCTTGGCCATCTCGCCGGCAACGTTGCCCGGTATCGGCAGGAAGTTCTTGGTGGTGACGATGAAGTCCGCTCCGACACTGCGGTCGATGATGTCGTTGGCGCTCTTGACGATGGACGCCGCCAGCACGCCTCCGGCAGACACCAGGGCAAGACCGATCATGAGTGCCGAGGCGGTGGCTGCCGTCCGCCGCGGGTTGCGCCGGGCGTTCTCCCTGGCCAGCAGGCCGGTGGACCCGTAGAGGCGGGGTAGGACCACGCCGATCGCACCGACGGCTGGTCGTCCGACGAAGGGGCTGAGCATGGCGACGCCCAGGAAGACCCCGAGGGCGCCGAGCCCGACCCAGAGGATGCCGGCGCTGCCCACCAGACCCGCCGCCATCGCCGCGATGCCCAGGGCGAGCACGAGGGCGCCAGCGATGGCACGGCGGTGCAGAGATGCAGCCGGCAGCGCGATGTCGTCACGCATCGCGGCGACCGGCGGGATCCGGGTCGCCCGCCGCGCCGGCCCGGCCGCCGCCGCGATCGTCACGAGGATGCCGACGACGTAGGCCCAGACGGCCGTGCTCGGCTGGAAGACCAACCCACCGGCCGGCAGGTCGCCGAGGAACAGCCCGACGAGCGCCTTGAGCCCCAGCGAGAGCAGGACACCGAGACCGAGACCGAGGGTCGACCCGATGATGCCGACGACGACGGCCTCGGTGATGACCGCGCGGTTGACCTGGCGGCGGCTGGCACCGAGCGCACGCAGGAGCGCGAGCTCGCGGCTGCGCTGAGCCACCAGCATGCTGAACGTGTTGAAGATGATGAACGACCCGACGAAGATCGAGATGACCGCGAACACCAGCAGGAAGGTGCTGAAGAAGCTCAAGGCGTCCTTGATGTCACCGGACTCCGCTGCCGCCAGCTGCTTCCCCGTCAGGGCCACGTAGCGCGACGGCAGCGCCTCGGCGATCCGGTCCCGCAGCGCCGAGTCGGAGACCGTGCCGTCACTGACGACGAGGATCTCTGAGTACGACCCAGGTGAGCCGATCAGGGCCTGGGCCGCGGAGGGGTCGAACAGGGTCACGGTGGCCCCGGCGAGGCTGCCGCCATCACCGAAGCTGACGATGCCGCTGATCGTCTCGGCCTGCGAGCCGGACTGGGTGAGGACCTTGATCTGGTCGCCGACCGCCAGGTCGTTGTCGGTCGCGGTCTGCTGGTCGACGACGACCTGGCCGGCGCCGGAGGGAGGCGAGCCGGACACGATGCGGTACGGGTTCAAGGGGGTCTTGCCGAGCCAGGAGCCGCCGAGGGTCGGGGCACCGCTCGTCTCGATGACCTTGCCGTCGGGGCGGACGATCTGGGCGAACCCCCCGCTGTCGCCCTCGGCCTGCCGGACTCCGTCGACTCCGCGGACCGCCTGCAGGACGTCGGCGGGCACCGGCGGGCGGGACTGGGAGGCGTCGCCGCCGTCCGCGACGCTGACCGAGAACGCGGTCTTTCCACGGACCCCGACATCGGTGCCGGAGTAGGCGGTCGTGAAGAGCTTGTCGAAGGTGGCGTTGAGGGTGTCACCGAGAATGAGCGTCCCCGACACGAAAGCGACGCCGAGGACTACCGCAAGGGCGGTGAGGAGCAGCCGGAGCTTGCGCGCCAGCAGGCTCTTGAGCGTGACGTGCAGCACCGGTCAGCTCCCCCGCTTCGCCGGGAGGTCGAAGCTCTTCAGCCGGTCGAGGACGTCCTCCGCGGTCGGGTGGGCCACCTCGTCGACGATCTTCCCGTCGGCGAGGAACAGGGCCCGGTCGGCGAACGACGCGGCGAAGGCATCGTGGGTGACCATGACGATGGTCTGGCCCAGCCGGCGGACGGAGTCCTGAAGAAACGCGAGGATCTCACCGCCGGCGCGCGAGTCGAGGTTGCCGGTGGGCTCGTCCGCGAAGACGACCGTCGGCCGGCTCGCCAGCGCGCGGGCGCAGGCCACCCGCTGCTGCTGCCCGCCGGACAGCTCCGCGGGCCGGTGCGCGAGCCGGTCGCGCAGGCCTACGGTCTCGATCAGGCGGTCCAGCCACTCCTGGTCGGGCTTGCGACCGGCCAGGTCCAGCGGCAGCGTGATGTTCTCGATCGCCGACAGCGTCGGCACCAGGTTGAACGACTGGAAGACGAAACCGATCTCGTCGCGCCGGAGCTTGGTCAGCGCTTTGTCGTTCAGTCCGGTGAGGGCGGTCTCGCCCAGGTAGACCTCACCCGAGGTGGCGCTGTCCAGCCCCGCCAGGCAGTGCATCAGTGTGGACTTGCCGGATCCCGACGGGCCCAGGATCGCGGTGAACTCGCCGCGGCCGAACTCGCAGCTCACGGAGTCCAAGGCCACGACGCGCGTATCGCCCTCGCCGTAGACCTTCGTGAGGTCGACGGCGGCAGCGGCCCGGCCGGCGTCTGCGGGGGCGGGGGCGGGGGTGGGGGCAGGGGTGGACGTGCTCGTCACGAGAGCTCCTCGGCATCGATCGGTGTACGCCCACCGTAGAAGGAGGGACCACCGCCGTCACAGTCCATTCAGGGTGCAGTGGGGATGACATCCGTCATATCTCAGGGTCACCCAGGGTCGGGCGCACCGGGACAGGTGCGAGTGACGAAGTCGTTGTGCAGCAAAGCAATGGGGACATGTCGCCCATCAGGCCCGGACCTGCCGGCCAGGTGTCAGACCTCGTCGCCCGGAGTGTGCGGTGACGGTCGCTCGTCGCCGGCGCGGGTCTCCGGCACGGCGGGCACGGGCAGCAACGGGAGCGCCGGCGGCGTGCCACCGTACGCCGGGCAGAGCGCCTGGTGGTCGCACCAGTCGCACAGCTTGCTGGGGCTCGGCTGCCAGTCGCCCAGCTCGGTGGCTCGCTGGATGGCGCTCCAGATGGCGGTGATCTTGCGCTCCGTCGCGAGCAGGTCGGCCTCGTCGGGCTCGTAGCGCAGCACCTCGTTGCTGCCGAGGTAGAGCAGCTGGAGCAGCCGCGGCACCTCGCCGCGCAGCCGCCACAGGACCAGCGCGTAGAACCTCATCTGGAACATGGCCTTGGCCTCGAACCCCTCGCGGGGCGCCCGACCGGTCTTGTAGTCGACGACGCGCACCGCACCGCCGGGAGCGACGTCGACCCGGTCGACGTAGCCCCGCAGCCGCAGGCCGGAGTCGAGGTCGTACTCGACGTACATCTCGCGCTCGGCCGGCTCGAGCAGGGTGGGGTCCTCGAGGCCGAAGTAGGTGTCGAGCAGGTCGCGGGCCGAGGCGAGCCACGCCTCGCGGCCCTCGTCGTCGTCGAACAGGGTGGCCAGCTCGGGCTCCTCGGCGAGCAGGCGCTCCCACTCGGGGGCCAGCAGGTCGTGCGCGCGGGACGGGACCCGCTCGGTGGAGGGCAGGTCGAAGAGGCGCTCGAGCACGGCGTGCACCACGGTGCCGCGGCTGGCGGCCCGGCTCGGCCGCTCGGGCAGCCGGTCGATGACCCGGAACCGGTAGAGGAGCGGGCACGTCGTGAAGTCGCTGGCCCTGGACGGGGACAGCGACCTCGGCGCATGCCGCTCGGGGGCGACGGTGTCGTCGACCTCCGTGCCAGCGGCCTCCGTGCTCATGTCGGGCACATTACGACCGACCACGGACATCGCCGCGGGAGCAGCCGGCCGACCTAGACTCGGGGCGTGGCCGAGACGGACGACGGGAGGGGGCGCCGGCCGGGGATCTCCGACGGGCGCATCGTCATCGCCCGGCCGTTCGGCGTACCGGTCGATGTGGCGCCGTCGTGGTTCCTCGTCGCCGCACTCATCACCTGGGGGTTCGCGGAGTCGGTCGACCGCGCCGTACCCGGCCTCGGGCCGTGGCGGTACGCCGTCTCGCTGACATTCGCGCTGCTGCTCTACCTCTCGGTCCTCGTGCACGAGCTCGGCCACACGTTCCTCGCCCTGCGCTCCGGTCTCCCGGTGCGCCGCATCAGCCTGCACGTGCTCGGCGGGGTGTCCGAGATCGAGCGCCCGGCCCAGACGCCGGGTCGCGAAGCAGGCATCGCCCTGGCGGGGCCGGTGGTGTCGCTGCTCCTGGCCGGTGCCGCGTTCCTGGCCGCCGAGCTGCTCGAGCCCGGCAGCATCGGCCGGCTGCTGGCCCGGGCGTTGATGCTCAGCAACCTGATCGTGGGCGTCTTCAACCTGATCCCCGGCCTGCCGCTCGACGGTGGCCGGGCGCTGTCCGCGGCGGTCTGGCGCGCCACCGGCCGACGGCACACCGGCACGGTGGTGGCCGGCTGGCTGGGACGGCTCTTCTCGGTGCTGGTCCTCGCCACTCCCATGCTCGTCGCGCAGGCCCGCGGGTCCGAGGTCTCGCTGATCGACCTCGTGTGGGGCGCTCTGCTCGGCTCCTTCCTCTGGGTGGGCGCCAGCCAGGCGATCGTCCAGGGCGGGGTGCAGCAGCGGCTCCCCGGGATCTCGGCACGCGGCCTGACCCGGCGCGCGATCCCGGTGCGGCACGACCTGCCGCTGGGAGAGGCCCTGCGGCAGGCGCACCAGGCCGGTGCCCGCGGTCTGGTCGTGGTCGACGGCGCCGGTGCGCCCGTCGGCCTGGTCGCCGAGCACCAGGTCCACGCGGTCCCGTCGCAGCGGCAGCCCTGGGTGACGGTCGGCGAGCTGAGCCGGCGGCTCTCCCCGGAGCTCACCCTGGGTGCCGCCCTCGCCGGCGAGGAGCTCGTGACCGCGATGACCTCCCACCCCGCGAGCGAGTACCTCGTGGTCGAGCCCAACGGCGAGGTCTACGGCATGCTCGCCGCTGCCGACGTCGAGCGTGCCCTCACCCGCAGCGCGTGACCCGGGCGCTTCCTTCGTAGACTCGCCGACCGTGCCCGAGCCGTCCGAGTCGTCGACCGTTCCTCCGCCGTCCCTTCCTGCCACCTCCCTCCCTCCCGCATCGCCCGGCACCTCCGAGCCGACGGGCGCGGCGCACCGGCGCGGCCCGTTCGCGGTCGGGGACCGGGTCCAGCTGACCGACCCCAAGGGGCGGATGCACACCATCACCCTGGTCGCGGGAAAGGACTTCTTCACCCACAAGGGCTCGATCGCTCACGACGAGCTGATCGACCGCCCCGAGGGCGTCACCGTCACGACCAGCGGGGGAGTCACCTACCTCGCCCTGCGGCCGCTGCTGGCCGACTACGTGCTCTCGATGCCGCGCGGCGCGGCGGTCGTCTACCCCAAGGACGCCGGCCAGGTCGTCCACATGGCCGATGTCTTCCCGGGCGCCCGGGTCGTGGAGGCCGGTGTGGGGTCAGGTGCCCTCACCATGTCGCTGCTGCGTGCCGTGGGCGACGCCGGCCTGGTGTCGTCCTACGAGCGGCGGCAGGACTTCGCCGACATCGCGACCACCAACGTCGAGTCGTTCTTCGGCGGGCCGCACCCCGCGTGGAAGCTCACCGTGGGGGACCTGGCGGAGAGCCTCACGGAGACCGACGTCGACCGGGTGGTCCTGGACATGCTGGCGCCGTGGGACTGCCTGGACCCCGTCGCGCGCGCGCTCGTGCCCGGTGGGGTCCTCATCTGCTACGTCGCGACCGCCACCCAGCTGTCCCGGACCGCCGAGGCGATGCGGGAGCAGGGGTCCTTCACGGAGCCGAGCGCGTGGGAGTCGCTGGTGCGCGGGTGGCACCTCGAGGGGCTGGCCGTCCGGCCGGAGCACCGGATGGTCGGCCACACCGGGTTCCTGGTCACCACCCGGCGACTCGCCGACGGCGTCCCGCCGCCGCTGCGCCGCCGCCGGCCGTCCAAGGGCGCCTACGGCGAGAGCACCAAGGACGCCTGACCGGGACGAACCCGGGCCGGCTGTCCACCGTCGTCCGTACGGATGCTCTCGTCACGAAATCGACGACACGCAACTGTGCAGGTTCGACGGGCTCCTGCCGAATGTAGGGTCACAGAGGTACGGCTCCCGTCTGGGAGTACCCGCAAGGGGAGGTGACGACATGTCGTCAACGGACCGTCCAGGTGAGTCCTCACGCCGTGGTGCCGCAGGAGGCACCGCCGGCACGGACCCGCAGGTCAGCGCCCTTCAGGACGAGGTCGACGCCCTCCGCCAGCGCATCTCCGAGTCGCCGCGCCACCTGCGCGAGCTCGAGGAGCGGGTGGCCGACATGCAGGCGAACCTCGCGGCGGTCACCACCCAGAACGAGCGCCTGGTCATGACCCTCAAGGAGGCGCGTGACCAGATCGTGACCTTGAAGGAAGAGGTCGACAGGCTGGCGCAGCCGCCGGCCGGGTTCGGCACCTTCATCTGCCGCAACGACGACGACACCGTCGACATCTTCACCGGCGGACGCAAGCTGCGCGTCGCCGTCAGCCCGGGCGTCGAGCTCGACGACCTCGTCCGCGGCCAGGAGGTCATGCTCAACGAGGCGATGAACGTCGTCGCGGCTTTCGACTTCGAGAGCGTCGGCGAGGTCGTCACCCTCAAGGAGGTGCTGGCCGACGGCGAGCGCGCCCTCGTCGTCGGGCACACCGACGAGGAGAAGGTCGTCCGCCTTGCCGAGCCGCTGCGCCTCGAGCACCTGCGGATCGGTGAGTCGCTGCTCCTCGAGCCGCGCTCCAACTACGTGTACGAGCGGGTCCCGAAGTCCGAGGTCGAGGAGCTCGTCCTCGAAGAGGTCCCGGACATCGACTACACGCTGATCGGTGGCCTCGCGGCGCAGATCGAGATGATCCGCGACGCGGTCGAGCTGCCCTACCTGCACCCCGAGCTGTTCCTCGAGCACAAGTTGCGGCCGCCGAAGGGCGTGCTGCTCTACGGCCCGCCGGGATGCGGCAAGACGCTGATCGCGAAGGCCGTCGCCAACTCGCTGGCCAAGAAGGTGGCGGAGGTGACGGGCAAGCCCGAGGGCCGCTCGTTCTTCCTCAACATCAAGGGCCCCGAGCTGCTGAACAAGTACGTCGGCGAGACCGAGCGGCACATCCGGCTGGTGTTCTCCCGGGCCCGCGAGAAGGCCTCCGAGGGCACGCCGGTCATCATCTTCTTCGACGAGATGGACTCGCTCTTCCGCACCCGCGGGTCGGGCGTCTCGTCCGACGTCGAGAACACCATCGTCCCGCAGCTGCTGTCGGAGATCGACGGCGTCGAGGGCCTCGAGAACGTGCTCGTCATCGGCGCCTCGAACCGCGAGGACATGATCGACCCTGCCATCCTGCGGCCCGGCCGGCTCGACGTGAAGATCAAGATCGAGCGGCCGGACGCCGAGTCGGCCCGCGACATCTTCTCCAAGTACATCCTTCCCGAGCTGCCGCTGCACGACGACGACGTCAAGGAGCACGACGGCGACCGGGTGGCCACCGTGGCCGCGATGATCCAGCGCACCGTCGAGCGGATGTACTCCGAGCTCGAGGAGAACCGCTTCCTCGAGGTCACCTACGCCAACGGCGACAAGGAGGTCCTCTACTTCAAGGACTTCAACTCCGGCGCGATGATCCAGAACATCGTCGACCGCGCAAAGAAGATGGCGATCAAGGACTTCCTCGACCTCGGCCAGAAGGGCCTGCGGATCTCCCACCTGCTCGCGGCCTGCGTCGACGAGTTCAAGGAGAACGAGGACCTGCCCAACACCACGAACCCCGACGACTGGGCGCGGATCTCGGGCAAGAAGGGCGAGCGGATCGTCTACATCCGCACGCTCATCCAGGGCAAGCAGGGCACCGAGGCCGGCCGCTCGATCGACACCGTCGCCAACACCGGCCAGTACCTGTAGGTCTTCTGACCTTGTCGTGGGGGGGGGGGGGGGGGGGGGGGGGGGGGGGGGGGGGGGGGGGGGG
>JBBRVW010000052.1:0-22670 GCA_038246545.1 Actinomycetes bacterium | reverse complement strand
GCACGAGCTCGGCACGCCGGGCGACCAGCCGCGCCTCGGCAGCCTCGATGTCGACCAGGGCGTCCTCGACCTCGGCATTCGAAGCTGCCACACCGGCCGGTGGGCCGGCAGAGCGGGCAGGCTCCGGGTGACTCCCGGCCCTGCTGCATCGTCGAACACATGTTCGGATCCTACACCCGGGCGGGTGAGTTCGGAAGGCCGGAAACCGTTGTGGGCAAAGGGATTTTGCTATCCACAGGTGCGGAGCCGGAACACGGATGCCGATGGCAGAAGAGGCAGGTCAGCGCTTCACGCGGTAGTCGATGAAGGTGGCGTACGGCGACTGGCGGACGCCGAGGTGCTCGAGCTCGACCGCCTCCGTGAAGCCGTCGAACAGGCGCTTGCCGCCGCCGAGAACGAGTGGTGCGACGATGATCGTGAGCTCGTCGACCAGTCCGGCAGCGAGCGCCTGCCGGATGACGTCGGCGCCGCCCGAGACGCTGACGTCCTTGTCGCCAGCCGCCTCGACGGCCCTCGCCACGGCCTCCGTGACGCCGTCGACGAAGATGAAGGCGCCGCCCTCGGGCTGCTCCTCCGGGCGGTGGGTGACGATGAAGGTCGGCACGCCCCACGGGTTCTGCTCCCCCCAGTGGCCGGCGGCCTCGTACATCCACCGGCCGGCGACGCTGGCACCCATCCGCGACATCGCGGCGTCCAGCCACGCCTTGTCCTCGCCGGTCGCCTCCGAGAACTCGTGGTCGTCGTACGACCACGGACCGCCGAAGACCCAGTAGTGCAGCCGCTCCCCGCCTACCCCGAGGCCGGCGGACGGGCCGTCGTCCGGGCCGGTGATGTAGCCGTCGACCGAGGTGGTGATGCTCGCCGTGACCGTCATGTGCCGTCCTCTCGTCACCCGTGCAGACCGCGCTGCAGCCGCGAACTCATCGGCGTCCTAGTGTCGCGGGATGCGCCTCGGAGTGGTGGTCCTGCCCGAGGAGCGGTGGGCCGACGCCCGCGCGCAGTGGCAGCAGCTCGACGAGTGGGGCTTCCACTCGGCCTGGACCTACGACCACCTCGCCTGGCGCTCGCTGGCCGACGGCCCGTGGTTCGGGACCGTCCCGGTGCTCGCCGCCGCGGCGCTGGCTACCACGACGATCCGGCTCGGCACGTTCGTCGCGTCGCCGAACTTCCGCCATCCGGTGCCGTTCGCCAAGGAGCTGATGACCCTCGACGACCTGTCGGGTGGCCGGTTCCAGCTCGGCGTCGGCGCGGGCGGCACCGGCGTCGACGCGACCGTCCTCGGCACCCCTGACCTCACGCCCGGGCAGCGGGTGGAGCGGTTCAGTGAGTTCGTCGCGCTGCTCGACCGGCTGCTCACGTCGGAGACGACGACCTGGGACGGCGAGTGGTTCACCGCGCGCGAGGCACGGACGGTGCCGGGCTGCGTGCAGCAGCCGCGGCTGCCGTTCGTGGTGGCGGCCAACGGACCCCGCGCCATGCGCGTGATCGCGCGGCACGGCCAGGCCTGGGTGACGACCGGCGTCACCCGACCCGAGGACGGCGAGGACGCGTGGTGGGCGGCGCTGCCCGGCGCGTGCGAGCGGCTGGACGACGTGCTCCGGACCGAGGGCCGCGACGCGGCCACGGTCGGGCGGTACCTGAGCATCGACTCCTCCGGCGCGTTCGGCCTCGACTCGGTCGAGCACCTGCGTGACGTCCTCGGCCGGGCCGAGGCACTGGGCTTCGACGAGGTCGTCGTGCACCGGCCACGCCCCGACGGCGTGTACGCCGGCGACCTCCGTGTCCTCGAGCAGGTGGCCACCGACGTGCTGCCCGACCTCGCCCCGCGGGGATAACCGCCGTCTGCGCGGTGCATCGGAGGGCGATCAGGGGGCAGGATGGCCGCCATGACGGACACGAGGAGCACCAGCAGGCCCGGCACCCAGCCCGAGGAGACCCTCGGGATGCTCTTCGCGAACGCCAGCCGTGACCTGTCCACGCTGGTGCACAGCGAGATCGCCCTGGCCAAGGCCGAGATCCGGGTCGACGTGAAGAACGCCGCCAAGGGCGGCGCGATGTTCGGCGCTGCGGCCTACCTCGGGATCGTCGCGTCGATCCTGCTGTTCGTCACGATCGCGCTGTTCCTGGCCTGGCTCGGCCTCGAAGCGTGGCTGGCGTTCCTGATCGTCACGGTGCTGCTGCTCGTGGTGGCCGGCGTCCTCGCCTTCGTCGGCAAGCGCGCCGTGTCGAAGGTCGGGCCGCCCGAGCGCACCCTGCGCACGAGCAAGGACACGGTGGCCTTCCTCAAGAGCCCGACCTCCGGCTGAGCCCCTTCTCCGTCGCCGGCAGGCCAGCCGGCCGCCGCCCGGGCGCCGTACCGCCCGGACACCCGGGTCTGGTCTGATGCCGTGGTGACACATCGGCAGCCCAGCGCGCCGGCAGGCCGGCCGCTGGACGCGTCGGTGGCCCGGGTCCCCGGGCCGTGGGAGCACCACATGGTCGCGGCCAACGGCGCCCGGTTCCACGTCGCCGTCATGGGCGACGGCCCGCTCGTCCTGCTGCTGCACGGCTTCCCGCAGTTCTGGTGGTCGTGGCGGCACCAGCTCCCGGCGCTGGCCGACGCCGGCTTCCGGATCGCCGCGATGGACCTGCGCGGCTTCGGCGCGAGCGACAAGCCGCCCCGGGGCTACGACCCCCGCACGCTGGCCGAGGACGCCTCCGGCGTCATCCGGTCGCTCGGCGACCGCGACGCGGTCGTCGTCGGCCAGGGACTGGGCGGGCTGGTCGCCTGGACCCTCGCCGTCGTGCACCCGCGGCAGGTACGCCGGCTCGCGGCCGTCTCGATGCCGCACCCCCGACGGCTGCGCCGCGCGCACCTCACGGACCCGCGGCAGGCGCGCGCCAGCAGCCCGGTGCTCGGCTACCAGGTGCCCGTGCTGCCGGAGCGCCGACTGATCGCCGACGATGCCGCGGAGGTCGGGCAGATGCTGCACCGCTGGTCCGGCCCGGACTTCCCGGACGCCGCGGCCGAGGCGCAGTACCGCCGCGCGGCGCAGATCCAGGGCGTGGCGCACTGCGCGCTGGAGTCCTACCGCTGGCAGGTCCGCTCCATCCCGCGCACCGACGGCATCCGGTACATGCGCCGGATGGCCAGCCCCGTCACGGTCCCGACGCTGCAGGTGCACGGCGAGCTGGACCGTTGCGTGCTCGCCGCCAGCGCCGAGGGCTCCCGCCGCTACGTCGAGGCGCCCTACCGGTGGCACCTGATGCCGGGAGTCGGGCACTTCCCGCACGAGGAGGATCCGGTGGCGTTCACGGCCCTGCTGCGCGAGTGGCTCGCCGACCCGAGCCACGAGCAGTGAAGGGCGGCACGACATGAGCGACGGCACGACGGGTGGCGGGACGGCGCGCGACCGGGACCCGGCCGGCCGGGCCCGCAACGCCCGCCCGCGGGACGGTCTCGGCCGTCCCCTCCACCAGACCGCCGAGGGCGTCGAGCGCGTCCCGGACGACCTGGTGCTGCCACCGCTCGCGTCGCTCGCCGAGGCCCAGCGACTGCTCGACTCCGGCCGGCCGTTCCACGCCCACGAGGTGCTCGAGGGCACCTGGAAGGCGGCGCCCGTCGACGAGCGAGACCTCTGGCAGGGGCTGGCCCAGCTCGCGGTCGGCCTCACCCACCGGGCCCGCGGCAACGCCACCGGGGCGACCACCCTGCTGCGGCGCGGCGCCGGCCGCATCCGGACGTACGCCACCTCGCCGCCGTACGGCATCGACGTGACCGGCCTGGTCGCCGCCGCCGAGGCGCTGGCCACCGAGCCGCTGGTACCCGACGAGCCACCGCGCGCCCTCCGGCTGCGCGGCTGAGGCGGCATCCCCCGGGCACGAGGCAGGATGTCGGCATGCCCGAGGAGGAGCGGTCCGGCGTCCGGCTGACCAACCTCGACCAGCCGCTGCTCCCCGACGGCGGCGCCACGAAGCGCGACCTCGTCGACTACCTCGACGCCGTCGCGGACCGGTTCGTGCCGGTGCTCGCGGGGCGGGCCCTGAGCGTCATCCGGGTGCTGCGCGGGCAGCTACCGTTCATGCAGAAGAACCTGCCGGCCCACGCCCCCGCCTCGATCCCCACGCTGGAGGTCACGACGCAGGACGGCAAGCGGAAGGTCCGCTACCCCGTCTGCGACGACCGGCGGACCCTGCTGTGGTTGGCCAACCAGCGAGCTGTCGAGTACCACCCGACGCTGTTCCAGGGGCGCGCCGCAGTCGGCCCGACGCACCTGGTCGTGGACCTCGACCCGCCGGCGGGCTCCGACTCGTTCGCGCGCGCCGTGGAGGCGGCGTTCCTCGTACGGCGGGCGCTGGACGACGCCGGCATGTCGGCGATGGCCAAGACCAGCGGCGCCAAGGGCGTGCACGTCTTCGTGCCCCTGCACCCCGGGCAGTCTGCGGCCGACGTCGCCGCCGCGACCCGCGCCGTCGCTGTGCGCGCGGAGCGCCTCGACCCGGCGCTGGCTACCACGGCTTTCGTGGTCGAGGAGCGGGACGGGAAGGTGTTCCTCGACTCGACCGGGGCCGGCGGCGCCACCGTGGCGGCCGCCTACAGCCCGCGGCTGCGACCGGGCCTGCCGGTGTCGTTCCCGCTGCCCTGGGACGACCTGATCGACGCGTCGCCGGCCGACTTCACGATCGCGAGCGTGCCGGGGCTGCTCGGTGCCGCGGACCCGTGGACCTCGCTGATGCCCGCCCCGCAGGTCGTGGCGGCGGAGCTGGTCGAGGAGGGCCGCACGATCCCCGTGGCCCGGGTGGCGGCCATGCACGAGGGGAAGCGCCGCGCGCGGGCCCGCCGGGCCGCCGACCCGGACACCTGACCCCCACCGCTGCCTGCCGTGCGGTCGGCCGGCGGGGGTGGCGGTCAGGCGCAGGTGTCGGTGCTGACGCGGGCGGTGGCGTCGCGGCCCTCGCGGACGACCGGCCGCGCCTCCTTCGCGGTCAGCGCGTAGCCGGTGTTCGGGTCGTCGAGGGACTTGGCGAAGATGACGCCGTAGACATCGCCGGTGGGGCTGAGCAGCGGGCCGCCGGAGTTGCCCGGCTCGACGTCGGCGTAGAGCGAGTAGACGTCGCGGACCACCTCGGCGCGGTGGTAGATGTCCGGGCCGCGCGCCTGGATCTGGTCGCGCACCCGGGCGGCGACAAGCCGGAACGGCCCGCCGCCGGGGAAGCCGGCCACCACCGCGTCGTCCCCGGTGCCGGCCGAGCCGTCGAACGGCAGCACGGCGGCCCGCAGCCCGGGCACGTAGAGCACCGCGAGGTCGCGGTCCGCGTCGAAGACGACCACCGTCGCGTCGTAGCGCCGCCCCTGGCCGCCGATGCGCACCTGCGGCGAGTCGACACCCGCCACGACGTGCGCGTTGGTGAGCACGTGCTGCGGCGAGACGACGAAGCCGCTGCCGTCGAGCGTGCGACTGCAGGTCTCGGCGGTGCCGGTGACCTCGACGACGCTCTGCGCGGCGCGACGCACAGCGGCGTTGCCGGTGACCGTGCCGTCGGGGGCGGGGACCTTGCGGATCCGCTCCGGTGCGAGCCCGCTGAAGACCGGCGGCAGGGCGGTGTCGTCGAGCACCCGGCGGAACGACGAGAACAACGTGCGCGCGCGGTCGGGCATCACCTGATCGACAGCCGCGACGACCTTCGAGTCGCCGATTTCGCGGGACAACGACGGCAGCGGTCCCGGTCGCAGCGCCGACGCGAGGAACCAGGCGGCCACCAGCATCGCCACCACGCTGACCGCCGCGCCGAGCCCGTTGTCGATCGCGCGGGCCGGCCGCCAGGTGATCCGGCTGCGCACCATCGCGCCGAGCCAGCCGAGCGTCACCTGCCCGATGGTCGCGGCCAGCAGCACCAGCCCGACGGCGAGGATCGACTGGCCGAGCCCGGGGTCGAGCGACGCGACGAGCGACGGCGCGACCAGCAGAGCCACCACACCGCCGGTCAGGAAGCCGGCGAAGGCGAGCAGCCCGGCGACGAACCCCTGCCGGTAGCCGGAGAAGGCGAACGACACGGCCGACACCAGCAGGACGAGGTCGAGCCAGTTCACGGGCGGCCCTCCGCGGTCCGGCCGAGCAGGGTCGGGTCGAGCGCCCACGCGGGCAGCTCGCGCACATCGGCGGCGTCCCACGGGCGCTCCCAGCCGGCCAGCCGCAGCAGCCGGTCGAGCAGGCCCGCGGTGAAGCCCCACACGAGCAGGCCGGCGGCGTCGAACGCCGGCCCGACGAAGCCGCTCGGGTGCGAGACGCGGTAACGGTTCGCGGGGTCGAGCAGCTCTGCGACCGGCACCCGGTGCACCGACGCGACCTCGGCCCGGTCGACCACCGACACCGGCGACGGGTCGCGCCACCACGCGAGCACCGGCGTCACGACGAACCCGCTCGGCGGCAGGAACAGCGCCGGCAGGGTGCCGAGGACCCGGACGCCGGCCGGATCGAGCCCGGTCTCCTCGGTGGCCTCGCGCAGCGCCGCCGCGACGTCGCCGTCGTCACCAGGGTCGACCGCGCCCCCCGGGAACGCCACCTGGCCGGCATGGCTGCGCATCTCGTACGCCCGCTCGATGAGCAGCACGTCGGCACCGTCGAGGCCGCTGCCGTCGTCACCGAGAAGGATGAGCACCGCCGACGGCCGACCGCCCTCGTCGGGCGGGAGGAAGCGGCTGAGCTGCTCCGGCCGGACCCTCTCGGCACGCTCGACCAGCGGCCGCAGCCAGGCCGGCACGTCGTCGTACGGCGACGCCCAGCCCGCTGCGCTCACAGCGGCACGCCGAGGTACCGCTGCACCAGCTCGTCCAGCTCGGCCTTGGTCGTGATGGCGCCGGCGTGCCGGCCGGCGAGCGCGCCGTCGGCCGCGTAGAAGAACGTCTGCGGCGGGCCGGCCAGCGGCCGGAGGGCCAGCGTCGTCCGGTCGCCGTCGGTGTCCTGCACCGACGGGAACGCCACCCCGAAGTCGCGCGCGGACTGTTCGCCGAACTTCTCCGGCGCCTTGTAGTGCACCCCGAAGAACTGCACCCGGTCCTGCGCCCGCCGCATGCCGTCGGCCAGCACCGGCATCTCCTCCGAGCAGACCTGGCACCAGGCCGCCCAGACGCTGAGAACGGTCGGCGCGCCCCGCAGGTCGGCCAGCCGCACCGAACGGCCGCCACCGAGGCACGGCAGCGTGAGATCCGGCAGACCGCCCGGCACGGCTGCGCGGTGCGGCAGGTCGGGGCAGGCCGGCAGCCGGTAGGCCACGGTGGAGACGGTCGGCCGCGGCTGGGCCGTCGTCCTGGCGGGCGCCGGCGTCGCGCCGGAGGAGCCCGCGCAGCCGGCCAGCAGCACGCCGAGGGCCGCAGCAGCGGTCCGCGCGCGCCGCGACCGGTTCACGCGGACGTCGCCACCTGGGCCGGCGACTTCACCAGCTTCGCGGCCTTGACCGGGTCCAGCTCGCCCTCGCCGTACGAGGGGCACAGCCGGGCCACCGGACAGGCGCCGCACGCAGGCTTCTTCGCGTGGCAGCAGCGCCGGCCGTGGAAGATCACCCGGTGGCTGAGCATCGTCCACTCACGCTTCGGGAACAGCGCACCGACCGCGTGCTCGACCTTGACCGGGTCTTCCTCGGCGGTCCAGCCGAACCGGCGGGACAGGCGCCCGAAGTGCGTGTCGACGGTGATGCCGGGCACGCCGAAGGCGTTGCCCAGGACGACGTTGGCAGTCTTGCGCCCGATGCCCGGCAGCGTGACCAGGTCCTCGAGACGGCCCGGCACCTCGCCGCCGTAGCGCTCGACGAGCGCCTGGCCGAGCCCGATCAGCGAGTGGGTCTTGGCGCGGAAGAAGCCGGTGGAGTGGATCATCTCCTCCAGCTCGGCGCGGTCGGCGCCCGCGTAGCCGGCCGCTGTCGGGTAACGGCCGAACAGCGCCGGAGTGACCTTGTTGACCCCGGCGTCCGTGGACTGGGCCGACAGGATCGTCGCCACGACCAGCTCGAGCGGGGTTGTGAAGTCGAGCTCGCAGTGCGCGTCGGGGTAGGTCTCCTGGAGCAGCTCGGCGATGCGTCGGGCCCGGCGGGTGCGCGCCACCGGGGACTCGTCGGCGATCTTCGCGGCGCGGGTGGCGATGCTCCGGGGAGTGGGGCTGGCGGGCACGCCACGACTCTACGGTCCGCCAACAGGGCGCCGACCGTACGGGTGACGGGGGCCCGTGGCTCTCAAGGGACGGGCCCGACCCGACGACCTCGCTCAGTGACCGGCCCTGCGGACAGCCCGCCGGGAGCACCGGCCAGGAGGACCACGTGATCACCAGCACCTCGTCGCACGGTTCGGGGACCGCGACGACCCGCACCAACGCCCAGACCACCCCGCGGTCCGGCGCGGGGGGTTCCGGGCGCCGCCCAGCCGCCGCGAGGCGACCGGCCGAGCGCGTCGCGCACCTGGAGCACCTCGGTCTGGAGGCGCTGCGCGACTACCGGCAGGAGCTCATCACCGAGGAGTCCCGGGTCTCGTACTGGCGGCGCATCCTCCAGGCGCGGATCGACAACGCGGTGGGTACGGACGCTGACCGGCACGCGAGCAGCCGGCTGCGCACCGTCCTCACGAGCCACCAGGAGTCCAGCCGGCGGCTGCAGGTGCTGCCGGTGCACGACCCGAGCGGGCTGCCGCCGCTGCCGAACCTGGCGGCCCTGTGGGAGACCGTGGCCGAGGACGACGACGACACCGCCCTGCTGGGCCGGCTCGCCGCCGCGGAAGCCGAGCTGTCGGCGTACCGGCGCAGCCTGCACGAGCGCCTCGACGACACGACCAGCGAGCTCATCGCGCGCTACCGCGACGAGCCCGCCCTCGCCCTGCGTGCGCTGCCGCTGAAGGGCACCCGCGGCGTCGCCTGACGCGGTCATCCCGGCGGGCTGGCTCGGGTCGCGCGGCCCCGAAGCCGTTGAGTGGCGACGCCCGGCCGCGCCCTGGCGTCACAGCCGGCAGGCGTGCGGCAGACTGACAGCCGCCAGTCGGGGCACCCCCGTCGCAAGGAGGCAGCAGAGCATGGACGCCACGGGCGCTGAAGGTCCGGTCGAGTCAGAGGGATCGACGACCGGGGGGCCGGTCGACGGTCTGGGCCGGTCGCCGCTGTTCGCGGCCCTCGAACCGGCGCACCAGCAGGAGCTGCGGTCCCAGATGGCCGAGGTCCGGCTGGCCCGCGGCCAGGCTCTGTTCAGCGAGGGCGAGCCGGGCGACCGGCTCTACGTCGTGCTCGAGGGCAAGATGAAGCTCGGCCGCAGCGCCGCCGACGGCCGCGAGAACCTGCTGGCCGTCATGGGCCCCGGTGAGATGTTCGGCGAGCTGTCGCTGTTCGACCCCGGTCCGCGCACCGCCACCGCGACGGCGATCACCGACACGACGCTGCGCGGGCTCGGCAACGCCGACCTCCAGCCGTGGCTCACCGACCACCCCGAGGTCGCCACCCAGCTGCTCGCCGCCCTGGCCCGCCGGCTCCGGCGTACCAACGAGGCGATGGCCGACCTCGTGTTCAGCGACGTCCCCGGGCGGGTGGCCAAGGCGCTGCTCGACCTGGCGAAGAAGTTCGGCGTCGAGGCGGAGGGCGGCCTGCGCGTCACCCACGACCTCACCCAGGAGGAGCTGGCCCAGCTGGTCGGTGCCTCCCGCGAGACCGTGAACAAGGCCCTCGCCGACTTCGCCGGCCGCGGCTTCCTGCGCCTCGAGGGCCGCGGCGTGGTCATCCTCGACCTGGACCGCCTCCGCCGCCGCGCCGGCTGACCCCCTCTGGCCGGAGCTCGGCGAGGTAGTCGAGCTGGGCGCGCACGGACAGCTCGGCGGCCGGCCACAGCACCGGGTCGACGTCGGCGTACACCCGGCGGACGACCTCCTCGGGCGTGGTGTCGCCCGCGGCCAGCGCCGCCCGCACCTGGTCGAGGCGCCGCGCGCGGTGCGCCAGGTACGCCGCTGCGCGTTCCCGGGCGGCGCCGCCGGCCGGGCCGTGGCCGGGCAGCAGGGTGACCGGCAGGTCGAGGTCGCGGATCGCCGCGAGCGAGCTCAGGTACGGCGCGAGGCGGCCGTCCGGGTGCGCGACCACGGTGGTGCCCCGGCCCAGGATCGTGTCGCCGGTGAGCAGCCCCGGCACGTCGTCGGCGACGACGAGGCTCACCGAGTCGCCCGTGTGCCCCGGGGTCGCGAGCACGCGCACCTCCACGCCGCCCACCCCGGTGAGCACCGCGCCGCCGGACAGCGGGTCGGCGTCGACGCAGAACTGCGGGTCGGCGGCGGCCAGCGGGGCGCCCGTCATCTCCTGCAGGGCGAAGGCGCCGTCGGAGTGGTCCGGGTGCCCGTGCGTGAGCAGGACCAGCCCGACCGGCGCGACCCGGCTGACGGCCGCGAGGTGGTCCTCGTCCAGCGGTCCCGGGTCGACCACCACGGCGAGCTCGCTGCCGGGGGCGCACAGCACGTAGGTGTTGGTGCCCTCCAGCGTCATCGGCCCCGGGTTGTTCGCCCGCACCAGCGTCGCCCAGGCCGGGATCGGCGCCGGCGCGCCGGCGTACGGCGGGACGGTCATGCCGGGGCCTCGGTGACGTCGAGCCCGATGCGATCGCGGTCGCGGACCAGCCGCGGCAGCACCGGCCGCACCACCCGCGGGGCGGCCAGCACGTCGGCGACGGTCGCGTGCACGGCGATCTCGCGGAGCGACTCGATCGTCGGCGGCAGCATCGCGAGCTCGCCGGCCTCGTGGGCGGCGACTGCGTCGCGCACCGGCAGCCAGACCGTGGCGTCGGCCTCTCCGCTGACGTCGCGCGGTCGCTGCCCGGGCGGAACGGCCGCGACGAAGAACCGGGTGTCGAAGCGCTTGGGCTCGAACTCCGGCGTGATCCAGTGCGCCCAGGGGCGCAGGAGGTCGCTGCGCAGGACCAGACCGCGGCGGACCAGCACCTCGGTCATCGACGCCGAGCGGTCGAGCAGCGCGAGCCGGTCGGCCTCGAGGTCGTCGCCGGTGGTGTCCGCGACGACGCCGCGGGCGTCCGGCCCGGCGAGCAGCACGCCGGACTCCTCGAACGTCTCGCGCACCGCGGCCCGCACGAGAGCGCGCGCCAGCGGCTCGTCGCAGCCCAGCCAGCCGGCCCACTGGCCGGGGCCGGGGCCGGACCAGGCGCCGGCCGGGTCACCGTCCCGCGGGTCGACCGAACCGCCCGGGAACACGTGCATGCCGGCCGCGAACGCCATCGTCCCGGCCCGGCGCAGCAGGTAGACCTCGGGCCCGTCCGAGGCGTCGCGCAGCAGCACCACCGTGGCGGCGTCACGGGTCGGGGCAACCGAAGCGGCGGGTCCGGCGTCCAGATGGGCACGGGCCCGCTCGCGCAACGAGGGTGGGACGTCCTGCACGTCGCGCATGCTAGGCGGCGCAGCGGTTGCGGACGGTCGGCGGTCGGCGGTCGGCGGTCGGCGGTCGGCGGTCGGCGGTCGGCGGTCGGCGGTCGGCGGTCGGCGGTCGGCGGTCGGCGGCGAACGGTTCCCGGACCGCACGTCGTCCCGGCCCGGACCGACCAGGCCCCTGTAACGTCTGGGCCCGGGACCGGCTGTCGGTGGCGCGGGCCGGGCCCGGCCAACGGCTTCAAGTCCGCACGATCCATGGGGGACCACGTGGCGCGCGAGACCATGACGGTGACCGAGCTGGCCGACGCCGTGGGCATGACGCCGCGCAACGTCCGGGCCTACCAGTCCCGCGGGTTGCTGGAGGGGCCGGAGATCCTCGGCCGGTTGGCGCACTACTCCGGAGCGCACATGGCCCGGTTGCTGCTCATCGCCTCCTTGCAGCGGGAGGGCTTCACCCTCAACGCCATCAAGCGGCTGCTGGAGTCCCCCAGCAGCTACTCCGCCATCGTCGCCGACCGACGCCGGCGGTTCCGCGACGAGAGCACCGACATGCCGGCGACAGTGCCGGTGTCCGAGGAGCGGATCCGCCAGCTGTTCCCGTCGGCACCGGACGACCTGAGCGAGACCGGGCTGGTCTGGCGCGACGCCGAGGGCACCCTCGTGTCGCCGACCACGGTCGTCGGGGTGGCCCGCACCCTGCTCTCGCTCGGCGTTCCGCCCGATCTCGTTGCCCAGCTCCAGCTGGACGCGGTGGCCTACGGCCGCGCGCTGGGCACCGCCTTCCGGGAGGTCGCCCGGAAGCGGCGCTCCCGGGACGGCGACGACGTTGCCCGGGTGGCCGTCCAGCTCGGTGCGGTGGCCTTCGAGATCGCGTTCCTCGAGGCCGCGACGGACGGGGGTGCCGGGAACCGGACGGTGCCGGCCGACGACGCGGTGGACCGCAGGGACGTCGGTCACCCCGCCTGACGCAGCCGCCGACGACCGGCGAACGGCGACCGTCAGGCGCTCAGGCCGGGTCGACCTCGACGACGATCTCGACCTCGACGGGGGCGTCGCGCGGCAGCACCGCGACACCCACCGCGCTGCGGGCGTGCACGCCCGCGTCGCCGAACACCTGGTTGAGCAGGTCGCTCGCCCCGTTGATGACGCCCGGTTGGCCGGTGAAGTCCGGCGCGCTCGCGACGAAGCCGACGACCTTGACCACCCGGCGCACCTTGTCCAGATCGCCGACGAGGGACTTCACGGCAGCCAGCGCGTTCAGCGCGCAGGTCTGCGCGTAGCCCTTCGCGGCCTCGGGGTCGACCGCGTCGCCGACCTTGCCGGTGGCGACGAGCATCCCGTCCACGTTCGGCAGCTGGCCGGACGTCCACACCAGGTCGCCGGTCCGCACAGCCGGCGTGTACGCCGCCACCGGTGCTGCCACGTCCGGCAGCGCCAGCCCGAGCTCGGCGAGGCGCTCCTCCGGGGCGCTCACGACTTCACGCGCTTGAGGTAGGCGACCACCTGGTCGCCGCCGCCGGGCCCGGGGACGACCTGCACGAGCTCCCAGCCGTCCTCCCCCCACGTGTCGAGGATCTGCTTGGTGGCGTGCACCAGCAGTGGCACGGTCGCGTACTCCCACTTCGTCATGGCCCGGACTCTAGCCACGGGCCGCGCGGTGCGGCCCGGCAGTCTCCCCCGTCCTTGACCCGGCCCGGCCCGCGTGCGACGGTCCGCGGGTGCCCGCCACCCCGGCCCCGTCCGACGTCCTGCGCACCGCCCTGGTCACCGGCGCCGGCCGCGGCATCGGCCGCGCCGTAGCAGTGCGGCTCGGGCAGCAGGGCTACCGCGTGGCGCTGGCCGCCCGCAGCGAGGACCAGCTGCGCGCGACAGCGGCACTGGTCGACGGCGAGACGCTGGTGCTGCCCGGCGACATGCTCGACCCGGCCGCGCCGGCCGCCGCCGTGTCGGCCGTCGAGGAGGCATGGGGCGGGCTGTCGGTGCTCGTGGCCAACGCCGGCGCCGGCTCGTCGGCCCCGATCGCGAAGCTTCCCGACGAGCTGTGGGCCCAGCAGCTCGAGCTCAACCTCACCGCACCGTTCCGTGCGGTACGCCGGTCGGTGCCCGGCATGGTCGACCGCGGCTGGGGCCGGCTGGTGGTGATCGCTTCGATGGCCGCCAAGCGTGGCGAGCCGTACCTCGCGGCGTACTGCGCGGCCAAGCACGGAGTCCTCGGCATGGTGCGCGCCACGGCGGCCGAGCTGGCGACCACCGGGGTCACGGCGAACGCCGTCTGTCCGGCGTACGTCGACACCGCCATGACCGACGGCGCGGTCGGGATGATCCAGAGGTTCACCGGCCAGAGCGCCGACGACGCCCGGCGGTTCCTCGAGCTGAAGCAGCCGATCGGGCGGCTCATCACGGTCGACGAGGTCGCCGAGGCGGTGTGGTTCTGCGTCGCGAACGGCGGTGTCACCGGGCAGGGGCTGAACATCGACGGCGGCGCCGTGCAGGGCTAGGCCACCCGCATGACCGACGGCGACGTCCTCGACCGGCCCGCTCCCCCGCCCGACGTGTCGCTGGCGTACGGCCCGCTGCCCCAGCACGTGGTGGACGTCCGGCTGCCGCTGCTCTCGGAGCCGGCGTCGATGGTCGTCGTCGTGCACGGCGGGTTCTGGAGGAAGGCGTACGACCGGGCGCACGCCGGTCCGCAGTCGGTGGCGCTGGCGGCCGCCGGGTACGTCGTCGCCACCGTGGAGTACCGCCGGGTGGGGCTGCTCGGCAGCGGCTGGCCCGCGACCTTCGGCGACGTCGCGCTGATGGCCGACTCCGTGGTCGACCTGGTGTCGGCCGCGGTGCCGGACCGGGTCGACCCGGCCCGGGTGTGCTTCGTCGGACACTCGGCCGGCGGCCACCTGGTCGCCTGGCTCGCGGGACGCCACCGGCTGCCCTCCAGCTCGCCGTGGCACCGGGCCGCCCCGCTGGCCGCGGGCGTCGTCCCGCTGGCAGGTGTCGTGGACCTCACGGTGGCGGACCGGCTCGGGCTCGGCGGCAACGCCACCCGCAACCTGCTCGGCGGACCGCCGCAACGACACCCTGAGCGGTGGGCGGCCGCCGACCCGGCGCGACTGCTGCCCACCGGCGTACGTACCGTCCTGGTGCACGGCACGGCCGACCCGGTGGTACCGGTCGAGGTCGCGCGGTCGTTCGCCGACGCGGCACGGGGCGCCGGCGACGACGTCGTGCTGCGCGAGCTGCCCGGCGTCGGGCACTACGCCCTCATCGACCCGCTCACGACCGCCTGGCCGCACGTGCTGGCAGCTGTCGAGGAGGCCCTGCCGTGAGAGCCGCGTCCCCGAGATGATCACGGGACCGTGATCACTTCGGCCTGACAGTGGCATGCACGCCACTGTTGACCCGAGTCGACCACGGGCCCGTGATCAACTTGGCGCTGGGAAAGGCTGGCCGGCGGGGGGGGTCAGGGGGCGGGGGCGGGGCGCTCGAGGGTCCAGTGGCCCTCGGCCTCGCCGGTGAGCGTGAAGCCGATCCGGGCGAGCAGCCGGCGGGAGGCCTCGTTGCCGACCTCGACCCGGGCCACGACCAGGCGGACGCCGGGCAGCGTGACCAGCCAATCGACGAAGGTGCCTACCGCCTCGGTGCCGTAGCCGCGGCCGCGGGACGGAGCGGCGAGGCCGTAGCCGATCTCCACCCGGCCCTGGTCGTCCGGCGGCCCGAACGTGCCGAGGTCGCCGATCACCCGGCAACCCGCGGCATCGTCGGAGCGGACGACGAACCAGCCCCCGTCGTCCGGGCCGCCGTGCTCGACGAACATCCGCAGGGCGTCGAACGTGTCCGCGTGCGGGTAGCCCTCGGCGAGGGCGAACCCCGGGTCCTCACCGGCGAGCAGCGCGCGGCCCGCGTCCAGTGTCTGCGGGACCAGCGTCAACCGGGCGCACTCCAGACGTGGACGGGCGGTCACGAGGCGGCAGGCTACGGCAGTTAGGGTTCGGCGCATGGCCGGCGACACCCCTCGGGGCGACTCCGACTGGGAGGGGGTCCGCCTCCACGTCGTGACCGGCAAGGGCGGCACCGGCAAGACGACCGTCGCGGCGGCCCTCGCCCTCGCACTGGCCCGCGACGGCCGGCGCACGCTGCTCGTCGAGGTCGAGGACCGGCAGGGCATCGCCCAGCTCTTCGACGTCCCGCCGCTGCCGTACGCCGAGCGGCGGGTCGCCGTGGGTCCCGGCGGTGGCGACGTCCTGGCGCTCGCGGTCGACCCCGAGGAGGCGCTGCTGGAGTACCTCGAGATGTTCTACCATCTCGGCCGCGCCGGGCGCGGGCTGCGCAAGATCGGTGCCATCGACTTCGCCACCACGATCGCGCCCGGGATGCGCGACGTGCTGCTCACCGGCAAGGTCTACGAGGCCGTCCGGCGCCGGCAGGCCGGGCGGGGCGGCGACCCCGTCTACGACGCGGTCGTGCTGGACGCGCCACCGACCGGCCGGATCACCCGCTTCCTCGGGGTCAACGCCGAGGTCGCGGGGCTGGCCAAGGTCGGCCCGATCCGCGGTCAGGCCGACTCGATCATGGCCCTGCTCACCTCGCCGCAGACCGCGGTGCACCTGGTGACCCTGCTCGAGGAGATGCCGGTGCAGGAGACCACCGACGCCGCGGCGGAGCTCGCCGCCGCCGGCCTCCCGGTGGGCGGGATCGTCGTCAACGCGGTGCGGGCGCCGCTGCTCAAGGTCGCCGAGCTGACCGCGGCCAGCAGGGGCCGGCTGCCACGGACCGAGGTGACGACGGGCCTGGCAGCGGCCGGTCTCACCGTCCGCGACCCCGGCGTCGACGCGCTGCTCGTCGAGGCGGCCGAGCACGCCGAGCGGGTGGCGCTGGAGAAGGCCCAGCGGCGCACCCTGAAGACGCTGGGCCGGCCGACGTACGAGCTGCCGCTGCTCGCCGAGGGCGTCGACCTCGGCGGCCTCTACGCGCTGGCCGAGCAGCTGTGCCGCCAGGGGATGGCGTGATGGCCCCTCCCCGCGGGCCGGCGCTCGACCTCGACACCGTCATCGGTGACCCGCTCACGCGCATCGTCGTGTGCTGCGGATCCGGCGGGGTCGGCAAGACCACGACCGCCGCCGCTCTCGCCGTGCGCGCCGCCGAGCAGGGCCGCACGGTCGTGGTCCTCACCATCGACCCGGCCCGCCGGCTGGCGCAGTCGATGGGGCTGACGTCGCTGGACAACACCCCGCGCCGGGTCAAGGGGATCGACGAGTCGGCCGGCGGCTCGCTCGACGCGATGATGCTCGACATGAAGCGGACGTTCGACGAGGTGGTGCTCGCGCACTCGACCCCGGAGCGGGCCGAGGCCATCCTCGTCAACCCCTTCTACCAGTCGCTGTCGTCGAGCTTCTCCGGCACGCAGGAGTACATGGCGATGGAGAAGCTCGGGCAGCTGCGAGCCGAGGAGCGGTGGGACCTCGTCGTGGTCGACACCCCGCCGAGCCGGTCTGCGCTGGACTTCCTCGATGCCCCGAAGCGCCTCGGGTCGTTCCTCGACGGCCGTTTCATCCGGATCCTCATGGGGCCGGCCCGCAGCGGGGGCCGGGCCTACCTCAAGGTGCTCGGCGCCGGCGTAGGCGCGGTCACGGGTGCGCTCACCCGGGTCCTCGGCGCCCAGGTGCTCAGGGACGTGCAGACGTTCGTGGCGGCCCTCGACACGATGTTCGGCGGTTTCCGGGAGCGGGCCGACACGACGTACCGGCTGCTCAAGACGTCCGGCACGGCGTTCGTCGTGGTGGCCGCACCGGAGCGGGACGCGCTGCGCGAGGCGTCGTACTTCGTCGAGCGGCTCGGCGCGGAGGAGATGCCGCTCGCCGGACTTGTCCTCAACCGGGTGCACACGACCGGCGCGCAAGGGCTGTCGGCAGCCAAGGCGACCGCCGGCGCCGAGACCCTGGTCGAGGCGGGCGACCACCCGCTCGTCGCCGGCATCCTGCGGCTGCACGCGGAGCGGATGCGGATCATCGAGCGCGAGCGGTCGCTGCGCGGCCGCTTCACGGCGGCCCACCCGCGGGTCCCGGTGGTCGACGTGCCGGCCCAGCCGGGCGACGTGCACGACCTGGCCGGCCTGCGCGAGGTCGGCACCGCGCTCGCCGGCGGCTGACTCCGCCCCGGAGCCCGAGATCGTTTGTGCGCCGACACACCGGATGTTCGGCGTGTCCGGTGTGTCGGCGCACAAACGATCATCCGGGCGGGCTGATCACGCACCAGTGGACGCAGAACGGGGCGGTCCTCCCCTCCAGGACCGCCCCGCACTCGCCCCCTCGGTGAGGGGCACCGTGATGCCCGGTGGCTACATCGCCACCGGAAGCGTGGTCGGCGTGATGCCGAGGCTGCGCTCGTACTCGCCGCGCGCCGTCTCGAGCAGGGCCCGCCAGGACGTGACGTTCGGTCGGCGACGCAGCAGCGCCCGGCGCTCACGCTCCGTCATCCCGCCCCAGACCCCGAACTCGACCCGGTTGTCCAGCGCGTCCGACAGGCACTCGGTGCGCACGGGGCAGCCCATGCACACGGCCTTGGCGCGGTTCTGCGCCGCCCCCTGGACGAACAGGCTGTCGGGGTCGGTGGTGCGGCACGCCCCGCGGGACGCCCAATCCTCTGCCCACGTCGTCATTCCGGACCGCCTCTGTGCTCGTGGTGCGATGGTGCTCGTCCGTGCTGTGCACGATCTTGTGCCTGAACGGTACGGAAGGGGACAGGGCGGTCAACAGGACCGTTCGGTCCAATGTCACCTAGTCAGTACGGACTAGGCGGGCCGCCCGCGCCGGGGCACGTACCCTGTCCCGGTGGACTCTCTCCGGCCGGACCGGGACGGCGGTTTCGTCTCCCGCCTGCTCCTGTTCCTGCTCGTTAGCGTGCTGTGCGGGCTCCTCGTCGCGGGGGTGACCCTCCCGGTGGTCGGCGGCATGGGCCTCGCCGCCCGCGACAGCGCCGAGGGCTTCGAGTCGCTGCCCAACGAGCTCGAGATCCCCCCGCTCCCGGAGCGGTCGCGGATCCTGGCGGCCGACGGCTCCCTCATCGCGACCTTCTACGACGAGGACCGCGTCTCGGTGCCGCTCACCGACGTCGCCCAGACGATGCGCCAGGCCGTGGTCGCGATCGAGGACTCGCGGTTCTACGACCACGGCGGCATCGACCTGCGCGGCACCCTGCGCGCCCTGGTGAACAACTCCTCCGGCCGCGACGTCCAGGGCGGCTCGACGCTGACCCAGCAGTACGTCAAGCAGGTGCTGCTCGAGTCGGCCCGCGAGGTCCAGGACCCGAAGCAGCGGGCGGCCGCCGAGAAGGCCGCGACCGAGCAGTCCTACACGCGCAAGGTGCGCGAGCTGCGCTACGCCGTCGCCCTCGAGGACAAGTACTCCAAGCAGCAGATCCTGGAGCGCTACCTCAACATCGCCTACTTCGGCAACGGAGCGTTCGGTGTCGAGGCCGCCGCGCGGCGCTACTACAGCAGCCATGCCCGCGACCTCACGCTCCCGCAGGCAGCTCTGCTGGCCGGCATCGTCCAGCAGCCCACCGCGTTCAACCCGATCCTCAACCCCGAGCGCGCCCTCGCCCGCCGCGACATCGTCCTCAACCGGATGGCGCAGGTCGGGGTGGCGAGCAGCGCGGACGTCACGGCGGCGAAGGCCACCCAGCTCGACCTGAAGGCCTCGAAGAAGTCCCTGCGCAACGGCTGCAGCGACTCCAACGTGGCGTTCTTCTGCGACTTCGTCCTCAAGACGATCCAGAACGACAAGGCCTTCGGCGCCACCCGCCAGGAGCGCACCGCGCTGCTGCTGCGCGGCGGCCTCACCATCACCACGACGCTGGACCGCGCCGCCCAGAAGAACGCCCAGGACTCGGTGGCGGCGCACGTCAGCCCCACCGACAAGGTCGCGTCCGCGCTCGTGTCGGTGCAGCCCGGCACCGGCCAGATCCGCGCCATGGCGGTCAGCCGCGACTTCGGCAGCCGCAGGAAGAAGGGCGAGATCCAGTTCAACCCGGCCACCGACCGGGCCTACGGCGGCAGCAGCGGCTTCCAGGCCGGGTCGACCTTCAAGCCGTTCGTGGCCGCGGCCGCCCTCGAGGAGGGCTACCCGTTCAGCTACTCGATCTACGCTCCGTACCAGGCGCACATCGGCGACGTGCAGGGCTGCAAGGGCGAGGTCCTCACCGACAAGTGGGACCCCTTCAACGAGACCCCGAGCGAGAACGGCAACTACACCCTCGAGACCGGCATCGAGGGGTCCATCAACACCTACTTCGCCCAGCTCGAGGAGCGGGTCGGCGTCTGCCGCCCGTGGCAGATCGCCACCTCGCTCGGCATGAACCGCGCCGACGGCAAGAAGCTCGTCGGCCCGTACAAGACGTTCACGCTCGGCGTCGACGAGGTGTCGCCGCTGTCGATGGCCGAGGCGTACGCGACGTTCGCGGCTCGCGGCAACCACTGCACCTCGATCGCGATCCTCGAGGTCACCGACCCCTCCGGCAACCGGCTCCCGGTGCCACAGGCGGGCTGCCAGCAGGTGCTCGACCAGAAGATCGCCGACGGCGTCAACGAGCTGCTCCAGGGCGTCATCGAGCGCGGCACCGGCACCCGGGCCTCGATCGGCCGTCCTGCTGCCGGCAAGACCGGCACCACCAACTCCCGCATCTCGGTCTGGTTCGTCGGGTACACGCCGGACCTCGCGACCGCCGTGTGGGCGGGCAACCCGAGCCCGCCCGCCGGCGGCTACCCCCTGAGCAACGTCGTGATCGGGGGCACCTACTACGGCGACGTCTGCGGTGGCTGCCTGCCGGGGCCGATCTGGCAGCAGATGATGAGCCGCACCCTGGCCAACACCCCGGTGTCCTCCTTCACCTCGGCCGCCGACGACGTGAAGTCCGGGTCCGCCATCGCCGTGCCGACCGTCACCGGCAAGGGCGTGGAGCAGGCCAAGTCGATCCTGCGCAAGGCGCAGCTCGACCCGGTCGTGAGCAACAACCCGGTCTACGTGACCTACGCACCCGCCGGGACGGTCGCCTACAGCTACCCGGGCTCCGACGCCCAGGTCTACCCGGGACAGCGCGTGGTGCTCTACGTCAGCGCCGGCCCACCGGCACCGGCCCAGCCGACGACGGTGCCGACCCCGGACCAGACTCTGGGGCCGCAGCCCAGCCCCGGCGACACCTGCGGCAACTCCAACCGGCCCGGGTGCCGCTGACGGTCAGCCGGCGGCGAGCTGCTTCTTCACCTCGCCGGCGACCCGGCCGCCCTCGGCCTTGCCGGCCGTCTTCGGGCTGACCGTCTTCATCACCTGACCCATCGCCTGCGGACCGGCCGCGCCGGTCTCGGCGATCGCCGCGGCGACCAGCTCGCGCAGCTCGTCGTCGCCCAGCTGGGCGGGCAGGTACCCGGAGATGACCTCGCCCTCGGCCCGCTCGCGGTCGGCGCGCTCCGGGCGGCCGCCCTGGTCGAACGCCTCGGCGGCCTCGCGGCGCTTCTTGCCCTCGCGGGCCAGCACCGCGACGACCTCGGCGTCCGCGAGCTCGCGCGCCGATCTGCCGGCGACCTCCTCGGTCTTCACCGCCGTGAGGACCATCCGTAGCGTCGCCGAGCGCAGCTCGTCACGCGCCTTCATCGACGTGGTGAGGTCCGCCTGCAGCTGGTCCTTGAGTGCGCTCATGCAGCCATCCTCGCAGCGACCGGAGGACGGTGCCTCCCGGTATGTCAGCATCGACGGGTGCAGCAGCTGCCTCGTCGCGTCACCGTGCCCCTCGGCGTCCTGGCGGGCGGTACGGCGGTGGGCGCGGCCTGCCTGGGGTGGGCGGCCGGCTACGAGGTGCACGTCTTCCGGCTGCGCCGCGTCGACGTGCCGGTGCTGACGCCCGGCCAGCGGCCGTTGCGCGTGCTGCACCTCTCGGACCTGCACCTGACTCCGCACCAGCAGAAGAAGAAGGACTGGGTCCGTGCGCTCGCCGGGCTGGAGCCCGATCTCGTCCTCGACACCGGGGACAACCTCGCCCACGTCGAGGCCGTCCCCGAAGCACTCGACGCGCTGGGCCCGCTGCTCGAGCGTCCGGGTGCCTTCGTCATGGGGTCCAACGACTACTACGCGCCGATCTACAAGAACCCGGTCCGCTACCTGCTGCCTCGGCGGCCGGTACGCCTCGGCAAGAAGCGGCTGCCGACCGAGGACCTGCGCGAGGGGCTGCTCGGTGCCGGCTGGGTCGACCTCGACAACGCCCGGGCCCGCGTGAAGGTCGACCACCGCGAGATCGAGCTGGTCGGCACCGACGACGCGCACATCCGCGCCGACCGCTACCACGAGGTGTCCGCGCCGGCCGACCCGTCGGCCGACCTGTCGCTGGGCGTCACGCACGCGCCGTACCGCCGGGTACTGGACCCGATGGTCGCTGACGGGCTCGCGATGGTGATCGCCGGCCACACCCACGGCGGGCAGGTGTGCGTCCCCGGCGTCGGGGCGCTGGTCACCAACTGCGACCTGCCGCGCCGGCAGGCAAAGGGCCTGTCCACCTGGCAGTCGGCAGGGCGCACCGCGTTCCTGCACGTGTCGGCCGGGCTGGGGACCTCGCCGTTCGCGCCCATCCGGTTCGCCTGCCCGCCGGAGGCCACCCTGCTCACGCTGGTCGCTCGCCCCGGCTGAGCCGGGACCCGGACGCGCGGACGGCCGGCCACCTCCCGGCTGACCGGCCGTCCGCCTGCTCAGGGATCGTCGCCGATCGCCGACGCGCCCTTCTGTCAGTCCCCCAGCACCTCGCGCCGGCGTCCGAGGAACACCATCACGAGGACCCCGCAGCCGAGCAGCGCGGTGCCCACCAGTGCCAGCGCGAACACGTCGGCGCCGGTGTGCGGCAGTGCACCGGCGCTGGAGCTGGTGCCCAGGACCTCGGTGGCGCCGGTGCCGGGCACCGCGGAGCCCTGACCCTGACCGTTCTTGGTCCCCAGGACGTCGGTACCGCCAGCGGCACCGGGAGCACCGGGGCTGCCGGCCACGCCGGGAGCACCGGGCGTGCCGGGGGCACCAGGCGTGCCAGGGGTTCCGGGGGCACCAGGCGTGCTCGGCGTGCTCGGCGTGCCCGGCGTGCTCGGCGTGCCCGGCGTGCCCGGCGTGCCCGGCGTGCCCGGCGTGCCAGGCGTGCCGTTGCCGCCCGAGCCACCGTTGCCGCCGTTGCTCTCGTGGCCACCGTTGCCGCCCGAGCCACCGTTGCCGCCGTTGCTCTCGTGGCCACCGTTGCCGCCCGAGCCACCGTTGCCGCCGTTGCTCTCGTGGCCACCGTT
>JBBRVW010000051.1:0-22984 GCA_038246545.1 Actinomycetes bacterium | reverse complement strand
GGAAGCGTTGCTGTGCAAGGGATTCCGGCCTGTGCACAGCTGCAGGTCGGGAACGAGTCGAGGGGCCGGCAGCGGCCGACGGTGAGCGCGCGTCCCCGACGCCCGCCTGTCTACAGCCGCTCTGAGCCCGGCGTACGACGGTGCGGCACGTGACACGGGCGGACGTCCCTCAGTCGGGCCGTCAGCCCCGTGGCACCATGACGCGCATGGACGCCGTCACCCAGGTTCCCGCCCCGATCAACGAGCCGGTCCGCCAGTACGCGCCGGGCAGCGCCGAGCGCACCGAGCTCGAGAGCACGCTCAAGCGGATGGCCAGTGAGCCGCGCGAGCTGACGATGGCGATCGGCGGCGACCACCGGTTCGGCGCCGGCGACCCGATCGACGTCGTGCAGCCGCACAACCGGCACCACGTGCTCGGCACGATGCACGGCGCCACCCACGAGGATGCCCGAGCCGCGGTCGACGCTGCCAAAGCTGCGGCTCCCGACTGGCGAGCGATGTCGTTCGACGACCGCGCGGCGGTGCTGCTCAAGGCCGCCGACCTGCTGGCCGGCCCCTGGCGGGCGACGCTGAACGCCGCGACCATGCTCGGCCAGTCGAAGACCGCGATCCAGGCCGAGATCGACGCGGCCTGCGAGCTCATCGACTTCTGGCGCTTCAACGTGCAGTTCGCCCGCGGCATCCTCGCCGAGCAGCCGATCTCCTCGCCCGGCGTGTGGAACCGCACCGACCACCGGCCGCTCGAGGGCTTCGTCTACGCGATCACGCCGTTCAACTTCACCGCCATCGCCGGCAACCTGCCGACCGCCCCGGCGCTGATGGGCAACACCGTCGTGTGGAAGCCGGCGCCGACCCAGCAGTACGCCGCGCACCTGCTCATGCTGCTCCTCGAGGAGGCCGGCCTGCCGCCCGGCGTCATCAACATGGTGACCGGCCACGGCAAGACGGTCTCCGACGTCGCCATGGTCGACCCCGACCTCGCCGGCATCCACTTCACCGGCTCGACGCCGGTCTTCCAGGGGCTGTGGAAGCAGGTGGGCGACAACATCGCGTCCTACCGCTCCTACCCGCGGATCGTCGGCGAGACCGGCGGCAAGGACTTCATCGTCGCTCATCCGTCGGCGGACGTCGACGTGCTGCGGACCGCGATGGTCCGCGGCGCGTTCGAGTACCAGGGCCAGAAGTGCTCCGCCGCCTCCCGCGCCTACGTGCCGCGCAGCCTGTGGTCCAAGCTCAAGGACGACCTTGCGAGCACGACCGAGTCGCTGACCATGGGCGACGTCACCGACCTGTCGAACTTCATGGGCGCCGTGATCGACGACCGCGCGTTCGTCAAGCACAAGGCGGCGCTCGAGCGGGCCAAGGGCGACGACTCGATCACCGTGGTCGCCGGCGGCACGTGCGACGACAGCGAGGGGTACTTCGTCCGACCGACCGTGCTCGAGTCGAGCGACCCCGACCACGAGATCTTCACCACCGAGTACTTCGGGCCCATCCTCGGCGTGCACATCTACGACGACTCGGCGTACGACGCGATGCTGGCGCAGATGGAGTCGGTGGCCTCCTACGCCCTCACCGGATCGATCATCGCCCAGGACCGTGCCGCAGTGGCCCATGCGCAGCAGTACCTGCGGTTCGCGGCCGGCAACTTCTACGTCAACGACAAGCCCACCGGCGCGGTCGTCGGCCAGCAGCCGTTCGGCGGCGCCCGCGCAAGCGGCACGAACGACAAGGCGGGCGCCCCGCAGAACCTCATGCGCTGGACCAGCACCCGCTCCATCAAGGAGACGCTGGCGCCGCCGACCGACCACGGCTACCCCCATATGGGCTGACCGTCCACAGACAGGCGTCGGTCTCGGGTCAGGACGCTTTCGCCGTACCAGACTCGTCGTGACTAGGAGGTGGCGGTGACCGATGCGCAGGGCTGGTCGCTGCTTGGCCTGGTGGGCGTGCTGCTCGGTGTCATCGGCAGCCTGGTCGTCCAGCAGGTCCGCGACCGCCTCGATGCCTGCATCCATGGCCTGGAGACGACGTTCGACGCTCGGCTCGCCGGGTTCCAGGTGTCGGTCGATGCCCGGTTCGACGCCGTTGATCGAGGTTTCGACCACCTGGACCGCGACGTGCGGGCACGGCTCCGCGACAGGTTCCGACGCGAGGAGTAGACCTCCGTCAGGAGCGCGACGGGAGCAGCACCTCGGCGCACACCGGCGTGTAGCCGGCGGCCAGCACCGCGCGCAGCGACGCGGCGTTTCCCGGCGCCACCTGCGCCCACATCTGCTCGCCGGCTGGTACCAGCGCGGTCGCTGCGGCCGCCAAGCGACGGCCGAGCCCCCGGCCCCGTGCCGCCGGCTCCACCTCGAACGCGGTCTCCCACCGGTCGGCCAGTCCGCGCCCGACCAGGACGTGCCCGGCACCGTCAGCGGTGCGCCAGACCCGAACGTCGTCCCGGTAGCGCAGGGCGCGCACCACCCGCGGGTGCTCCCTGGCGTTGATCTCCTCGAGCCCGTCGGCGGTCGCCGCTCCGGTGCCGCGGGCGACGAGCACGGCGTCGATCGAGCCGATGCCCGCACCGATCTGGTCGGCCAGCGCGACAAGGAAGCGCGCCCCGAGTGGAGCGTTGTAGTCGCCGGGCGGCAGCTGGTCGCGCACCCAGTGGTGGTCGACGTCGGCGCACACGATGAAGTGCGCCGAGAACGCCACCACCCCCGCTGCGCGGCCGTGCTGCGGCAGTACCTCGACGGTGCCGTTCGGCTCGGGCGGCCGCCCGTCCGCGGCCGCGCGGAGCACGTCGCCGAGACTCACGCCGATCTCCACTGCGCAAGCCGGCGGCCGCCTGCCGTCGCGAACGGTTCGACGCCCTCAGCGATCGCTGCGAAGACGTCGTCGGCCGAGCGTCGGGCCATCGCGACCACATCCGCGGGATAGCCCAGCCCGACCTGGTGCTGCTCGAACTCGTCCTCGTCGTCGACGAAGAGCGAGCCGTCGCGACCCAGGACGACGTCGAGGTCCAGGTCGACCAGCGACACGGTGCGACCGGACCACTGCGCCGGCGTGGTCATGTCGACGTACGCCGAGATCGGCTGGTCGGGGGCGTCGTAGAACGACGCCCCCCAGGCAGCCTCGTGCGGGACCAGCGTCACCCAGTCGAACCGAGAGGTGAACTGCGCTGCCGGCCGCCACAGGTACGTTCCCGTCCGGGCGCCCGCCCAGACGCCGTGCTCGTCCGTCCCGAGCACGGTGAGGGGGAACTCCCAGTGCCGCCCGCCGCCCCACTTGGTGAACCGGACGTCGACGGCGTCCCCCGCGTGCAGCACCACACCGGCGACCCTACGGGTCCTCGCCCGCACTACCCTCGGCGCCGTGACCGACGCGGAGCAGGACAGAGCAGCCAGCGCACCCGACGGCGCGGTGGCGGACCGACACTTCGGCGAGGAGGGGGCGAGGCTCACCTACGGCTCCTACCTGCGGATCCCGCAGCTGCTCGACCAGCAGCGGCTCGAGTCCGACCCACCGGCGCACGACGAGCTGCTGTTCATCACGATCCACCAGGTCTACGAGCTGTGGTTCAAGCAGCTGCTGCACGAGCTGGGCGCCGTGCGCGAGGAGATGTTCTCCGGCCACCTCTGGCGGGCCCGCCACCTGCTCGGCCGGGTCGTCGCGATCGAGGACGTGCTGATCCGGCAGGTGGGCGTCCTGGAGACGATGACCCCGCAGGACTTCCTGGTCTTCCGGGACCGCCTGGCCCCGGCGAGCGGCTTCCAGAGCGTGCAGTTCCGGGAGCTGGAGTTCCTCTCCGGCGCCAAGGACCCCGGCTACCTGGACCGCTTCCGCGGGCTCACCGACCAGGAGCGGGCCAGGCTCGAGCTGCGCCTCGAGGAGCCGTCGCTTTGGGACGCCTTCCTGCACGTCGTGCGGGGCGCCGGCCTGGCGACTGACGACGACGAGCAGCTCACGGCGTCGCTGCTCACCGTGGCCGCGAACCGACCGCGCTACGGCGAGGTCTGGGAGCTCGCCGAGCGGTTGCTCGACCACGACGCGAACGCTGCGATGTGGCGGGCCCGGCACGTCCTGATGGTCGAGCGCCAGATCGGTACGAAGTCGGGCACGGGCGGCTCGAGCGGGTCGCCGTACCTCCGGTCCCGGCTGGGTCTGCACTACTACCCGCTGCTCTGGGAGCTCCGCTCGCACCTGTGAGGGCGACATCGGTGGGGCGTGTCCACGGAGCGAGACGCCGGGGCTAGGTTGGTCAGCGCGCCCCCGACGTCGTGGGCGCGGCACCGGGAGCCGGGCGACCAGGGAACAGGGCGAGCAGGGAACAGGGCGGGACGAGGACGACGACGATGTCGGCGATCATGACGGACAGGCACGCGGCTCTGCAGCAGGCCAAGACCGAGCTGCTCGACCGGGCGGCCGCCCTCGAGCGTGGTGGGCACGGTGCCCGGCCCGACGGTCTGCGCACCTTCCTGCACCGCTACTACCGGCACGTGTCCGCCGAGGACGTCGTGACCCGCTCGGCCGAGGACGTGCTCGACGACGCGCTCGCGCACCGCGAGCTCGCCGGCAGCCGCCCGCAGGGCACCGCCACCGTCCGGGTGTCGACGCCCGAGACCGACGACGACCAAAGTCTCCCATCGCACTCGGTCGTCGAGGTCGTGTGCGACGACATGCCCTTCCTGGTCGACTCCGTCACGGCTGAGCTCAGCCGTCAGGGGCTGGCCATCCACCTCGTCATCCACCCGCAGCTGGTGGTCCGGCGCGACGTCGCCGGTCGGCTGCTCGAGGTCTGCGACGGCACCACCCCGGAGGAGGTCGGCGGTGACGCCGCCCTCGAGTCCTGGATGCACGTCGAGATCGACCGGGAGCCCGACGCAGGGGCGCGCGACGAGCTGGCCACCGCCCTCGACCGCGTGCTGCGCGACGTCCGCGAAGCTGTCGAGGACTGGCCCAAGATGCAGGCCCGGGCCGGCCAGGTCGCCGACGAGGTCGCCACCTCCCCGCCCGCGGGCATCGACAGCCGTGAGGTCGAGGAGGCCGCCGAGCTGCTCCGCTGGCTCGCCGCGGCGCACTTCACGTTCCTGGGCTACCGCGAGTACCTGCTGCGGCCCGATGACGACGGGGAGGGTGACCGGCTGGTCGCCGTCGCGGGCAGCGGCCTCGGCATCCTGCGCGCGGACCAGCCGCAGGAACCCGACTACGGGCGGCTGCCGCGCGACGTCGCAGCCCTGGCCCGGCAGCGCACGCTCTGCGTGGTGACCAAGGCGAACAGTCGCTCGACCGTGCACCGACCCGCCTACCTCGACTACGTCGGCGTGAAGTCCTTCGACGCCGAGGGCAACGTGGTGGGGGAGCGGCGGTTCCTCGGGCTGTTCACGTCCGCCGCCTACAACGAGAGCATCCACCACATCCCGGTGCTGCGGCGCAAGGCAGCCGAGGTGCTTGCACGCAGCGGCTTCTCGGCCAACAGCCACTCCGGCAAGGATCTGCTCGCCATCCTCGAGACCTACCCGCGCGACGAGCTGTTCCAGATCTCCACGGACGACCTCGAGGCCACCGCGATGGCGGTGCTCCACCTGCAGGAGCGGCGGCAGCTGCGGCTGTTCCTCCGCCGTGACGACTACGGCCGCTTCATGTCGTGCATGGTCTACCTGCCCCGTGACCGCTACACGACCCACGTCCGGCAGGCGATGGAGTCGATCCTGCTCGAGGCGTTCGAGGGCACCAGCATCGACTACACCGCGCTGGTGTCCGAGTCGGTTCTCGCGCGGCTGCATTTCGTGGTGCGGGTCGACCCCACCCACAGCGTGCCCGACGTCGACCCGGCCGAGGTCGAGACGCAGCTGGTGCTCGCCACCCGCACCTGGGACGACGACTTCCTCGACGCCCTGCGCAGCAGCAGCGGCCTGGAGAAGGCGGTGCGGCTGGCCGACGTCTACGCCGACGCCTTCCCCGAGGCGTACAAGGAGGACCTTCCGGCTGTTGACGCCGTCGCCGACCTGCACCGGCTCGAGGCGCTCGGCAACGACGGCGACATCGACCTCCAGCTCTACACACCCAGCGACGCCGGCGACGGCGTCCGGCGGCTCAAGCTCTTCCACGTCGGCGAGCCGGTGTCCCTGTCGCAGGTCCTGCCGCGGCTGAAGGAGATGGGCGTCGAGGTCGTCGACGAGCGGCCATACCACATCGAGCGGAACGGCATGTCGCCGGCGTGGGTGTACGACTTCGGCCTGCGCTACGAGCCGGTCGAACCGACCAGCGACGACTCGCGCCAGCGCTTCCAGGAGGCGTTCGCCGCGATCTGGTCCGGCGAGTGCGAGAGCGACGGCTTCAACGCCCTGGTGCTGCGGGCCGGCCTGACCTGGCGCCAGGCGATGGTGCTGAGGTCCTACTCGAAGTACCTGCGGCAGGGCGGCACCGCGTTCAGCCAGACCTACATCGAGGAGTGCCTCAGCTCCAACACCCACCTGGCGCGGCTGCTGGTTGCGCTGTTCGAGTCGCGCTTCGACCCGCACCGGAACGCAGCCGGGCTGGCGGCGGGCGGCACCGGGTCGGAAGAGCTGGTCGACGGCTTGCTCGAGGAGATCTCCGGTGCTCTCGACGCGGTGGCCAGCCTCGACCAGGACCGCATCCTGCGCTCCCTGCTCGGAGCGATCCGGGCCACGCTGCGCACCAGCTACTACCAGACCGGTGCCGACGGCCGGCCCAAGAGCTACGTCGCGTTCAAGCTCGACCCGCACCAGGTGCCCGACCTGCCGGCTCCGCGGCCGAAGTTCGAGATCTGGGTGTGCAGCCCTCGCGTCGAGGGCGTTCACCTGCGCTTCGGGCCGGTCGCCCGCGGTGGCCTGCGCTGGTCAGACCGCCGCGAGGACTTCCGCACCGAGGTGCTCGGGCTGGTGAAGGCGCAGAGCGTCAAGAACGCGGTCATCGTGCCGGTCGGCGCCAAGGGCGGCTTCGTCGTCAAGCGGCCGCCGGCCGACCCGGGCGACCGCGAGGCCGTCCTGGCCGAGGGCATCGCGTGCTACCGGATGTTCATCAGCAGCCTGCTCGACGTCACCGACAACCTGGTGACCGTCGACGGGGAGCGACAGGTCGCGCCGCCGGCCCAGGTGGTCCGGTACGACGGCGACGACCCCTATCTCGTCGTCGCCGCCGACAAGGGCACCGCGACGTTCTCCGACATCGCGAACAGCGTGGCGATCGACTACGGCTTCTGGCTCGGCGACGCCTTCGCCTCCGGTGGGTCGGTCGGCTACGACCACAAGGCGATGGGCATCACCGCCCGCGGTGCCTGGGAGTCGGTCAAGCGCCACTTCCGCGATCTCGGGGTCGACACCCAGCGCGAGGACTTCACCGTCGTCGGCGTCGGCGACATGTCGGGCGACGTCTTCGGAAACGGCATGCTCCTCTCGGAGCACACCCGCCTGGTGGCGGCGTTCGACCATCGGCACGTGTTCCTGGATCCCGACCCCGACGCCGCGGCTTCGTACGTCGAGCGCCGCCGTCTCTTCGACCTGCCCCGCTCGTCGTGGGCCGACTACGACTCGTCCCTGATCTCGGCCGGCGGTGGCGTGCACCCGCGGACCGCCAAGTCGATCCCGGTGTCGCCGGAGGTCCGGGCCCGGCTCGGGCTCCCGACCGGGACGACGTCGATGACCCCGGCCGAGCTGATGAAGGCCATCCTCCTGGCGCCGACCGACCTGCTGTGGAACGGCGGCATCGGCACCTACGTCAAGGCGAGCACCGAGTCGCACGCCGACGTCGGAGACAAGGCGAACGACGTGATCCGCGTCAACGGCTCCGACCTCAGGGTCAAGGTCGTCGGCGAGGGCGGCAACCTCGGACTCACCCAGCTCGGCCGGATCGAGTTCGCCCTCGGGGGCGGTCGCATCAACACCGACGCGATCGACAACAGCGCCGGCGTCGACACCTCCGACCACGAGGTGAACATCAAGGTCCTGCTGGACCAGGCGGCGCGCGAGGGCGCGTTGACGAGCGCGCGCCGCAACCCGTTGCTCGCCGAGATGACCGACGAGGTCGGCCGGCTGGTGCTGCGCGACAACTACGAGCAGAACGTCCTGCTCGGCAACGCCCGGGTGCAGGCGCCCGCGATGCTCTCGGTGCACGGGCGGCTCATCAACGCGCTCGAGTCGCGCGGTGAGCTCGACCGGGCCCTGGAGTTCCTGCCCTCGCAGGCGGAGGTGGAGAAGCGGGAGTCGGCGGGGCTCGGGCTCACCTCACCGGAGCTCGCGGTGCTGGCGGCGTACTCCAAGATCAGCCTGACCGCGACGGTGCTCAAGTCGGACGTCCCCGACGACGCGTGGTTCGTCGGGGCGCTGCGCCGCTACTTCCCGTCGCGGCTGGTCGCCGAGCTCGGCGACCGCCTCGACAGCCACCCGCTGCGCCGCGAGATCGTCACGACCTGGGTCACCAACGACCTGGTCAACCGTGGTGGCATGACGTGCGTCTACCGGGTGCAGGAGGAGACCGGGGCGAGCCCGATCGAGGTGGTCCGGGCCTACAGCGTCGTGCGCGAGATCTACCGGCTCGAGGACTACTGGGACAGCATCGAGGCTCTCGACAACGTCATCCCGACCGAGGTCCAGTCGATGCTCTACCTCGAGGGACGGCGACTGCTCGATCGCAGCATCCGGTGGCTGGTGCAGCAGCGTCGCGCGACCATCGACGTCGCGCAGGACGTGGAGCACTTCCAGTCGGCGCTCGACGAGCTGGCACCCGTCCTTCCGGAGATGCTCGTCGGGTCCGAGCGGGAGCGGCTGCTGATGCGCGCCGACGAGTTCACCGGCTTCGGCGTGCCCGCCGAGCTGGCCCGCAGGTCGGCGGGCCTGCTCGACGGCTTCTCGCTGCTGGACGTCGTCGAGATCGCGAACGCCGAGAAGCTGCCGGCCCGCGAGGTCGCCGGTGTCTACTTCGCCATCTCGGAGCGCATCGAGGCCGACCGGATGCTGACGCGCATCACGGGTCTGCCGCGCGACGACCGATGGAGCGCCCTGGCCCGCTCGGCGCTGCGCTACGACCTCTACGCCGCGCTGGCCGGTCTCACGCAGAACGTGCTCACCTCGACGTCGCCCGAGGACGAGCCGGTCGAGCGGATCACGTCCTGGCAGCAGCAGAACGCCGAGGGCGTCGCGCGCGCGGAGGCGACTCTCACCGAGATCGTGTCGCTCGACAGCTACGACCTGGCGACCCTGTCCGTCGCGCTGCGCACCATCCGCACCCTGCTGCGCGGCTGACCGACCTCAGGCAGACGACGACGCGAGCACCGAGACCGTCGCCGCCACGGCGCGGGCGACCTCGGCGTCCGTGAGGTCCGCACGCGCGGCGAAGCGCAGCCGGGACACGCCGTCGGGGACCGAGGGGGGACGGAAGCACCCGACCAGGACACCCGCGGCCCGCAGCCGGGCCGTCGCCTCGGCCGCCCGCCCCGGGTCGCCGACGAGCAGTGACACCACCGCTCCCCGCGGTGTCGTGACGGGCAGTCCCGTGACCGACAGCGCGACGGCGAGCTCGCACGCCCGGCGGCGTACGTCGGACGCCAGCCCCGGCTCGCCGCGCAGCACACCGAGGGCGGCGAGCGCGCCACCGGCCGCTGCCGGTGCCAGACCGGTGTCGAAGATGAACGCCCGCGCCGTGTTGACGAGGTGCTCGACCACGACCCGGTCACCGAGCACCGCCCCGCCCTGCGCTCCGAGGGACTTGCTCAGGGTGAGGGTGAGGACGACGTCCGGCGCCCCCGCGATGCCGGCCTCGTCCGCGGCGCCGCGCCCTGCCGGGCCGACGACCCCGAGCCCGTGCGCCTCGTCGACGACGAGCAGTGCGCCGTGGGCGCGGGTCACCGCGTGCAGCTCGGCGAGCGGCGCCACGTCGCCGTCGACGGAGAAGACCGCATCGGTCACCACGACCGCCCGCTCCTCGGACCGCTCGTCGAGCAGCCGGGCCACAGCTGCGACGTCCCGGTGCGGCGCGATCGCGACCCGGCCCCTGGCCAGCCGGCAGGCGTCGACGAGCGAGGCGTGCACCAGCGCGTCGGACACTACCAGCGTCCCGTCCCCGGCGAGCGCCGTGACCGCGCCGAGGTTGGCGAGGTAGCCCGAGGAGAAGACGAGGCCGGCTGCCGCGCCGACGAAGTCCGCGAGCGACGCCTCGAGCTCGGCGTGCAGGGCCGTCGACCCGGTGACGAGCCGCGAGCCGGTCGAGCCGGCCCCCCACCGGCGCGCGGCGTCCGCCGCGGCGTCCCGGACGCGCGGGTCGCGGGCGAGTCCGAGGTAGTCGTTCGATGCCAGGTCCAGCAGGTCGTCACCGGCGGCGCGCGGCCGGAGCTCGCGCCGCATCCCGGCGCCGGCGCGCTGCTCCGCCGCGCGGCGGAACGGTTCGAGCGGGTCGGTCACGACGGCCGTCCGTAGAACCAGTGCACGTCGGCCAGAGCCGACCCGAGGGTGTGCAGAGCCTCGAGCCGAATGGCCGGGTGCGCGACGTCGGCGTCGGGCGCGGGCCGCACCCCGAGCACCAGCTGCAGGTGCAGGGTCCGGGCCAGCCGGACCGCGTTGTCCGCCTCCGCCGTCACGGGTCCCTCCGACGAGCGCCAGGCCGCGGCCAGCGCGTCCACGGCGGACCGGACGTCGGCGCCGGTGAGGAGGTCGCGCCGCAGCACCGCCATCACGGCCACGGCCACCCGGTCGTCCTCGTTCTGCATCCAGTACGTCGGGTTCGGCGCGGTGGCCCGCCGCACGAGGAGCTGCAGCAGCGCCACCAGGTCGTCGCGGCCAAGCCGCGGCGACCCCGCCAGCTCGCCGACGGCGTCGGCGCCGTGCGCGACGGCGTGCAGCCACCCGAGGTCGGGGTCGAACCCCTGCGTCTCGGGCTCGTCGGCGTACCAGGGGGAGAGGCCGGCGACCCACCGCCGGACCGCGTCGTCGGAGGCGCGGCCGGTGACGTTGTCGCGGTCGGCGACCAGTGCGAGCAGCAGGGCACCGAACGAGCGCGCCTGCACCTCGTCGTCCTGCAGCAGGGCCAGCGCCCGGTCGCCGAGCTCGACGAGGTGGTCGTCGAGCTCGCCGTCATGCGCCAGCGCGGCGAGCGACGAGAACGCCCCGGTGTCCCGGACCAGCGGGTCCGGGGAGCGCAGGTCGTCGACCAGCGCGGACAGCCGGGGATCGAGCTCGCTCACTGCACGACCTCCCGCACGCTCTCGTCGACGACTCCGACCAGTGTCTCGAGATCGTCGTCGCCGATCGCGAGAGGGGGCATCAGCACCACGACGTCACCGAGCGGACGGACCCAGACGCCGCGCCGCCTGGCCGCCCGGCAGACCGCGAAGCCGGTGCGCTCGCCGACGGACGCCACCTCGATGCCCGTCATCGTGCCGATCCGCCGGACCTCGCGCACGCCGTCGTAGGTCGAGAGGCCCTTGGTGAGGTCGCCGATCCGCTCGCCCACTCGGGCGGCGTGCGCCACGGTGCCGCGCTCGACCATCAGGTCGAGGTTGGCGACGGCCGCCGCGCAGCAGAGCGGGTTGGCGGTGTAGGAGTGGCCGTGGAAGAAGGTGCGCGCCTCCGCGGCCGCCCCGAGGAAGGACTCGTAGACCTCTTCGCGGGCGAGCACCGCCGACAGCGGCAGGTAGCCGCCGGTCAGGCCCTTGCCGCAGGTCATCAGGTCGGGCGTCACGCCGGCGTGCTCGACCGCCCACATCCGACCGGTGCGCCCGATCCCGGTGGCGACCTCGTCGACGACCATCAGCGCGCCGAACTCGTCGCACAGCCCCCGCACCCCGCGGACGAAGGACACGTCGTGGGTGAGCATCCCACCGGCCGCCTGCACCAGCGGCTCGAGGACGACGGCGCACACGTTGCCGTCGGCGCCGACCAGCGCCTCCCGCATCTCGGCGAGCACCTCGGCGGCGCGGTCGGCGCGGTTCCGGCCCGCCGCCAGCACGCCCGGCGAGGAGACGGTGCGGGTGTCGAGCAGGATCGGCCGGTACGTCGAGTGGAACAGCTCGATCCCGCCGACGCTGACCGCGCCCAGCGTGTCGCCGTGGTACCCCTCGGCGACGTGCAGGTACGTCGGCCGGGTGCGGCCGCGCTGGGCCTGGGCCTGGAAGGCCATCTTGATCGCGGCCTCGACCGCCGACGAGCCGTCGCCCGCGTAGAAGACGCGGGTCAGCCCCTCGGGGGCGGTCGCCAGCAGCTTCTCCGCGAGCTCGATGCCGGGCTCGTGGGTGAGGCCGAGGAACGTCGCGTGGTCGAGGCGGGCCAGCTGCTCGCGCACGGCGGCGTCGATCTCCGGCACCGCGTGGCCGTGCACCGTGACCCACAGGGACGAGACGCCGTCGAGGTAGCGGGTGCCGTCGGTGTCCCAGAAGTGCATGCCCTCCGCCCGGTCGACGACGATCGGCTCGTCGCCGGGCCAGCTGCTGTGCTGGGTGAACGGGTGCCAGAGCGCGCGCAGGTCGCGGGCGACCAGGTCGGCCGTGCGACCCGTCGGGGGCGAGGGAGTCGTCACGGCGCACGACTCTACGGACGGGGCCGGTCACTGCGCCGCGCACGTCCGACCGCGGGTGCGGCCGGCCTCGTACGCTCGTCGGTGTGCCCTCGCTCTCCGACCTCGTGCGCACCCGTACCGACCTGGGCACCGCGGACCTCGACTGGCTGCACCTGCTGCTCGCCGACTGGCAGCTGGTGTCGGACCTGTCCTTCGCCGACCTGGTCCTCTGGCTACCACTGGCCGGTGACCCCCAGCGCCCGAGCGGCTTCGTCGCCGCCGCGCACGTGCGGCCGTCGACCGGGCCCACGGCGCACCCCGACGACCTCGTCGGCACCGAGGTCCCGCGCGGGCGGCGTCCCCAGCTCGACCGGGCCTACGACGAGCAGCGGATCTGCCGTGAGCGCGACCCGGACTGGCCCGGCGACGTGCCGGTCCGGGAGGAGACCCTCCCGGTGGTCCGCGCCGGACGGGTGGTCGCCGTGGTCAGCCGGCACACCAACCTGGCCGCGGCCCGTACCCCCAGCCGGCTCGAGCTGACCTACCTGCGCACCGCCGACGACCTGGCGGTGATGATCTCCCAGGGCCGCTTCCCGGCGCCGGGGGTCGACCACCAGGTGCTGCTCGCGCCACGCGTCGGCGACGGCCTGCTCCGGCTCGACGAGCGCGGCGTCGTCACCTTCGCCAGCCCCAACGCCGTCTCGGCCTACCGGCGGCTCGGGCTGTCCCCCGACCTGGTCGGCACCCATCTCGGTGAGGCGACGTCGCGGCTGTCCCGCCAGACCGCGCCGGTCGACGAGGCGATGTCGATGATGGTGAGCGGCTGGGCGCACCGCGAGGCGGAGGTCGAGGCGGGCGGCACCACCGTGCGGCTGCGGGTGATCCCGTTGACGCCCGACGGCGTGCGCACCGCCGCGCTCGTGCTCTGCCGCGACGTCACCGAGGTGCGCCGGCGGGAGCGCGAGCTGGTCGGCAAGGACGCGACGATCCGGGAGATCCACCACCGGGTGAAGAACAACCTGCAGACCGTGGCGGCACTGCTCCGACTGCAGGCCCGCCGGCTGCCCGCGGGGGAGACGGCTGCCCGCGAGGCGCTGCGGGAGGCGGAGCGGCGGATCGGCTCGATCGCGGTGGTGCACGAGACGCTCTCCCAGGAGCGTTCGGACATCGTCGACTTCGACGAGGTGGCCGACCGGGTGGTGGCCCTGACCGGCGAGGTGTCCGCGGCCGGTCCGGTGGAGGTCCGCCGCGAGGGCAGCTTCGGGCTGCTGGTTCCCGAGGTCGCCACCCCGCTCGCCCTCGTCCTGGTCGAGCTCGTCCAGAACGCCGTCGGGCACGGTCTGCGGCAGCGGGGCGGCTCGGTGCTCGTCGGCGTCCGCCGGTTGCCGGCGGCCACCGGCGGCGGGAGCGTGCTGGCCGTCAGCGTCGCCGACGACGGTGCCGGGCTGCCGGTCGGGTTCGACCCGAACGCCGGCGGCCTCGGGCTGCAGATCGTCCGGACCCTGGTGGAGGGCGAGCTGGGCGGCACGCTGTCGCTCGGTCCGGCCGACCCGGGCACCCGGGTCGAGCTGGAGCTCCCGCTGCCGGGGTGACACCGGCCGACGGCCGGACGCGCGACGAGGCCCCGCCGACTGCTCGGCGGGCCTCGTCGGGTCGTCCTGGGTGCTGCTACGCGGTGCGGGCCCGGTTGCGGGCGGTGCGGCGCTTCAGGGCGCGGCGCTCGTCCTCGCTCATGGCACCCCAGACCCCGGCGTCCTGCCCGGACTCCAGAGCCCACTGCAGGCAGTCGTCCACGACCTCGCAGCGGCGGCAGACCGCCCGCGCCTCCTCGATCTGCAGGAGGGCCGGTCCGGTGTTGCCGATGGGGAAGAAGAGCTCGGGGTCTTCGTCCCGGCAGGCTGCCCGGTGGCGCCAGTCCATGCGGGTGACTCCTCACTAGGTCGGCGTCGGAGGGGGACCGATGCTTGTGAAACTGTTCACGAGCGGTCCCGTAGCAGTCAAGGACCTTCCCGGTCCTGTCTCCGCCCGTGGGATCGTTCGCGCGACTGTCCCCATGGTGGGAGACCGCCAAACACGTGACCTCAACCCTGGCAAACGCGCCCGGCAGTAGCAAGGTCCCCATGCATCCTTTTTGGTCCGGCCCGTGTCGGCTTCGTCACAAGCGGGTGACGCGCGTCGCACCGATCCGCAGCACGGGGCGCGAGGAAGACCGGCGGATCGGGTCAGACCACCACGTTCAGGGCGTCTGGCACCGAGCGGAACGCGAGCTGGTCGAGCTCGCCGAGCGCCTCGCCGTCGACCTGCGCGGCCACCGGCCGGGAGGCCCGCAGCGTGAGGCCCGGCAGGTCGTGGTCGCGGTGCACCAGGGTCCGCGGCCCGCGTCGGTCCGGGGTCGAGGTCCCGTGCAGCAGGCGGCGTACCTCGGCCAGCGTCCCGACGGTGCGGAGCCGGGTCAGGGCGTAGAGGTCGAGGTCGCTGTCGAAGGACGCCTCCGGCGAGGTCGCCAGCGGACGGTCGCCGAGGAAGGTCCACGGGGCGGTGTTGGCGACGATCGCGAGGTGCAGCCCCTCGAGCGGCTCGCGGTCCCCGACCTGCAGGGTGAGCGCCGGGTGCTGCCGGTCGGTGTGCAGGAAGAACTGCTCGAGGGCGGCCCGCACGTAGTCGCCGGGCCGGGTGTGGCGGCTGGTCGCGCGGGCCAGGCGTCGCCGGTCCACCCGCGCCACGACCTCGGCGTCCCAGCCCATGCCGGCGTTGAACGTGAACCACCGCTCCCCGGCTATGCCCAGCCCGATGCTGCGCCGGCGCTGCTCGCGGAGCGCGTCGAGCACGGCTCCGGTCGCCTCGACCGGGTCGCGCGGCAGCCCGAGGGCGCGGTGGAAGACGTTGGTGCCGCCGCCGGGTACCACGGCCAGGGCCGGCACGTCCGGGTGCGGTCCGTCGGCGAGCAACCCGTTCACGACCTCGTTGACGGTGCCGTCGCCACCCAGGACGACGACGAGGTCGAGGCCGTCGCGGCGCGCCTCGGCCGCCAGGTCGGTGGCGTGCCCCCTGCTCCGGGTGTGCGCCACCTCGAGCTTGAGCTCGGCCTCGAGCGCGCTGGCGAGCACCTCGCGGGTCCGCGCCGACGTCGTGGTCGCCGCGGGATTGACCACCAGCAGCGCCCTCATGGGCCGAGGGTACCGGCAGGTAGGGTCCCGGACCGTGCCCCGCCGGTTGCCGACCGCCCTCGCGTCGTGCGCTGCCCTGGTCGGGCTCGAGTCGCTGGGACTGCTCGCCGCTGCCGTGTTCTACGTGGTCGAGGTGGTCGTCGCGACCGAGGACGACGCGCTGCGCGCGCTGGTCAGCGCCGGCCTCGCGCTGGTCGCCGCGGCGGGCCTGGGGCTGGTCGCCCGGGGGCTGCGCGCCGGCCGACGGTGGGCGCGGTCGCCGGCGCTGGTGACCAACCTGCTGGTGCTGCCGGTCGCCGTCGGGCTGCTCCAGGGCGGCCGATGGTACGTCGGGCTGCCGCTGCTCCTGCTCGGGCTGGCAGTCCTGGTCCTGCTGTTCCTGCCGTCGACCGCGGCAGCCCTCGACGAGGACTGACAGCTCACGTCGGGGGTCACTCGTCGACGAGCAGGCCCTCGCGGAGCTGGGCCAGGGTGCGGGCGAGCAGCCGCGACACGTGCATCTGGGAGATGCCGATCTCGTTGGCGATCTCCGACTGCGTCATGTTCTTGAAGAACCGCAGCATGAGGATCTTCTTCTCGCGCGGGGGCAGCTGCTCGAGCATCGGCTTGAGCGACTCGCGGTACTCCACGCCCTCGAGGCCCTCGTCCTCGACGCCGAGCGTCTCGGACACCGGCATCGGCTCGTCGCCGCTGCCGGAGTCGCCGGCGTCCAGCGACAGGGTGCTGTAGGCGTTCGCGGACTCCATGCCCTCCAGCACCTCCTCGTCGCTGATCTTGAGGTGGGTGGCGAGCTCGTGCACCGTCGGTGCCCGGCCGTTGCGCTGCGACAGCTCGCTGGTCGCCGCGGCGAGCGAGAGCCGCAGCTCCTGCAGCCGGCGGGGGACCCGCACGGCCCAGCCCTTGTCGCGGAAGTGCCGCTTGATCTCGCCGACGATGGTCGGGGTCGCATACGTCGAGAACTCGACGCCGCGCTCCAGGTCGAACCGGTCGACGGACTTGATCAGCCCGATGGTGGCGACCTGCACGAGGTCGTCGTAGGGCTCGCCGCGGTTGCGGAACCGCCGGGCCAGGTGCTCGACCAGCGGCAGGTGCTGCTCGACGAGGGAGTCGCGGGCCTCGGCGCGGCGCGGGTCGCCCTCGAGCGCGCCCTGCAGCTGGTGGAACAGCTCGCGGGTGCGCTCGCGGTCGACCGAGAGCCGCGAGGTGCGTGCCGGGACCGCGGCCTCGCCGGCGTCGGCGGCCTCTACCGCCTCGGTGGCTTCGGTGGCTTCGCTGAGCTCGACGGCGTCCGGCGCGTCGGGGGCGGCACCCTCGTGCTGCCGGGCCTCCGGCACCTCGCCCTCGCTGGTCCCCGGCGCGCTCGTCTCCACCGAGCGGCTCATGCGCCCGCCGAGCCGCGGCGTTTGCGCAGGCGGATCCAGACCTGCCGCTCGTCGTCGAGGCCGGTGTCGACCTCGCCGGCCAGCGCGGTGAGCACCGTCCACGAGAACGTGTCGCGCTCGGGCAGCTGACCTCGGGTGGTGGGGATCGTGACGGTCACGTCGAGCGTCTCCGGCCCCAGCTCGAAGGTGCAGATGAGCTGTGCCATCTCGACGGCGTGCGGCAGGAGCATCGCGCAGGCCTCGTCGACCGCGATGCGCAGGTCCTCGATCTCGTCGAGGGTGAAGTCGAGGCGGGCTGCCAGGCCCGCGGTCGCCGTGCGCAGCACCGAGAGGTACGCCGAGTCGGCCGGCAGCCGGATCTCGACGACGTCTGCGATCTCGCCGTCGGCGCCCGTCGACAGGTTGCCGGGCTTCTCCCCCGCGACGAGTCCTTCGCTCACGCTGATGTCCTCCGTTGGGCCCGTCCGACGAAGGGGAGCCCGACCGGCTCCCCGAGGTTCCATGAAAGCACGCGACCCGCCCCCCGGGTCACCGTGGCTGCCCCTTCTGCCGCGTTCGTCGTCCGCCTGTCGCTCGCTCCCTCCTCACCGCCGAGCACCCAGCTGGGCCAGCGCGTCACCGGAGACCCGGTAGGGGATCCACTCGGTGAGCGCCTCGGCGCCCAGGGCGTCGTAGAACCCTCGCGCCGGGTTCCAGTCCAGCACCCACCACTCCAGGCGCTGGTACCCGCGCTCCACGCAGATCCCGGCCAGCGTCTGGAGCAGCAGCCGCCCGGCCCCGGAGCCGCGGTGCTGCGGCCGGACGTACAGGTCCTCCAGGTACAGGTTGTGCGTGCCGAGCCAGGTCGAGTAGCTGAGGAACCAGATGGCCATCCCCCCGATCTCGCCGCCGACCTCGAGCACGTGCCCGTAGACGGCCGGCTCCGCCGCGAACAGCGTCGCGTGAAGGTGCTCCTCGGTCGCGTCGACCTCGTGCAGCGCCCGCTCGTACTCCGCGAGCTCGCGGATCATCGCCACCAGCTCGGGGACGTCGTCGGGGGTCGCGGGGCGAATGGTCGCTTCGGCTGTCATGGCGGCATCCAACCGTGCCGCGTCAGTGCAGCCGCTGCCGCATCGCCTCGTAGAGGACCAGCGCGCCGGCGGTCGCCATGTTGAGCGAGCTGGCGCGCCCCGCCATCGGGATCCGGGCGAGCACGTCGCAGCTGTCGCGCCAGGCGGCGCTGAGCCCCGACGTCTCGTTGCCGACGACGACCAGCACCGGGCCCGAGAGGTCGACGTCACGGACGTCGACGTCACCGGCCTCGTCGGTGCCGACGACCAGCGGCCGCGGGTGGGTCGCGTCGACCCGGTCGAGCACGGTGCGGTGCGACGGCACCCGCACGACGGGGACCGTGAAGACCGACCCGGTGCTGGCCCGCACGCACCGCGGGTCGTACGGGTCGGCGGCGTGCCCGACCACGACGACGCCGGTGCCGCCGAAGGCGTCGGCGGTGCGCAGCAGGGTGCCGACGTTGCCGGGGCTGCTCGGCCGGTCGAGGACGCTGACCAGCGCGCCGCCGTCGAACGGCACCCGCTCGAGGTCGTCCGGCGGCTGCGCGACGACGGCGAGCAGCTCGGGCGGCTCGTCCTTGTCGCCGAGCTCGGCCATCAGCTGCGGCGCCACCTGCACCTGCGGTGCGTCGACCGACGCCAGCAGGTCGGTCGCCCAGGTCGACCGCCGGTCGCGCCCGTCGTGCAGCAGCGCGCGCACGGACCAGCCGTGCTCGACCGCGACGGTGATCGGGCGCACTCCCTGCACGAGCAGCTCGCCGGCGCGGGTGCGCTTGGCCCGGTTGGTGAGCAGCACCTGCCACTGCTGGAAGGCGGCGTTGCGGGACATCACCCGCTGCGGGACCGGCACGCTCGCACCCTAGGACTCCTCACAGCGGGGAGTGCGCCACCTGCACCGGTGCGGTGCGCCCGCGGACGACGAGGGTGCCCCGCCCGGCGACGCCGCCCTCGCTCCGCGGGACGCGGACGTCGAGCAGGTCGCCGTCGGCCGGGCCGACCGCACCGAGCAGCAGGCCGGTGCGCCCGCGCCGGGCCTCGACCGTGAGGCCGCGGAACTGGCCGGCCATGTCGGCGGTGGACCCGGCCATCAGCAGGACCGCGCCGCTGTCGGCGTCGGCCTTGAGCAGCCCGGCCAGGGGCCGCTCGACCGGGCTGTCGTGCAGCGTCTCCGCGTCGTCGGCGAGCACGACCAGGTCGCGCCGGTCGAGCAGCAGCCGGTCGAGCTCGAGGGCGTCCTCCGGGCCCAGGACCGCGAGCACCCTTGGAGTGCCCGCGAGGGAGCGCAGGGGCGATCGGCGGTGCGCGACGACGACCACCTCACGGCCCTGCCCCAGCAGCCACCTGCCCATCGTCGCCAGCGTGCTCGACCGTCCGCTTCCGGCCGGGCCGGCGACCACGAACGCCGGCCCGTCCAGCGCGAGGTCGACTCCGAGCGGGTCGAGGTCGTCGCCGCCCACCCCGACCAGGGCCCACGACGGTCCCGGTGCGGCCGCCTTCGCCGCGGCCTCGACGTCGGCGACCGCCACCCGCGTCGGCAGCGGTTCGACCCGCATCGGCAGCAGCCCGGCGTGCCGGTGCGGGACCGGCGAACGGGAGCGCGCCGCGGCGCCAATCGCCTCGAGGGCGCGCACCTGCCCGGCGCCGGACGTCTCGGGGTCCAGCACCGCGAGCTGCGCCTCCCGCGCGTCGGCACCGACCAGAGCCCGGCCGGGGGGCATTGCTGCGGGCACCAGCCGCGGCGAGATGCCGGCCAGCCCGTAGTCGGCGCTGTCGGCGAGGCGCAGCACCAGCCGGTCGCGGAAGGCCGGGCCGGCGCGCCCGCTGAGCACAGCGCGGTCACCGGTGAGCACGACCCGGATGCCGGCGGCAGCCCCCTCCCGGACCAGCCGGAGGAGGGTGTCGAGCGGACGGCCGTGATCGACGGCATCGTAGGCGGTGACGAGTCCTTCCCAGCCGTCGGCGAGGAGCACCAGCCACGGCAACCGGTCCCCGGGCTCGGCACCGTGGCGCTGCTCCTCGTGCGAGCCGAGCCCGGCGGCCGACAGCAGCCGCTGCCGGCGGTCGAGCTCGGTGGCCAGTCGGCTCAGCAGCCGGTCGCCCCGGGCGGTCTCGTCGCGGCCCACCACGGCGCCGGTGTGCGGGAGCGCTGTCAGCGGCGCGAGCGCGCCGCCGCCGCCATCGAGCGCGTACAGGTGCAGGTCGGTGACGTCGCACCGGTCGGCCAGGGCCGCCGCGAGGGTGCGCAGCAGGGTCGAGCGCCCGCTGCGCGCACTGCCGGCGACGAGCAGGTGGTCGCCGCCCGCCAGGTCGAAGGTGACCGGCGCACGGCGCTGCTCGGCGGGCACGTCGAGCACGCCGACGGTGACACCGGCCGGGCCGCCCTCGGGCACCCGCCCCGTCGGCCCGGCCAAGGCGTCGACCGTGACGACCGTGGGGAGCGGCGGGAGCCAGGGGCTGGCGATCGGGTCGGCGCCCAGCCGCTCGGCGGCGGCGCGAGCGGCGTCGACCAGCCGGGCCAGGTCGGTGGGGCCGGCCGGGGCGGCCCCGGCGACCGTGCCGACCGGGTCGCCGGCCCGCTCCCACGGCACCGGCCGGGCCTGCACGGGGACGGCGGGCTCGCCGTGGCCGCCGACGCGGGCCGACTGCAGCCCGCGGACCGCGCCGGCCCCCACCCGCAGCACGGCGCGCCCCGGGTGACCCCGGCTGATGTCCGCGGCGTCGCGCACGTCGACGACGTCGGAGGACTCGGCAGGGTCGGTGACGCGCAGCGCGACCCGGAGGCTGGTGTTGGCCCGGATGTCGGCGCTCACCACGCCGCCCGGCCGCTGGGTGGCGAGCACGAGGTGGACGCCGAGCGACCGGCCACGCTGCGCGATGCCGACCAGGCCGCCGACGAAGTCGGGCAGCTCCTCGGCCAGGGTGGCGAACTCGTCGACGACGAGCACCAGGCGCGGCATCGGGGGAGCACCGGCCGGTGCCTGCGCGAGGTAGTCGTCGAGGTCCTTGCAGCCCGCTGCCCGCAACAGCGTCTCGCGTCGGCGGAGCTCGGCGCCCAGCGAGAGCAGGGCGCGCTCGGTGAGGTGGCCGTCGAGGTCGGTGACGGTGCCGACGGTGTGCGGCAGCCGGGCGCAGTCCTTGAACGCAGCCCCTCCCTTGTAGTCGACCAGCACGAAGGACATCTCGTCGGGCCGGTTGGCGACGGCGAGCCCGGCGACCAGCGTCTGCAGCAGCTCGGACTTGCCGGAGCCGGTGGTGCCGGCCACCAGTGCGTGCGGTCCGTCGGTCGCGAGGTCGACGACGACATCGTCGCCGTCGGAGCCGACGCCGAGGACGACCCGGGTGTCGCGCGGGCTCACCCGCCAGGCGGTCTCGAGAGCGGCCGGGTCGGTCGCGTCGAAGGGCAGCAGGTCGAGCAGCCGCGCCGTGTCGGGCAGCGCGGACTCCTGGTCGTCGGGGGTGGCGTCGCGCAGGGGCGCCAGCGACCGGGCGAAGCGGCAGGCCCACCGGTCGCTGACGCCGTCGGCCACGACGTCGTCGTACGTCGTGCCGCCGGGGGTCACCACCCGGAGCCGGGTGCCGACCGCACCGGTGACCTCGGCAGTGGCGCTGCACTCGACGGGCAGGGAGACCAGATCGCGCTCGACACAGAGCAGCCGGATCCCGACGGCCGGGCCCTCGTCGAGCAGCCGGGCCACGCCGGGCTGCCGCCGCAGGGCGCCGGCGCCGTCGAGCACGACCACCGTGGTGGACCCCGACCAGGTGCGCCCGACGCCGGTGGCGGTGCTCTCCTGCCGTGCCTCGAGCAGGGCCACCAGCTCGTCGACCCGGGTCCGCAGCCGGGCGGGGTCGCAGCCGACGAGGAGCGGTGCGGCCTCGCCCGTTCGCAGGTGCGGCAGCCAGCGGGTCCACTCCCAGTCGGGCGATCGCTCGACGGCCAGGACGACGAGGGACAGGTGGCGCGGGCTGTGCCAGCCGGCCAGCTGGGCGACCACCGAGCGCGCGAGCGGCAGCACCCGCTGCCGGGCACCGGCCAGGCCCAGGACGCCGGCGTCGGCGAGCCGTACCGTGACCGGGGTGCCGATCAGCTCGGGGTGCTGCACCTCGTCACGGCCACCCGGGGCGGCCGGGTCGCGCAGCTCCACCCGCGACGGCACCGTGCCGAGGCCGAGCCGCAGCTCGAGGGCGTCGTCATCGGTACGACGGCGCTCCCACAGCCGTGGGCGGGGGCCGGCCGCGGTGAGCAGCAGCGCCGCCGGGCCGGGGTGCTCACGGTGCCGCTGGACGCCCTCGTCGGCCACGGCCCGGGCGACGGCCTCGTCGACCCGGCTGCACTCGGCGGCATACGCCTCGCGCATCGACCTGGCCGACCGCTTCCCGCCGCTGCGGTCGGAGACGAACGTGCCGAGCGCCATGAGCGGGGAGAGCAGGACGAACAGGAGGTAGGTGGGGGAGCGCGTGATCGCCACCAGCGCGACGCCTGCGACCAGCGGCACGAGGATCGCGACGAGGGGGAACCGGCCACGCTCCCGAGCGGCCGCCTCCGTGGGCCGAGCGGTGCGCAGCGGGGAGACCGTGGCCCGGTGCCGGGGCGGCCGGTTCACCTCGAGGTGACCGGCGCCGTCGGTGCGGCAGGAGACGGGAACCAGCTCGGGCAGCACGAGGGTGAGCCGCGTGTCGCCGACGCGCAGGACCTGGCCCGGGCGGAGCGGCCGACCGGCACGGGTGACCGGCGCGCCGTCGACGGTGGTGCCGTTGGTCGACCCGAGGTCGTGCACCGCGGTGCCCCCCGACCCGTCGACCGCGACCCGCAGCACGGCGTGCAGCCGGGACACGTCGGGGTCGTCGATGCGCACCGTGGCCTCGACGGCGCGACCGATGCCGTGCTCGCCCGGTG
>JBBRVW010000050.1:0-23276 GCA_038246545.1 Actinomycetes bacterium | reverse complement strand
GAGACTTGAGAAGGGCTGTCCCTAGTACGAGAGGACCGGGACGGACGAACCTCTGGTGTGCCAATTGTTCCGCCAGGAGCATGGTTGGTTGGCTACGTTCGGAAGGGATAACCGCTGAAGGCATCTAAGCGGGAAGCTCGCTTCAAGATGAGGTCTCCCACAGGGTTAACCTGGTAAGGCCCCCAGTAGACGACTGGGTTGATAGGCCGGAGGTGGAAGTGCAGCAATGCATGGAGCTGACCGGTACTAATAGGCCGAGGACTTGACCCCAATATTTTCTTCTCCCCTCGGGGAGAGGTGCTACGCGTCCACTGTGCGGTTCCCGAGATGCGGTCGGTACATCGACCTTGACATCTCCATAGAGTTTCGGCGGCCATACCGAGAGGGAAACGCCCGGATCCATTCCGAACCCGGAAGCTAAGCCTCTCAGGGCCGATGGTACTGCGCGGGGGACCGCGTGGGAGAGTAGGACGCCGCCGGACATTCTTTCGTCAAGGGCCACTCCGTTTCGGGGTGGCCCTTGACGCATGTCCGGACGTTCCGGCTTCGGCTGGGCCGGCCCGACCCACGCCCCGCCACGACCGCCGAGACCAGCGTCGCCGTCGACGCACTCCGACCCCGGGAGATCCCTGTGAGCGAGCCCGACAAGCGCGGCAACCGCCCGGAGCGGTCTGGCCGGCCTACTGGATCGGGGTCCGGCCGGCCGTCGGGTGCCGGGTCGGGGCGTCCGGCTGGTTCCGGCTCCTCGGCGCGCAGCGGCGGCGGGGCGGGCGGCCGAGGCCGCCCGAGCTCCGGCGGTTCGGGTCGACCGGACCGGGAGGGCGGGCCGCGCGGTTCCGGCGGTGGCAGTCGCGACGGGGCAGGGGCCCGCGGGGCGGCAGACCGTCAGGGCCAGCGCCCGGGCGCCGGTGACCGGCCGGCGCGCCCGCGCCGGGTCGAGCCGCCGCTGCCCGAGGACGTGAGCGCGTCCGAGCTGGATCGCGCTGTCCGGGCCGAGCTGAGCTCGCTGGCCAGCATGAACGCGGACGCGGTGGCCAAGCATCTGGTCATGGCCGGGCGACTGCTCGACGAGGACCCGGAGACCGCCTACCAGCACGCGGTGGCCGCCCGCGATCGGGCCGGCCGCATCGGTGCGGTGCGTGAGGCAGCCGGGATCGCGGCCTACCTGACCGGTCGCTACGCCGAGGCGCTGGCCGAGCTGCGGGCCGCCCGTCGCATCTCGGGGGACCAGAGCATGTGGCCCGTGATGGCCGACTGCGAGCGCGGCCTCGGCCGGCCGGAGAAGGCCCTGGCGATGGCTTCGGCGCCCGAGGTGACTCAGCTGGACGCCTCCGGCCGGGCCGAGATGCTCATCGTGGCGTCCGGCGCCCGGCGCGACCTGGGCCAGCCCGAGGCCGCGGCCCTGCTGCTCCAGGGGCCCGAGCTGCAGGCCGGACGGCGGAAGGCCTGGTCCGGCCGGCTCTTCTACGCCTACGCCGAGGCGCTGCTCGCGTGCGGGCGGGACGCGGAGGCGCTCGACTGGTTCGGGCACGCCGCCGACGCGGACCTGGCGGGGGAGACCGATGCCGACGAGCGGCTCGCCGAGCTGCAGGGCGTCGGACCGATGGTGCTGCACGGCGACGACGAGCCTGGCGAGGGCTGAGCCCGGGGTACCGCGTCCAGACCTTGGGGGTGACGGGGTGCGGCGTCGTCCCCAGCTGCGCTGCCCGCGCCGGCTCTCCACAGATCGCACGCGGCCGGCCCGTCCGGCAGCCGTGGCACGGCAGGCTCGAGGAGCGGGTGCCGGTGGCCCCGCACCGACCGAGGAGGGGCCGTGACCGCCGACACCACCCGAGCTGGCCGCACCGCTCCACCTGCCCCGCACGTCAACGAGGTGCACCTCGTCGGCCGGTTCGCAGGTGAACCACGCCGACGTGAGCTGCCCAGCGGTGACGTCCTGGTGTCGTTCCGGGTCGTGGTGTCGAGGACAGCACCGCGTCGCGGCGCCACGGCCGGCGGCCCCACGGTCGACACCGTGGACTGCGCCGCGTGGCGCGCCGACGTGCAGCGCAGCGTCGGGCGCGTCACGGACGGGGACGTCGTCGAGCTGCACGGCAGCCTGCGCCGCCGGTTCTGGCGGGTCGGGACCGGGGCGGCCAGCCGCAGCGAGGTGGAGGTGGTGCGCCTCAAGCGCCTTCGGGCGGGCTGACCCGCCTCGACCGGTCAGTCATCGATCAGGCGCATGACCAGACCGGTGCGCGGCTTGGGCCCGAACGACGTCGACTTGCGCGGCATGCGCTCGCCGTCGGCCGCGAGGGCCAGCACGTCGGCGACGTCCACCGGGCGCATCAGCACGGCGACCCCGCCCGTGCGACGGGCGGCTCGGACCGCCCCGCCGGCGTCGTGCAGGTACTCCACCCGCAGGGGTCCCCCCGGTCCGGCTGAGTGGTCGCTCCCGGCGCTGGGCCGTACCGAGTCGCCCGGTCCCGGGGAAGCCGCCGACAGGGGGTCCGATCCAGTGGCCGCTCCAGCGGCCGATCCAGCGGCTGACCCAGGAACCGGCGCAGGAACCGGCGCAGGAACCGGCGCAGGAACCGGCGCAGGAACCGGGGCAGGGTCGGTCGTCGCGACCGGCGCGGTGTCGTCGGGGATTCCCCAGAGGCGTTCCAGCACGAGCGCGTGCAGGACGCTGGCGTCCAACGAGCGCCAGCGGGCCGGCCGCTCCGGCGGCAGGGCGGCCGTGACCGCGGTGGCGGCGGGCGCCTCGATCAGGCGGAAGGTGGTGCCGTCGGTGAGCACGAAGGGGTGCAAGCCGTCGGCGGCGGTGAGGGCGGCCAGTGCCTGGTCGAGGTCGTCGCCGGCCGGCCGCACGCGGAACACCGGTGCGACCGCGCCCAGTGCCGCGTCGAGCGGCAGACCCGGCACCACCCGGTGGATCGCGGCGACCCGCAGCGGCGAGGTGCGGGAGTCGACGAGCATCGCCAGGCCGCGGTCCCACGGACCCTCGCCACGACCGGCGGCGTGCCGCTCGGCCTGCAGCCGCCGGTACGTCGCCCAGCGGTGGTGCCCGTCGGCGATCAGCGCCTGACGCGGCGCAAGGTCGCGCTGCACCCGGGCGACGAGGTCGGGGTCGGTGACGACCCAGACCCGCTGGGTGAGGCCGTCCTCGCTGACCGTCCTCAGGGTGGGGTCGCCGGCGACCACCTCGTCGACGACCCGGGCGGTGTCACCGCCACCGTCGTAGACGAGCAGGATCGGCTCGAGGTTCGCCCCGGTGGCCCGCATCAGGTCCAGCCGGTCGGCGACCGGGCCGGGCATCACGTCCTCGTGCGGCAGCACCACCCGGTCGGCCGGGTCGCGCAGCTCGACGGCGGCGAGCACCCCTCGCTGGAGGATGCCCCGGCCGGACTGCTCGTAGACGTAGAGGGCGGGCACCGGGTCGCGGGCCAGCACGCCCTCCGAGCGCCAGCCCGCCAGCAGGTCGGCCGCGTGCGCGTAGCGGCTGCCGACCCCCGGAGTCGTCGCCGAGCCCGGGTCCCGTGGCAGGATCAGCCGGACCACGTTGTGCGGGTCCAGTGCCTCGAGGTGCGTGGCGTCGTCCGCGTCGATGACGTCGTACGGCGGGCTGGTCACCGCCGCGAGGTCGCTCACCCGGTCCGCGACGTAGCGGACCCCGCGGAACGGCGAGACGACGAGCCCACCGGTCGCGGCACCGCTCAGGACCGGGGTCGCGGCGGAGGCGTCGTCGGTGGTGGGCACGCGGAGGATGGTACGGGCGGTCGAGGACGAGGGACGGCGTGGGTGAGGGCAGGTGACGGTCCGGTGACGGGCGAGGATGCAGGCGGCACCGGCGGCGCGGGCCGGCCCGCCGGCGAGGTCTACGACTGGTTCGTGCGGGGCCGGACCCTGCTCGAGGGCGGCAACCCGGAGGCGGCGGCCGAGCTGCTCGCGCACGCCCGGGACGAGGCGCCGGAGTCGGCCAGCGTGCTCGAGACCCTGGCCCGCGCCCTGTTCGACGCCCGTCGGTACTCGGAGGCCGAACGGGCCTTCACCGAGCTGCTCGAGGCCGGGCCGGACGACGACTACGCCCGCTTCGGGCTCGGGCTCTCGCGGCTGCGGCTGGGGGACCTGGCGGGCGCGCTGCCGCAGCTGGCGGCTGCGGTGACGATGCGGCCGGACCGGCCGGACTACCAGCGGGCATTGCGCGAGGCCCGCGCGACCGTGCGCGCCCGGACCGAGGCGGGCCTGGACGCGGGGCTGGTGTCGCCGGCCGAGCTGGACGCGCTGGGACCCGCCGGTCCCCTCGACGTGGTCGAGCCCCCGTCTCGCGACGAGCCGTGACACCAAGCCTGCGCGAGGGATCCGACCAGCCGCTTGCGTCCCGGCACGACGTGGCCTTGCTCGACCTCGACGGCGTGCTCTACGTGGGACCGGACGCCGTGCCCGGCGCCCCCGAGGCGGTCGCCGCGGCCGCCGAGGCGGGCCTGCGACCGGCCTACGTGACGAACAACGCCGCCCGCACCCCGGAGATGGTGGCCGAGCACCTGCGCGAGCTCGGGGTCCCCGCGAGCGCCGAGGACGTGGTCACCTCCGCCCAGGCGGCGGCGCGGCTGCTCGCTAACCGGCTGCCCGCCGGGTCTGCGGTGCTCGTGGTCGGCGGTGAAGGGCTGACCGCGGCACTCACCGAGCGGGGGCTGCGGCCGGTCAGCGAGATGGCAGACGGTGTGGCAGCCGTCGTGCAGGGCTTCTCGCCGGACGTCGGCTGGCGGCTGCTCGCCGAGGGGACCTACGCCGTCACCGCCGGCCTGCCGTGGGTCGCCAGCAACATGGACGCCACCGTGCCCACCCCGAGGGGGAGGGCGCCCGGCAACGGCGCCCTGGTCGACCTGGTGGCCGGCGCGGCGGGACGACGTCCGGACGTGGTCGCCGGCAAGCCGGAGACCCCGCTGCACCGGGAGTCCGTGGAGCGGACGGGGGCCGAGCGTCCTCTCGTCGTCGGTGACCGGCTCGACACCGACATCGCGGGCGCCAACCGGGCCGGAACACCGAGCCTGCTCGTGCTGACCGGCGTCAGCGGTCCGGTCGACCTGCTCGTGGCGACGGAGGCGCTGCGGCCGACCTATCTGGCCGAGGACCTGCGCAGCGGGCTGCTCGAGCCGCACCCCGGCGTGCAGCCGGCCGGGGACGGCTGGCGGTGCGGGCGGGTGACGGTCACCGTCTCGGGCCACCAGGTGTCGGTGGCGGGCACCGGCGACCGGGTCGACGCGCTCCGGGCTCTCTGCGTCGCCTGGTGGGCGGCGGGCGCCGAGGACGCCGACGACGCCGACGACGCGTCGGTGCGGTCGGCGGTCGCAGCCGTCGGCTGGTGACGGTCAGAGCATCGTGCGCAGCTTGAGCAGGTCGCGCACGCCGGCCTCGACCCTCACCCGGCCGCCGAGCCAGGCCTTCCCGAAGTCCAGCTCGCCGTCGGTGAGCGCGACGAGGTCGTCGCTCGCGGCCGTGATCCGGATCTGCGCCCGCTCGGCCTCGTCGGTCGTGAGGCCGACGATGTGGCCGTTCTCCAGCCGGCCGGAGAACGTCGTGCCCAGGTCCGGCACGTGGCAGCTCAAGGTGCGGTCGAAGGTGTGCTGCTTCTTGTCGTCCTCGTCGACGCCGGCGAGCCGGGCGGAGAGGCGTTCGAGGGCAGTCCGGCACTGCTCGATCGTCGCCATGACGGAAGGTCCTCCTCGGTCGATACGTCCGCAAGCGTCCGGCGGGACGCTACCGCAGCGGCCCGGGCATGCCGCCGGGTAGCGTCTGGTGCGAGACCGCACGCGCCCTCGCGGCGGCTGACGAGACGGAGACGCCATGGTGCTCGACGGGCTGCGCGGCTACCTGCAGCTGGCCACCGGACTCACCGACGTGACCCGCGAGCGGGCCCGCGCGGCCGCCAGGGCGCTGGTGGCGCAGGGCGAGGCCGGGGTCGACGCGGTCGTGCCCGGCCCGGTCCGCTCCCAGGTGACCAGCCTCACCGACGACCTGCTGGCCACCAGCAAGGCGAACCGGGACCTGCTCGTGCACCTGGTGCGAGGTGAGGTGGAGCGGTCGGTGGGCCGCCTCGGCCTGGTGTCCCGCGCCGAGCTGGACGCCGAGCGCCGCCGCGCCGACCGGCTCGAGGGCAAGGTCCGGGAGCTGGAGACCCGGGCCGCGGCGACACCGCGCCGGACCACGAAGGCCCCGACCAGAAAGGCCCCAGCCACGAAGGCCCCAGCCACGAAGGCCTCGACCAAGAAGGCTCCGACAAAGAAGGCTCCGACAAAGAAGGCTCCGACAAAGAGGGCCACGAAGGCCACGACCCCCAAGGCCGGCGCGTGACCGACCAGCCCGACACGTACGACGACCACGCGGACCACGCGGACCACGCGGACCACGCGGACCACGCGGACCACGCGGACCACGCGGACCACGCGGACGTCGAGGACCACTCGGACCACGCGGACCACGCGGACGTCGAGGACCACTCCGACCACCTGGACGTCGCGGACCACGCCGACCACGCGGACGTCGGGGCCGTCGAGCCGGCCACCGACCACGTGGATGTCGCGGACCACCACTCCGACGGCGGGGACGGCGCTCCGGACCGGGCCGAGGCGCCCGCGCAGGAGCCGGTCGGTGCGCACGAGCGGGGGGACGACGACGCGGACCCCCGCATCGCGGCCGCCGTCGCCCGGCTGGACGCTCTCGGCGACAGCCCGCCGGCCGAGCACGTCGAGGTCTACGAGGACGTGCACCGGGTGCTCCAGGACGCCCTGGCCGACGCCGCACGCGGCGCCGAGCAGGGTCAGCATGGCGGCCCACGGCAGTGAACCGGTGACCCCGTGACCCGTCGGGCCCGGCTGGACGCCGAGCTGGTCCGCCGCGGCCTGGCCCGGTCCCGCGAGCAGGCCGCCGAGCTGGTCGCCGCCGGGCAGGTGCGCGTGCCGGGCCGTGCGACGGTGAAGGCCGCCACCCAGGTGGCCACGGGGGACCCGATCGTGGTGGCCGAGCCCCCGGGCGAGTCGTACGTCTCCCGCGGCGGCCACAAGCTCGTGGGTGCGCTGGACGCGTTCACTCCGTCCGGGCTGGCCGTCGAGGGCCGCCGGGTGCTCGACGCCGGTGCCTCGACAGGAGGCTTCACCGACGTGGTGCTGCGCCGTGGCGCCCGCGAGGTCGTGTGCGTCGACGTCGGCTACGGACAGCTGGCCTGGTCGTTGCAGACCGACGACCGGGTACGGGTCCTGGACCGCACCAACGTGCGCGAGCTCACCCTGGAGCTCGTCGGCGACCCGGTCGACCTGGTCGTGGCCGACCTGTCGTTCATCTCCCTCCGGCTTGTGCTCCCGGCGCTCGCGGCCGTGACCACGGCGGAGGGTGACCTGGTCCCGATGGTCAAGCCGCAGTTCGAGGTCGGCCGTGAGGCCCTCGGACCGGGCGGTGTCGTCCGCGACCCCGGGCAGCGCGCCGACGCCGTCGACCAGGTCGCCGCGTTCGCGCACCGCGAGCTGGGGCTGGGGGTCGCTGGCGTGGTCGCCAGCCCGCTGCCGGGCCCGGCCGGGAACGTGGAGTACTTCCTGTGGCTGCGTCGCGGTGCGCCGCCGCTGGAGCGGGCCACGCTGGACGCCGCCGTCGCGGCAGGCCCGTCGTGACCGGCGCCGAGCCCTCGGGCCGCACGGTCCTGCTCGTGGGGCACACCGGCCGGGACGAGGCGGTGCGGTCGGTCCGGGTCGCGGCCGCGCAGTTCGCGAGGTCGGGCGTGGCCGTCCGGGTGCTTGCCGACGAGGCCCCGGACCTCGCCCTCGACGACGTGACCGTCGTCCCGCACGACACCAGCGCAGCCGACGGCTGCGAGGTCGTCGTCGTGTTCGGTGGCGACGGCACGCTGCTGCGGTCGGCCGAGCTGACCCGACCGACCGGCACCCCGCTGCTCGGTGTCAACCTCGGGCACGTCGGCTTCCTCGCCGAGGCCGAGCGGGACGCGCTGGAGGCGACGGTCGAGAAGGTCGTCGCGCGGCGGTACGACGTCGAGGAACGTCTCACGCTCGACGTCACCGTCACCACCAACGGCGACGTCGTCACCCGCGGCTGGGCGCTGAACGAGGCCTCGGTGGAGAAGGCCAGCCGCGAGCGGATGCTCGAGCTGGTCGTCGAGGTCGACGGCCGCCCGTTGTCCCGCTGGGGCTGCGACGGGGTGGTGATGGCGACCCCGACCGGCTCCACGGCCTACGCGTTCTCGGCGGGCGGTCCCGTCGTGTGGCCCGAGGTCGACGCGCTGCTGCTCGTCCCGATCAGCGCCCACGCGTTGTTCAGCCGTCCGTTGGTGGTCTCGCCGGACTCCGTCCTCGCCGTCGAGGTGCTCACGACCGGGCAGGGCGCCGGAGTGCTGTGGTGCGTCGGCCGTCGCACGGTCGACCTGCCGCCTGGCGCCCGCATCGAGGCCCGTCGCGGCGAGCGGCCGGTGCGGCTGGCGCGGCTGCACTCGGCGCCGTTCACCGACCGGCTGGTCGCGAAGTTCGACCTCCCGGTGCTCGGGTGGCGCGGCCGTACCCACGGCGAGGCGGTGGCGCGGGAACCCGGTTCCGACCGACCTCCCGCGTAGGCTCGCGGCCGTGCTCGAGGAGATGCGGATCCGCGGTCTCGGCGTCATCGACGACGCCGTGCTCGAGCTCGCGCCCGGGCTCACCGTGGTCTCCGGCGAGACCGGCGCCGGCAAGACGATGGTGGTCACCGGGCTCGGTCTGCTCTTCGGTGGCCGCGCCGACCCTGGCGCGGTGCGCCCGGGTGTCGGGTCGGCGTCCGTCGAGGGCCGGCTGCGCGTCGATCCCGGCGGACCGGTGGCAGCACGGGCGCTCGACGCCGGTGGCGAGCTCGACGACGACGTGCTGCTCGTGGCCCGCACCGTGGCGGCGAGCGGCCGGTCGCGGGCCCACCTCGGCGGCCGCGGGGTCCCGGCCGGCCTGCTGGCCGAGCTCGCCGACTCCTGCGTCGCCGTGCACGGCCAGCTGGACCAGACCCGGTTGCGGCAGCCGGCCCACCAGCGCGACGCGCTCGACCGCTACGCGGACGCCGACGTCGCAGCCCCGCAGGCGGCCTACCGCGCGGCGTACGACGAGCTGCGTGACCTGGTCGCCGAGCTCGACGACCTCACCACCCGGGCCCGCGAACGGACCCAGGAGGCCGATCTGCTGCGGTTCGGGCTCACCGAGGTCGAGGCCGCCGACCCCCAGCCCGGCGAACCCGCGGCGCTGGCGGTCGAGGAGGCGCGCCTCGGCCACGCCGACGCGCTGCGCGCGGGCACCACGACGGCGCACGACGCGCTGCTCGGCGGGGCCGACGGCACCGACGGCCGCGACGCCGTGGGCCTGGTCTCGTCGGCCCGCACCGCGCTGGAGCAGGTCGGCGTCCAGGACCCTCAGCTCGACGAGATCGTCGACCGGCTGCGCGAGCTGGCCTACCTGCTCGCAGACGTCGGCGCCGACCTCGCGTCCTACGCCGCCACCGTCGAGACCGACCCGGCCCGGCTCGCCGTCGTCCAGGATCGCCGCGCCGAGCTGACCCGGCTGGTCCGCAAGTACGCCGACGAGCCGGGCGCCGAGACCGAGGGCGCCGCCGCCGTGCTCGCGTGGGCCCAGCAGTCGGCCGCCCGGGTCACCCTGCTGGAGGGCGACGACGACCGGATCGTCACCCTGACCGCCCGCCGCGACGAGCTGGTCGCCGAGCTCAGCCGCACCGCGTCGCTGCTGTCCGCGGCGCGCACGGCCGCGGCCGAGCGTTTCGCCGCTGCGGTGTCCGACGAGCTGTCCGCGCTCGCCATGGCCAACGCGCAGGTCGAGGTCGGGGTCTCCCAGAGCGACGATCCGGCCGGCCTCGAGGTCGGCGGCCGCCGGGTCGCCTACGCCCGGCACGGCGTCGACGACGTCGAGCTGCTGCTGCGCCCGCACGCCGGAGCCCCGGCCCGGCCGCTGCAGAAGGGCGCGTCCGGCGGCGAGCTGTCGCGGGTCATGCTCGCGATCGAGGTCGTCCTCGCGGGCACCGACCCGGTCCCCACGCTGGTCTTCGACGAGGTCGACGCCGGCGTCGGCGGCCGGGCGGCGGTCGAGGTCGGCCGCCGCCTCGCGGCGCTGGCGCGGACCGCCCAGGTCATCGTGGTCACCCACCTGCCGCAGGTGGCGGCGTTCGCGGACCAGCACCTGGTGGTGCGCAAGTCCGACGACGGCGTGGTCACCAGCAGCGGGGTGGTGGCTCTCGACGAGGCCGGCCGGCTGCGGGAGCTGTCCCGGATGCTCGCGGGCCAGGAGGAGTCGGCCACCGCCGAGGCACACGCCCGCGAGCTGCTGGCCTCGGCGCAGGGGGAGCGCGCCAGCAGCTGACCGGCAGTCGCCAGTCGGTGCGGCACACGCCGCGCGACGTCCCAGGAGTCACACCTGTCACATGGCAGCATCGCCGTATGCGCCTGGCTACCCTCCGTCGATCACGCCACGAGACTCCCCTTCCCGGCCTGCACGGGACCGCCCGGGTGTCCCGGCTGGCCTCGGCGACCGCCCACCGCGCACGGGCCGGTGACATCGCCGTGATCGACCACCAGGACCTCGACGGACCCAGCGCCCGGCTGCTCGTCGAGGCCGGGGTCGCGGCGGTCGTCAACGCCGCCCCCAGCATCAGCGGCCGCTACCCGAACCTCGGCCCCCAGCTGCTGGTCTCCGCCGGCATCCCGCTGCTCGACGCCGTCGGCACCGAGGTGCTGGCCCGGGTCGACGACGGCGACAAGGTCCGGCTGGACGGCTCGACGCTGTATCGCGGCGACGAGGTCGTCGCCCGCGGCGAGCCCATGACCCTGCAGTCCGTCGACCTGGCGATGGAAGCCGCCCGGGCCGGCCTCGGCGCCCAGCTCGAGGCGTTCGCGCACGCCACCACCGAGCACCTGCGCCATGAGCTCGACGTCTTGCTGGACGGCTCCGGAGTCCCCGGCATCCGGACCCCGATCGTGGACCGCCGGGTGGTCGTCGTCACCCGGGCCCGCGGTGTCGAGCACGAGCTCACGCGGCTCCGCCCGTGGATCCGCAGCCACGAACCGGTCCTCGTCGGTGTCGACGAGGGCGCCGACGCCCTGCTGGCTGCCGGCCTGCGACCGCACCTGGTCGTCGGTGACCCCCGGCTGATGAGCGACGACGTCCTCGACTGCGGCGCCGAGCTGGTCGTCCGCGCCGACCGCGACGGGAGCGCCCCGGGGCTGCACCGGGCCGAGCAGGCCGGTCTCGAGCCGGTGGTGTTCGCCACCTCCGGGACCGACGAGGACGCGGCCCTGCTGCTCGTCGACGCCCACGACCCGGCCCTCGTGGTCGGTGTCGGCTGGCACCCGACGCTGGGCGCGCTGGTCGACTCGGCGCGGCCCGACATGCCGACCGCGTTCCTCACCCGGCTCCGCCTCGGCGACCGCCTGGTCGACGCGTCCGCCGTGCTGGCGCTGCACCGGCGGCCGGCCCGCACCTGGCCGCTCTGGCTGCTCTGCGTGCTGCTGCTCGGCGCCCTGGCCGCCGTCGTCGTGCTCGCCCCTGACGCCAGCCTCGTGGGCCAGTACCGCCAGGACGCCGTCGACGCCGTCAACCGCCTGCTCGAGCGATGACGGGGGTCCGTCACCTCGTGCTCGCGTCCTTCGCAGCGGTCCTTGCCCTCGCGCTGGGGCTGGCCCTCGGTGCGGGCCCGGTGGTGGGCCGGTCGGACGCCAGCCGGCAGCAGCGCAGCGACCGGCTGGCCGCGCGCGTCGACCGGCTCCAGCAGCAGGTCGCCGAGCTGCAGGACTCCGCCCGCACCGGCAGCAAGGTCCTCTCCGCCCTCGCCGGCCCGCTCACCGATGCCCGCCTCACGGGCCACAGCGTCCTGCTCGTCCGCACGCCGGGCGCCACCGACGCGCTGGTCCGGCGGACCCGGGCCGCGCTGCTCGGGTCGGGCGCCAGCCTCACCGGTGAGCTGCGCCTGGCCAGGGTCTACGTCGACCCGGCCAGGGCCAGCTCGCCGCTGGAGGACCTTGCCCTGCGCCTGGTCCCGCCAGGCGTGACGTTCCCTGCGGCCGCCACGCCGATCGAGCGGGTCGGCACGGTGCTCGCGCGCTCCACCGTCGCCGATGAGCCGGCCGCGGACCCCGACCAGGACGGCGCCGAGGTCATCGCCGGCCTGGACGAGCTGGGTGCGCTCACCCTCGCCGGCACCCCCGGGCGGCAGGCCCAGCTCGCCGTGGTCGTGACGGGAGAGCGGGAGAAGCCGAGGTCGTCCGAGGCCGTGACCGCACTGGTGCGGGCGCTGGACGCCGGCAGCCAGGGCGCGGTCCTCGTCGGGCCGGGGTCGGCCCCGCCTGCCGTCGGCTGGCTGCGCTCGGGTGGCCCCGAGGCCACGGGCGGCGCCTCGTCGGTCGACTCGGCCGACACCGCCGCCGGTCAGGTGGCCCTGGTGCTGGCGCTGGCCGAGCAGGTCGACGGCGGCAAGGGCGCCTTCGGCGCCGGGGCCGGCGCCACGTCGGTGCTGCCCCGCGTGGTGCGCGGGACATCGTCCACCGGCTGATAGGCTCGAATTCCGTGGACGGACGGAGTTCTTCTCCGTCGCACTCGAGCCCACGGGAGACCCCCTTGGCCGCACCGGCGACCACCAAGCACATCTTCGTGACCGGGGGCGTCGCCTCCTCGATCGGCAAGGGCCTCACGGCGTCCGGCCTGGGTCACCTCCTGCGGTCCCGCGGTCTGCGGGTGACCATGCAGAAGCTGGACCCCTACCTCAACGTCGACCCCGGGACGATGAACCCGTTCCAGCACGGCGAGGTCTTCGTCACCGACGATGGCGCCGAGACCGACCTGGACGTCGGGCACTACGAGCGGTTCCTCGAGCGCGACCTGCACGGCTCCGCCAACGTCACGACCGGCCAGGTCTACTCCACGGTCATCGCCAAGGAGCGCCGCGGCGAGTACCTCGGCGACACGGTCCAGGTGATCCCGCACATCACCAACGAGATCAAGGCACGGATCCGCGCCATGGCTGGCCCCGACGTCGACGTCGTCATCACCGAGATCGGCGGCACTGTCGGCGACATCGAGTCGCTGCCGTTCCTCGAGGCGGTCCGCCAGGTGCGTCACGACGTCGGCCGTCACAACGTCTTCTTCCTGCACATCTCGCTGGTGCCCTACATCGGGCCGTCCGGCGAGCTGAAGACCAAGCCCACTCAGCACTCGGTGGCTGCGCTGCGCTCGATCGGCATCCAGCCGGACGCCATCGTCTGCCGGTCCGACCGCGACATCCCGACGAACGTCAAGCGAAAGATCTCGCTGATGTGCGACGTCGACGAGGAGGCCGTGGTCGCGGCCAAGGACGCACCGTCGATCTACGACATCCCCAAGGTGCTGCACGCCGAGGGCCTGGACGCCTACGTCGTGCGCCGGCTGAACCTGCCGTTCCGCGACGTCGACTGGACCGAGTGGGACGACCTGCTCCGCCGGGTCCACCGCCCGACCCACCAGGTGACGGTCGCCCTCGTCGGCAAGTACGTCGACCTGCCGGACGCCTACCTCTCGGTGTCCGAGGCGCTGCGCGCGGGCGGGTTCGCCAACGACTGCAAGGTCCACATCCGGTGGGTCACCTCCGACGACTGCCAGACCCCCGAGGCGGCCGCGCGCGAGCTGCACGGCGTCGACGCGGTGTGCATCCCCGGCGGCTTCGGGGTGCGAGGCATCGAGGGCAAGCTCGGAGCGATCCGGCACGCCCGCGAGCACCGCATCCCCACCCTCGGCCTGTGCCTCGGACTGCAGTGCATGGTCATCGAGTACGCCCGCGACGTGGCCGGTCTCGAGGGCGCCAACTCCGCGGAGTTCGACGAGGCCACCCCGCACCCGGTCATCGCGACGATGGCCGACCAGGAGGATGTCGTCGCCGGCGACCGCGACATGGGCGGCACCATGCGGCTCGGTCTCTACCCGGCCGCGCTCGCCGAGGGGTCGCTCGCGCGCGAGGTCTACGGCTCGGCGTACGTCGAGGAGCGCCACCGCCACCGCTACGAGGTCAACAACCGCTACCGCGACCAGCTCGAGCAGGCCGGCCTGGTGTTCTCCGGCACCTCGCCCGACGGCCACCTGGTCGAGTACGTCGAGCTGCCGCGAGACGTGCACCCCTACTTCGTGGCCACCCAGGCGCACCCGGAGTTCCGGTCCCGCCCGGCGCGCGCGCACCCGCTGTTCGCCGGGCTGGTGGCCACTGCCATCGCGCAGAAGTCCGGTGCGGCGACGGTCGACCTGACCGCCGTCTCCGCCGGCAGCGCGTGACCGGGTCGCACCCCGGCGTCGCCGACGAGCCGGCCGACCTCGTCGTCCGGTCGAGCACCACCGTCCACCACGGGATGGTCTGGGACGTACGCCGTGACGAGGTCGAGCTCGGCGACGGCCAGTCCGTCACCCGGGAGGTCGTCGCGCACACCGGGGCGGTCGGGGCCATCGCGCTGGACGAGCGCGACCGGGTGCTGCTGCTGCGGCAGTACCGCCACCCGGTGCGGTCCTACCTGTGGGAGGCGCCGGCCGGTCTGCTCGACGTCGTGGGCGAGGACCCGCTGGCGGCGGTGCGCCGGGAGCTGTCCGAGGAGGCCGACCTCACCGCCGACGAGTGGCACGTGCTCGTCGACTTCTACAACTCGCCCGGCGGCAGCACCGAGTCGTTCCGCTGCTACCTGGCCCGCGGGCTGCACGAGGTGCCCGCGGCGGACCGGCACGAGCGCGAGCACGAGGAGCGCGCCATGGTGCCGGTGTGGGTCGACCTCGACGAGGCGCGCGACCTGGTGCTGAATGGCCGGCTGCACAACCCCACCACCGTGTGCGGGGTGCTCGCGGCGGCCGCCGCCCGTGAGGTGGGCTGGGCGACCCTGCGCCCCGCCGACGCGCCCTGGCCGGAGCGCTCGCCCGGTCGCTGACCGCAGACCGTCGGTCAGGCGGCGAGGAAGCCGTCGCGGGGCTCGCGCAGGCCGAGCTCGGCCAGCTCGAGCCTGGCCAGGGCGGCGGTGGCGGCGGGGTCGCCGGCCTTCCAGCCGTGCACCACCGACGGGTCCAGCTTGGCCAGCCCCCGCAGCGGCTGCCGGGCCAGCGCGCGGACCGCCAGCAGGTCGGCGGCGCCGGAGGCCCGGCGTACCAGCCGGGAGGCGGCCGACGCCTCGACCACCCAGGCGATCCGCCGGGGGAGCCAGACGGCGAGCAGGATCACGATCGGCACGGCTGCCACCAGCAGGCCCGCCAGCACTGCCATCCGCTCCACGGTGTCCTGGTAGCCCTGCGCGGTCGTCGCCAGGTCGCCGCTGGTGGCCGCGAGGTCGCGGAACGGCTTGGCGACGGTGCCTCCCACCAGCGGGGCGTCGTCGATGTTGCCTGCCGCGCCGCGCAGCTTGCCCTGCAGGGCGCGGGCCTGGTCCTCAGCCTGGCGCCCCGGCTCCGAGAGCTCGGCGACCCGCGAGTGGGTCCCTCGGCCGAGCCGGACCGCGAGGTAGATCAGGATGACCACGACCAGGTCGTTGAGCACCTGGGCCAGGAGGCGGGCGGGCCGATCCGCGTAAAGCTTCATGGCGGACGCCCCTACCCAGCCTGGGCGGGGGCACCCTGGGCGGGACGGCGACCCTGCTTCACTACACTCCGAGCGCCCCGACAACGCCGTCGGTGCCACCCTCCCCTGAGAAGGACTTGATAGCCGTGAAGGTCGGCATCCCTCGCGAGGTCAAGAACCACGAGTACCGGGTCGCCATCACGCCGTCTGGCGTGCACGAGCTGGTCCGGCACGGGCACGACGTCTACGTCGAGAAGGACGCCGGCGTCGGCTCCTCGATCCCCGACCAGGACTACGTCGCTGCCGGCGCCAAGGTGCTGGCCGGCGCCGACGAGGTCTGGGAGACGGGCGACCTGATCCTCAAGGTCAAGGAACCGGTGGCGCAGGAGTACCGCCGCATGCGCGAGGGACAGACCCTCTTCACCTACCTGCACCTGGCGGCCGACAAGCCGCTCACCGAGGAGCTGGCGAAGCGCAAGGTCACGGGCATCGCCTACGAGACCGTCGAGCTGCCCGATCGCTCGCTGCCCCTGCTGGCGCCGATGTCCGAGGTCGCCGGCCGGCTCGCACCCCAGGTCGGCGCGCACACCCTGCTCCGGGCCGAGGGTGGCCGGGGCATCCTCATGGGCGGTGTCTCCGGCGTCTACGCCGCGAAGGTCGTCGTCATCGGCGCCGGCGTCTCCGGTATGAACGCTGCCGCCATCGCGCTCGGCATGCAGGCCGAGGTGCTGCTGCTCGACCGCAACATCCAGCGGCTGCGCGAGGTCGACCGGATCTACCAGGGCCACATGCAGACCGTCGCCTCGAACTCCTACGAGATCGAGCGAGCCTGCCTCGACGCCGACATGGTCATCGGCGCGGTCCTCGTCCCGGGCGCCAAGGCACCGAAGCTGGTCACCAACGAGCTGGTCTCGCGGATGCGTCCGGGCTCGGTGCTCGTCGACATCTCCATCGACCAGGGCGGCTGCTTCGAGGACTCCCGGCCCACCACGCACGACGACCCGACCTACAAGGTGCACGACACCGTCTTCTACTGCGTGGCGAACATGCCGGGCGCGGTGCCGCACACCTCGACGTACGCGCTGACGAACGTGACGCTGCCGTACGCCCTGGAGCTGGCCAACCGCGGCTGGCGCGACGCGCTCAAGGCGGACCACGCTCTGGCGCTCGGCCTGAACACGCACGACGGTCAGGTCACCTACGGCCCGGTCGCGGAGGCCCACGGCATGGCGTCGGTCCCGCTGGCCGAGGTGCTCGGCTGATCCCCACGACATCGCTCGCTCAACATCGCGAATGACGTGGAGCCCCCGAGAATGAACGCGCTGCAGCAGGCGTTGCAGACCTACCTCGACCACCTCGCCGTCGAGCGCGGGCTCGCGGCCAACACGCTGTCGTCGTACCGCCGCGACCTGCGGCGGTACCTCGTGCACCTCGCCGGCCGGGCGGTCGCCGACCCGGGTGGCGTGACCGAGCCGGACGTCAGCGCGTTCCTCGTCGCCCTGCGCGAGGGCGACGAGGAGCACCCGGCGCTGGCGCCCAACTCCGCGGCCCGCGCGGTGGTCGCGGTGCGGGGCTTCCACCGCTTCCTCCTCCGCGAGGGACTGACCACGGCCGACCCGGCCCGCGGCGTCCGGCCGCCGTCGCCACCGAAGCGGCTGCCCAGGGCCATCTCGGTCGAGGAGGTCGAGGCCCTGCTGACCGCTGCCGGTGCCGACGACACCCCCCGTGCGCTGCGGGACCGGGCGCTGCTCGAGCTTCTGTACGGCTGCGGGGCGCGCATCTCCGAGGCGGTCGGGCTCGACGTCGACGAGCTCGACATGGAGTCCGGCACGGTCCGGCTGCTCGGCAAGGGCAGCAAGGAGCGCATCGTGCCGGTCGGCTCCTACGCCCGGGAGGCGGTGTCGGCGTACCTCGTGCGGGGACGCCCGGCACTGGCTGCGGGACAGAGCGTGGCGGCCGGCTCGCCGGCGCTGTTCCTCAACGCCCGCGGCGGCCGGCTGTCGCGGCAGAGCGCGTGGACCGTGCTGCGCGCAGCGGCCGGGCGGGCCGGCATCCGCAAGGAGATCTCGCCGCACACCCTGCGGCACTCCTTCGCCACCCACCTGCTCGACGGCGGGGCGGACGTCCGGGTGGTCCAGGAGCTGCTCGGGCACGCGAGCGTGACGACCACCCAGGTCTACACGCTGGTCACCGTCGACCGGCTCCGCGAGGTCTACGCGACCTCGCACCCGCGCGCCACCTGACAACGGCTGGACGTCCGCCCGCGATCACGGTCGGCGTGATCATTGTCAGGCCGCCCGGCCGGGTGGCTGGTGCGCTGGGTGACCGAAGCGTCACTGACGGGTCGTTCCGGAATGGCCGCGGACCTGCCTACGATCGCCGAACCGCACACCTCTGACGATGGGACACGGCATGATCCGACGACTGCGCAGTGCGCTGGTCGCCCTCCTCGTTCTCACCACCGCCGGCCTGCTGGCGGCCGGTCCGGCCGCGGCCATCACCGGCGGCACCGTAGACACGACCAACCGCTACGCCAACGTCGGGATCATCGCGTTCTACGACGCGGACGGCCGGTTCCGCTGCTCGGCGACGCTGATGACCCCGACCGTCCTGCTCACCGCGGCGCACTGCACCGACGGCACGGTGGGCAAGACGATCGTGAAGTTCGACTGGTTCATCGACGACGCGCCTCCGTCGGACATCCCGCGCGCGGGCGACGATCCGGGCACGGGCACCTCCGCGACCGGCTACCGGTCCGCACCGAGCGGCTGGTACGCGGGAACGGCGTACACCCACCCGAGCTACTCGGGCTTCACCGACCTCGGCAACTGGAACGACGTCGGCGTGGTCGTGCTTGACACCCCGGTCACCGGCATCGCCCCGGCGCGGCTGGCCCCGACCAACTACCTCGCCCAGTTCGCCCAGCCGCGGCTCAACCACGAGCTCTTCACGCTCGTCGGCTACGGGACCGAGGTCCGCAAGTCGCCCACCGGGCCGCAGAAGCCCACCCCGCAGAGCTACCCGATCGTGCGGCGCTTCACCGACGAGGTCGGCCAGAAGCTCACGTCGCAGATCCTGCAGACCAACGGGAACGAGAAGGACACCCGAGGCGGTGGCGGCACCTGCTTCGGCGACTCGGGCGGCCCGTCCTTCAAGGACGGGTATGTGACGACCGTGACCAGCTACGGGTACACCTCGAACTGCCGGTACCTCGGCGGGCTCCAGCGGGTCGACATCCCGGTGGTCCAGTCCTGGCTGGCCGGCTTCGGCGTGACGCCCGCCGCCTGAGGTGCTCGGGCAGTGATCCGACGCCCCGCTCGGCCATCGGCCGGGCGGGGCGTCGCGGTCCTCAGGAAAGATCGCGCGGTCGTCGGCGTGGCGCCGTGATCGGGCCCGGCACGCTGCCTACTGTCGATCCCGAGGTCGGTACGCCGACAGGCCGACGAGTCGACAAATGAGGACGGCGACGTGAGCACCCAACCGTTGATGCCCCCCGAGGAGCCGGTCCAGCCACGGGAGGCACCCCACGTGCCTGCCGTCGAGCTCGACGCCGCGACCTTCGCCGAGGCGCTGCCCGAGAAGGAGCCGGTCGCGGCCAACCGGCCGATCGGGCCCACCGGCCGGCCGATGCCTGTCATCCCCGAGCCCGCGCCGCGCGAGACCCACGGCAACGCCCGGATCATCGCCATGTGCAACCAGAAGGGCGGCGTCGGCAAGACCACGACGACGATCAACCTGGGCGCCTCGCTCGCGGAGCTCGGCCGGAAGGTGTTGCTGGTCGACTTCGACCCGCAGGGCTCGCTCACGGTCGGCCTCGGTGTCAACCCCTACGACATCCAGCAGAGCATCTACAACCTGGTGATGGAGCGGTCCGTCACGCTCGAGGACGTCGTGCTCAAGACGAGCGTCCCCGGGCTCGACCTGGTGCCCAGCAACATCGACCTGTCCGCGGCCGAGGTCCAGCTGGTCTCGGAGGTGGCGCGCGAGCAGGTGCTCGCGCGGGCCCTGGCGCCGGCTATCGCAGAGTACGACTTCGTCATCATCGACTGCCAGCCCTCGCTGGGGCTCCTCACGGTCAACGCCCTCACCGCGGCGCACGGCGTCATCGTGCCGATGGAGGCCGAGTTCTTCGCGCTGCGCGGTGTGGCGATGCTCGTCGAGACGATCCAGAAGGTGCAGGACCGGCTCAACCCGGAGCTCGAGATCGACGGCCTGGTCGCCACCATGTTCGACTCGCGCACCGTGCACGGTCGCGAGGTCGTCGCCCGGCTGGTCGAGGCGTTCGACGAGAAGGTGTTCCACACCGCGATCCACCGCACCGTCCGGTTCCCGGAGACCACGGTCGCCGGCGAGCCGATCACCACGTTCGCCACCTCCTCCGGCGGCGCCTACTCCTACCGCCAGCTGGCCAAGGAGGTGCTGTCGCGGTGTCCGGGCACGTGACGGGAGCCGTCGGCGCGTCCGCGGGCGAGCCGGGGGAGCAGGAGGAGCAGACGGCGGGCGGCGTCGAGCAGGGAGCAGGCGCCCGGGTGCGCCGGCTGCGCCCACCGGCCGGCAAGACCTCCGGCCGCGAGCGCCACGACGAGAAGATCACCGTCTACGTGTCCGCCGACGAGCTGGTGGCCATCGAGCAGGCCCGCCTGGTCCTGCGGGCCGAGCACGGCGTGGCCGTCGACCGCGGCCGGCTGGTCCGCGAGGCCGTCGCCGAGATGCTGATCGACCTGGAGCAGCACGGCGAGGCGAGCGTCGTGGTCGGCCGCCTGCGGGAGCAGCGCGAGCAGCGCGAGCAGTCCTGACCGAGGTCGCCGCTCCGCCGCCTGGAGTGATCGAGTTGGGTGGCGGAGCGGAAGCCGGTTACCGTGCCAGCGTGAGCGAGGAGACCGCTCCGCGGGTGGTGGCGGACGACGACACGGGCGAGAGCTCGCCCGACGTCGAGGGCGGGTCCGGCTTCCGCGTCGACCTCGGTGAGCTGTTCGAGGGACCGTTCGACCTCCTCCTCGGGCTGATCTCCAAGCACAAGCTGGACGTCACCGAGGTCTCGCTGTCCAGAGTCACCGACGAGTTCATCGCCCACATCAAGGCGAAGGGCCCGGAGTGGGATCTCGGCCAGGCGACCGAGTTCCTCGTGGTCGCGGCCACCCTGCTCGACCTCAAGGCCGCCCGGCTGCTGCCCAGCGGCGAGGTCGAGGACGAGGAGGACCTCGCCCTGCTCGAGGCACGCGACCTGCTGTTCGCCCGGCTCCTGCAGTACCGCGCCTACAAGCAGGTGGCGGCGGTGTTCTCCGGTCGGATGGCAGACGAGGCGGGGCGGCACCCGCGGTCGGTCGTGCTCGAGCCGCACCTCGCAGTCCTGCTGCCCGAGGTGCTGCTCGGACTGGGTCCGCAGGAGTTCGCGCTGCTCGCGGCCAAGGTGTTCGCGCCCAAGCCGGTGCCGATGGTCTCCGTCGACCACCTGCACGCCCCGGCGGTCAGCGTCCGTGAGCAGGCGGCCATCCTGGTGACGGCCCTCCGCCGGTCGCGCCGTTCGACCTTCCGCGCCCTCACCGCCGACTGCGAGGGCACCCTGCTCGTCGTTGCTCGCTTCCTCGCCCTGCTCGAGCTCTACGGCGAGGGGGCGGTGACCTTCGAGCAGGTCGACCCGCTCGGCGAGCTGCACATCCGCTGGACCGGCACCGACGAGGGCGAGGTCGAGGTCCCGGACGAGTTCGACGACGACGCCCAGCCGCCTACCGACGACGCCCAGCAGTCCACCGACGACGCAGCAGCCGGCGCGAGCTCCGACGGCATCACGATCGACCTGAGAGAGACACCGACCGATGACTGACGAGCAGCACCAGCCGACCGAGCCTCCCGAGCCTGCCGAGGCCGATGCCGACATCGAGGTGGCCGAGGCCGAGCCCGACGGCACCGAGGCGGTGGCCGAGGTCGTGCCGGACGTCGGCGGCCCGTCGTTGCGGACCGCGCTCGAGGCGATCCTCATGGTCGTCGACGAGCCGGTCAGCGAGGTCCTGCTGGCGCAGGTGAGCGAGAAGCCGACGGAGACCGTCCTGGCGACCCTGCGCGAGCTGGCGGCCGAGTACGACGAGCAGGAGCGCGGCTTTGAGCTGCGCGAGGTCGCCGGTGGCTGGCGCTTCTACACCCGCGCCAGCGCGGCGGCGTACGTCGAGCGGTTCGTCCTCGACGGCCAGCAGGCGCGCCTCACCCAGGCCGCGCTCGAGACGCTCGCGGTCGTGGCCTACCGGCAGCCGGTGTCGCGGGCCCGGGTGTCCGCGGTCCGCGGCGTCAACGTCGACGGTGTCATGCGCACGCTGGTGACGCGCGGCCTGGTCGAGGAGGCAGGTCACGACGGCGAGGGGGGCTCGACGCTCTACCGCACCACGAGCTACTTCCTCGAGCGGCTCGGGCTGCGCGATGTCTCCGAGCTGCCCGACCTGGCGCCGTTCCTGCCCGAGCTCGACTCGGTCGACGACTACGCCGGCAGCGGGAGCAGCGCATGACCTACGACGACACGGAGCCGGCGGGCGTACGGCTGCAGCGGGTGCTGGCCTCCGCCGGGCTCGGGAGCAGGCGGGCCTGCGAGGAGCTCATCGAGGAGGGTCGCGTCGAGGTCGACGGCAAGGTCGTCCAGGTGCAGGGCATGCGGGTCGACCCCGCCCAGGCCGTCATCAAGGTCGACGGGCTGCGGATCGCCTCCGCGCCGGACCACGTCTACATCGTCCTGAACAAGCCGAAGGGCGTCGTCAGCACGATGAGCGACCCCGAGGGTCGGCCGTCGCTGGAGGACTACGTCGGCGGCCGCAACGCGCGGCTCTTCCACGTCGGCCGTCTCGACACCGACACCGAGGGGTTGATCCTGCTCACGAACGACGGCGACCTCGCGCACCGGCTGTCGCACCCGTCGTTCGGCGTGGAGAAGACCTACCTCGCGGAGGTCATCGGGCCCATCGCCCGCGACGTCGGCAAGCGGCTCAAGCAGGGTGTCGAGCTCGAGGACGGTCTGGTGCAGATCGACAAGTTCCGGCTCGTCAGCCAGTCCGGCAACCGGGTCATGGTCGAGATCGCCCTGCACGAGGGTCGCAAGCACGTCGTCCGCCGGGCGCTGGCCGAGGTCGGCCACCCGGTGCTGCGGCTGGTGCGGACCGACGTCGGGCCGGTCTCGCTCGGCCACCTCAAGCCCGGCAAGCAGCGCAAGCTGAGCCAGCAGGAGATCGGGGCGCTGTACAAAGCCGTCGGTCTGTGACCGCGCGGGCAGCTGCGGCGGGTGCCGGGTCGAGGTCACGGCGGCCAGGACGCGGCGGGCGCCCGGCCACTCCTCCCGCCGTCGCGCTGACACCCGTCCGGGTGCGCGAACAGGCGGAAACCTGTTGTGGACAAAGGGTTTCCACGGGTGCGGGCCTGCGCTAGGCTTCGAACATTCGTTCGAGTCTGGGGGTGCGGGATGCGCGCGACAGGCGGGTCGCTGCTCGACCCGGTGCTGCCCGCCGAGTCTGCTGACCCCGGCGCCCACCTCGATGCCCAGGAGTGGGAGGTGATGTGTGACGCGGTCCTCGATGACGGGCCGATGCCGGTCGACGACGCCTGCGACGACGACCTGGCCGTAGCGGAGGAACCGTGCTGGCCGCTGCCGGGGCTGCTGGACCAGGTCGATCCCGGTCCGCTGCTGGGGTTGCTGCTGGCCGGGACCGACCTGAGCTCCTGCAGCGAGGCGGACCTGGCGGGCGCGG
>JBBRVW010000049.1:0-23330 GCA_038246545.1 Actinomycetes bacterium | reverse complement strand
TAGCCGTAGAACGCCACCACGTCGCCGACGTCGACCGTGCCCTCGATCGCCAGCCGGGCACTGAGCCAGGTGACGACCACGAGGAAGACGCCGGGCAGCAGCACCTGCGCGGAGTCGAGGGTGGCCTGGGGGTTCGCCACGTGCACCCCGGCGCGGCGCAGCTCCTCGGAGCGGGACCGGTAGCGCGCGAGGAAGGCCGGCTCGCCGCCGATGCCGCGCAGAACCCGGAGGCCGGCGACGGTGTCGGCTCCCAGCGCGGTGAGCTTGCCGGCGACCTCGCGCTGGACGGCCTGGCGGCGCTGGAGCGGCCGGAGCAGCGGGCCGAGCAGCAGCACCATCGCCGGGACGCCGAGGAGGACGACGGAGCCGAGCAGCACCGAGGTGTTCAACAGGATCACGGCCACCACGCCGTACGACACGATGGCGCCGGCGAACCGGGCGGACACGTCGAAGGCGCCACCGATGTGCAGCGCGTCGTTCGTGGCCGCCGACACGACCTCGCCGGTGGGAAGCTTGCGGCGGATCGCGACCCCCACCAGCGCGCTGTGCCGGCCGAGCAGCTGCATGGACCGGAACGAGGCGCACAGCCAGTTGGTGACGGCCCAGCGGTGCCGGAGGATGCCGAACACCGCCTGCACCGTGGCCAGGGCGAGCACCACGAGCGACCAGCGACCGGCCTCGCCGAGGTCGCCGTCGGCCACGCCGGACTGCAGGCCGCGACCGATCGCCGCGGGCACCAGGGCCTGGGCGACCATCCAGATCACGCCGAACGCGACACCGACCGCAAGGGTGTCGAGCTGCTGACGCCCGGTCCAGACCAGGAACCGCCCCGGTGACCGCAGGTCGGGCGTCCCGGGGTCGTCGTAGGGGAGGCGTCGCACGATGCTCGACGGTACGGCGTCGGTCGGACATCGCGACACCGGGTTTCCGGGTGCGGGCCGGTCCCGTCCGCATGGGAGGATCGGGGGGTGACAGCGACGCCCGCTCCGGTCCTCGTCGTCGACTTCGGCGCCCAGTACGCGCAGCTCATCGCGCGGCGGGTGCGCGAGGCCCGGGTCTACAGCGAGATCGTGCCGCACACGATGACGGTCGCGGAGATGCTGGCGAGGAAACCCGCCGCGATCGTGCTCTCCGGCGGCCCGTCCTCGGTCTACGCCCCTGGCGCCCCGTCGGTCGACCCGGCGATGTTCACGGCCGGCGTCCCGGCGTTCGGCATCTGCTACGGCTTCCAGTCGATGGCCCTCGCCCTCGGCGGCACCGTCGAGCGCACCGGCTCCGCCGAGTTCGGCCGCACCTCGCTCGAGGTCGTCGGGGGCGACCCGACGCTGTTCCACGGGCTGCCCCGCGAGCAGTCGGTCTGGATGTCGCACAACGACGCCGTCTCGGTGGCTCCGGAGGGCTTCGACGTCGTGGCCCGCACCGCCGACACGCCGGTCGCCGCCTTCGAGGACTCCGGCCGGGGCCTGGCCGGCGTGCAGTTCCACCCGGAGGTCCTGCACACCGAGCACGGGCAGGCGGTGCTCGAACACTTCCTCTACGAGCTCGCCGGCCTCGAGCCCAGCTGGACCATGACCAGCATCATCGACGACCAGGTCGCCGTGATCCGGGCCCAGGTCGGCGACAAGCGGGTCGTCTGCGGCCTGTCCGGCGGGGTCGACTCGGCGGTCGCCGCGGCGCTCGTGCAGCGCGCCGTCGGCGACCAGCTCACGTGCGTGTTCGTCGACCACGGGCTGCTCCGCAAGGGCGAGGCCGAGCAGGTCGAGCGCGACTTCGTCGACGCGACCGGCGTCCGGCTCAAGGTGGCCGACGCCTCGAAGCAGTTCCTCGACGCGCTCGCCGGGGTCAGCGACCCCGAGCAGAAGCGCAAGATCATCGGCCGCGAGTTCATCCGGGTCTTCGAGGAGGCTGCCCGCGAGGTGGTCGCCGAAGCGGGTGCCGACGGCGAGACGGTCGAGTTCCTCGTGCAGGGCACGCTCTACCCCGACGTCGTGGAGTCCGGCGGCGGCACCGGCACGGCCAACATCAAGTCCCACCACAACGTGGGCGGCCTGCCCGACGACCTGCAGTTCGCCCTCGTGGAGCCGCTGCGCGCGCTGTTCAAGGACGAGGTGCGCAAGGTCGGGCTCGAGCTCGGCCTGCCCGAGGCGATCGTGTGGCGCCAGCCGTTCCCGGGGCCCGGCCTCGGCATCCGGATCGTGGGCGAGGTCACGATGGAGCGCCTCGACGTCCTGCGCGAGGCCGACGCAGTCGCCCGCGAGGAGCTCACCGCGGCTGGCCTCGACCGCGACATCTGGCAGTGCCCGGTCGTCCTGCTCGGCGACGTCCGGTCGGTCGGCGTCCAAGGTGACGAGCGCACGTACGGCCACCCCGTCGTCCTGCGGCCGGTGTCGTCCGAGGACGCCATGACCGCCGACTGGACCCGCGTCCCCTACGACGTGCTGGCGCGCATCTCGACCCGCATCACCAACGAGGTGCGCGAGGTCAACCGGGTCACCCTCGACATCACCTCGAAGCCCCCCGGCACCATCGAGTGGGAGTAGTCACGGGCGCGGCACGGAGCAGTGTGTGCCGTAGCGGCTGCCGGCCGGGCGGCAGCTAAAGCGCGCCGCCGCCCCCGGCCGGTCGGCCAGTGCTGCGGACCAATGTCACCGACTGCGGACCGCAGGGCCAGTAGGTCTCGGTGTCGCGCTCCAGGACGAAGTAGCGGCCGGCCGGGACCTGGTACGAGGCCCGCTGGGCGAGGTGGGCCCTCGGCAGGCCCGCACTGGCGAGGTACTGCCGAGCGGCCCGCGCAGTCCGCTCGAGGCGCAGCTGGTGATTCGTCGGGATCCGGCACAGCGCGTGCAGACCCACCGCGGAGCCCGCCAACCGGATGTCGGCGGTCTGCACCTGCGGCGCGTAGCCGTCGACCCCGTTGGACAGCGTCTGCGATCCGGTGCCGCGCCAGATGCCGTCCGCAGCGCGCCGGACGCGCCACGGCCGTGGCGTGATGATGTCGCCGAAGAGTGCGGACGCCGGGACACTCTCGGTGGAGACGCCGTTCTCGCCGTCATAGGGCGCGGCGCACTCACGGTCGGTCGTCCGGGTCGCCGATCCGCTGTCGGCGCGGGACGGGCGAAGGACCACGTGCCCCGTGCCACGTCGGATGTCGAGGTAGGGGACGACGTTCACCCGGGCAGCGCGCACGTCGACGTCAGCCACCCGGGTGATGATCGAGCCGCCGTCCGGGTAGTCCGCGCACGGTTGCGTGACCGCGTCCTGTCCGACCGAGACGAGGGCCGCCGGGTAGTCGCCGTCCGTGCTGGCGGGAACGGCGAAGCCGAAGGACCACTTCGCTGCAGCTGGTGGCTGCTCCGACCCGGCGCCGGTCACACCGGCCCACGTTACCGAGAACGTGCCGCTCACGTGGGGAGTCGTTTGGCCACCTGCGGGTGCTGCCACGAGTGCTGTCATGGCGCTAGTGGCGAGTGCCAGGGTGCAGGCCTGCCGCCAGCGGCGCCGGGGAGCGCGTGAGCTCATGGCCGGACAGTAGCCCTCGAGGCGTTCTCCCGGTCGCGTAACGGTGGTACCCATGGGCCGCCGTTGCCTGTGATCGCCGACGTCGCCGGATACGGGGGCATCAGCGTCCTCGAGCGCCCGGTACCAAGGGCGACCTCGACCTGTGGACGCGCGAGCGCACCCAGCGCTAGCGAAGGTGGAAGACGCCGGCCGCGGCGGTGCCCCGGGCGTAGCGGTCCCGGACACCCGACGGCGTCATCGCGAGCGCGGCCTGGAAGTCAGTGGTCATGTGGCTGTGCGACGCGTAGCCCACCGCCATCGCGACCTCGCTGAGCTTGCCGTCGGGTCGCGACGCGCAGGTCGAGAACGCAGTGCGCAGCCGCAGCCGCTTGCGATAGGCGTGCACGGTCAGTCCGGTGGTGGCGCGGAACAGCCGGCAGAAATGGTAGGTGGACAGGCCGACCGCCTCCGCGACCGCCGGCAGCGTCAACCGCTCGTCGAGGTGCGTGGCAAGGACCCGGCACGCCTCATGCACCCGGCGGTCGGATCCCTGCGGTGTCTTGTCGGCGGCATCGTCGCTGTGCTCGTGGAGGGACGCCGGACGTCGCAGCACCTCGTCGAGGACCGCGCGAAGCTGCTGCTCGACCAGCCGGCCGTGACCTTCGGCAGCGGCCGCAAGGCACTCCTGGTAGCCGAGCCACGTGTCATCCTCGACGAGCACCCGTCCCGCGTCGAAGGCCCTCGGCACGGCCCGGTCGGCGGCGAGCAGGTCGCCGTACAGCTCCGGCGAGAGCGCCACGAAGGTGCACTCGTCGCCGTCGGCGTCGACCAGCTGGCGCTGGTACCGCTGACCGGGCTGGTAGAGCAGGGCCCAGTTGCGGTCGCCGAGCTGGGGCCCGGTGCGGGGCCGGGTGATGGTCAGCGGCCGCTCCGGGAACACCACGTGCGCGAGAGGTCCGATGTCGTTCTCGGCGCCCCACTCCGCTCCGGTCGGCGGGCAGCGGAACCGGCCGAGCCGCAGGGTGGGGGCGGCCAGCAGGGGCGTCACGGTCGCGTCCATCGCACCACCCCTGCCCCGAGAGTCCGGCCCGGCAGACAGCACCGTACGGCGGTACCCGCCGTTTCAGCGACGGCCGTAACCCAATCTCCACACGAGGTCCCATGGCTCGTCGGGGTCCCCGGTGGGCTGCGACGCCCAGTCCCAGATGAAGCCGCGGTCCGTGATCGAGTGCCAGGTCATCCGCTGACGCGCCGGGCCGGCCCGGCCGGTGCTGCGCTCCAGCACCATCCGGCCGCCGGTCGGGTCGGGCAGCCAGCCGCCGACGAAGTCGAGGTAGGCGCCGTTGTTGTCGACCCACGTCTGCACCCACCCCCGGCCGACGACCGGCACCGAGAAGCTCCAGCCGGTGAACGGGTCGCGACCGGCCGAGAACTGCTCCCACAGGACCTTGCCGTCGAGGGTCCACGCGACCTCGTTGCGGCCGCGCACCGGCTCGCCGTCGAGGTGCCGGACCCGCCAGCTGCCGAGCCAGAAGTCGAACTGGGAAGGGTGCGGCTCGGCGACCCGGCGACCGTCCACGATCGGCAGCCCGCCCTTCGTGGTTCCTTCGGGAAGTACAGCGGTCATGTCGTCCCACCTGTCTGGTCGTGGCACATCGGTGCGGGTCGAGGGGTGAGGGGTCCGGTTTCCCGTCGGTGTCGTCGGTCTCGGCCTCGGTCTCGGTGTCAGGTCAGGTCAGGTCAGGTCAGGTCAGCCGGACGCGCGGGTCGATGACGGCGTAGGCCAGGTCGACGACGAGGTTCGCGAGGATGACGAACGTCGCCGCGACGAGCACCGTCCCGGTGATGACCGGCAGGTCGGCGTCGGTCACGGAGTCGACGGCGAGGCGGCCGATGCCCGGCAGCCCGAACACCTGCTCGGTGATGATGGCGCCGCCGAGCAGCCCGGCGAGGTCCAGCCCGGCGGCGGTGACGATCGGTGTCAGGCAGGCGCGCAACCCGTGCTTGCCGATGACGACGCGCTCCCGCAGGCCCTTCGCCCGCGCGGTCCGGATGTAGTCCTCGCCCAGCGTCTCGAGCATCTGGTTGCGGGTCAGGCGGGCATACAGCGCCGCGTACAGCAGGGCCAGGGCGATCCACGGCAGCGCGAACCCGGCCAGCCACTTCCCGGGGTCCTCGGTCAGCGGTACGTAGCCGTCGAAGCCGATGACGCCCCACTTGATCTGCACGAAGAAGACCAGCAGCAGCCCGATGAAGAACGACGGGAACGAGTAGCCCACCATCGCCGCGGCCATGATCGTGCGGTCCTGCCACTTGCCGCGCTTGAGCGCGCCGACGACCCCGACGCTGACGCCGAGCAGGATCCAGAGGACGAAGGCGCCGAGCGCGAGCTGGGCGGTCACCGGGAACCTGCTCGTGAGCAGGTGGGTGACGTTGTCGCCCTTGCGGAACGAGTAGCCCAGGCAGGGCACCGGGCAGTCGAACTGCGCCTGTCCGGTGCCGTAGGTGCGGCCGGCGACGATCCCCTTCGCGAAGTCCTCGTACTGCTGCACGAGCGGCTTGTCGAGGCCCAGGCGGTGCCGGTTGGCCTCGATGATCTGCGGGCTGCAGGACTTGCCGCAGGTCAGGCGGGCCGGGTCGGCCGGCAGGGCATTGAAGATGAGGAAGACGATCATGGTGAGCGCGACGAGCGTGACGACCATCGCGACGAGACGGCGGGCCAGGTAACCGACCATGCGATCTGTCCCTTTCGGAGGCACCGCGTTCGAGGTGCACCGTGCCGAGATCTCCCGTCCTTCGGGCAGCGGGACCGTACGGACATCGGTGGGCCGCGCGCTTCCAGGATCGTGCGGTGAGTCCGAGCTGTGATCGAGACGTTGTGCCGCCGCTGCCCGGTGTTCCCGCACCGGTGCCGCGTCCTAGGCTCGGCCCGTGACCTCGGCGCGCCACCACGACCTCGACCTGGAGACGGCCGGCGTCGCCGATGTCGCGGCGGCGCTCGCGGACGGCAGCGCCACGAGCTCGGCGCTGGTCGGCGCGTACCTGGCCCGGATCGCGGCGCTCTCCACCGGTGGCCCGGCCGTCAACGCCGTCCGCTGCCTGGTGCCCGACGCCGCGGAGCGGGCAGAGGGGCTGGACGCCGAGCGCCGGGACGGCCGGCTGCGGGGTCCCTTGCACGGGGTGCCGGTGCTCGTGAAGGACAACATCGACGTCGCCGGGTCGCCGACGACCGGTGGGGCGCTCGCACTGGAGCACTCGGTTCCGGACCGCGACGCGGGCCTCGTCGCGCGGCTGCGCGCCGCCGGCGCAGTGGTGATCGGCAAGACCAACCTCACCGAGCTGGCGAACTTCATGGCCGAGCGGATGCCGAGCGGTTACTCCTCGCTCGGCGGGCAGGTCCTCAACCCGTACGACGTCAGCCGGTCGCCGAGCGGGTCGAGCTCGGGCTCTGCCGCCGCCGCCGCACTCGGGCTCGCGACCGTGACGGTCGGCACGGAGACGGACGGCTCGATCCTCAGCCCGGCGTGCGCGCAGAGCCTGGTCGGGCTGAAGCCGACCCTCGGGCTGGTCCCCGGCGACGGCATCCTGCCGATCGCCGCCAGCCAGGACTGTGCCGGCCCGATCACCCGCACGGTCGCGGACGCGGCGGCGCTGCTCGGTGCACTCACCGGCGACTCGTACGGCGGTGCCCTGGCGGCCGGCTCGCTCGCCGGTGTGCGGCTGGCCGTCCCGCCGGAGCCGGAGGGCCTGGACTCCGACGAGGCGGAGGTTTTCCGGGCGGCCCTGCAGGTCATGCGGGATCGGGGGGCCGTCACCGTCGAGGTGCCGGAGCTGCCCGAGACGGTCGAGATCCCGGTGCTGCACCACGAGTTCGCCCGAGACGTCGACGCCTATCTCGCGCGGCTGCCCGCGGCTGCGCCGGTGCGCATCCTGGCCGACCTCGCGGCGTGGAACGAGGCGCACGCCGAGGTGGCGCTGAAGTTCGGCCAGGCGCACGTGCTCGCGGCCCTCGCGGTCGACCACGCCGCCGAGCACGCGGCGTACCTCGCGCACCGGGCGAGGGACCTCGCGATCGCGGGCGAGCACGGGATCGAGGCGACCCTGCGCGCGGCGGACGCGGCCGCTGTCGTGCTGCCGGGGCCGCACGGCTGCGGGATCGCCGCGCGCGCGGGCTGTCCGAGCCTCGTCGTCCCGGCCGGGTACACCCGCAGCGGACGGCGTCCGGTCGGCGTGACCTTTCTCGGCCCGGCCCGCGCCGAGGCGCTGCTGCTGGGGCTGGCGTACGCCTTCGAGCAGGCCGCCGGCGCGCGCCGCCCGGTGTCCGCGATCAACCCGTCACTGCTGCCCGCCCGCACAGGCTGGTGATCCACAGCGGATCCATCGGAAAAGTCCCAGCGGATCCGCTGTGGATCACCAGGACTGCCCGCTGTGAATCACTGGGCGGGTGCATCAGGCCGTCGAGACGACGAAGAAGCGCTCGGCGAGCCGGCCGGCCGGAAGACCACCGGCCTCGGCGTTGATGCCACCCCACTCGCGCAGGCGGCCCTCGAGGTCGTCCATGTGGGAGGTCTGGCTGGCGTGCGCCGTCAGGGCCGCGATCTTGCGGGGGAAGACGTCGGTGACGTCGACGACGTGGTTGCTGTCGGGGTGGGCCATCAGCCAGGTCTCCGCGACGGCCCAGTCCTCGAGACCCTCGTCGGCGAGCAGGGTGGGGTGGGCGAAGGGATTGCGCGCGTCCGGGTAGATCGCGGCGATGGCGGCCGTCCCGGCGGCGAGGTGGTCGGGGTGGCTGGCGCCGACCCGTAGCCAGTTGCGCTCCGGGCTCTGGATCAGGGCCCGCTGCGGGCGCACCTGCCGGATGACCCGGCTGATGTCTCGGCGCACGTCCTGCGTCGGCTCCAGCGCGCCGTCCTGGTAGCCCAGGAACCGCACCTCGGTGACGCCGACGGCCGCAGCGGCCGCGACCTGCTCGGCCCGGCGGATCCCGGGGATCGCCGCCCGGGCGACGTCGGGGTCGAAGCCGCCAGCGTCACCGTCGGTGCAGATGCAGTAGGTGACCTGGATCCCGGCCGCGGTGAACGTCGAGATCGTCCCGGCCGCGCCGAAGTCCACGTCGTCCGGGTGCGCGGTGACGACCAGGACCCGCTGGACCTCGCTGTCCGACAGCACACGCGCTCCTCTCGTCGGTACGCGGACCCCCGCGCCGTCGGTCATCGTAGGTCGGCACTCAAGACGGTCCGACACGGCGTCGATGAGACGGGGATGACTGCGCGCAGCTGGCTCCCGCGCGTCGCCCTGGTGGCGGCGCTCGCGGCCTCGACCCTCGGTGCCGGCCTCGCGCAGGCTGGCCCGGCCGCCGCGGTCCAGGTCACGCCCACCGAGAAGTCGTTCAGCACCTCAGTCATTGATGCGTACCCGCGCTGGGAGCGGGAGAGCGGCTGCGACCCGGTCGAGAAGCGCGGCCCCACGTTCCTGCGGAAGCTGCTGCTCGCGACGTACGGCGCGATCTCCTCCAACATCGTGCGCCCCTGCACCTCGGCTGACTCCGGCCACGAGGAGGGACGGGCGCTGGACTGGATGGTCAACGTCCGGGCGCCCGAGCAGAAGGCGATGGGAGACGCGTTCGTGGCGTGGCTGCAGGCGCCCGACGGCTACGGCAACCCCGAGGCGATGGCCCGCCGGCTCGGCATCAGCTACGTCATCTGGAACAACCAGACCTGGCGGGCGTACGACCCGGCGCGCGGCTGGACCGAGTACAACGGCTGCCTGGCCAAGAAGAAGCAGAAGAGGGCCTGGGACAACACCTGTCACCGGACCCACGTGCACGTGAGCTTCACCTGGGACGGCGCGAACAGGCGCACGTCGTACTACACCGGCTACGTGGCCTGCCCGACGCCGCTGCCGGCGCTTTCGCCGGCGCTCCCGGTCACTCCGGTCCCCACCCTGCCCACGCCGGTCGTCCCGGCGCCGGTCGTCCCGGTCGCCGGCCCCGTGGTGGCGCTGCCACCGGCCCGGGTGCTCGGCACCCAGCTGGGCAACGGGACGCCGTCCGGGCCGTGCCGGGTCCACCCCGACGTCCGGCTGGACCTCGCGGTCGCCGGTCGGGGCGGGGTGCCCCTCGAGGGGGTGGCGGCCGTGGTCCTGCGGCTGCGGGTCGTGCGGCCGGACGCCGCGTTCCAGCTCCGGGCCTGGCCGGCGGGCGGCGCCCTGCCCGTCGACCCGGCCTTCACCGACGCGACCGGGAAGGTCGTCGAGGTCACGGTGCCCCTGGGCGCGGGTGGCCAAGTGTCGCTGCAGCTCGCCGGGGCGATGGCCCACCTGCGTGCCGACGTTCTCGGCTACGTCGCGACGCCGATCGTGCCGCCGGCCGTCTGACCTGCGCCTCCCGCGTTCATCCGGCGCCGCCCTGCGGACGTCCGGACCCCCTCCTAGACTCAGGGGGAGATGAGCACCCTCTTCGACGACTCCCTGCCGCTGCCCGGTCTCCTGGCCGCGCAGGGGGGCGACCAGCCGGCGCGTCGCGACGCCGCCGCCCAGCTGCTCGAGGGTCTCAACCCGCAGCAGCGCGCGGCGGTGGTGCACGAGGGCCGCCCGCTGCTGATCGTCGCCGGCGCCGGGTCCGGCAAGACCCGGGTGCTCACCCACCGGATCGCGTACCTGTTGCACCAGCGCCACGTCCACCCCGGCGCGATCCTCGCGATCACCTTCACCAACAAGGCCGCTGGTGAGATGAAGGAGAGGGTCACGGCCCTGGTCGGCGGCCGCGCGAAGGCGATGTGGGTCAGCACGTTCCACTCGGCCTGCGTGCGCATCCTGCGCCGCGAGGCCACCCACCTCGGCATGAAGTCGACGTTCTCGATCTACGACGCCGCCGACTCGCAGCGCCTCATGACCCTGGTCTGCCGCGACCTCGACCTCGACCCGAAGCGCTTCCCGCCGCGCTCGTTCTCGCACCAGGTGAGCAACCTCAAGAACGAGCTCGTCGACCACGAGACGTTCGCCGAGCGCGCGGAGACGCACCTGGAGAAGACGCTCGCGGAGGCGTACAAACTCTACCAGCGCCGGCTGCACGAGGCCAACGCCTTCGACTTCGACGACCTGATCATGACCACGGTGCACCTGCTGCAGGCGTTCCCCGACGTCGCCGAGCACTACCGCCGACGGTTCCGCCACGTGCTCGTCGACGAGTACCAGGACACCAACCACGCGCAGTACATGCTGGTACGCGAACTGACCGCCGGCGGCCACGCCGCGCTGGAGCTGCCGGCCGCCGAGCTGTGCGTCGTCGGCGACGCCGACCAGTCGATCTACGCCTTCCGCGGCGCGACGATCCGCAACATCCTCGACTTCGAGAACGACTACGCCGACGCGACCACGATCCTGCTCGAGCAGAACTACCGCTCCACGCAGACGATCCTGTCCGCGGCCAACGCCGTGATCTCGCGCAACGCGAGCCGCAAGCCCAAGAACCTGTGGTCCGACGCCGGTGAGGGCGCGCCCATCGTTGGCTACGTCGCCGACAACGAGCACGACGAGGCGTCGTTCGTCGCGCGGGAGGTCGACCGCCTGACCGACGACGAGGGCGTGCTCCCCTCGCAGGTCGCGGTGTTCTACCGCACCAACGCGCAGTCCCGGGTGTTCGAAGAGGTGTTCATCCGGGTCGGGCTGCCGTACAAGGTGGTCGGCGGGGTGCGCTTCTACGAGCGGCGCGAGGTGCGCGACGCGCTGGCCTACCTCCGGGTGCTGGCCAACCCGGCCGACTCGGTGTCGCTGCGCCGCATCCTCAACGTCCCCAAGCGCGGCATCGGCGACCGTGCCGAGGCCTGCCTCGAGGCCCTGGCCCAGCGCGAGGCGATCAGCTTCAACGACGCGCTCACGCGGTGCGAGGACGCCTACGGCCTGGCGTCCCGGTCGCTCAACGCCGTGCAGGCGTTCCGCACCCTGATGGACGACCTGCGGACCCTGGTCGAGGCGGGGACGCCACCGGCCACCGTGCTGGAGGCCGTGCTCGACCGCACCGGCTACGCCGCCGAGCTCTCCGGCTCCGCCGACCCGCAGGACCAGACCCGGATCGAGAACCTCCAGGAGCTCGTCTCGGTGGCCCGCGAGTTCGAGGAGGCCAACCCCGGCGGCGACCTGGTCGAGTTCATGGAGCAGGTCGCGCTGGTCGCCGACGCCGACCAGATCCCCGACGATGCCGCTCAGAGGGGTGAGACCGGCGAGGACGGCACGCCCGCGCAGGGCGTCGTCACCCTCATGACGCTGCACACCGCCAAGGGCCTGGAGTTCCCGGTCGTCTTCCTCACCGGCCTCGAGGACGGGATCTTCCCCCACCAGCGCTCGCTCGCCGATCCCACCGAGCTCGAGGAGGAGCGCCGGCTCGCCTACGTCGGCATCACCCGGGCACGCGAGCGGCTCTACCTGTCGCGCTCCACGGTGCGCAGTGCGTGGGGCGCCCCGCAGGCCTACCCGGCCTCGCGGTTCCTCGAGGAGGTCCCCGGGCAGCTGCTGGACTGGCAGCGGCTCGAGTCGACGGTCACCAGCCCCACGGCGGTGGCCGCGATGGCGGCCCGCCCCGGTGTCCGCTCGCCCGGCAACCGCACCGTCGTCCACCTCGAGCCCGGCGACCGGGTCACGCACGACACGTTCGGCATGGGCTCGGTGGTCGCGGTCGAGGGAGCGGGGGAGCGGGCGGTCGCCTCGATCGACTTCCGCACCGGCGGCGTCAAGCGCCTGCTGCTGCGCTACGCCCCCGTCGAGAAGCTCTAGCCGCCCTGGGCAGCCCGCCCCTCCCCGCCCGCCCGGCCACCTCTCCCGAGTTGATCACGGGACCGTGATCAACTCGGGTCAGCAGGGGCATGCAGGCCGCGGTCGGGCCTGGAACGCCGCGGGAGGGCGCCCCGACGGTGGGTCAGACCGCGATGCCTTGCTGGCGCAGCCAGGTGAGCGGCGGGACCGGGTCGCCGTTCTGCGGGCGGACCTCGAGGTGCAGGTGCGGGCCGGTGACGTTGCCCGTGGAACCGATGCGGCCGATGATGTCGCCGGCCTTGACGCTGCCGTCGGTGCGGAGGAACGCCGACATGTGGGCGTACCAGGTGACCGTGCCGTCTATGTGCTCGATGGCGATCTTGTTGCCGTAGGCACCGTCCCAGCCGGCAAAGATGATCTTCCCGTCGCCGACCGCGTGGATCGGGGTCCCCTCCGGCGCGGCGAAGTCCTGGCCGGTGTGCGAGCTGGTCCACAGGCCGTAGTCGCCGAAGCCGGCGGTGAGCCGGAAGTGGTCGACCGGGATGACCCACTTGGGACGGGCCGCCTCGCGAGCCTTGCGCTCGGCCTCGGCGGCGTCGTGGACCTTCTGCACCATGGACGTGCGCACGGCCCGCAGGCGGGTCGCGCGCTCGGTGTCCTGCTTGACGAGGGTCTGCCGCAGCTGGCCGGCGGCGATGGTGCGCGCCTGCTGGAGCTGCTGGGTGGTGGCGCCGGCAGGGCCGGACTCGTGGGCAGCGCCGATCGCGCCGGGCACGTTGAGACCGCTCACGGTGAAGGCGGCCAGGGTGGCGGCGGTGACGTAGGCGGGACCACCGATCTGCCTGGGCTTGCGGTGGCGTCCGCCGTTGCGGCGAGGTGGCACGGGCAGACTTCGCCTCGTCGTCGGGGGCAGGGGGACCGGGCGACGATAACGAAGAGATCACCGGCCGAGCCAACCTGCACGGTGTCCCTACCTTGTTCAACCACCGAGAGTCATGGCTTGGTGACGAGAAGTGACCGCGGGGGCATCCCGTCCCGGGGCGTTTGTCCGCCCGGGTAGTCCGGAAACCTCCCCACTGCGGAGGCTGCTCGTGAGATCGGTCACATCGGGCGGGTCGGTCACCCAGCCGCCCCGACGACCCCGGGCCCGGTCAGGACAGCGCAGTGCGGGCCGCGCGGGCGGCTCCGGGCGGCCGGGGCCTGCGCTCCGGGCGGTCGCTCGCGATCGGGGTCACGCCGGGCGTCACGGTCGCGCCCCGGGGGTCCAGCTGGGCCAGCGTCGCCGCGATCTCGCGGACCGCTTGTCGGTGTATCGGCAGCGACATGTGGCCGACACCGCGCACGAAGGCGTTGCGGGCGTTGAGGTCGGGGTGGTCGATGCGCGCCGCTCGCTTCGGGACGATCATCTGGTCGAGGTCGCTCCAGACCGCGAGGAAGCGGGTGCGGCACCCGGCGGCCGGCTCGGCGAGCTCGGCGACGAGGTCGCTGCCCGGCCGCAGCTGGCGGGCCAACCGGTGCGGCACGAGGTACGCGTGCCGGGTGCCGCCGTGCGGGGTGCCCAGGGTGACCAGCGTGTGCACCCGGGCATCACCACCCAGCCGCTGCACGTAGTACCGCGCGATGAGGCCACCCATGCTGTGGCCGATCACGTGGATCCGCTCGAACCCGCTCTCCTCGCAGAGCCGCTCGACCCGGGTCGCCAGCTGGGTGGCTGCCAGCCGGACGTCGCGCGTCAGCGGGCTGTAGTTGATGCCGAGCACCTGGAAGAAGCCACGCCGCCGAAGGGCCCGCCGCAGAACGGTGAAGATCGAGCGGTTGTCGACCATGCCGTGCACCAGCAGGATCGGCGTGCCGGCCGCCTCGACGTCGCCGACCACGAGCCCGCGCTGGACGGGCGACAGCCCGGCCAGGTCCCGGCGGGCGTCGGTGCGGGCGCCCGCCCGGTCCTTCACGACACCGAGCGGGTAGAGCGCGGCGTGCGCCGCCACCCAGCCGACCTCGACGGCGGCGCCGCGCAGACCGGTGGGCGTCAGGAGGCTGCCGGCACCCCGGCGAACGCCGTTGCCCGCGCGACCCAGGCGCTCACGCACCAGTGCGACCTCCACAGTCCTGTCGTCGGCTGCCTGCGGCCAGCACCTGAGCGGGCCTGCCGCAGCACCGTAGTCGCCAGTACCCGTCCCGGGCCGTCGGACGCCTGGGGCGCGCCGGGACTACGCTGCGCAGTTGTGAGCACCTCCGCGCCGGTCCGTGTCGTCGTCGCCAAGCCTGGGCTCGACGGCCACGACCGTGGCGCCAAGGTGGTGGCTCGGGCCTTGCGCGACGCGGGTGTCGAGGTCGTCTACACCGGCCTGCACCAGACCCCCGAGCAGATCGTCGAGACCGCCATCCAGGAGGACGCCGACGCGATCGGCATGTCGGTGCTCTCGGGTGCACACATGACGCTGTTCCAGAAAGTCATCGACCTCCTCGCCGAGCGCGACGCCCGCGACATCGTGGTCTTCGGCGGCGGCATCGTGCCGGCGGCCGACATGCCGGCGCTCACCGAGATGGGCGTGGCCAAGATCTTCACGCCCGGCGCGACGACCGGTGAGATCATCGGCTGGGTGCGAGAGAACCTCGGCACGGCCGCCGCAACCTGACATCGCCCGGCCGCCCGGCTACGACACCGACGAGTCGAGCACCGGCAGCCGGAGGACACCCGGGTCGCCCGGGCTGGTGAGCACCGACACCGGCTGCACCGCGGTTGTTGCGGTACGCGGCGTCGGTGGCGGCGACCACGACCGAGAGCCGGTGGCCCGCCTCGTAGCGGTGCACCACCCCGGGCAGCTCGATGGTCACCGGCTTCGTGACGTCGGCGACGCGGGTCGGCGAGACCAGCCGGTGCACGAGCGTCGTGCTGCCGTCGGGCGCGACGTCGTAGATCTTCGCGAACAGCAGCAGCTGCCCCGCCGGTCCGGCGGCCTGCGTCTGCGCCACGAGCGGCGACGACAGTCGCAGCGTCAGGGTCGGGACGCCGACCGACACGACCGGCGCTGCGAGCGGCGTGGTGCTCCAGGCGGCGAAGGTGCCCGGGGTGTCGTAGGGCGGGGTCACGCCGTCCGGAACCCGCGAGCCCTGCAACGCGGAGACCTCGCTGAAGCTGGTCGGCACCTCGCCGGCGATGTTCGCGCACGACGCGCTGCCTGGCAGCACCGCGTCCTTCGACGTCACCAGCGAGTCGGTGCCGGAGAGGTAGAGGTCCTGCGAGCGGCCGACGGGGTAGGCAGCCGCCGTGCCGTAGGCCGGGGTCGCGATGCCGGTGTAGCCGACCCGGTCCCGGAAGTAGCTGAACCGCGGGCCGGTGCCGACCTTCACCCCTTTGAGGTGGTGGTCGAACCAGTCGCTGATCCGGCGACCTTCATGGCTCGCGCGCGGGTGCGCCATGTCGAGCTCGCCCGCCGCCGGGTTCCCGCCGCCGCTGTGGCCCCAGGACTGCCAGATCATCTTCACCGGCGTGCCCTGGGCACGCAGCGCGCGGTACGTCGCGGCCGCCTCCTGCAGGGTGAACAGGGTGTCGATCTCGCCCTGCACCAACAGGGTCGGGATCCGGATCTTGTCGACGTACGACGAGACACTGGCGTGCCGGGCGAGGTCGAGGGTGTCCTGGGTCGGGTAGCCGAGCGCGTCCATCTGCGCCTTGGCGACGCAGGCCTGGTCGGCGAAGTTCGGGCAGCCGACGTTGCGGGTCGGGTCGGTCGACGCGTGCTGGATCACGTCGGTGATCCCGACGCCGAAGAACAGCGAGGTCCAGCCGACCTTCTCGCTGCCCGGGGTGCCGTATCGGACTCCCTGGCCGTCGGGGGTCGTGAAGCTCGTGTTGTTGGGCGCCAGCGAGAAGGAGAGGTCGTTCCAGGTGATGATCGGGACGATCGTGTCGACGCGCGGGTCGATGCCGGCGACCGCGAACTGCACCTGGCCGCCCTACGAGCCGCCGACCATGCCGACGCGCGGGTCGTGCGTGCGGTGCCTGCCGTCGTGCGAGACGCGGTCCCGGCGGACGTAAGTGACCCGGCTGCCGTCGTTGGCCCTCCTCCCGCCGCCGAGGTAGGTCACCAGCTGCTGGGCAGCCTGGCCGTCCCAGTCCGGGTCGTCGAGGGTGATCTTGCAGTCGGAGCCGCCGAACCCCAGGCCCGAGTACGACAGCACGACGTAGCAACGCCTCGCGAAGGCGCGGCCCAGGTCGGCCTGGTCGTCCTTGGAGCCGCCGAAGCCGTTGGTCGTGAGGATCGCCGGCTTGCGGTGCTGCGTCGTCGCCGTGCTCGGCCGGTACAGGTCGTACACGACGGTGCAGACCTCGCGGCTGCCGGCCGGTCCGACGGTGACGTCGATGGTCTTGCTGCTCACCGACACCGTGGTGGCGGCCCGCGCCGGGGCGGCGCCGGTCGTGGTCAGGGCACCCATGAGGGCGGCGGCCAGCGCGGCTGCGCCGAGGACGGCGGGACGGGACGGGCGCACGAGGGCCTCCGACGTGGTGGGTTCGCCCGGTTCAACGGCCGCGGGACGCTGCGGTTACGCTCGCGTACCGCACCCGTGACCGGCTCCTGCCTGCCGCTGCACCTCCGGTCCGGCCGCGACGACCACTTTCCGAAGCCGATCGAGACAGGCGAGGACTGACCCGTGGACCTCTTCGAGTACCAGGCGCGCGACCTCTTCGAGAAGCACGGCGTGCCCGTGCTGGGCGGCGCTGTCGCCGAGACCCCGGAGGAGGCGCGCGCCGCCGCCGAGCGGCTGCTGCCCGAGGGCGGCGGCAAGGTGGTCGTGAAGGCGCAGGTCAAGGTCGGCGGCCGCGGCAAGGCGGGCGGCGTCAAGCTCGCCTCGTCGGTCGAGGAGGCCGAACAGGTCGCCTCGCAGATCCTCGGCATGGACATCAAGGGGCACACCGTCCACCGGGTGATGATCGCGCCGGCCGCGGCGATCGCCGAGGAGTACTACTTCTCGGTGCTGCTGGACCGCGCGAACCGCACCTACCTCGCGATGGCCTCCCGCGAGGGTGGCGTCGAGATCGAGCAGCTCGCCGTCGAGAAGCCCGAGGCGCTGGCCCGGATCGCCGTCGACGCGCTCGAGGGCATCGACGACGCGAAGGCGCGCGAGATCGCCGAGCAGGGCGGCTTCCCCGAGGACGTCCGAGACCAGGTCGCCGCCGCGATCGTGAAGCTCTGGGACGTCTTCGTCGCGGAGGACGCGACGCTCGTCGAGGTCAACCCGCTGGTGAAGACCGCCGACGGCCGCGTCGTCGCGCTCGACGGCAAGGTCACCCTCGACGGCAACGCCGACTTCCGCCAGGCCGAGCACCCGGGGCTGGAGGACGAGTTCTCCGCCGACCCGCTGGAGGCCAAGGCGAAGGCCAAGGACCTCAACTACGTTAAGCTGGACGGTGCCGTCGGCATCATCGGCAACGGCGCCGGCCTGGTCATGTCGACCCTCGACGTCGTGGCGTACGCCGGCGAGGCCCATGGCGGCGTCAAGCCCGCGAACTTCCTCGACATCGGCGGCGGCGCCTCCGCCGAGGTGATGGCGAACGGTCTCGAGATCATCCTCGGCGACCCGGACGTGAAGTCCGTGTTCGTGAACGTCTTCGGCGGCATCACCGCGTGCGACGCCGTGGCCAACGGCATCGTCCAGGCGTTCGGGCTGCTGCAGGAGCGCGGCGACGAGATCACCCACCCCCTCGTTGTACGGCTGGACGGCAACAACGCCGACGAGGGCCGGCGCATCCTCACCGAGGCCGCGCTGCCGCTGCTCGAGCAGGTCGACACGATGGACGGCGCCGCCGCCCGCGCGGCCGAGCTGGCTGCCAAGTAGACGACGGACGAGGGACGAGGGACTGCTGACATGGCCATCTGGCTGACCGAGAACTCCACCATCATCGTCCAGGGCATCACCGGCTCCGAGGGCACCAAGCACACCCGGCGGATGGTCGCCTCCGGCACGCAGGTCGTCGGCGGCGTGAACCCGCGCAAGGCCGGCACGACGGTCGACGTCGACGGCACCTCGGTGCCGGTCTTCGCGACCGTGTCCGAGGCGATGAAGGAGACCGACGCGAATGTGTCGGTGGCCTTCGTGCCGCCGGCCTTCGCCAAGGACGCCGTCCTCGAAGCGGTCGACGCCGCGATACCGCTGTGCGTCGTCATCACCGAGGGCATCCCGGTGCACGACTCCGCGGCTTTCTACCAGCGCGCGGTCAACGCCGGCACGACGCGGATCATCGGCCCGAACTGCCCCGGCCTCATCAGCCCCGGCAGGTCGAACGCCGGCATCATCCCGGCCGACATCACCAAGGCCGGTCGCATCGGGCTGGTCTCCAAGTCCGGCACCCTGACCTACCAGATGATGTACGAGCTGCGGGACATCGGCTTCTCGACCGCCGTCGGCATCGGCGGCGACCCCGTCATCGGCACCACGCACATCGACTGCCTCGAGGCCTTCGAGGCCGACCCCGAGACCGACGCGATCGTCATGATCGGCGAGATCGGCGGCGACGCCGAGGAGCGCGCGGCGGCGTACATCAAGGACCACGTCACCAAGCCGGTCGTCGGCTACGTCGCGGGTTTCACGGCCCCCGAGGGCAAGACGATGGGCCACGCCGGCGCGATCGTCTCCGGCTCGTCCGGCACCGCGCAGGCGAAGCAGGACGCGCTCGAGGCCGTCGGCGTCAAGGTCGGCAGGACGCCCTCCGAGACCGCCCGCCTCATGCGGGAGATCATGACCTCCCGCTGACGCGCAGAGGCGGTCAGCCGCAGCTGCCGACCAGCCCGCAGACCCGCTCGACGTCGGCCGCAGCGGCGCGCACCGACGCGGCCGCCGCCGGGTCCGGCTCACCCGGCAGGCCGTCGCGGTAGTCGACCCGGAGATACACCGCGTTGCCCACCTGCACCGCCGCTGCGTGAGCATTGCCGCTGACCGGCCGGCCGTCGAGCCGGTAGCGGCCCACCGCCACCAGACCTCTGCTCCCGAGTGCCAGGGGCCGGGCGGTCCACAGCTCCGCACTGCCCCGACTGCCCGGGCTGCTCGGGCTGCGCGGGGGCCGGCCGAGGGCACACCCCACCACCACCTCTCGGAGGCCGGCCCAGGCCCGCGCGGCCGAGGCGTCGTCGGGGAAGAGGGCCAGCTGCATCGACTGGACGCCGAGCGGGCCGGACCGCGTCACGGTCAGCATCGCCGGGCGGAGGGCGTCGGTCGGGTTCGTCGCGGCTCCGCACGGGCCGAGCGCCCAGGCCGCGAGCCGGTCGCGGCGCCGGTGCCCGTCGGCTGCCCGGGCTCCCGCGGCCGCGGACTGCTCGTCGACGACCCGGAAGCCCGGGGGGATCCGCGTGACGGCGGCCGCGGCGGCCGACGGAGCGGCGCCGGTGTCGTAGGGCAGCGCGGAGCGCAGGCGTTCGACCGCGCGAGTCGCCAGCGCAGCGAGCGTCGCCGCCTCGGCAGAGCCACCGGCGCCGGGTCGTCGGACGACCTCGGTCACCACCGCGCCGACCCGGATCACTGCGACCGCGGCGCCGGAGGCGCCCGGAGCCAGGGCCACGAACAGGCGCACGTCCCCCGCCGGGGGCGTTGCGGGACCTGGCTGTGTGGAGCTGGCCCCGGGACAGGCGCGCAGCGCCCGCACCTGCTCGGCGTAGAGCGCCTCCGCAGCCGGGGCGTCGAGGTTCACCACCACGCGCTGGGTGACCGTCGGTCCGGCCGCGCCCGCCAGCGTGCGCGTGGCGCTGACGTCGTCTCCCGGACCGGGGTCGCAGCGGTGCAGCCGGCGGAACCCCGCGGAGTCCCGGGCCGAAGCACCTTGCCGCGCGGCGAGGTCGCCGTAGGCGTCCCGTGGTCGCAGCAGCGCGGACGTCAGCAGGGGGCTGGCCGGGCCACCGGCTGGTACGTCCGCCCGCTCGGCCCGGACCGCGGCCGGCGGGGCGGCCGCTGTTCCGTGGCCGGCGAGCAGGCCTGGCCCACCGCCTGCCAGCGCCACGGCGGCGGCGCCGGCAGCCGCGGCGACGGCGACCACGGCGCGGAGGTCCCGACGCCTCGCCAGCCGGCGCAGCCGTCCGGGCGGCCGTGGCGGGGGACCCTCGTCGCGGGACTGCAGGACATCGCCCGCGGTGCCTCTCATCCTCACCTCGACGCCCGTCGGCCGGTCGACCCTCGACCGCGCCGCGAGCGAATCCAGTCTGCGCCCTCGCGCTTGTCAGCCGGTGGGGTCACCGGTGGGCGCGGTCCAGTGCAGCCTGCATCCGCTCCGCGTCCCAGACCTGCGTGACCCCGTCCGGCAGACCCATGGAGTTCCACTGCAGCACGACCAGGACGTTGGCCTCCCGGACGACGCCGAGCTCGTAGTACGAGACGTCGGAGCCCGGTGGTGAGGCCTCCCGGGTGACCACCCGCCCCTCGTCGGCGGCGGGCAGGGGCACGGGCTGCGCGGTGGACGTGACGACGTTGTCGCTGGCGGCTCCCAGGTCGCAGGCCGTCAGGCCCGACACGAGCTGGTCGCCGGCCTCCTTCGCGCCGGCGCTGTCCGCGAACTGCAGGACGTGCTCGGTCGCAGACGCGTCGAGGTCGCCGTAGAAGTGTCCGTAGGTGGAGGCCCCGGCGCCCAGGGTCGTCGGCGAGGGCACGCACAGGTGGAAGGGCTGGCCGACGTTCTCGGGGTCGGGGCTGAGCTGCCACGCCGAGTACGGGCCTACCGCGCCGAGGTCGGCGGGCGCGAGCAGCGGCTGGGCGGCGACGGCGAGCGGGGTCTCGACCTCGGTGCTGGCGGTCGGGCCGTCGGTCGCGATCGGGCCTTCGGCCCGGTTCGAGCCGCCGACACCGCCGACGACGCCGGCGGCTCCGGCGACCAGGGCGACGACGGCGAGGGCGCCGCCGACGGCCTGCCGGCGGGTGCGCTGCTCGCCGCGGCGGCGCACGGTCTGCGAGTCGGCCAGCGGGTTGCGCTCGACGTCCGACCGCAGCGCGTCCAGGGTGAGGGTCAGCTTGTCGTGGTTCTCAGGCATGGGGGCTCACCTCCGTGAGCGAGTGGTCGGCGAGCAGCTCGGCGAGGGCGGCCCGGCCGCGCGACAGGCGCGCCTTGACGGTGCCCTCCGGGGCTCCCACCTCGTGGGCGACCTCGGCGACCGACAGGCCGGCGAGGTGGTGCAGGACGATGGCCCGGCGCTGCGCCTCCGGGATCTCCCGGAGCGCGGCGACGAGGGCGACGGTGTCGACGCTCGGCCCCGGCGGGTGCTCGGGCGGGCCGTGCCGCAGCATCGCGGTGACGCCGTTCTTCGCCTTGCGCCAGCGGCTGGCGGCCAGCCGCCAGGCGACGGTGCGGACCCACGCCTCGGGGTCGTCGTACGTCTCGACCGTGGACCAGCGCTGCCAGGCCCGGGCGTACGCCTCCTGCGTGAGCTCCTGTGCGTCGGCGAGGTTGCTCGTCATGGCGTACATCTGGTGCTGGACGCGCCGGTGGGTCGCAGCGTAGAAGGCGTCGAACCCAGCCGGGTCCTTCACGGTCGCTCTCCCTCCGGTCGCGTCTGGCGCCGGGGCCGCCGGCGCGCTGTCACAGAGGATCACCCGCGACCAGCCTGGCAGGTTGCATCCCGGCCGGCACCACATCCTCCGCCGACGACCCGCCGAGCGGGGGCAGGGTGCGGGGCGGAACGGCCCCCAGCGGCGACGATGGACCGCGATGACCGAGCTCCTCTCCCGCCCTTCCCGCCCGCCGCGACCCGCCGGCCACGTCGCGGGGTCCCGGCTGCGGCCGGGCGGAGAGCCGCCCGCCGGTACCTGGTCGCTCACGGTCGTGGGGATCGTCGCCGCGGTGCGCTCCGCCGCCCTCGGCGTGCTGGCGGTCATGGTCGTCGTCCTCGTCGCCTGGGCCTCGGCGGCCGACAGCGGCGCCGATGTCGCCGACGCGGTCTCCACGGCACTGATGGCCTGGCTGGTGGGCCACCACGCCCACCTCGCCGTGTCCGGGGGCGAGCTGGCCCTGGTGCCGCTCGGCCTGACCGCCCTCCCGGTCGCGCTTCTGCACGGCGCGACCCTGCGGGCCGGCAGAGCGGCCGGGGTGCGCGGCCGCACCGGCGTGCTGGCCCTCGCGTCCTCCACCACGGCGGCCTACGCCGTCCTCGCCACGTTCGTCGCGCTGCTGGCCCGCACCGGTGAGGTCCGCGCGCTCCCGGTCAGCGCCTTCGTCGGGGCTGCCGGGGTGGCGGCCCTCGGGTCGGGCACCGGCGCGGTCCGCGCCACCGGCACCTGGTCCGGGCTCTCGCGCCGGCTGCACCCCCTCGTCCGGGCCGCGCTGCCGGCCGGGGCGGGCGCGGTCGCGGCCCTGCTCGCGGGCGGCGCCCTGCTCGCCGGTGCGGCCCTGCTGGCGCACCGCGACCGCGCGGCCGTGCTCGTCGACGCACTGGGCGCCGGTGTCAGCGGCGGCGTGCTCCTCGGCGTCCTCTGCCTGGCCTACGTCCCCACCGCGGCGGTGTGGGGCACGGCCTATGTCGTGGGCCCCGGGTTCGCCGTGGGCGCCGCCACCTCGGTGTCCCCGTTCGGGGTCGACCTCGGGGCAGTCCCCGCGCTGCCGCTGCTCGCGGCCCTGCCGCAGGAGCCCGGCCCCGGCTTGGCCCCGATCGTCCTGCTCGTCCCGGTGGCCGCCGGGGTACTTGCAGGCGTCCTCGCGCACCGCGCCGACGCGGTGACCGGCGAGGGCTGGCGCCCCTTGACCGAGACGGTCGCCGTCACCGGCGCACTGGTCGCGGCCGCCGTCGCCGGACTGGCGGTGCTCGCCTCCGGGCCCGGCGGTCCCGGCCGGCTGGCGGTGACCGGGCCGCAGTGGTGGGCCGTGGCAGGTGCCGCCGGGGTGGAGATCGCGGTGGTCATGGCCGCGACGCTGGTCGTCCTGCGCCGTCGTAGCTGACACGGCGAACCCGTGTCGCGCCGTCGTGGGTGCGCGCCAGAGCGGCTTGGGAAGAGGTCGGCTGCTGGGCGGGCGCCTCGCTGACCCGCCGTCGTCCCAGCCCTCGGACTGTCCGGCTGGTTCGTCGTTGACTGGCGCGTTGTTGCTGCTTCCGGCGGCCTGAAGCAGCAAC
>JBBRVW010000048.1:0-24091 GCA_038246545.1 Actinomycetes bacterium | reverse complement strand
GGCAGCAGTGTGTGATCTGGACCACCGCGATCCCTACCCGAGAGGCCCGACCTCGGCGGGCAACCTCGACCCGCAGTGCCGCAGCCACCACACCGTGAAGACCCACACCGACACGGAGGTCGAAAGCGACGGCGCCGGCGGGCTCCGGTTCACCCTCCCCTCCGGACGCACCTACCACCGACCCGCCGACCCCGTCCAGGACGACCTGTTCAGCGACATCCCGCCGTTCTGACCGGCTCGTCTTCGTCGAGATGAACGGCTTGAGCTCCAGCCAACGCCTGGCGGGATCGCCGGGACAGGGGAGACGGGCCTCTGGTCACGGGTCCCGGGTCGTTTCCCGGATGCACCGGGCGAGTAGCTCAGCGGACGACGAGGACCGGGCAGGCGGAGTGGTGGATCGCCGCGTGGGTCGTGGAACCGAGCAGCATCCCCCGCAGCGATCCCAGGTCGCGAGCGCCGACGACGAGCAGCTGCGCGTGCTGCGAGGCGTCGACGAGCTCGGCGGCCGGCGACCGGTCGCCCAGGCGGGTGCTGAGCGTGACGCCGGGCGCGTCGGACCCGGCCACTGCCAGGGCCCGGTCGAGCAGCTCCTGCCCCGCTCGCCGCCCGCGGGTCAGCGCTGTCTCGCCCGCCGGCGTCGGGCCCGAGGGCAGCGGGCTCGGGGTCCAGCCATGCACGACCAGCACACCCACGCCGCGCAGCCGGGCCTCCTCGATCGCCCGGCCCAGGACAGCGTCAGACCCCGGTGCGGTGTCCACGCCGACCACGACCGGCCCCTCGGGCGCCGGATCGCCCCGCACCACGACGACGGGCCGCGGGCTGCGGGCGGACAGCGCCACGCCGGTCGAACCCAGCAGCAGGCCGGTGAAACCGCCGAGACCCCGGTTGCCGACCACGACCAGCTGGGCGCCCGGGGCGCGCCGCAGCAGCTCCCCGGCGGCCTCACCCACGGTCAGGGTCGTCTCGACCACCAGCCCGGGCGCGACCGCGCGTGCCGTCGTGGCCGCGGCAGCCAGCACCTGCTCGGCCTGCGCCTGCAGGCCGGCAGTCTCGGGCGCCAGCGGGGACCCGCCCAGCGGGACCCGGAACAAGGGCCACAGCCACGCGTGGACGATGTGCAGCGGGCACCCGCGCAGGCCCGCCTCGCGTGCGGCCCAGCGCACGGCCCGCGTGCTGGCCTCGGAGCCGTCGACGCCGACGAGCACCGGATCGGTCACCCCGCTGCCGGTGGTCATGGCGTCCTCCTCGATCGGCCGTCGCCCACGACGCTAGGGGCCGGTCCGGCGCGAGCCCAGGGGACGCCGTCCCCCGCGAGCCGGGCCGGAGGTCCCGAGCCGTGCCGAGAGGTCGTTGGTCCTGCCCGTCGCCGCCGTTGGTCTCTGCCCGACCGCGCCCGGAGGCGGTGTCCTGGCTGCGGGACTGCGCAGCCGCGAGGACCGCGAGGACTGAGGAGGAGTCATGGCTGAGATTCGTCACGTGGTGGTGGCCGTCGACGGGTCCGACGACAGCAGTCGGGCGGTCGCATGGGCGGTGGCAGAGGCGCGCAGCCGGCGACTGCCCCTGGTGCTGGTGCACGCCGTCCCGCACCTGCTCCGCGATGACGACGCGCCGCCCCGGCGCTCGTCGGTGGACCGGGTCCTGGACGAGGCGCGCCAGCAGGCCGCGCACGACCCCGCCGTCGAGACCGAGGTCCGGCGGCTCGAGCCGCTCGGGCTCGAGGTCGGTCCGGCCATCGTCGAGAGCGTCCAGCCGGGCGACCTGCTCGTGGTGGGTGCGCGTGGGCACAGTCGTCTGGGCGGGCTGGTGCTCGGCTCCGTCAGCCAGCAGGTCACCCGGCACGCGCCGGGTCCGGTGGTCGTGGTGCGGCGCCGCTCCGACGAGAGGGCGACGCGCATCGTCGTCGGGGTGGACAGCACGTCCGGCGCCCAGGCCGCCCTCGACTGGGCGATGAGCCGGGCCGCCGAGCACGGCGGATACGTCACTGCCCTGCGTGCCTGGCGGGGCACCGCCCTGCACGGGGCAGCGAATCTGCTGCCGCTGCCCGTGGACGCCGTGCGGCAGCAGGAGGTCGAGCGGGCCGCGCTGGAGGCCGACCTGGCGCCCTGGCGCGAGAAGTACCCCACGGTGCGGCTCCTCGCCGAAGCCGTGCCGGGGCACGCCGGTCACCTGCTCGCCGTCGCCTCCGAGCACGCCGGGCTCGTCGTCGTCGGCTCGCGCGGTCACCGGCCGGCCGTCGAGACGCTCCTGGGCTCGGTCGGCCAGGCCGTCCTGCACCACGCGCACTGCGCGGTCGCCGTGATCCGAGGATCAGCCGGCCCGGACGACCTGTCCCGATGACCTCAGGCGGTCCAGCGCGAGCCCGTGGTCCCGGGTACCCGGTCGCGCCGACGGACGAGGATCGCGGTGCGGGCGGAGCGGGAGTGCTGGAGCTGTCGCGCGACGAGTGTCTCGAGCTGCTCGGCGCCGCCGCCGTCGGCCGGTTCGTCTTCACCATCGGTGCGCTCCCGGCCGTCGTGCCGGTGTCCTTCGCCCTGGACGGCGAGGTCGCGGTGTGCTGCACGTCGGGCACCTCGCGGCTGGCGCGGTCAGCGGGCGGCGGCGTCCTGGCGCTCCAGGCCGACGACATCGACGTCGTCACCCGCTCCGGCTGGAGCGTCGTGGCCACCGGCTTGGCCGAGGTGGTGCGCGACCCGGCGAAGGTCCGGAAGCTGGCCCGCCTGGTCGACCCGTGGGTCTCCGGGCCGGTGGACGTCGCGATCCGGCTGCCGCTGACCGTCCTGACCGGGCGCCAGGTGACGGGCCGCCCCGACGGGGGTCCTCACACCGTGGCGCCGGCGGCTGCCTCGTCGGGATAGCCCGCGGAAGTGGCGCTGCTGCCGGCCCGGCCCGAGGTCACCGCGCGTCGTCAGGCCCGAGCCGTGGCTCGCGGCGCACCTCGTCCAGCGGTCGGCGCGGGGTCGGCGGCACGTCGTCGCCGTAGCCGAGGCGGAGCAGCATGTGCGTCTGGCCGACGCCGCTCAGGGGGCTGCGGGCCAGCCACCGGAGGTCGAGGTGCTCCAGCGGCGCGTTGAGGAACGACGCCGAGAGCCCGGACGAGGTCGCCTCCAGCAGGACCCGTTCCAGGGCCTGGCCGGCGCGGACCCAGTCGGCCGGGCGGTCCTCGTGGGTGGAGAGCACGGCCACCGTGGGGGACGACTCGAACGAGGCCGTCTCGCGGAACGACTGCACCGCGTACCCCAGGTCGCGGAATGCCGTGTCGGACCGGGCCGGGCGGGGGCCGAGCGAGGCGAGCGGGATGCCGTCCTCCCGCTGGGGGCCGCCGATCCAGGTCTGACGCTCGACGACCCGGGCGGGGTCGTCGTGGTCCGCACGGTCACCAGCACCGACTAGCTCGACGAGCCGCCGTACCTCGTTCTCGTCGTCGTAGACGCGCAGCACGGCGCCCTCCGCCTGGGCGGCCTCGGCGAGGCGACCGGCAGCTGCCGGCGCGATCCGGCGGTCCCGGAACGGACGCCGGTTCGTTCGGCGCAGCCAGACTGCGGGGTAGAACGCGTCGAGACTGCCCGGCCCCTGGTGACGGTGGTCGACCTCGACGACCGCGACCAGCGTCGGGTCCTCGTCGTCCGGCAGCACGCGCACCCGGGGGTGCATCCCCAGGTGGGCAGCGGCCACCCGGAGGTTGAACAGCGCGGCGCCGCACGAGATGAGCAGGGACCGGCCGGTCGGGTCGGCGCGCAGGAGGTGGCGGTCGACGTCGGCGTACACCTCGACGTGATGGTCGCCGAACGCGAACGCCCACGGCTGGGAGTTGTGCAGCGACGGTCCGCGCACCGCCGCCCGCAGCAGGAGGTCGACGTCCTCGGGGACCAGGCCCCGCCTGTCGTGCCCGGGCTTCCTCGTCGGCGTCACGGCACCCACCTCCTCGTCGAACTGACTGGTGCCGGTGCCCGAGGGCACCGGGCGGACAGGTCCCGCCGGGTCGGTCCGGGCGGCACCGGGGCCTCCGCGGCTCATCGCGGGACGACCAAGGACGTGACAGCCAGCCGGGTGCCCCACTCGCGGGCCCGGTCCAGCTCGCCCGGGAGCAGCGGCCCCGCGACGTCCGCGACCCAGAAGGTCACCGCCGGCAGCGGCGCCCGGCTGCCCCAACGCACCAGCCGGCGGGCGGCAGCCCGGGCCGCTGAGCCCGGGACGCCGCGCTTGCGGACGCGGGTGTCGAACGTCGCCACGATCTCCGGGAGCGGACCGGCGTCCAGGACGGCGAGGTACTCCCGCAGCCCGGTCGCGCGGTCCGCGTCCGACAGCGTCGCGCCACGCTGGGCGGCGTCCGCCCGGGTCGCCGGGCGGCTCAGGCCGAACGCGTGCGTCGGTCCGCCGAGGACCAGGAGGTCGACGGTAGGTGCGGCCGGTGCGGCAGCGACGTCGACGACGTCGACGGCCTCGACGTCGGACGACGTCCGAAGCCCGTCGGCGACGGCCTCCCCGACCGCGCGGGTGTTGCCGAACATCGACTCGACGACCACGAGAACGCGTGTCATGACGAACCTTCCTCTCAGAGCAGCGGACCCATGACCATGGCGTCCTGGGCGCGGGCCCGTTCCTGCCCGACCGGGGCGGGGACGGCGACGACGGGCATGTCGGCGTGGGAGAGCACGTAGTGGCTCACCGACCCCGAGACGGCGCGGCGCAGCCCGGTGTGCTCATGGGTCCCGACGACGACGAGCCGGGAGCCGTGGGACAGGGCGACCAGGACCGGGCCCGCGCCGCCCTCGTGCACCTCGAGGGTCCAGCGCACCTCGGCGGCGTCGCCCCCGAGGGTGTCCAGCACCCACCGGGTGGCCCGGGCCCGGGCGTCGGCAGCAGTGGCTTCCAGGTAGTCGGCCGCGCCTGCGGTGACGGCCGCCGAGGCGAGTGCGGACATCTGCCGGGTGCGCACCAGCCTGAGGGGCAGCCCGGTGGCGAGGCTGTGGGCGGCGGCCCAGCGCAGCGCTGCCTCGGACGCAGGACTCTCGTCGATGCCCACGACGACCTCGTCGCGGGTCGCTGCGGGTTCTCCTGCCGGTGTCGTGTGGTGCTCGTTGGTGGTCATGACATCTCCCGCTGTACGGCGGCACCGCATGTCGGTGCCTGGGTCGAGACTGCGCCCGGGACGCCGCGTGTCGCAGGTGCGGAGGGCCCCCCGAGCCGGGTAGAACGGCCCCTTCCTGGAACCGCTGCGCGTCCGGGGGCCGGCGGAGGGACCAAGGTCCCGGTCAGGACAGGTCGGACCTCCCGGTCCGCGCAGGCGCACGGCGGTGCGGCTGGTCCTCGTATTCGGGTACACAGGTCCCATGACCGAGAGCCCAGTGCCCGACGCACCCCCCGCCAAGGCCCCCATCCGGGTCTTCCTGCTCGACGACCACGAGATCGTGCGCCGCGGGCTCAAGGACCTGCTCGAGTCCGAGGGCGACATCGAGGTGGTGGGCGAGTCAGGGCTGGCCGACGAGGCGCGCCGGCGGATCCCGGCCCTGCGCCCGCACGTCGCCGTCCTCGACGGGCGGCTGCCCGACGGGTCCGGCATCGACGTGTGCCGTGACATCAGGTCCAGCCACCCCGAGATCGCGGCGCTCATCCTCACGTCGTACGACGACGACGAGGCGCTGTTCGCGGCGATCATGGCGGGCGCCGCCGGGTACGTCCTCAAGCAGATCCGCGGCAACGACCTGCTCGACGCCGTCCGGCGGGTGGCCGCCGGCCAGTCGCTGCTGGACCCTGCCGTCACCACGCAGGTGCTGGAGCGCCTGCGCCAGGGACCGCCGCAGGACAAGGCGCTCGCACCGCTCACCGACCAGGAGCTGAAGATCCTGGAGCTGATCGGCGAGGGCCTGACCAACCGGCAGATCGGTGAGCGGATGTTCCTCGCCGAGAAGACCGTGAAGAACTACGTGTCGAGCCTGCTCTCCAAGCTGGGGCTGCAGCGCCGCACCCAGGCCGCGGTCTTCGCCACGAAGCACCTGCCACAGTCCTGACCAGGAGCACCGACCGATGCCCACCGTCGACACGGTGACGCTGGCTGCCGTTCTCGCCCGCCTGCCCGCAGGTGCGCGAGTGGTCGCGGCGGGAAACGCCGCGGCGCCGCGGGCGCTGCTCGAGGTGCTCGACGGCGCGCTCGAGCACTTCCGGCTGTTCATGCTCAACGCCCACCGCGGGGTCCCGGCGCGGCCGGGAGTCGTGCACGAGAGCTGCTTCGTCGGGCCGGGCATGCGCCGCAGTCCCACCCTGTCCTACGTGCCGGCGCGGCTCTCGCTCGTCCCGCGCCTGTTCGCCACCACGTTGCCCCCGGACGCCGTGCTGGTCACGGTCGCGCCACCCGTCGACGGGAAGTTCTCCCTGGGGACGGAGGTCAACATCCTCCCGGCGGCCATCGCTGCCTGCCGGGCCCGGGGTGGCCTCGTCGTCGCGCAGGTCAACCGCTTCATGCCGTGGACCTACGGCGACGGCCTGCTCGACGTCGACGCGGTCGACCACGTGCTGGAGGCGGATGCACCGCTGGACGAGCCGGCACCGTCCGTCCTGGACGACGCCGCTCGTGGTGTGGGGGAGCGACTCGCCGCCCTCGTCGGGGACGGCGTGACGCTGCAGATGGGCATCGGCACCGTGCCCGACGCCACCCTCCCGGGTCTGGTGTCGCGCCGTGGGCTGGCGATCTGGTCCGAGATGTTCTCCGACGGCGTCCTCGACCTCGACCGGGCCGGGGCCTTGGACGCCGGCGCACCCCTCACCGCCTCGTTCCTCTACGGCTCCGCCGACCTGTACTCCTGGGTCGACCGGAACCCGAGGGTCCAGGTGCTGCGCACCGAGACGACCAACTCCCCGGCACGGATCGCCGCGTGCCGGGCCATGACGTCGGTCAACACCGCGCTCCAGGTCGACCTGTTCGGCCAGGCCAACGCGTCCCGCATCTCCGCGCGCATCCACTCCGGCTTCGGTGGCCAGACCGACTTCATCGTCGGCGCCCTGCACTCGGCCGGCGGCCAGGCGTTGATGGCGCTGCGCTCCTGGCACCCCAAGGCCGACGTCTCGACCATCGTCCCGCTCGTCGACGAGCCGGTGACCTCGTTCCAGCACACCGCGGTCGTCACCGAGCAGGGGGTCGCCGAGATCTTCGGCGGCGACGAGAAGCGGCAGGCCCGGCAGCTCGTGGAGAACGCCGCGCACCCCCGGGTCCGCGACGAGCTCCGTGAAGAGGCGGCGGCGCTCGGCCTCTGGTGAGGAGAGTCCCACCAGGCAGCGACGACAGGACCGCGCAGCGGGGCCTTAGGTCCCTAGGTGGTGGTGGGCCGACCGGCGATGCTCGAAGGGTCAGGACATCGGGCCACCGAACCAGGAGGACACCATGACCACCGCCGGCCACATCTCGAAGAACCCCGTGATCCGCAGCGACGCCTTCCTCGCCGAACCGGTCCACGAGGAGACGCCGCGCCACAAGGCGTACCGCTACGTGCTCGCCGTCACCCGGATCTCGCTGGGCTGGGTCTTTCTCTGGGCGTTCCTCGACAAGACCTTCGCGCTCGGAATGGAGACCGGGAGGAACGCCGAGACCGGGGTGGTCGACCGGTTCGGCGACGCCGCGTGGATCCACGGCGGCAGCCCCACCGAGGGCTTCCTGAAGTTCGGCGCCACCGGCCCGTTCAAGGGCTTCTACAACGACATCGCCGGCGCAGGGTGGGCGGACTGGCTGTTCATGCTGGGCCTCCTCGGCATCGGCACCGCGCTGATCCTCGGCATCGGGATGCGGTTCGCGGCCGTTGCCGGCGCCCTGCTCCTGGTGATGATGTGGACTGTCGTGCTGCGGCCGGCGAACAACCCCGTCATGGACGACCACCTCGTGTACGCGCTCGTCCTGGTCGTGCTCGCACTCACGTCGGCCGGTCGGACGCTCGGTCTCGGCCGCCGCTGGGAGCAGCTGCCCGTCGTGCAGCGGTACGGCTTCCTCAAGTAGCGACCGCACCGCAGAGGGCCGGGACCCCAGTCCCGGCCTTTCGCACGAGCGCGGCGGCGACCGGCAAGCGGGCACTGGTGCGGACGGCTGTCGAGGTCGGTGCCGGGCAGCTCAGGACGAGGCGGCCGGGACCCGCCACACGGCGACCGTGCCACCGGCCGCGTCGGCCGGACCGATCTCGAACGAGCCGCCGAGCGACACGGCGCGGTCGGACATGTTGCGCAGGCCGCTGCGCCGTCCGGTCTCGACATAGCCGGTGCCGTCGTCGGTGATCGTCAGCAGCACCTCCTCGCCCACCGCCAGGCGCACGGTGACGTCGGTCGCGCCCGCGTGCCGGGCGGCGTTGGACAGCGCCTCGCGGACGACGGCCACCAGGTGCGGGCGGACGTCGTCCGGGACCAGGGAGTCGACCGGGCCCTCTGTGACCAGGTCCGCGACGAAGCCCAGCGCCGGCGTCGCGGCGGCCACCACCTCGGCCAGCTGGGCCCGAAGGTCGGTCGAGAGCGCCGGGACCGACAGCTCGAAGATGGTGCGCCGGATGTCCTTGATGGTGGCGTCGATGTCGTCGACGGCGCCGGTGATGCGTTCGGCCACCTCCGGCCGGGTCGTCATCCGGGCGGCGTTGTCCAGGGTCAGCCCCACGGCGAACAACCGCTGGATCACGAGGTCGTGCAGGTCGCGGCCGATCCGGTCGCGGTCCTCGAACACCGCGAGCCGGTTGCGGTCCTCCTGGGCCTGGACGACCTGCAGGGCCAGCGCCGCCTGCTCGGCGAAGGCCGCCAGCTGCCCGACGTCGTTCTCGCGACGGGAGCGACGGTCGGCCCAGGCCGTGAGGAGGACGCCCTCGGCCGGACCGCCGGCGCCCAGTGGCAGCAGGAGGACGGCGTCGAGCTCCTGGCCGCGCTCGGTGGTCGCGAACCCCAGGTCGTTGAGGCCGGATCGCACCTCGTCGCCGGTGAGCAGGAGCGTCCGCCCCTCGTCCAGGACACCGGCGGCGGCGGACCCGGGCACGACCGCGAGCGGCCCGGCCGGTCGCCGGAAGGGGGAGCCGGAGACCACCTCGACCGCGAGGTGCCCGTCCTCGTTGCGGAGCAGCACCGACGCGACGTCGGCGCCGGCCGCTTCACGGGCCCGGTCCGCCACCAGCTCGAGGGCCTTGTCTCGAGCGACCTGGCCGAGCATCGCTGCCGTGATCTCCGCAGTGGCCTCCAGCCAGCGCTGGCGCCGGGCGGACTCCTCGTAGAGCCGGGCGTTCTCGATGACGACACCCGCGGCCGCTGCGAGCGCCACCACGATCTCCTGGTCCTCCACCGTGAAGCCGTCGCCCGACTGCTTCTCCGTCAGGTAGAGGTTGCCGAAGACCGTGTCGCGGATGCGGATGGGGACACCGAGGAAGGTGTCCATCGGCGGGTGGTTCGGGGGGAAGCCGTAGGACTGCGTGTGGTCGGCGAGCCGCTGCAGCCGCAGCGGCTCGGGCGAGTCGATGATCACCCCGAGGATGCCGTGCCCGCTGGGCAGGTCGCCGATCGCGGCGCGCTGCTCCTCGGTCAGGCCGTGGGTGATGAACTGCGTCAGGCGCCGCTCCGGTCCAGGGCCCAGGACCCCGAGGGCGCCGTAGCGCGCGTCGGCCAGCTGGCAGGAGACGCGCACGATCCGCTCGAGCACCGAACCGAGGTCGAGGTCAGCGGCGATGCCGACGACCGCGTCGAGCAGCAGGCGCAACCGCTCCTGGGTGTCGAGGACGGCGCCCACCCGAGCGAGCACCTCACCGAGCAGGTCGTCCAGCCGCGCCCGCGCCAGCGGCGGCAGCGCAGCCGACGGTGGCGGTTCGGGGTCGTTCATGGCAGCAGCCTCATCGGACTCGGTGATCCCTGGCGTCGACCGTATCGCTGCCGGGACGCGACGCGGATCTTCGGCTCGGCCGGGCAGTCGGCGCCGCCCACCTGATCCGGGTGCGCCCATGGGCCCGCCGCCGGAGGACCTCGTCCCCTGCCGGCGCGCACGGTGGGCTCCTACCGTCGGGACAAGGAATCGAGGTGGTGGCCATGACCATCGCACGCGAACCCACCGACCGCCGGGGCCTGCGGGTGCTCCCGTACGCCGAGTGCCTGCTCCTGCTGCGCCACGCGCGCACCGGTCGGGTCGGCTTCGTCCACGACGGCGAGCCCGAGATCCTGCCGGTGACGTTCGGGCTCGACGCCGACGCGCCGGTGTTCCGCAGCACCTGGGGCTCCAAGCTCGAGGCTGCGGCAGCGAACCGCGTCGTGGCACTGGAAGCCGATGCGGTCGACCGGGCCACTCGCCGCGCCTGGAGCGTGGTCGTCAAGGGTCCTGCCACGGTCGTGTACGACGACGACGACATCGCGCGGTACGAACTGCTCGGCGTCGAGCGCTGGGTCCGCGACAACGCCGAGTCGTTCTGGGTGCGGGTGTCGCCCGAGACCGTCACCGGTCGCGAGCTGGACCTGCTGTGAGGCGGGCTCAGACGAAGAGGATCTGGGCGCCGGCGGTCATCTCGATGAAGTCGGCGGCGCTGATGATCGCCTCGACGCCGTCATAGAGGTCCGGCATGCCCAGGTGCTGCATGTCCGCGGACATCCGGCAGGCCCACAGGTGACCACCCGAGTCCACGATCTGTTGCAGGAACTCCGGCACCTCGGGGACGCCGATCTCCGCGATCGACTTCTTGAGCCTCGAGGTCGCCAGCGTGGTCATCCACGGCAGCCCGCCGAGTCCCTGCGGCAGATGCGTCGCGGTGTTGCCGAGCATCGTGAACTTGAGGTCGCCCATCGTCTTCGGGTTGATGAGCTCGAAGCCCCAGAAGGTGAAGAACAGATGGGTCTCGATGCCCTCGCCGAGGGCGGCGTTGGCGAGCACGAGGCCGGGGTAGGCCATGTCGAGGCTGCCCTTGGAGCAGATGATCGCGAGCTTGCGGTCGGTCTTCTCCTCGCCGAACGAGGGGACGATCGGCGCGGTCGTGGTGGAGGTGGTGCTCATGACGGGTCCTTCCTCGGTGGGGTCACACGCAACCGCGCGGCTTGGGCAGCCCGGCGACGTACGCCATCTTCTTGGCGGGCTTGACGGGGAACAGTGCGAACAGCTCGCGGGTGGGGACGCCGGTCCCGGCGGTGACCCGGCGCAGGGTCGCGGTCTCGCCGTGCTCGCTGAAGTCGGCACGCAGGAACTGCAGCACCGACAGGTGCCGTGGCGTGAGCCCCAGGCCGATCTGGGCGGCGAGCGCGTACGCCAGCTCCTCGTCCCACTCGTCGTACGACGTGAGGAAGCCCTCCACGTCGACGTGGACGTCGTGGCCGGCGATGGTGGTGATGGTCATCTCATGCCTCCGCTTTCTCGGGCTGCTTGCCGGCCATGGACATGTGCGACGGCAGGGGCAGCGGTCGTCCGGGGAGCAGGACGTTCCAGTAGGCCCAGCGGAACGCGAGCTTGCCCCAGTGGTTCACCCGGGTCTCCTCGAGCAGATGGAACGGGCCGAGGCGTGGTAGCGGGTACGTGCCGGGCAACGGCTGGGTGTCGTAGTTGAAGTCGAGCAGCAGCGCCTTGCCGGCACCCGACTCGACGAAGCAGTTCGCGTGCCCGTCGAAGGCGTGCGTCATCGGGCGGCCGGCGACGTGCTCGAGGAAGTTCTCGACGAACACGTCGATGGTGAAGTGCGCGACCGACCCGGCCTTGGAGGTCGGGATGTCGCACGCGTCGCCGATGGCGAACACGTCGTCGTGCCCCTTGGCGAGGAAGGTCCCCGGGTCGACGGGCACCAGGTTGAGCTCGTCGCCGAGCCGGGACCGCGCTACGAAGTCCGCGCCGAGGTTCGGTGGGACGGTGACGAGCAGATCGAAGGGAAGCTCGCGCCCGTCGTAGGACAGCAGCGTCCGAGCCTCCGGGTCGACCCGGTCGACGACGAAGTCGGTCTCCAGGTCGATGCCGCGCGCGGCGAGCATCCCGCCCAGTCGCTCGGAGGCCACCGGTTTGGTGAAGGCCCCGGACAACGGCGTGACGTAGGTGAGATGCAGGTCGCCGCGGTGCCCGAGTCGGCGGAACCGGTCGTCCAGCAGGAAGGTGAGCTCGAGCGGGGCGACCGGGCACTTGATCGGCATCTCGGCGACGTGCACGAGCACCCGACCGCCCTGGAACTGCTCGAGCGCCGTGCGCAGAGCCAGGGCGCCGTCGAGCGTGTAGAACTCGTGGGCGCTGGACCGCCAGACCCGGTCGTCCAGCAGCCCCGGCACCTGGTCCGGCCGCGGCGTCACACCGGTGGCGACGACGAGGTAGTCGTACGGCAGCTGCCCGCCATCGGTGAGCACGACCTGATGGTCCGCGGCCGCGACGTGATCCACCTCGCGGCACACGAGTCGGGCGCGCGCGTCGAGGCAGTCCGCGACGGGTCGCTGGAGCTGCCCGGGCCGGTACCCGCCGAAGGGGAGGAGCAGGTAGCCCGGCTGGTAGTGGTGGGCGGCGGCCGGCTCCACGACCGTGATCTCCCAGTCGTCGTCGAGTCGTCGCGCCATCCGGTTGGCGAGCATCGTGCCGGCGGTCCCGGCACCGAGCACCACGAGGCGACGTGGTCCTGGTCGGCCGGAACTGGGCGCGGCGTCAGAAGCGCGGGACATCGGGCACCTCCGTGACGAGCGTCGACGGGTCCGCGTGGACGGTGACGAGCTCCGGTCGCGGCGGTGGCACTGCCACGACCGGGCAGTCGGCGTGCGACAGGAGGAAGTGGCTGGTCGAGCCGTGCAGGACGCGACCCAGGCCGCGGTGCTCATGTGTGCCGACGACCAGGACACAGTCATCCTCCTGGGCAGCGGCGGCGAGCAGCTGCGGACCCGCCGATCCTTCCACGAGCTCGAGGATCCAGGGCGCTGACGGGTCCGGCTGGACGGCGGCCAGCCACGACTCGGCCGCGGCGCGCGCGGCGCGCCCCTGCTCGTGCCGGAGCTCCGCCACCGGCGCGTAGACCGTGGTGGCGTCGTCGCGCCACGCGTGCAGGACCCGTGTCCGGCGGTGCGTCACCCGCGCGAAGTCCCGGGCCCAGGTCAGCGCCTCGGCCGAGGCCTGCGAGCCGTCCAGGCCCACCACAACGGTTCCGCTCATGGGGTCCTCCTCTTCCTCCCCCCCACCGTGGCGGCCGCGGAGCCGGAGCGGTACGGCCCAAGGACCCGACCGGACGTGCCGGGTCGGATCGCCGTGCAGGACGAAGGTCCCCGCTGCTCCTGGTCGAGGGGCTGATCGCGATCCTCGGCTGACGCGCACCCTGGTGGTCGGCCGTCCGACCGGCGACGATGGACCCATGAGCGACTCCGGTCTCCACCACCAGATCTCCGACCTCGTCCAGCGCGAGCACGAGCTGCGCGAGGTGCTCGCCGCCGGCGGCGCCGACGAGGACCGCGCGACCCTCCGCCAGGTCGAGGAGTCCCTCGACCAATGCTGGGACCTGCTCCGCCAGCGCGACGCCAAGCGCGAGGCGGGCGACGATCCGGCGGCGGCCAAGGTCCGGCCGGTCTCCGAGGTCGAGGGCTACCTGCAGTAGCCGCTGCCCGGTCGGCGCCGCGCGTCCCACGACGTCACGACCCCGCCGTGCTCCGACGTCTGCGTCAACCCGGAACAGACCTGCGTCGTTCCTCGTTGGCCCCGGCATGACCGTCGCGCGCGCCACCCGTACCCGCAGCACCGCTCACCTCGACGAGGCGCGCACCCGGCTGACCGCTGAGCGCGTCGCTGCCTCGGCCCGCGTCGCTGCCCTGCAGCGCGTGGTGAACGACATCGTCGAGTCGGCCAAGGGCGGTGCGACCGACGACGAGCACGACGCCGAGGGCGCCACCATCGCCTTCGAGCGGGCCCAGGCGATGTCGCTCGTCGAGGAGACCCGGCTGCAGATCGACACGCTCGACGAGGCGCTGTCCCGGATCGACGCCGGCAGCTACGGGACCTGCGAGTCGTGCGGCGACGCGATCGCCCCCGAGCGGCTCGCCGCCCGGCCCGCCGCCATCTTCTGCATCACCTGCGCCTCCCGCCGCCGCTGATCCTCGCCCCGGCCGGCCACCGGCCGGGGGGTGGCCGGCGTGCGGCCGATCGGGTGACCCTGCCCAGTTCGCTGCGCGGGTGTCCCGCCTCGCCTGCTAGGCGAACGTGACACAGCGTGGTGAAGTGGTCGCATGAGCACGGCCTGGCAGGCGGCCGAGGCCCTGCTGTCGGCCGCCGCGGCAACCGCGGTGGGCACCGGGGTCGCGTTGCGACGTCTCCCCCACCGCACCGCGTGGCTGCTCGTCGGCGCCTGCCTGGGCGCGTTCGCGGCCGGCGACCTGCTGGCGCTGTCCACCGGTCGCACCGGCACGATCGGTCCGGTCGACGCCGTCTACCTGGCCGGCTACCCGGCCCTGGCGGCCGGCCTGCACGTCATGCACCGTGAGGGAGACGGCACCCGCGACCGCGCCGGGCTCGTCGACGCCGCGATCCTCGCGATGACCGCCGGTCTGGCGGGCTGGGTCTTCCTCGTCGGCCCGGTGATCGGCTCGGCGACCGGTCCCGAACGCGTGGCGCTGCTCGCCTACCTCGTCCTCGACGTCGCCGTCCTCGGGGTGGCCACCCGCCTGGTCGTCGGCGGCCCCACCCGCGTGGTCCCGTCGTTGCTCGCCCTCGGCGTCGCAGCACTGCTGGTCACCGATGTCGTGCACCTGCGCACCGGCGTCACGGGACGCTCCGACCTCGGCGATCCGGTGCACGCCGGCTGGGTGCTGGCCGCGCTGCTGCTCGCCGTCGCGGCGGTCCATCCCGACGTGCGGCAGGGCGTCGCCGCCGCCCCGAACCGGCGCGAGGCGCTCTCCCGGGTCCGGCTGGCGCTGCTCGCGGCGGTCGTCCTCATCCCACCGGCCCTGATGAGCCTGCAGGCGGCGCGCGCCGAGTACGACGACATCGCGGTGCTCGCAGCCGGCCTCGGCGTGCTCGTCGCACTCGTGATCGCGCGGGTCGGCCTGCTCATGGGTGACGTCGCCGCGACCGCGGTCCGCGAGCGCACCCTGCGCACCGCCGCGGCGGAGTTCGTCGCGGCGGGCGACCGGCCGCGGATCCACGCTGCCGCACTGCGCGCCCTCGACCTCCTCGTCGGGGCGGACGTCGTGGCCTGCCGCATCGTCGACGTCACCGCCCTCGACGAGGTCGAGGTGGTCGCCGGCGGTGGCCGGCACGATGCCCGCGTCCGTGGCCGCTCGCTCGCCCCCACCCTGCTGCCGTACGTGGGCGCCGGCACGGCGTTCCGCTCGGTGACCCTCGACGAGCTCGACCTCGACGTCGTCTCGGGCCTCGGCCTGCGCGACGTGCAGGGCCAGCTGCGGGTCTTCCCGGTCCGCGTGCACGGCGAGCTGCTGGCGGTGGTGGTGGCCATCGTGGCCAAGCCGCTGGAGCCCGGCACCGTCGACGCCGTCGAGACGCTCGTCGCGCAGCTCGCGCTGGCGCTCGAGTCGGTCACCCTCGCCGACGACCTGCACGTGCGGCAGAGCGAGGCGCGGTTCCGGGCCCTGGTGCAGAACTCCTCCGACGCCATCCTGCTGCTGGACCGCGAGGCGTCAGTGACCTATCAGAGTTCCTCGGCCGACCGGATGTTCGGCTACGCCGACGACGAGCTGGTCGGCCACAGCGTCGAGGACCTCTGCCACCCCGACGACCTGCTGCCCGTGCAGTCCGGGTTGACCGAGGTCCTCTCCAGCCCCGGCCTCACCCGTCGACTCGAGCTGCGGCTGCGTCGTCGCGGCGGAGGCTGGCTGGACGCCGAGGCGGCGGTCACCAACCTGCAGGACGACCCGAACGTCCGCGCCACGGTCGTCACCATCCGTGACATCAGCGAGCGCAAGCAGTTCGAGATGCAGCTGACCCACCAGGCGTTCCACGACGACCTCACCGGCCTGGCCAATCGTGCGCTCTTCATGGACCGGGTCGCCCACGGGTTGGCCCGACGTGAGCGAGACGGCACCGGGCTCGCCGTCCTGCTGCTCGACCTCGACGACTTCAAGACGGTGAACGATGGTCTCGGCCACGCCGCCGGCGACTCGATGCTGCGCGCGGTCGCCGAGCGGCTGGCCACGCTCGTCCGCCCCGGCGACACGACGGCGCGGCTCGGGGGCGACGAGTTCGCGATGGTGCTCGTCGACCTGCCGAGCGAGAGGTCCGCGGTGCACGCCGTCGAGCGCATCATCTCCGTGCTCGGACAGCCGCTGCTCCTCGAGGGCAAGGAGATCTACGCGCACTGCAGCATCGGGATCGCGTTCGCCGGCGACGACTTCTCCGGGGGCGGCGGGGCGGTCACGCCGGAGCAGCTGCTGCGCAACGCCGATGCCGCGATGTACGTCGTCAAGACCGATGGCAAGGGCCGGTACGCCATCTTCCAGCCGCACATGCACGCCGCGGCCCTGCACCGTCTCGACCTCCGTGCCGACCTGCAGCGGGCTCTCGACAACGGCGAGTTCATCCTCCACTACCAGCCGATCGTGTCGATGAAGACCGGCGGCGTGGTCGGTGTCGAGGCGCTGGTGCGGTGGATGCACCCGCAGCGCGGCATGGTCGCGCCGGACGCGTTCATCCCGCTCGCCGAGGAGACCGGGCTCGTCGTGCCGCTCGGGCTCTGGGTCCTCGAGCACGCCTGCCGGCAGGTCGCGTCGTGGTCGGTCGACAACCCAGGCCTGTCGGTGAGCGTCAACGTGTCGCAGCGCCAGCTGCGCCGGTCGGAGTTCGGGGCCGAGGTGGGTTCGGTGCTCGCCCGCACCGGGATCGAGCCGTCACGGATCGCGCTGGAGATCACCGAGAGCGCGATCATGGCTGAGGTCGAGCCGACGATCGAGCGGCTGCAGGTGCTCAAGGGCCTCGGTGTCCGGGTGGCTGTGGACGACTTCGGCACCGGCTACTCGTCGTTCTCCTGGCTGCGCCAGCTGCCGGTCGACGTCCTGAAGATCGACAAGGAGTTCGTCGACGAACTGGGCCGCCGCGAGCAAGGCGGCTTCCTGGTGGCGGCCATCATCGACCTCGCACACAACCTGGGGCTGCGCACCGTCGCGGAGGGGATCGAGCGGCCGACCCAGCTGGCCCGCCTCAAGGACATGCACTGCGACCTCGGCCAGGGCTACCACGTGGGCAGGCCGATGCCGGCCGCCGACGTCGTCGACCTCCTGGCCCTCGAGCGGGCGCGCGGCCTCAGCGCCGGCACCCTGCCCGGCCAGCGCACCACGGCCGACTCCGGCTGGGCCAGCTGACCCGACAACCGCCCGGTTGGCGGACGGTCACGTTTCGGGACGAGTGGGGCGGGAGTCGTTGCCCGCGGCAACCACTTACTAGGATCGCAGGCATGGTCGTGCACGAGGACGCGCGGCGCCGGCTGGTCGCGCAGTACGACACGATCCCGGCGGGCGCTCCGGTCCGCCTCGCGAAGCGCACCTCCAACCTCTTCCGGCCGCGCGACAAGTCCTCCGCGCCCGGCCTCGACGTCGCCGCCTTCGACTCGGTGCTGGCTGTCGACCCGGTCGCGCGCACCTGCGACGTGCAGGCGATGACGACCTACGAGGACCTCGTCGACGCGACCCTCGTGCACGGGCTGATGCCGACGGTGGTGCCGCAGCTCAAGACCATCACCATCGGCGGCGCGGTGACCGGGCTGGGCATCGAGTCCTCGTCGTTCCGCGCCGGGCTGCCGCACGAGTCCGTGCGCGAGATCGAGGTGCTCACCGGCGACGGCCAGGTCGTCACCGCGGGGCCCGAGGGGGAGCACGCCGACCTCTTCCGCGCCTTCCCCAACTCCTACGGCACCCTCGGCTACGCCCTGCGCCTGACCATCGACCTCGAGCCGGTCCGGCCGTACGTCCGGCTCCGGCACGTCCGCTTCGACGACCTGGGTGACGTCACCGACGCCATGGCGAGCATCATGCGGGACCGCACGTACGACGGCGAGCCGGTCGACTTCCTCGACGGCACGGTCTTCACGGCCGACGAGGCCTACCTCACCCTCGGCTCGTGGGCCGACGCGGCGCCGTACACCAGTGACTACACGGGCAGCCAGGTCTACTACCGGTCGATCCGGCAGCGCTCGGTCGACTACCTCACCGTGCGCGACTACCTCTGGCGGTGGGACACCGACTGGTTCTGGTGCTCGCGCGCCTTCGGGGCGCAGAACCCGCGGATCCGCCGGGTGTGGCCCAAGCGCTGGCTGCGCAGCGACGTCTACTGGAAGCTCATCCGGCTCGAGAACCGCTACCACGTGGCCGCCCGGCTCGACGCCCGCAAGGGCCGCCCACCGCGCGAGCGGGTGGTGCAGGACGTCGAGGTCCCGCTCGACCGCACGGCGGAGTTCCTGCGGTGGTTCCTGGCCGAGGTCCCGATCGAGCCGATCTGGCTGTGCCCGCTGCAGCTGCGCGACTCCGGCCCGTCCGCGCTGTACGCCGACACCGGGGCGTCACCGTGGCCGCTGTACCCGCTGCGCCGCGGCGTCCCCTACGTCAACGTCGGCTTCTGGTCGACGGTCGCGATCGACCGCGGCCGGGCCGACGGCGACGTGAACAGGGCGATCGAGCGCAAGGTCACCGAGCTCGGGGGGCACAAGGGCCTCTACTCCGACGCCTACTACGGCGAGGACGAGTTCTGGGCCCTGTACGGAGGCGAGGACTACCACACTGCGAAGCAGCGTTTCGACCCACAGGCGAGGCTGCTCGACCTCTACGCGAAGGCGGTGCAACGACGATGAGCGCGTTCAAGCTCGACGGCTCCCGGACCCGAGCCGGCACGTTGACGCTGGGCGACATCTTCGAGGGGCTCTTCGGTGCCGACGCACCGGTGCGCTTCTCGGCGTACGACGGCAGCACCGCGGGCAACAAGGACGCCCGGCTCGGCCTCCGGATAGTCAACCCGCGCGGCGTCTCCTACCTCGCGACCGCGCCCGGCTCGCTCGGCATGGCGCGCGCGTACATCAAGGGCGACCTCGAGATCGAGGGGGCGCACCCCGGCAACCCGTACGAGATGCTCAAGCTGATCGACGACGACCTGCGCATCAACCGGCCGCCGATGACGCAGGCGGTCGAGTGGGCCCGGCAGCTCGGTGCCCGCGCGTTCATGCCGCCGCCACTTCCCGAGCAGGAGGTCGTGCCCACCTGGCGCCGCGGCATCCGGCACTCGCGCGACCGCGACGCCAGCTCGATCAGCTACCACTACGACGTGTCGAACACGTTCTACGAGCACGTGCTCGGCTCGTCGATGACCTACACCTGCGCGTGCTACCCGACCGAGGGGGCGACGCTGGAGGAGGCGCAGGCGCACAAGTACGACCTGGTGGCCAGGAAGCTCGGGCTGCAGCCCGGCATGCGGCTGCTCGACGTCGGCTGCGGCTGGGGCGGCATGGTGCGGCACGCCGCCAAGAACTACGGAGTGCATGTCATCGGCGTGACCCTGTCGCAGGCGCAGGCGACCTGGGCGCAGGAGCGCATCGAGACCGAGGGCCTCGACGACATCGCTCAGGTACGCCACCAGGACTACCGCGACGTGCTCGAGCGTGACTTCGACGCGGTCAGCTCGATCGGACTGATCGAGCACATCGGCGTGAAGAACTACCCGGCGTACTTCAGCTTCCTCCGCTCCCGCCTGCGTCCGGGGGGGCGGCTGCTCAACCACGGCATCACCCGGTCGGACAACAAGCACCCCGGGCTGCCGCGGCGCGGCTTCATCGGCCGCTACGTCTTCCCCGACGGCGAGCTCACCGGCTCGGGCCACATCGTGCGGGCGGTGGAGGACTCCGGTCTCGAGGTGCAGCACCAGGAGAACCTCCGGGTGCACTACGCCAAGACGCTGCACGCCTGGTGCGACAACCTGGTGGCCAACTGGGATGCATGCGTCGCCGACGCCAGCCTGCCGATCGCCAAGGTGTGGGGTCTCTACATGGCCGGCTCGGCGCTCGCGTTCGAGCGCAACAACATCCAGCTGCACCAGGTGCTCGCCACCCGCACCGCCGACCACGGCGCGTCCGGGTACCCGCTGCGCCACGACTTCGGCGTCTGACCCGCTTGCCCGAGCTGACGGTCGCCAGCTGGGGCCTGCTGGTCGTCGCGGCGGTGGCAGTCGGGTTCGCCAAGACCGGCATCAGCGGTGTGGGCTCGGTGGCGTCGGCGCTGTTCGCGGTCGTGCTGCCGGCCCGGGAGTCCACCGGCGCGCTGCTGCCGCTGCTCATCGCCGGCGACCTCGTCGCCATCGCCCTCTACACCCGGCACACCCAGTGGTCCTTGATCCGGCGGCTGTTCCCGTGGGTCGCGGCGGGCATCGTCGCCGGGGCGGTCTTCGTCGCCCACGTGGGCAACGGCGGGATGCGCACGGCGATCGGCCTGCTTCTGCTCGGCCTGGTCGGCATCCAGCTGCTCACCCAGAGCTCGCGGCTGCGGGCAGTGCTGGGCGACCCGGGCGACGGACCGGCCGCCGCCAGCCACCGGGTCGCGGCGGCGGTGGTCGGTGTGGTCGCCGGCTTCGTGACGATGGTGGCCAACGCCTCCGGCCCGGTGATGTCGGTCTACCTGCTGCTGTCCGGCTTCAGCATGCTGCGCTTCCTCGGCACGGGCGCGTGGTTCTTCTTCCTGGTCAACGTGTTCAAGCTGCCCTTCAGCATCGGTCTCGGACTCGTCTCGCCGTCCGCGCTGCTCGCTGACGCGGCACTGCTGCCGGCGATGGCACTCGGCGCGGCGCTCGGCGCCCTGCTGGTACGGCGGATCGCACAGGGCACCTTCGAGCGGGTGACGCTGGTGCTCGTCGTCGTCAGCGCGGTGCCGCTGCTGCTCTGACCGCTACCGCCTCGACGCGCACGGATCCCCGGCAGCTTGCCGTACGCCGAGCGCGGCACGCCGTCCTGCGGCAGAGTGGGCGGGTGAGCGCCCGACCCGACGTCTACGACAAGGCCCTCGACCGCGCCGCCGCGCACGCCCGGGACTGGCTGTCCGCCGTCCCCGGCCGCGCGGTGCCGCCGCAGGGCGACGCGGACTCTGTCGCCGCCGCCCTCGGCGGACCGCTGCCGGACGGCCCGACCGACCCCGGTGAGGTGGTCGACCTGCTGGCCCGGCACGTCGAGCCGGCGCTGATGGCGATGCCGTCCGGCCGGTTCTTCGGGTGGGTGATCGGCGGCACCCTGCCCGCCGCGCTCGGGGCCGACTGGCTCGTCAGCGCCTGGGACCAGAACACCGGCATGCGGTTCGCGACCCCGGGGACCACCGGCACCGAGGAGGTCGCGGCGTCGTGGCTGCTGGACCTGCTCGGCCTGCCCGCGGGGTCCGACGTCGGCTTCGTCACCGGCGGCACGATGGCCAACTGGACCGGGCTGGCCGCGGGCCGTCAGCACGTGCTCACGCAGGCCGGCTGGGACCTCGACGGCGCGGGGCTGACGGGTGCCCCGAAGGTGCACGTCATGGTGGGGGAGGACCGGCACGCCACCGTCGACCTCGCGCTGCGCTATCTCGGGCTCGGCCGGCCGACCACCGTCGAGGCCGACGACCAGGGCCGCATCGTCCCGACCGCGCTGGCCGCCGCCCTGGAGCAGGTCGACGGCCCGACGATGGTCGCGCTCCAGGCAGGCAACCTGCACTCCGGCTCGTTCGACCCGCTAGGGGAGTGCATCGACCTCGCGCACGAGCACGGCGCCTGGGTGCACGTCGACGGCGCCTTCGGGCTCTGGGCGGCGGCGTCACCTTCGTTGCGGCACCTCGTCGACGGGCTCGAGCGCGCCGACTCGTGGGGCACCGACGCCCACAAGACGCTCAACACGCCCTACGACTGCGGCATCGCGGTGGTGCGCGACCCGGTGCCGCTGCGTAACGCGCTGACGATGCGGACCAGCTACCTCATCCACCCCTCCGACAAGGGGGACCCGCTCGACAAGACGCCCGAGCTGTCCCGGCGGGCCCGCGGGGTGCCGGTGTGGGCGGCCCTGCGGTCGCTGGGCCGCTCGGGGGTCGCCGACCTGGTCGACGGCCTGGTCGCGAACGCGCGCGCGATCGCCGCCGGCATCGCCGAGATCCCCGGCGCCGAGATCCTCAACGACGTCGTCTACACCCAGGTGTCGGTGTCGTTCGGGTCCGACGAGCGGACCGCCGAGGTGACCGAGCGGCTGCTCGGCTCCGGTGTGGCGTGGATGTCGGGCTCCCGCTGGCGGGACCGCGCGGTGCTGCGGGTGTCGGTGTCCAACTGGTCCACCGACGCCGAGGACGTCGCGGCGTCGGTGGCGGCCGTCCGGGCCGCCGCCACCGCGACGACCACCGCCTGACCTGCCCGTCCCGCCACCACCCGCCAGTGCGGGGGTGTTGACGGTGGTCAGCCGGCGTACGGACGGGCCCGCATGCTGCCGGCGCGGATCCGCAGCGGGGCGGTGTCGACAGCCTCGAAAGCCGACGCCGGGATCGTCTTGAGCTGGTCGAGCAGGCCAGTCGGCCAACGGCTGTCGGCCGTGCCCTGGACGTACCAGGGCGAGCCGTTGTCGGCGAGCACCAGGCCGTAGCGCTTCATCGCGCGCAGCACGGTGCGGGTGTCGGCGCGGTAGCCCGACAGGGGGAAGGAGGACCTGAGCCGGAACCGCGCGCCCATCGGCGGGTACGCCGGGTCGCTGACGCTGCCCGCGTCGTGCCGCGCCGGCCACACGTGCCGCCGGTCGGTGATGTCGGTGGTGAACCGGATCGCGTGGTCGACGTGGCCGCGCGCGACCTCGCGGTAGCGCAGCAGGCCGGGCAGGATGGGCAGCCCGGCGGCATCGGCGGAGGTCCAGCCCTGCGGCCGCAGCCTGTTGCTGGTGAGCGACCACACCGCGCCGGAGCCCGCGGTCCAGCCGCCGGCTCGCTGGTAGGTCGCGTACGTCTCGTACAGCCGGCAGGTGCGCTTGTCGACGACGATCGCGTGCCGGTCGCCGTCGGCGGCGCGACCGCCCTCGATCTTGGTGTCGGAGCCGAGCGGGTAGCGCACCCGGTCGCTCTCGCGGGCGTAGTCGAAGTCGACCGCGACCGTGGCGTGGCTGCCGCCGACCACGGTGACGGGGATGCCGTACGGCACCGGCTGCTCGCCGTAGGACGGGCCGAAGTCGGGGTGCAGGTCACGGTCGGCCGCCATGTGCGACAGCCAGTCGGGGCTGCGGGGGTGGACGGGTAGCCCGCTGACGTCCGCGTGCCAGTAGCCAGAGGCCGGGAAGACGGGGCAGGCGGTGCCCGGGAGGTGGCTGGTACCTCCTGTGGCGACACCGGACGCGGCGGCGAGCAGCCCTCCCACGAGGGTCGCGACGAGCGCGAAACGGCGGGCCTGGCGTCGGTCCATGGTCACATCCTCGGCATCTCCCCAGGTGGGCTGCACGTCCGCTCAGGTGACACGCCCAGGAATACGGCAGATCGGGCCCGGACGCTAGCCTGACGTGCCATGGGGCAGCACCACGGAGACGCTCGCGGAGCAGCCCCGGGGGACACGCGGCCGACGACGGAGCAGATGCTCGACGACGACGAGATCGGCCTGCTCGACGAGAGCCTGCGGCTGCTCGCCGACCGCGCAGACGACGTCGTCGCCTACTTCTACGCCGTGCTGTTCGCCGAGGCGCCGCAGCTGCGGCCGCTGTTCCCGGTGGCGATGGACGCCCATCGCGAGCGGCTGTTCCGTGCGCTCGTCGGCGTGGTCCGCAGCCTCGCCGACCCCGACCGTTTCGCGCCGATGCTCGAGCAGCTCGGCCGTGACCACCGCAGGTACGGCGTCCGCGGCGAGCACTACGAGGTCGTCGGGCGGGCCCTGGTCACCGCGCTGCGCACGCACACCGATGACCTCTGGGTGCCCGAGCTCGAGGCGGCCTGGACCAAGGCGTACGCCGTGATGGCCGACCTCATGCGGGCCGGCGCCCGCGAGGCGGCGAGCCGTGAGCCGGCCTGGTGGCGCGGCGAGCTGGTCGCGCACGAGCGGCGCTCCGACGACCTCGCCGTGCTGCTGGTGCGCACCGACCGGGCCTACGACTACCAGCCGGGGCAGTACGCCAGCATCGAGACGCCGTACCGGCCACGGTCCTGGCGCACCTACTCGATGGCCACCGCGCCGTCGGCCGACGGCTTGCTCGAGTTCCACGTGCGCGCGCTG
>JBBRVW010000047.1:0-29065 GCA_038246545.1 Actinomycetes bacterium | reverse complement strand
TACACCGCGCTGGCCGAGCGGCGCACCCGCGGCAAGATCGTCTTGCTGCCCGGACGGATCTCATGAGGCCGGATGTCAGGAATGACACCAGTGATACTTCCCGGGGGATCCGGAGGCGGATCCTCTTCCCGGGTCTTTGACGAGTCATCGGGTGCCCAGCGCCGGGCGTCGGTCTTGGCCGCGCCGGCATAGGCGGTGGACATCTGGTTCACGGTCGGCCCTGGCACGTACCTCGCCTGCTGCCCGTGAGCGGTCACCAGCGCCAACAGCAGAGCGCTGCTGGTGCCGCTGATGTCGACCGCCCACGACACGTCCTCGGCCCCCCTCGGGCAGATGCCCAGGCGCTGCGCGCCTGGCAGCGAAGGGCACAGCCGGCGGGTGCCGGCCATCATGTCCTGCGGTGTTCGGTGCGCTGCGCGCCCGTTGGCCGCGCCCCCCCCGGCGGCCGCCCCCGTCCCACTCAGGTCGGGGTGAACGGCCCGCTGCTCAACGGCAGCCGCACGCTGAGCGTGGGGGCGGGGCTCCACGCCGACTGCTGCGGGTTGAGCATCTCGACCGTCAGCTCACGACGCTCGGGGTCGAAGGCCCGCACGGTGCCGGACTTGGCCGGCCCGCGGCGGCCGTCGGCCATCCGCGGCCGCCAGGACACCCGCTTGCCCACCAGCCTGCTGCGCGGGGGTGAGCGGTGCACGGCCGGCACGCTGCGCCCGGCGGTAGGTCATGGCACGGTCCCCCTCACGGATCTCCTCGTGCGGTGCGCCGCGGCGGGGGATGGTGGTGCGGTACCACGGCGGGAGGTGCAGCTCGAGGCGGCGGTCGAGGAGGTTGCCCGCGCGGGCCTCAACCTCGGCGAGCACGCCCGGCAGGGTGGCCGCCACCTCCAGGTGCTCGGCGAGGACGGTGAGCAGGTCCGGGCGGCGCTCGGCGACCTGCCCGAGGCGGTAGCGGAGCCCGCCGAGCACGACGTCGAGGCGGCCGTGGGCGAAGTAGGGGGAGCTGGTGCGGCCGGCGTCGCGCACAGCGGCGTCCTTTCGAGCCAGGACCCGTACCCGGCGAGCACGTCGGGCAGGTGCCCAGGCGCTGAGCGCCTGGCAACGAAGGACCGCCCGGCACGCCGGGTCGGCTTTCAGTTCAGTGACTGTCCGAGCGCTGGGTCTCCCGCGACCGTTCGACGACCGCGACACGGCCGCCCGCGAGGGTCAGTAAAACAGCGGCGGCGCAGTTGCGGGTCGAGGTCGTTTGGCGTCGCATGGCGCTCATCACGGTGATCACCTGCCGACGATCGCGCTTCGGGCAGATACTCGAACGGTGACGTCGGGTGCGCCAGGTCGGGTGGTTGCCGTCATCGGCGACCTCTCGGCCTACCAAGCTCGGGACCCTGCGGCGCCGTTGGCAAGAGCCACGTCCGGGCCGTCGCTAGTCGTCTTGGCGACACCCGACGCCTCCACCGCTGAGACCGTCGCCGTGCAGGTGCCCCAGATCGCCAACATCGATCCGGCTGGCGTGGTCGTGCAACTTGGCTGCACGGACGTGCTGGACGGTTTCGACGAGAGCTACGTCCATGCCCGCGTTGTCGAGATCTGCGACGAGCTGCAGAACGTTGCCCGCGACGCTGTGGTGACCGTGGTTGGCATGCCGCCGCTGCCCAGTGCTGCATCGTCGAGGTCGGTCAGAGTATGGCTGCAGTGCAATGCTGCGGCCGCAATTACGGCGACACTCCGAGACTTCGCATGGGAACCGTTCGATCACTCATGACCGATACAGGGCCCGCTCGTGGTGCACCGCCTCGGCGCGGTCAACTGGGCTGGGTGCGCCACGCCCGCGACGTGGCGGCGGCACTGACCTGCGCGTCGGCATCGCTGCCGCCGGGGCCGAGCACCCCGGCCCCGATGTGATCGTCGTCCTCACCGACGGCTTCTCTGCACTTGTCGGGGCCTACGGAGCGTGAAACGGCGTCTGAGGTTGTCAGGCGGGTGCGGAGCCGACGCGACGCTTAGCTTGACCCAGACCGGGTTGTCATACGAGAAGTAGTCGATCTCCCGGCCTCCGATGAAGGCGGGCTCACCGAGGGGCTCAAGGACCCTCGCGGCGTCGAGCTTTCTGGCGGTAGATCTCGTCCGCCAAGTCGATGACGCCGTGGATCCAGAGCGCCGTACCCGCAATGGACTTGAGGAAGTGTCAGGACGTCTGGATGTGCGTGACATGCCGCGTGGGCTTCACCTCCTGCTTCGTGCCGGCATTGGCACGGAACTCCGCGATAATCGCCTGGTTCCAGTTGTTCGGTCCGCTGGACTCGCTCACGGGTTGCCTCCTGGTCCCGTTCCGGACGACCCTGGCTTGCCCGGCTCAACCCTGAGGCCGGAGGCCTTCTACCCTTCCCCCGACCACTGTGGTGGGGCATGATCGCGACCACACCGTGGCCGGCGGGACGCGCGGCGCCGTGCCCGAGGCTGTGCAAGGGTCGCGATGAGGACGACGTGAGGTCTTGGTGAGCGGATTCTCAGCCACGCTGCGCCAGGCGGCGCAACCGTGACGGTGCATCCTCCGCACACCCCCAGCCTGGGCCTGTGGTCCCCCGACGCCTACGACGGCCTGACTCGGGACTTCGAGGAGCGCAAGAGGCGCTACCTGTCGATGCTGGTCGCGAGCGGTTCGAGCACGGTGGCCGCGGAGCGGCTGGCGCAGGCCCGCGGCTACCTGATGACGCCCGATGATCCGCCGCCCACCGGCCCCGGTTCCCGGCGGCTGCGCGCCGCGGCGCCGCAGGCCTGGCGCGACCGCATCACCGTGGAAGACCGCAAGCGCGCCGACGCGCGGTACGGCAAGCCGTACACCACCTCGTGGGCCGACGACCCGGTCGTCCGGGCCCGCGACTGGTGGCAGCCAGCCATCGAGGACATCAGCGTGGCGGCCGCGCGGCTCACCTTCCCGCCGGCGGACACCTTCACCCCCCCGTTCGGGCCTCCGGTCACCGACACGACGGCACCCCAGCCGCTCAAGCTGGTCGTCAACACCGTCTTCTCCTTCGACGTCGTCCGCATCGACGGCGGCCTCGGCGTCCGCGCCCTTGTCGAGGCCCTGTTCACCACCGTGGAGAACGCAGTCCCGGCGCAGCTGCCCGTGGCGGTGCTCGACGCGCTTCGCGCGGCGCTGAAGGAGTGGTTCGACACCCTGCACGTCCCGGTGCCGCCCGGTCCGGGCCCCGGTTCGACGCTGGCGGGGCTCGTCGGTCAGGTCGACGGGTACGACCCGCTGCAGATGGGGCGGCACCTCGGCGTGCCGCTGGCCGAGGCCGTGTTCGCTGCCGCGGCCGCGAGCCCGGCGGCAGAAACCCGGGAGCTCACCGACACCCTGGCTTGGATGGCTGCGCAGGCAGAGCTGCCGTTCAGCGTCGCGCTGCCGGCCGTGGCCGACTGGGTGAGCTTCGGCGCCAAACCGTCCTACGTACCCCTGAGCGGCGTGTGGCACCTCAGCGGAGGGGATCCCGACTTCGGAGCTCCACCGGGCAGCGGGCTCCCGCTGACCGCGCGGATCCTCGCCTGCGCCGCCAAGGACTGCCCACCCGTCTTCCGCTGCGACACCGACATCGCCGTGCCTGTGGGGTGGTCCTGGCCGACCTGCGACGCCACCGGGTGCTACTGGTGGCGCGTGGTGCTGTCGCACTCCGTCGTGCACCACATCCTGCGGCTGAAGGACACCGCTGACTTCCACGTCACCGACGTCCTGCGGCTGGTGTGCCGCCACCGGCTCTACACCTCCGCGCCGGACCCGCGCATCCCACGTTTCGTGGCGGACTCGGTCAAGGCGGCGCTGCTGCACTTCAAGTACTGGTTCGACGAGCCCGCCGCCGCCGGGGAGGACGGCGGGGAGATGACGTTCTGGTCCGAGAACCACCAGATCCTCTTCCACTCCTGCGAGCTGCTGGTCGGCCAGCTGTTCCCCGACGACGTCTTCCCCCGATCGGGGCGACTGCGCGGTGGCGACCCGGTGACCGGCCGCGAGCACGCGCGGCGCGGCGCGGAGCGAGCCCGACGCTGGCTGGACCGGCGCCTGGAGCACGGCTTCAGCGAGTGGTGCTCCCCCGGCTACTACAACGAGGACTTCCCACCGCTGCTGAACCTCGTCGACTTCGCCACCGACCCGATGATCGCTACCAGGGCCGCGATGGTGCTTGACCGGCTCGTCTTCGACCTGGTGCGCTTCACGACCCGCGGAAGCTTCGCCTCCTCCGCCGGACGCGCCTACTTCGAGCACAAGGCCTTCGGCTGGAGCCAATCGGTGGGCGAGACCGTCGAGCTGCTCACCGGTGCGCGCGGGGACCACATCGGGGTGGAGAACACGGCGGTTGCGCTGTGCACGTCCGAGCGCTACGCCGTCCCGGAGGTGCTGCTCGCCGTCGCCCGCGATCGGGACCAGCTCGACCGCTTCGACCCGTTCACGGACGACTCCCGGGCCTCACTCACGTGGCAAGAAGGTGCCAGGGAAGGCATCACCACCACGAGGCCGGACGACGTCGCGTTCTGGTGGGGGCTGGGCGGCTACTTCACCAACGAGCTGCGCGACTCCACGCGACACGTCGCCGAGTCGCACCCGAACCTGCGCAAGTCCTCGCCGATGACGTTGCTGTGGGCCCTCGACGACGCGCTGCCCGGCCTCCTCGACGAGCTCGGCCCGTACATGAAGACGCTCGTGCTGGACGCCGCCACCTCGGCGGCCGCGCTGAACGCGGCCGCCGGCATGGGACTGGCCGCCGCCCTCCTCCCCTTCCCGCTCAACCTGCTCTTCGGGCTCGGCAGCGTGACCTCGACAGCGCTCGCGCTCCAGTCGCTCATCAACCTCATCCACGACATCGGCAAGATGCTCGTGACCGGGCTCGAAGCGGCGTGGGCGGCGATCACCGGCGACGACCCGCCCGAGCCGGACATCCCGAAGTCCGTGCTGCAGCGGACGCTGGAGTCGATGCTGGAGCTGTTCAACAGCGGGAACCTGCTCGGCAGGGCCAACCTGCGGACCTTCTCGATCGCCGACGCGATGCTGTGCAGCGTCCAGGACCACCAGCCGGGGCAGATCTCGTTCCAGAAGCAGCCATGGATCGCCAGCCTGGGCTGCGACGTCAGTGTCTGGACCAATGCGCCGATGACCGCGGGCGGCACCGTGGGTGCTGCCGGGTGGCAGTTCTTCAAGCACCTCGTGCTGCTGCAGGGCGCCGAGGCGATGGCCGACGTCGCCAAGCTGGCCGGCCTGGCCGGCATGGACGCCCTGAAGAAGGAGGGCCTGTACGAGTGGGGCGGCTCGCTGTGCCTTCCGCGCGTCGTGCAGCACCGTGAAGCAGCCGTGATCATCTACAACTTCGACGACGTCCATCGCACGATGAGCCGGACCCCCACCCATGCCTGGTTCCCCTGTGCGTTCTTCGACGAGGTGGATCCGGCACCGACCGGCGATGCGGTGCTGCCGGAACGAGACGGGGGCGGCACGTGGGTCTTCGGCCGCAACGGTGACGGCTACCTCGGGCTGTTCTCCGCCCGCCCGGTCCGGTGGGTCCGCGACACCCGGTTCGACCAGGATCCCGACCCCTCGTCCGAAGCCACGATGGCGGACGCGGGGTTCACGTCGACCGAGCTGCGGGCTGACGACGGCAGCAACATCTGGGTCTGCCTGATCGGCAGCACGCGCCGTCACGGCAGCTTCGCTGCGTTCAAGCAGTCGGTGCGCGACAGCTACCTCGACATCTCCGGGGTGGGCACGCTCAGCTCGCTCGCCTGCGAGCTCGACGTGCCCCGCGGCGTGGATGCCACGGCGGGCGGCTTTCGGCTGGACGTCCACGACGAGGACGACGACGCCCGCGTCGACGGCCGTCCGCTGGCGCTGGACGAGCTGCCCCTGCTGTCCAACCGGTACGTCAGCGGTACCCGGCCCGGGCGGGTGGACACCGGTGAGAGTCGCTACTCGATCAGGCACCCGTCGCTGGACCTGTGGCTCGAGCACGACATCGGCGCAACCAGGCGCACGGCGAGCCCAAGTCAGGCGAAAGGCTCGCCGGCCCCACGGGCGCCGTCCGTCGGCGGTGCCGGAAGTAGGGCGGCGCGGTTCCGGGCAGCGAGGACAACCGGTCTCGGACAGCCAGCACAGCCAGCACAGCCCATCGCGCCGACCACCCGACCCGGTGGAACGGACCGGCGACGCCGGTTCGACCTCCTGCCGATCACGCCCTGACCACCCCCGCCCCCGCCGCCCGACAGGAGCCTTTCATGGCCGAACCGCTGACCAACTCGCGCCGTCGCTACCGCACCGCGACCCTCACCCCGATCGAGCTGCCGGTCGACGACGATCCGGGCGGCGCAGCAGGCCAGGCGCTGATGGTGGGCGCGCTCGTGCGCAGCGCGGCGTTCGGTCGCGACGAGTTGGCGCAGCTGCGGCAGCGGGCCGAGGGCGAGGCCGAGCAGGCCGCCGTGGACGCCGTGTCGCGCGTCACGGAGGCGGCCACCGCGGACGAGAGCCTGCGCGCCACCGCACAGCTCCAGTCGGTGCCGCCGCAAATGCTGACCCGGGTGGTGCAGCGGGCCCAGAGCCTGCGCGAGGAAGCATTCCTCGACGCGGCCCGGGCACTGGCGGCCGCCACCGCGCCCGCACCGGCGGCGCCGCACGAGGAGGACCCGAAAGGTCCCCGTCACGTCACGATCAACCTGCAGCAACGCCTGCCTGCCGTCGCCGCCCGCACCCCGCTGCAGCTGCTCGACGAGCCGTTCTCGGCGCCCGTACGGTCGAACGTCGTCGCCGCCCTCAGCGACCTGTCGCCGCAGGCGCCCATGGTCACCCGGTCGTCCTACAGCGACGTGGTGATCCCGTTCGACCAGGAGCGGCTGGACCTCGTGTCGCACTTCTGGCAGCGCGTCAAGCCCTACGTGCCGGCCGCCGCCGACGAGGCGACGCTCGACCCGATCACCGCCCTGGAGGAGATCGACCGGCGGCGTCAGGCGGGCGCCGTGGCCATCGACGCCCTGCAGCGCAGGACCGTCCAGCCTCTCGGGCTGCTGCACCTGGAGTCCCTGGAGATGACCCCGGACGGCGTCGAGCGCGGTGAGCTCGGCTACAGCCTGCCCATGGCGCCCAAGGAGAAAGTCACGCTCTCGCACAAGGAGTGGGCCGTGCGCGAGACCGAGCTGACCGACGTCGTCGAGGACTACCTCGAGAACTACAGCGAGCGCGGTGTCGCCGAGACCGACGAGATCGCGATCGCGACGCAGACCGAGCACCGCCAGGTCGACCGCAACGCCATCGGCACGTCCAACGGGGTCACGCTCACCGCCCCCGTCGACGGCGGCCCGGGCAGCTCCACGGTCACCGACGCGAACTCCCGCCAGGAGAGCCGCACCCACGCCCGCACCGTGACCTCGATGGCGTCGGCTCGCTCGGTGCGGGACCACAAGGTGTCGTTCACGGTGGCCACGACCAGCGGCACGGAGGACTTCACCTCGCGGCTGCTGGAGAACCCGAGCGAGGACCACAGCATGCGGGTCGACTACTTCCGGATGATGCGCAAGTGGCGCATCGAGCTGCGGCGGGTCGGCGTCCGACTCACCTACGACATCGTCATCCCCGACCCGGGGCTGCGGCTGCGGTCGCGCCAGGAGCTGCTGCGCCGCTACGACCGCGCGACCGCCGAGCCGTTCCAGCTGAAGATCCAACCGTGGGACATCGACGAGAACAACTGGGACCAGTACGCGAGCGCCTACACAGCGGTGCTCAGCGCGCCACCGGCTGTCAACGCCCCCGGCGGCGCGTTCCAGCAGTGGCAGCTGCAGAGCTGGAGCACCCTACGAGACGCCGCGTTCGCCAGCCACGTGCAGGCGCTGGACACGGTGCGGCAGCGTCGCGCCGAGCTGGCGCGGGAGATCGACAGCGGCACCGACGGCGCCACGCTGCGCCGCCTCGAGCGCGAGCAGATCATGCGCAGCGTCATGGAATGGGTGTTTCCCGGCTTCGGCACGGCGACCGCGCCGGCCGGGCTGGGGGTCAGCGCGGGGCTGTCCGACGACTCCTGGCGGCAGGTCATGGAGTACGGCGAGTACATCAAGTACGTCCACGCCGCGATCGACTGGTCGAACCTGGCGTACGTCCTCTACCCCTACTTCTGGTCGAACACGGCAGGGACCAGCGGCATGGACAAGCTCTACCTGGATCACCCGGATCCCGCGCACCGCGACTTCCTGCGGGCGGGTGCGTGCCGCGTCGTGCTCCCCATCCAGCCCTCGTTCGAGAGCGGTGTGCTGTCGCTGCTGGACCAGGGCCAGCTCGGCACGCTGCCGAACGCCCACCGGTTCGCCTCGGTGGTCGACGAGGTCACGACGGCCTGCGCAGAGCTCGAGCCGGAGCCTGGCCCGAACGGCGCGCTCGTCGACGGCGGGGTGACGATCGGCAGCTGGGTGGAGTACACGCCGACCAGCGCGCTGGACCTGCAGGTGGTCACCGCGAAGGTCACCTGACGAGCGGCGGGGCAACCCCGCACCCGTTCCCAGCCGCGCTCCACCAAGGGTGAGCACCAAGGACACACCCCGGCGAGAGCGATTCGCCGAACAGTCGTATCTGGCACCGCGCATCAGAGCTCTACTCAAGCGTTCGACAGATCGTTCCTACGGGGTGGCTCCGGCGGGGGGCCGCCTGGAGCAACCCCCGGAGCGCGCGTGGACCACCTCAGCACGAGCCTGGCCCGATCCCTGATCACCGGTGGATGGGGATCGGCTTCGGGTGCCGCGGCGAGCCCGGTGTTCCGGGTGCTGGGACCGGTGGGGCTGGGCGCTGAGGGCCGGATGCTGCCGGCCGGCAAGCCGACGACGTTGCTGGCCACGCTGCTGTTGCGACCCAACGCCGTCGTGTCCACCGGCCGGCTGAAGGCCGCGGTGTGGAACCGCGACTCGCACCTGGCCAACTCGGCTCTGCACACCTGTGTGCGCCGGCTGCGGCGCGAACTGCAGGCTGCTGGTCTGCACTGCGACACCGTGCGGGCCGAGGCCGGCGGGTACCGCATTGAGGTCGACCCCACCACGTTGGACCTGCTGCGGTTCCGCGACCTCGTCGCCCGGGCGAGGGCCGTCTGCGACCCGGTGACCGAGCTGAGCCTGCTCCGCGAGGCCCTCAGCGAGTGGCGCGGGCCGGTGCTCGCCAACGTCGACTCGGACCTGCTGCACCGTGACGAGGTACCACGCCTGACCGAGGAGCGGCTGGCCGCGCACGAGCGTGCCGTCGACCTCCGGCTCGCCATGGGCCGATGTCGCGAGGTCCTCGCCGAGCTGTGGGAGCTCACCCGCACCCACCCCGACCGCGAACGGTTCTGGGAGCAGCTGATAGAGGCCCTCTACCGCAGCGGGCGCCAGGCCGAGGCGCTGGCGGAGTGCCGTGGTGTCAAGGACCACCTCCGAGACCAGCTCGGGATCGACCCCGGGCCGACGCTGCAACGGCTGGAGCTGGCCATCCTGCGCGGCACCGAGGTGGGCACGCCACCCGCGGGCCCGGTCCGCGTGCCGCGCGGGGCCCGCCGTTCACCGCTGCCCGCACCGCTGCTCCCGGCGCCCTCCTTCGTCGGGCGGGAAGCACTGTGCGCTGACCTCGCCGCCGTCGCGGCGAGCCCCGAGCCGACCACCGTGGTCATCTCGGGTCCGCCAGGGATCGGCAAGTCCGCGCTCGCGCTCCACGTGGCGGACCTGGTGCGGGACCGGTTCCCCGGCAGGCGGGTCGCGGTCCGCGCCACGCTCGCCGACGGCTCGCCCCGCCACCTGGACGACCTCCGCGCCGAGGCCGAGAGCGGGCTCGCGGCCGGCGGGAGCGGGCCGCGGCTACTGATCCTCGACGACGTGGTGGACGCCGAGACCGCCCGGGCGATCGCCGCGACCGGCGCCGGAGACGCCACCCTCGTCACCAGCCGGCTCAGCCTGGCCGGGCTGGTCGCCGCGCAGCGGACACGCGTGTGCCGTCCCGGACCGTTCGCGCCGGAGGAGTCTCTCGGCTTCCTGCGCGACGTGCTCGGTCCTGACCGGGTCGGCCGGGAGGAGCCCGCCGCGGCTGGTCTGGCCGACCTCTGCGGCCACTACCCGCTTGCCCTGCGCATCGCCTCGACTCGGCTGCTCACCCGACCGTTGCTTTCCATCGCCGACTACGCCGAATGGCTCCGGGCCGACCCCGTGGGCCGTCTCTCGGTCGGTGCCGACCAACGGCTCGCCATCGGGACCGTCCTCGAGGCGGCTCTGCGCAGGCTCGAGCCCGCTCTGGCCAAGGCGTTCCTGGCCCTCGGCACCGCGCCGGCCGCTGCCGGGTCGTTCTCGGGCATCGACTGCGTACCCGCGCTCGACGGTCGGGCCGGTCGTGCCGAGGACACCCTCCGCCGACTCGCGGACGCCGGGTTCCTCGAGGAGGACCAGCCCGACCGCTTCCACCTGCATCCCCTGCTGCGGCTCTACGCAGCCGCTGCGAACCAGCCATCGATGGGAGACCCTCCATGACGATCACCTCCCCCACGGCCGCGGCCGACGCGGCGGAGGAGATCCTCGCCACTCGGCCACGGGTGCGCCGCGACATCCTCTACACGCAGGTTCCCGAGGGCGCGCTGTTTCATGACGCCAAGACCGGCTTCCGCGTCCACGGCCGGACGGCCTACCGGTTCGCCACGCTCGTCGTTCCCCACCTCGATGGCAGCTGCACCGTCGATGAGTTGTGCGCCGGCCTCGGTGACGCGCAGCGCGCGATGGTGATGGACCTGGTGAGCACGCTCTACAGCCATGGGTTCGCCCGCGCCGTACCCGCTCCGGACCCGGACCGCGCGCCGGCCGTGGCCGACGCCGTGCGTCGCCGGTTCGCCGCCCAGATCGCCTACGTCGACCACCACGTCGACGACGCGGTGCAGCGCTTCGCGCGCTGGCGGGACACCCGGGTTGCCGTCGTCGGTGACGACGAGGTCGCCCGATGGGTTGCCCTCGGTCTGCTGCGCAACGGCGTCGCCGCGATCGGCGTCGGGCAGGCCCTGCTGGACCGGCATGCGGACGTCGTCGTCGAGGCCGACGGGCTGCGGGACGACGGCTGCGACGTCCGGCTGGAAGACCTCACGGAGCGCGTCGGGAACTGGCACGACCTGTCGGACTACGACGTCGTCGTCCTCACTCCCGGGGGCGACCGGACCCGCCTGCTCCTCGCCCTGGTCACGGCTGGCGTGCCCGCCGGGCGCACCCTGCTGCCGGTCTGGCAGGTCGGGGGCCAGGTGGCGATCGGTCCGGCGATGCGAGCCGGGACCACGGGCTGTTGGGTGTGCGCCGCGCTGCGGATCGGCGCGAACGGCGACGCGGGGGCCGCCGCCGACCTGTGGACCCGAGCGGCAGGAGTCGGGGCGCTGCCCCGGCCACTCGCCGGCCCGCTCGCCGCGATGGTCGGGAACCTGGTCGGGTACGAGATCTTCCGCCTCACCACCGGCGCGCTGCCGGTCGAGACCGACGGCAAGGTGATCGTCCAGGACGCCGACTCGCTCGACGTCGCCGTCGAGCCTCTGCGTCCGCACCCGGCCTGCCCGCACTGTCGGCCCGCGGAGGCCCCGTCGACCTCGCCGTCGAACGCAGCCGAGGTCGCTGTGCCGTCGGGCAGCCCACAACGACGCGGGCCGCTCCCGGAGCCGGGCAGTCCGGAGTCCGAGCGCCGACTCGCCCTCCTGGCGGAGCGGGCGGTCCTGGTCGGGCACCACCTCGGCGTGTTCCGCCGGTTCGACGACGACCTGCTCGTGCAGACGCCGCTCCGGGTGAGCACCGTCGAGGTCGCCGTCGGCCCGGGACGGCGACGCCGAATCGCTGCCGTCGACGTCCACAACGTGGCTGGGGCGCGGATCGCGGCGCTCACCGCGGCCGCCCGCGTGTACGCCGACAGCCTGCTGGTCCCCCAAGTGACGGCCGACACCGGAGGCAAGGTCCCGGTCAGGCCGGACGAACTCGCCACCGCCACCGGGTTGGTCACCCCCGAGCACATCAGCGCCTGGGCGCCGACCGTCTCGCTGCTCACCGGGGACACGCTCCTCGTGCCCGCCGCAGCCGTTTCCCCACGTTCGGCCCACAACGACCGGCGCGCCTTCCGTGCCGGCGGTGGTCCGGGCGCGGACTCCACGCCGGCGCAGGCGCGGTGCGCTGCGCTGCTCGCCGCCCTCGGCGACGACGCCCTGCAGGCGGCGCTGCACGGCGAGGTGCCGTTGCTGACAGTCGAGTGCCCGTGGGATGAGGACGACCCGGTGCTCACCTTCCTGGGGCGCACCGCGGCCAACCTCGGCGCCGAGGTCGCGCTGCTCGAGCTCGGCGACCCTGGCGAGCAGCCCGCTCCCGTCCTGCTCGCCCGGGCTACCGTCGGCGACGACGTCGTGTGGGCTGCCGCTGCGGACCTGTCGTGGTGGGCGGCCGCGGTGACGGCGGTGACCGACCTGCTCGGACGCATCCAGCTCGGGGACACGCTGCCCGGGGGCGACGCCGTCGACTTGGGCGACCCGTGGGTCGCCGACCTCGCCCCGCAGACCCTGGTCGCCTCGGGTGCGGTGGCCCCGCGACGCGGCCTGCAGCGCACCTTTCCCGAGGTCATGGACCGGCTGCGTGCCCAGGGTCGCGACGTACTCACCGTCGACCTACCCGCCGCCGACCTGGCCATCGGCAAGCTGAGCGTGGCGCGGGTGCTCCTGCGTGGGCGGGCCGATGAGCACTGAGGCCGGCACTGCCCCGACCAGACCGCGAACCGACGTCGTCTGGGCCGCCACCGCGAGCCGCCTCGCGGAGCGGCTCGGGCGCCGGCTCGGGCGCCACGGCGACGCACGCCAGGTCCAGGTCGAGGTGCTCGGTCGTCGCGACGAGCACCTGGTGGCGGCAGGGGAGGACCCGGTGGCGCGGTTGCCGGTCCACCTCGTCGGTCACCAGGCCCTGGTCGGGCCGGCCGATGGCTGCCCACGGTGCCTGGCCCGCCGCTGGCAGGCCGCCCGGCCGCGGGAGCTGCGCGACGCGCTCGAGCTCGGCGGGCCGCCGCGAGCGACCGGCGAGCCCGTGGTGCAGACGGCGTTCGTCCTCGACCACCTCGCCGCCGTCGCGGCGGCCACGACCGGTCAAGAGCGCACTGCCTACCCGGTGGTCCGCGTCGTCGACCTGGACCAGCTGCTCGTGCAGCAGGTCGGACTGGTGCCGGACCCGGAGTGCCCGTCGTGCGCGGCTCACGATCGGCATGACCGGTCCGCACTTCGGCTCGACCCGGCGCCCAAGCCGGCACCGGACGTGTTCCGCGGCCGCAACCTGCTCGACCACGTCTTGCCTGTGGAGGCGTTTGTCAATCCGGTCTGCGGCGCGGTCGGTCCGGTGCTCGTCACCGATCTCGCTTCGGTTACCACCGCGGCGACGGCCGGGGGCTTCACGACCCGCTCCGGCAGCTACATGCGGCTGACCCACTGGGGCGGCCACGCCGAGAGCTACGCCCACAGCACCCGCATCGGGATCCTGGAGGGGCTCGAGAGGTACGCCGGGATCCGGGCGCGCCAGGGCGCCGACCGGGTCACCGCGGCCCTCGACGACCTCGACGACGCCGGCACGGACGCTCTGGACCCCCGTGACTGCGGGCTGTACTCCACGCGGTTCTACGCCGCGCATCCCGAGGTCGAGCCGTTCGATCCGGCGCGGCCGATCAGCTGGGTGCCGGGACACTCGTTGCGAGACGGGCGGACGGTTCTGGTACCGGAGGTGCTCGCGCACTACCAGACGCCGGACCAGCGGCGCCGCTTCGTGCAGTCGACGTCGAGCGGCTGCGCAACCGGTGGTGGTCCGGCGGAGGCGGTCCTCCATGGCCTGCTGGAGGCGGTGGAGCGCGACGCCTTCCTCATCGCGTGGTACGCCGGACTCGCCCTGCCCGAGCTCGACCCGAGCACCAGCCGACGTCGTGAGACCAGGCAGATGGTTCACCGACTGGCCCTGTACGGCTACGACGCGCGGTTCTTCGACACGCGCATCGACCTGCCGATCCCCGTGGTGACGGCGGTGGCGGTCCGTCGCGACGGCGGACCGGGCGCGCTGTGCGTCGGCGGCGGGGCAGGCCTCGACCCGGAGACCGCCATGGCCGGCGCCCTTTGTGAGATCGCGACCGACGCGCCGAACCTGCGGCGGCGCACCCTCGACGACGAGGACCGGCTGCGCGCCATGAGCGCGGACTTCAGCGCGGTCGCCGAGCTCCACGACCACCCGCTGGCCTTCGGCCTCCCGGAGATGGCCGTTCACGCGGCGCCGCTGCTCGCCGGCTGCGGGCCTGCGCGGTCGCTGGCGTCGTACGCCGGCGTCCCACCGCTGCACGACGACCTCCGCGACGACCTGACGTGGTGCGTCGAGGCGCTCGCCGGCCGCGGCTTCGACGTGATCGTCGTCGACCAGACCCTCCCCGAGCAGCGCCGCCTCGGCCTGGTGACGGTCAACGTGATCGTGCCCGGCCTCGTCCCCATCGACTTCGGCTGGGACCGCCAGCGGGCGTTGCACCTCGCCCGGGTCCGCATAGCCCCGCACGTCGCGGGGCTGCGCGACCGCCCCCTCGCCGACGCCGACCTGCACCGCGTACCGCACCCGTTCCCGTGACCGGGGAGCCAGGAGACCAGCCATGACCTACGCCCGTGACTACTCCGGCGCGATTCTGCGCCGAGGTCGGGTCCCGATGGATCCGGCCACCTTCGAACCCGACTGGGCCGACCGGCCGCGCAAGTGGAAGCACTACCCGGGTCTCGAGTCCTACCCGCTGCCGGAGGAGTCGCCGTCGGCCACCGGCGCGACCGCCGACGTGCAGCAGGCGCTCTTCGGCGTGGACGGGAGCGATGGCTTCACCGCCGACCTCCTGGGCGGGATGCTGCGCGACTGCTACGGCCTGCTCGGGCGGCGGCTCGCGATCAACGCCAACACCGACCTCGCGGGGCTGCCGGTCTACCCGAACGCCAACTGGCACCGTGGCGCCGCCTCGGGCGGTGGCCTCTACCCGGTCACGATCTACTGGGTCGCCGGCCGCGGCGGCCCCACGCTTCCGGGCGTGCACCACTACGCGCCGCATCAGCACGCGCTGCGCCCGCTGCTCGTCGGGGACGTCGCGGAGGAGGTGCGACGCGCGCTCGGCGGCGACGACCACGAGCACTTCCTGATGCTCGGCGTGAAGTACTGGCAGAACGCGTTCAAGTACAACAGCTTCTGCTTCCACGCGGTGAGCATGGACGTTGGGGCGGCGGTCCAGGCCCTGCGCTGCTGGGCGCGTGCCGCCGGGCTGTCCGCGACGCCGCAGCTGTTCTTCGACGAGCGGCGGCTGGCCCGGCTGCTCGGAGTCGACGACCGCGAGGGGATCTTCGCCGTGGTGCCGCTTCGGTGGCGGGCCGCCCGGTCGGCGCTGCCTTCCCGGCCGCTCCCGTCCGCCGCCCCGGCCGTGCGGGTGCGCCACACGGATGTCGAGCGGTCGCGCCGGGTGCTCGAGTTCGACGCCGTCCGGCGCATGCAGGAGTCCACCCGCCAGGACACGCCCGGCCGGCCCCCGGCCGACTCACTTGCGGTCGCGGCGGTGTCGGCGCCGGTCGGGCGCGCACTGTCGCTGCCGGAGCCGCGGCCGCTCGCCGAGCCGCTGCGCGCCACCTTGCGGCGGCGGCGGAGCAGCTTCGGTCGCTTCGACGCCCACATCCCGGTGGACGCGGCCGATGTGGCGAGCGTGCTTGCGGCGGTCGACCGGGCGGGTGCGGAGGTCGCCGGGGCCGGCCTCGTGGGGGTCTACGTCTACGTCAACCACGTCGATGGGGTGGCGCCGGGCACCTACCGCTACGACGCGGGGCGGCTGCGGGTCCTGGACGACGGCGACCCGGCGGAGTTCCTCCAGGCCACCTACTTCCTGTCGAACTACAACCTCGAGCGGGCCGGCGTCGCCGTGGTCGTGACCATGCGCACGGGTGCCGTGATCGGCGCCGCCGGCGAGCGCGGCTACCGGCTGGTGAACGCGGCGATCGGCGCGGTTGCTCAGAACCTCTACGTTGCCGCCACCGCCCTCGGCCTGGGCGCCGGGGTCGCCCTGGGCTTCGACAGCGTCTCGTACGTCGAGCAGCTCGGTCTGGCCGACGGCGAGCTGCCGCTGCTCCTCATGCTGCTCGGGGCCGACCGGCCCGGCTCCGCCCACTACCGCTACGAAATCGCGTCATGAGCGGCTGGACGCTCTCGCCGGAGCTGATGGTGCGGGTGGCCGGCCTCCCGGTGGAGTCGCTCGACGCGCTGGGCTGCCCGGGCACGCTGGCCTGGGCCGACGAGGTCCTCGCGGAGCAGGACCGCCTCCGGGCAGCCGCGGCGTGCCTGTCCGACGAGCTCGGCGCGGCTGTCGCCGGAGCCCAGGACAAGGCCCGGCGCTCGCAGCTGCTGCGGCTGCGCCGGGACGTCTTCAACCTGCGCACACCCGACGCCGGCCTCCTCGACGCCACCCTCGGTGCGGTCGACGGACCCGCGGGCACATCGCTACGGGACCGACTCATCGACCACCTCGGCCAGGTTGTCCGGCTCGAGGCCCGCCAGGATGCGGGTGCCGAGCTGCTCGACGCCGAGGCGCCCCGCGCCCGGGCGGCGCTGCGGCGGCTGCTCGCCGAGCCGCGGCTGCGCAGCGGCCTGCTGCTCGCCTCGCCCGCCCTGGCCGGCAAGCTCGACGACTACCTGGCCGCACCGGGGGGCAGCTCCGACAAGCGGACGCGCAAGGTCGAGCGCTCGGCGGTCAGCTACGCCTACCGCGCCGCCGTGAAGCCGAGTCCGTTCAGCACCTTCACCGGCGTCGCCCTCGGCCGCGTGTGCGACGGGCCCCCCGACGAGCCCACCGCCGAGCACACCGATGCGCACTCCGGCGTCGACCCGACCTGGACCAGTCGGGTGCAGATCAACGTGGCGGTGCTGACGCGCGTGGCCGAAGCCGTGGCGGCGGACCCGGCCCGCCGGGGCGATCTCCCGGTCGTGCCGACCTCCGGCTGGGGCCGCGACGCGGACCGCGTCCGCTACGTTCGCAGGTCACTGCGCACCGGCGACACGGCCGCGACCGTCACCTTCGACGCCGCGCGCGACCAGCTCTTCTTCCTCCGGCGCAGCGACGTCCTCGAGGAGATCCTCGAGCTCGCCTCGGCCGACCGGGCGCCGCTGTATCGCGAGCTCGTCGCCCGCCTGACTGAGCTGCTGGCCGAGGAGCCGGAGCAGTGCGAACACTACGTCGCCACGCTGCTCGAGCTCGGCATCCTCCAGGTGCCGCTGCTCGCCACCAACGTGCACGCCGGCGATCCGCTGCGCGCCTTCCGGGAGGCCCTGCGCGACCTGGGACGGCCCTGGTCCGGGCGCCTGGCGGTCGCCCTCGACGGCCCGATCCGCTGTCTCGACGACTACCCGGGGGCCGCACCGCCGCAGCGCAGCACCCTCCTCGCCGAGCTGCGCCGCGGCCTCGGATCCGTGATGGAGTCACTCGGCCCCTCGGCCGATGCGCTGCCGAGCACGCTGGTGTACGAGGACGTGCGTGCCGCGCGCACCCCGCTGCTGTGGTCGGCGGGCGCGGACGTGACCGGCGCGCTGGCGGCCCTCGACCGGATGCTGCCGGCGTTCGACCTGACGTTGCGGCACCGTCGCACCCTGCACGGGTTCTTCCTCGCGCGCCATGGGACGGGTGGCCGCTGCGCGGACCTTCTGCAGCTGGTGCACGACTTCCATGAGGACCTCTACGACGAGTACGAGTCCTGGGTGGGCCGTCACGACAGCCTCGACGAGGATGGCCGGCTCGCCGGCGACCCGAACGTCCTGCACGACCCGCTCATCGACGCCGTCGACCTGGGCCGCCTCACGTTCGCGGACGGGCTCGCCGCCGCGGTCGCCGCTGCCGGCCCAAACGCCACCGAGATCGAGCTCGACGCGGGTCTCGTCGACGCCGTGGCGGCCCACGTCGGGCCGGCCGCGTTCACGGCCCGCACCCACTTCCTCCAGCCCGCCGGCGACGGGCTGGTGGTGCACAACTCGGCGTACGGCGGCCTCGGCTTCCCCTTCAGCCGGTTCACGCACTGCTTCGCCGACGACGGCCTGGTCGAGCGGCTGCGGCACCGGGTCCGTACGGTCGCGCCCCCCGGTGCCGTGCTCGCGGAGGTCACCGGCGGTTCCGCCACCACCAACCTGAACCTCCACCACCGACTCACCGACTACGAGATCGCCTGCCCGGGCGAGACCAGCTCGGCCCCTCCGGACAGGCGCATCCCCCTCGCCGACCTGACGCTCGAGCACGAGGAGGGGGCCGACCGGCTCGTGCTGCGCTCGCGTCAGCTCGGGTGCGAAGTGGTGCCGGTCTACCTCGGCTATCTGTTGCCGGCCGCGCTGCCCGCGATCTCGCGCACGCTGCTGCTGCTCTCGACGTCGGCCACGCTGTGGCTCGACCCGTGGGCCGGCGTGCCGTCGGCTCCCGTAGCCGAGGGTGGGCTGCGGCACCGTCCCCGTCTGCGGCTCGGCCCGCTGGTGCTCGCGCGAAGGGCCTGGACGACGCGCGTCCGCGACCTGCCCGCCGACCGGCCCGGCCGGCCGGTGGAGCAGTTCCTCGCCTGGCAGCAGTGGCGGCACACGCACGGCCTCCCGGTCCGGGTCTTCGCCCAGGTGCAGCCCGCCGCCGGCAGGCCGGGCCGGCGGCCCAAGCCGCAGCTGCTCGATCTGGGCAGCGAGCTGGCGATCGCGTCGCTGCGCGCCATGCTGACCGACCCGGACGCCCAGGTCGTGGTCACCGAACAGCTACCCGGCGCCGAGCACGCCGAGATCCGCTCGGCTGCCGGCCGGCACCTGGCCGAGTACGCCGTCGAGGCCGTCACCGTCCCGACCGCCACCGTCTCCCACGCGCGAAGGAGCGCCTAGCCGTGATCAGGACCCCGCTGCCCGCCCCGACATCGGCCCCTCCCTCCACCGAGGCCTCCCGCCAGGCCACCGGCGCGCCCGACGGCGGGTGGCTGGCGATGCACATCTTCTACGCGGCCCGCCCGCAGCCGCTGCTTGCGCAGTGCGTCGCGCCGTTGCTCGACGAGCTGAACGATGCGGGCCTGCTCGCGGGTCACTTCTTCATCAACTACTGGCTGGAGGGCCCGCACGTCCGGCTCCGGCTGCGCCCGGTGACGGCTGCCGCCACGGCCGAGCTGCGCACGCGGGCGGAAGCCGCGGTTGGCTCGTTCCTGCGGCGGCGCCCCGCGCTCTACAACGTGGAGTCAGGCTTCCTCTCCGAGCTCTACAACACCCTCTTCGACATGGAGCTGGACGACATCGACCGGGCGTCGTACAGCGGGCCGGACGGCCGGATGAAGGTCCGGGCCAACAACACGTTCGCCTATCTGCCGTACGAGCCGGAGTTCGGAAAGTACGGCGGGGCGGCCGGCGTCGCCGTGGCCGAGTGGCACTTCCAGCACTCCACCGACGTGGTGCTGTCGGCGATGCGCACCCTCAACGTGCACCTGCGCACCGTCACCCTCGGCACGGCGGCCCAGCTGATGATGGTGATGGCGACGACGTTCCTGCCCGACCGCGCGGAGCTGGCTGACTACCTCGAGCGCTACCACGGCTTCTGGCGGCGCACGTTCGCGGGCACCGAGCTGGTGGACTACGGCTCGAGCTACGAGGACACGCCCGGGCTGTCGGACAGGTTCGCGGCGATCCGGGCTGCGGTCTCCTCAGGCGAGCTCGACCGGCTGCCGGCCCTGCTGGCCCGCTGGGCGCGGCACAGCGCCGAGCTGCGGGAACGCGTGACGGCGCTGGCCGTCGGCAGCGAGCTGGTCTTCCGGTCCTGGACCCACGGCGGCGACGAGCAGGTCAGCGATCCCGCCGACGCCCGGGTGCGGGTCCTGTCGCCGTACCTGCACATGACCAACAACCGCCTCCACCTGACGATCCGGGACGAGGCCTACCTCTCCGCGATGCTGGCGCGGGCGCTTCGCGGGGACGGGACGGAGGCCCCCCGATGACCAGCCCGGTGACGAGCCCGATGGCCAGCCCCGCCCAGCTGCTCGCGGCGCGCCCGCGGCTGCGGTCCGACGCCATGGTCGGCCCGGCGCAGCAGCGCGGTGCGGCGCGGATCCACCTGGTGCGAGCGGGTGGGACGAGCCTCGAGCTCGGCGTGAAGGAGCACTTCGTAATCGCGCGTCTCGACGGCACCCGATCGCTCGCCGAGATCGGCGCTGCCTACCAGGCGGAGTTCGGCAAGACGCTCGGCCCGGCCAACTGGGGCCGGATTCTCGGGACCCTGCACCGCCGTGCCCTGCTCGCCGGCGACACTGGCACCGGCGACACTGGCACCGGCGCACGGGCAACCCCGCCGGTCGCCCAGGCGGACCCGGCGCTGCGGCAGCGCACATCCGAGCCCTTCATCGGCCGACCCATCCGGGTGGTGCGTCGGCCGGAGGCGCTGCTCGACGCGATCCTGCGGCCCGCCCGGCCCGTGCTCTCGGTCTGGGTCGTCGTGCCGCTGACGGTGGCGGTGGTCGCGATGGTCGCCCTGCTCGCCAGCAGGCTCGACCTGCTGGTCCAGCAGACCGGCTCCCTGCTCCACCAGCCCGGACCGCTGCTGGCGATCGGCGGGCTGGCCTGGGTCGCCGCGGCCCTCCACGAGCTCGCCCACGGTGTCGCCGCACGACGCTACGGCGTCGGGGTGGAGGAGATCGGGGTCCGCTGGGTCCCGCCCCTGGTGCTGCCCTACTGCCGGACGGACAGCTACCTCCACCTGCCGCGGCGCTCCTCCCACGTGGCTATCGCAGCCGCCGGCGTCCTGCTCGAGCTGGCCCTGCTGCTCCCGGTCGCGGTGGTGTGGTGGCGCTCGCCGGGCGGTGCCACCGGCGAGGTCCTCGGCGCGCTGCTGTTCGTCCTCACCGCGCACACGTTGGTCAACCTCCTCCCGCTGCCGCCGCTGGACGGCTACAAGATGATCGGCCACGCGCTTGCCCTCACCGACTACGCGCGGCACACGCTCGCCTTCGCCGTCCTGCTGGCGCGCCGCGACCCGCTCGTCGCCCGCTACCCGGTCTGGGTGCGGCTCTGCTACGCCGCGTACGGAGTGGTCTGGTCCGGCCTCGCCGTCGGCACCATCGGCCTGCTGCTGCTGACCGCGCAGGCGCTGACCGGGAGCTGGCTGCTCGCCGGCGGGGCGCTCGCCGCGCTGGTCGTCGTGACGGGCCTGGCCCGGTGGTACGGCGCGCGCCGGGCCGCCCGAGCCGGTGCCGGTCGGCTGGCGGTCCCGGTCGGCGGGGCCGGCACTGCCGGCGGCGCCCGCGTCGCCGTGCCCGTCGCCGGCCGGCACCGCGCGGGCGGTCCAGCGGGCGCGAAGCGGCAGCGCGGGAGCGGTCCCGCGCTCGAGCTGGTCGGGGTCGTCAAGTCCTACGGCGAGCGTAGCGCCGTGGATGGCGTCACGCTGCGCGTCGCGCCGGGGGAGTTCCTCGGCCTGATCGGCCCCAACGGCGCCGGCAAGACCACGCTGGTGGAGATCGCCGTCGGGCTGCGCCGCGCGGACGCCGGGACGGTCTCGGTGCTGGGAGCATCACCGTGGCCGCGCAGCACCGCCGTGCTGTCCCATCTCGGGGTGCAGACCCAGACGGCGGCGTTCTTCGTCCGGCAGACCGCCCGGGAGCACCTGCGCACCGTGGCTGCGCTCTACGGCTACGGCCCCGCGGCCGTGGTGAAGGCGCTCCGCCTGGTCGGGCTGGAGCAGGCTGCCGAGGTACGCGTGGAGCGGCTCTCCGGCGGCCAGCAGCAGCGGCTCGCGATCGCGGCGGCCTTCGTCCACGACCCCGAGATGGTCTTCCTCGACGAGCCGACCGCGGCGCTGGACCCGCAGGCGCGGCGTGAGCTGTGGGCGGTGCTCCGCTCGCTGCATGCCACCGGCCGCACCGTCGTCTACACCACTCACCACCTCGATGAGGCCGAGGCGCTCTGTGACCGGGTGGCGGTCATGTCCGGTGGCCGGATCGCGGCCAACGGCGCGCCCTACCGGCTGATCGACGACGCGGACCTCCCGACCCGGCTGGTGGTGCCCCGCCGGGCGCTTGCCCCCGAGCAGGCTGCGTCGCTGCCCGGCGTGCTCGCCGCCACACGGGAGGGGCCGGCGGTGGTCGTGGAGACCCGCGACCCGGACGCCGTACGCCCGTCGCTCGAGGCGCTGGTGGGTCGTGGCGCCGTCCAAACCCGAACTCCCACCCTCGAGGACGTCTATCTCGAGCTGATCGGATCGAGGGCTCTCGGATGAGCGCCACCTTCGCACTGACCGCCGCCAGCTGTCGCGCCTACGTCCGCGACAAGTCGTCGCTGTTCTTCACCTTCGCGTTCCCGCTCGCCTTCCTCGTCCTGTTCGGGGCGATCTACCGGGGCGAGTCGCTGGCCGGCCGGCCCTACGTGCAGTACGTCGCCTCGGGCGTCCTGTCGTGGGGCGTCGCCAACGCGGCGGTGTTCGGCACCGCGTTCACGCTGATGCAGTGGCGCCGCGACGACCTGCTGCGGCTGATCCGCCTCACGCCGACACGGTTGCCCGCAGTGCTTGCCTCCCGGTTGCTCGTCACCCTCGGCATCGCCGTGTGCCAGGTGGGGCTCTTCGTCGGGGTCGCGATGCTGCCGAGCTACGGGCTCCGGCCCGCCGCGACCTGGCCGGTGCTCGTGCCGGTGATGGTCTGCGGCGTCGCGGCGTTCCTCGTCCTCGGCGGGCTGATCGGGACATTCGCCGAGACTCCGGAGGCGGTCGCCGCGGTGTCGAATCTCGTGATGGTGCCGATGGCGTTCCTGTCCGGGGCGTTCATCCCGCTCGCGTCGCTGCCCGGCTACCTGCAGGACCTCTCGCGGGCTCTGCCGTTGCGCTACATGAACGAGGCGGTCCTGGGTGCGATCGACGGCGGCGACGCGCTCGGCACCGCCGCGACCGCGTGCCTCGTCCTCGTCGGCTACGTCGTCGTGCTCGCAGCGGTGCTGCTGAGGGTGTTCCGGTGGAATCCGCGGCGGTGAGCCTCGCCGCCGGCCTGGCGGCGCGGGTCCCGGGCGGCCGGGAGGCACCCGTGGTGGTCCCGCTCGGCCGGGGGGACGTCTCGGGCGACCAGGACCCGCACGTGGCGCTGCGGCCGCGCGCCACCGTGCACGTCGCCGCCGACGCCGTCCTCGTCGGGCCGCGCGGCGGCGAAGCGTGCGGGCTCTGCCTGGCGCTGCGCTGGCAGCGCCTCCGCTCCTTTCCCGAGCGGGACGCCCTCGAGACCGGCTCGGCCAGCGCCACCGTCGGCGACTGGCCGGTCGCCGTCGACTTCCTCACCGACGCGGCCTGGGCCTTGCTGGGCGCGCTGGCCGACGACGACAGTCGGGGTCGCGGCGGGGTTGACTTCGCAGCGACGGTGCACCGGCTGGATCTGACGACGCTGCAAGTCGAGACGGTCGACCTGCTGCCCGAGGCTCGCTGCCCCGCACACGGGTCGCCGACGGACGACCCGGGGATCCGGCTCCGGGCTCGACCGAAGCCGGCCGGCACCGTCACCCGGCTGCGTCCGGCCACCGACCTCGGCCTCCCGGTGCGCGCGCTGGTGAACCCGATCTGCGGAGTGCTCGGGCCCGGCGCCTTCCCCGATCTGGCCGTCCCGACCACGGCCACTGTCGTCGGTCGGTTCGTTGAGCGGGGCCGGGACGGGCTCAACGACGTCGACTGGAGCGGCAAGGCGGACTCGTTCGGCACCAGCCGCGACCTGGGGCTGCTCGAGGGTCTGGAGCGCCACGCCGGCCTGCGGCGGCGGCACGGGCGTCCTGCCGTGGTGGCGTCGCTGGCCGGCCTCCGCGCCCGCGGCGAGCACGCGCTGGACCCGCGCGAGTGCGGCGAGTACCCCGACGCGACATACCGGACCGACCCGGGACTGCGGCGCTTCTCGCCGACCGCGGAGATCTCCTGGGTGCGGGGGCACTCGCTCCGTGACGACCGGCCGATCCTGGTGCCGGAGCGTTCCACGTACTACGGCGCGCGCTCGGGTGCCGCCACCGCGGCTGGTGCCGAGGAGTTCGTCTTCGAGTGCTCCAACGGGTGCGCGACGGGCAGCTGTCTCGAGGAGGCGGCGCTGCACGGGCTGCTGGAGTTGGTCGAGCGGGACGCGTTCCTGCTGGCGTGGTACGCCGGTCGGCCGCTCACCGCGATCGACCCGGCGTCACTGTCCGCTCCCGGCGTACGCGCCCTGCTGGATCGGGCCGCCCTCCACGGCTACGACGTGCGTCTCGTCGACTGTCGGGTGGACCTGTCGGTGCCCGTCGTGAGCGCCGTGGTGGCGCGCCGCGACGGCGGTCCGGGCACGCTGTCCTTCGCCGCCGGCGCCTCGCCGGATCCCGCGGCCGCGGCGACCGCTGCACTCTGCGAGGCGCTGACCTACATCTCGCACCTGCGTGGCGACGCCGAGACGCGCCCCGACGAGATCGCGGCCCTGGCAGCGGACTTCGACCGAGTTCGGTCGCTGCGCGACCACGCTCGGCTCTTCGCCCATCCGGGTTCGGCGACGTACGCCGGTCGCTTCCGCGAGCCGGCGCGCGTCCTCACCTGCGCGGAGGCGTACGCCGACCCGGAGCCGACCACCGACCTCCGTACGGACCTGGACCGGCTTTGCCAGGAGATCGCAGCCGCGGGCTGCGACGTCATCGTCGTCGAGCAGACCTCGCCGGAGCAGGCGCGGCTCGGACTCGCCACGGTGCGCACGATCGCTCCCGGCCTGCTGCCGATCGACTTTGGCTGGAGCCGCCAGCGCGCGCTGGAGATGCCGCGGCTGCGCACGGCGCACCGCCGCGCGGGACTGACCGACGCCGACCTGACCGACGCCGACCTCCACCGGGTCCCGCATCCCTTCTGCTGAGGACACATGGACGCACCCGACCCCCGCTCCGTCCTGGCTGCCGTGACCGAGCTCTACCTGGACCTCCATCAGCATCCAGAGCTGTCCGGGGCGGAGGAGCGCACCGCCGCACGACTGGCCGGCTGGCTGCGATCCGACGGACTCGACGTCGCGACGGGCATCGGTGGCCATGGTGTCGTTGGACTGCTCACCAACGGGCCCGGCCCGACGGTGATGATGCGGGCGGAGCTGGACGCGCTGCCGGTGACCGAGGAGACCGGGTTGCCCTACGCCAGCGCGACCGGTGGCGCGATGCACGCCTGCGGCCACGACCTGCACCTCGCCGCGCTCGCCGGGGCGGCCCGGCTGCTCGCCGCGGCCCGCGAGCGCTGGACGGGAACGCTGATGGTCGTCGGGCAGCCTGCCGAGGAGACCCTGTCCGGTGCCAGCGCCATGCTCGAAGACGGCTTCCGCGACCGGTTCGGTACGCCGTCGGTCGTGCTCGCCCAGCACCTGACGCCGATGCCGGCGGGCATGGTGGCGCACGCCGCGGGTCCGCCGCTCGCCGGGAGCGTCACCCTCCGGGTGGTCGTCCACGGCAGCGGCGGCCACGCCGCCGCACCGCAATGCGGGGTCGACGCGGTCGTCGCCGCCTCCGCGATCGTGCTCCGACTCCAGACGATCGTGGCGCGCGAGACGGCGCCCGCCGATCCGGTGGTGGTTTCCGTGGGGCTGCTGCGGGCCGGTGCCGCCGCCAACCTGGTCGCGGACCGGGCTGAACTCGAGGTCACCGTCCGCGCGCTCGGCGAGACCAGCCTGGCGCGGGCCGAGGCGGCGGTGCGCCGCATCGTCGCCGCAGAGGCCGCCGCATCGGGCTGCCCGCGACCGCCCGACGTCGACGAGGTGTCCCGCTCACCCGTGCTGGTACCAGACCCGGATCTCACCGCGACCGTCACCGCCGCCCACCGGGAGCAGTTCGGGCCGGCCCGGGTGGTGGTGTGCCCACCGGCGATGGCGACCGAGGATGTCGGCCGCTTCGCGGCCCCCGGCGTCCCCCTGGCCTACTGGATGCTCGGCAGCGCAGGCCGCAACCAGTGGGACGCGCTGCCCGGGTCGCCGGCCGAGCGGATCGCGGCGCTGCCGACCAACCACTCGCCGCGCTTCTTCCCTGCTCCTGGCCCGGCGCTCGTGACCGGCGTGAGCGCCCTGGTCGCCGCCGCGCTGACCCAGCTGCGCTGACCGGGCGACGTCCCGGCCTGCCGGTCGGCAGGGGCCGCTTCGTGCTCACATGGACGCGCCGAACGCCGGCGTACACCTCGGACGCCGGCGTACGCCGGCGCGCGTCGAGCCCTCAGGCACAGGTGCTGCTGGTCGTGCTGGACGTGCTGGACGTGCTGCAGGACTTGATCGCGAACAGGTCGTTCGTGTCCGCGTAATCGGCGATCTCGAAGGTCTCCGACTCGAGCTGGGAGATCTCCATGACTAGGGAGTTGATCGTGTTCTGCATCGTTGTCCACCTCCTCTCGAGCGGTCGGACCGGGTGCTCGGGCCTACGCTGCTGCCGGGCGGGCCGACCGTCTGGTCAGGCGGAGCAGCTCGTGGTGCTCGTGGTGCTGGAACAGGTCGACGAGATCAGGTACAGGTCGTTGGTCTCGGTGTAGTCGGAGACCTCGAAGGTCTCGGACTCGAGCTGAAGGATCTCCGACGACAGTCGGGCAAGGTGCGCGTTCGGCATGGGTTTTCCCTCCCTCCGTTGGATCGCGTGCGCTGGTGGATCCGGCGACAGGTTCAGTGCAACACCTGCCGCTGCCACGTCGCGGGCGTCCGGCTGACATCCGACTGACCTCTCACTGACATCCGATGTCAGCGTCGCGTTGCGGCGGTGCCAGGATTCGACTGAGGCGCAGCCGGCCCGGGGTGGTGTACACGCTGGTCTACGTCGGGTGGCCTTGGCCTGTCGTTGGCACTCGTCGGCCGCGGCACGTGTCTGTAGGCCGCATCCGCCGGCCGGCCGTGCCGCTCACGAGCGGGTTGCATCTCATCACCATCGGCTGCCCCTGAGGCCAGATCTACATCGCGTCCAAGATCGTGCTCGTGGTCGCCGGCGGGGCCCTCGTCGCGGGGGCCGTGTGGCCCTCCGCGGCGCTGCAGCTGAGCAAGGCCCGGATGCTGGCGCTCGCATACCTGCAGCTTCGCCGGCTCTACGAGCTCTGGGCGGCGCTTTGTACCATTGCGCGAGGCATCGCCCTCGACAAGCCCGGTTCCTCGATCAAGGACTGCCTCGACCTGAACGACCTCGAGTTCCGCCTGCACCGGCGGGTGATCGAGATCCGCGACGGCGCGCACCGGCTCCTCGCACACGCCGTAGTAGGCCAGCGGGCGGGTCCACTTGTCGAAGTCGGGTCGCCGCTCCCCCGCTTTCCAGACGACCACGTACAGCGGTCCCGCGACTGCGGCGCAGGCAGCCGCCCCGCCTGGGCGTAGGCGGAGTTGAGGTAGACCACGCGGTGCTCGTAGCCCAGGCAGCGCATCGCCTGCACCCAGGCCGGCCACAAGACCCACCAGCGGGCGTCGGTCACGTTCTCGACGATCACCCCGCGATATCCGTGTGCCTCGGCGTACCGGGGCACGTCCCACATGGTCGCCCTCGACCGGACCGCGGCCTCGTCGGGCAGCCGACCGTTCTCACCGAGCATCATCTGCGGCGCCCGCTTGACGCCCTTGGCCTGGGAGTGGTTGACGCACTCCGGGGAGGCCCACAGCAGGTCCGCCCTCGGCAGGTAGCGCGGGTCGGTTTCGCTGACGTTGGCGCACAGGTGGTCGGTGTCGGGATGGTTCTGGTTGTGGGAGTCCACGGCCAGCCGCGAATGATTCACCGCGAGCCGAACGGCGACCCCTGGCACGTCGACCGCCCCGCTGGTCGAGCCGCCGGCACCGGAGAACAAGTCGTGCATGGTCAGGTTCGCGGTCACCGGCCCGCCCCCTGCGAGCCGGTTGGGTGCGCCGCGACCATGTGGCCTGGTGGGTGATCGGCCGTGCCGACGGCGAGGGGCCGCCAACTCGCGTGGGGTCGTTCGACGGCGAGCAGCGGGCGGTGCTCGTTGCAGGTGAGGACGCGGCGGCCGGCCGGGCCTGCGGCGACCCAGGTTGGGGGGATGGTGCAGCGGTCGTCACCGGCAGGGCCGGCGACGGTCCACCAACTGCATCGCGGCGGGTAGGCACATGGCGCCCGCCGGGGCGGGTGAGGCCTACCGGCCGGCGACAGCGCTGGGGCGGCGGCCGCCGGGCAGGCGGCGTGGCCGGTGAGGACGGCGCGGCGCAGCTCGGCGACCACGACGACGGCTGCGGGCAGGGACCAGAACCAGATCGGGCTGGCTGCCAACATGGCCACCACGACCAGTCCTAGTCCTGCCCAGGGCGCGGCGGCGCGCCCCGTGGACGGGTGGTGCCGGCAGTAGCCGGTCCACAGGGCCAGCGGCGCGAGCAGCCATGCCAGCGGCAACACGGTCGCGGCCAGCGCGGCCGCCGGACCGAACCAGGCGACGGTGGCGGCCAGTGCGACGGCCGCGAACAGCGCTGGCGTCGCGAACACGGCGTAGCCGCTGGCGGTGGTGACGCGCATCCACCCGGTCATGGAGTGCCCCAGACGAAGGCCGGGGCGTGGGTGAGGGTGTCGGTGCCGGTGACCTCGTCTCGGCCGCAGCGCAGGCACAGCCGCATAACGAGGGATGGTTCGCCGAGCAGCCGCATGCTCTGCCAGCAGGCCCAGTCGTGGCCACGGTGCAGGCAGGTCGGGACGGCCACACAGGCCGGACACGTCCCGGATTGCTCGTCGACCGACCAGTGCCCGGGGCGGCCGTCGACGCCGCGCGCGGCGTCGTGGCAGCGGTCGCAGCGCACGGTGACGCAGGAGGTGACGCCGTGGACCATGACGGATGGGCACCTGCCTTCACGAACTAGTCGGTGAGTGGACGCGGGCCGGAGGGGCGGCCGGCTGCCGGCGCGTACACCCCGGCCCGCACGTGGGCCGCCGACTGGCGGACGGCACTGCTCGGCGGGCCCGCGGGTGCGCATGTCTGCCTCCTCCGGGTGCCGGATCTCCGGCGCCTCACCACAGAGAAGGTGCTCGAGGCCGCGGATCTGTGACCGCGGCCGAACGCCCAAACGCCCGCCGGGCCGGGAACCACCCCGGCCCGCGCGGGCGTCAGGTCC
>JBBRVW010000046.1:0-30895 GCA_038246545.1 Actinomycetes bacterium | reverse complement strand
TGAGAGAGTCGCATCTACGAGATGCCCTTCGTGAGCAGTCAGATTCGGTCCTTCGCAAGCCCGATTCTGTTGCCACGCAAGGGCATCTTCGTGTTCCGACCCGCTGACAACCCCAAGATCATCGGTGGATCAGGGCTAAGAGCGACCGGCTCGCCACCACCGGTCCCTACGCATGGGTCCGTCACCCGCAGTACCTGGGCTTTCTCGCGATCATGGTGGGGTTCCTGCTGCAGTGGCCTACCATCCCCACCCTGGTGATGTTCCCGGTCCTGGTCTATGTGTACTGGCGATTGGCTCGCACCGAGGAGCTCGAGGTTGCCGCCCGCTTCCCCGACGAGTGGCCCGCATACGCGGCGCACGTCCACCGACTTCGCCCACACCGGCCCGACGTCGGTGTACCGCCGACTCCGACGCAGCTGGCAGGCCGGACATGAGCCCATCCCAGGCCGAGATGCCGACCACGCAGAAGCGGCCTGAACGCAGACCTGCGCACTCCGACGACCAACGGGCGGCCACGTTGCTCGAAGCTGTCGGACTGGTCAAGTCCTACCGCCGCGGCGTGTGGCCGATGCGGCGGACTCACCCAGTGCTGCGCGGGGCCGATCTCACCCTGCGCGCCGGTGAGGTGGTTGGGCTGGTCGGGGAGAACGGCTCGGGCAAGAGCACCCTGATGAAGATCCTCGTCGGTGCACTGCACGCGGACAACGGCAGCGTGACCCGTACCGGCCGGCTCGGGTACTGCCCGCAACAGCCACTGGTCTACGCACGCCTTACCTGCGACGAGCACTTCGACCTGTTCGGCCACGCCTACGCGATGACCGACCGCGCGATCATCGGCTCCCGCGACGCGCTGTACGAGTCGCTCGGTTTCGCCGGCTACGCAGGAACCCGGGCCGACCAGCTCTCCGGCGGCACGCTGGCCAAGCTCAACCTGGGCATCGCACTGCTCGCCGACCCCAACCTGCTCCTGCTGGACGAGCCCTACGCAGGGTTCGACTGGGACACCTACCAGAAGTTTTGGACCCTGGTCGCCGAGCGCCGCGATCAGGGCCGCACCGTGCTCATCGTCAGCCACTTCGTCGTCGACGAGGACCGCTTCGACCGCATCGTCGAAGTCAAGGACGGTCGCGCGGTGCCGCGATGACCACCATCGTGTTCGTCCGCCGCTTCCTCACCGACTATGCCCGCAACCCGGTCAACCTGCTACTGCTCGTCGTCGTGCCGACCGTCTTCGTCGTCGTCGTTGCCGGCAGCATGGCCGATTCCGCCAAGCTGCTCGGGGGCGTCGGCGGCCCCGCGGTGGAGACCGCGACCGCCGGCTGGGCGGCGGCGTTCCTGGGCGGCATCGCTATGTACTTCCAGACCGCAGCGACCCGCGACACCGACCGCCGCGTCGTCATCGCCGGGCTCGCTCCCGGGCGCCTCGTCGGAGCCCGACTGATCACTGGGATGGTCCTCGCGGTCCTGGCTAGCGCCGCCGCTCTGCTCGCCCTCGCCGCCCGCACCGGCATCGACCATCCGACGCGGGCCGTCCTGGGAACACTGATGTTCGCAGTCATCTACGTCGCGATCGGAGCCGCCGTCGGCTCGCTCACCAGCAACCCGGTCAACGGCACCGTCATCGTTCTGTTCATCTGGATCTTCGACGTGTTCTTCGGGCCGGCCATGGGGGCCGCGGACCGGGTCGCGACTCGTGGGTTTCCCACCCACTTCGTGACGCTGTGGATGGTTGACCTGCCCTCCGGGCACGGTGGCCGGATCGGCGACCTTGGTTGGGGCCTGGCCGCGACGGTAGCGGCGGTCGTCGGCGCGTGGGTGCTGGCCGCCTCCCGGACACGGTCCTTACAGCTCCGCGTTCGTTCCGCAGACCCGCACGGTCGCCGGGTGGGGTTAACTGCGGCCGGCCGGGCCGTCTGGCGCGACGCTCGTCGCAACCGCGTCCAGTGGGTGCTGTTCGTCGTCGTCCCGGCGGTGTTCATCCTCACCGCGGATGCCGTCACCCCCGACAAGCCGATCGTCCTGACGCTCCGGGAGCACGGCCGCAGCCTGGCGCGGTCTTTGCCTATGCCCGACGTACACGGCGCGACGATGGCTCCCATCGCTATCGCCTCACTTGCTGCGCTCGTAGGCATGTTCGTGCTCTTCGACAGCCGCGACGGCGACCGCCGCGCTGTGTTGGCCGGCCTCCCTCCTGGTGCCCTACTTGGCGCCCGACTCGGCGTGCTCGCTGTCCTGGCCCTGTCCGCCACCGTCGTGTCCATAGCCACCACCGCGCTGGTCTTCCATCCCACCCAGTGGTCCACCTATGCCGCCGCGAACCTGTTGCTCGCCTTCACCTACGCCCTCATCGGCGCGCTGCTCGCGCCGATCTTCGGCCGTGTCGGCGGTGTGTTCGTCGCGTTCCTCCTGCCCTTCCTCGACATCGGCATCGCGCAAAGCCCCATGTTGCACCCCGAACCGACCACATTTTCCAAGTTCCTCCCCGGCTACGGCGGCTCCCGGGTCCTCCTCGACGGCGCACTCACCAGAACCTTCGACGAAACCCTGCCCCTGATCGGCGGACTTGCCTGGGTCGTCACGCTCACGGCCGTCGTGGCCATCCTGTATCGCCATGTGGCACAGCCCACTCGGCAATCCGCTCAAACGAATCCGCTTCCGGCGAACGCATCCGGTGATGGCGGCGGTGCACCGCGTCCGGCCGGGGAGGACGGGGGCTATCAGAGGTCTCCACCGCGCAGCAAAGACCGGGTCAAGGGACGCTGATCAGTTCGCGGCACGATGCGATCCGTGGTGTTCGCAGAAGAGGGCTATCCGGATCACGGCAGTACTTCGGACCGTCAGGTGTCGCGCCAGGGACGATCAACGGGCTCTGCCCCAAGGCTTTCCGGCCACACGGGCTTGCTGGGCCGGGCAGTCGCACGGGGTGGGCGGTTTGGGACCTTAATGAGCTGACGCATGGTTGTCGGTGGCGCGGTCACGGCGCCTTCGAGCAGCCGGAAGAACAGCACCCCGCGGGCGCGCGAGTGACGGCGGTTGAAGCGGAAGGTGAACTCGTCGAGGTGGGCTTGCAGGTGCTCCGCGGAGACGCCGGACCCACTCGACCGTGGCGGTACGCTCGCCGTCGCCGGCATCCACCTCAGCGGCATTCCCGCTCTGAACTTTGCGTCGCACCTGTTTCATGATGAAGCCGCCTGCTGCGTGACCGCCAACACCCGCCGCGGTCGCCAGCAGCAGCCTGCCGATGATGCCCGGTCGTGGGAGGTCAGCCGGGTGGTGGGATGACCTCGCGCCCCGTGATCTCGCCCGGACGGACCCGCACCCAGAATCCGAGGCCCTCGCGGTCGGGCCACGACCGCAGCCCGAGCTGGTCGTAGCGGTCGGTGTCGCCGCTTTCGTACACGAGTTGGGCGGTGCCCTTCACGACGACGCTCCAGCCACTCTCGGTCGGGCTGTCGTAGCCGTCGACCTCGTAGGCGACAGTGCCCGAGGTCTCGGCCACCTGGAGCTTGGAGCCCCACGAGGTGCGGAAGACAACATCGACCCCATCGATAGCGTGGTTGACCGGGAACACGACGGGCTCGCCCTCGTTCATGAAGGCCAGCCGCCCCACCGGCGTCGCCCGCAGCCGGTCCAGGCATTCCTCGAGGTCGAGCACGCGCAGGCCTCGGTGGTCGGTCGGCTGTTTCGTCGGCCCGAGGTCGTCGACCTGGTCGTGACGGATAGACGCCGCGACGTCGTCGGGAGTATCCATCTGCTGCCTCCTGCTGTCGGCACCGAGTCACCTCACAAATGTCTAGCGCCTGTGGCGGGCAGCGGTCAGGGTCGAAAGTCACCTCGTGACCGCCACATGAGGCCGGTCCGCGCCAGGTTGCGCGAGATGACGGCGCTTTCGAAGGTCAGGTGCACCGCCCGGTGCTCGATGGCCTCGACGTCGTGCGCAGCGGCGTCCCGCACGGCGTCGGCCAGCGCGTGCGGAGCCTGCGCGGCAGCCACCTCGTCGCCGATCTCCGGGACAGTGACATCCGTCGGGCAGCGATGCGCATGTCCGGGGCCTTCGGGGTGCTTTGCGCGGACGGCCGATCGTGATCGTGACCGGCGCCGGTGGCGGGCTTGGAGATCACCAAGCGGTCGTGGAACTTCTGGTGGCTGTTCACACTGGAGCACTGGTTAGGTCTGTCCTGGATCCTCTACGGCGGGCGCGCGCTCTTCCTGCTGCTGGCGATCCTGCCGTTCGTGGACCGCAACCCAGACCGGCACTGGCGGCGCCGGCCGGTGGCCATCGTGCTCGGCCTGATCATCCTGCTGGCCGTGGTGGCCCTGACGATCCTGATGGGGCCAACCGTGACCAAGACACACCTGAGGTTCGGGAACCTGGCGGGCGCCAGCCGTCGGCCCTCTCGTCTTCGCGCTCGTGTTCTCGCTCTCGGCGTTCGTTGTCGGGCCGGCGATCAGCGGCGCCGGTGACAACCCGCCCACGGCGCCCCGCGACTTCCCTCACTCAGCCGCCAGCAGCCCAGTCGCCGGGGGCCCCAAGTGCCACGTCCGGGCGGGACCTATGGCTCTGACCGTTGGGCCCCCTGACGGCCAGGGTTGAACCACGGGCGGCTCACCGCCGCGAAGGGCCGCGGAGGCCCCGCTCGGCCGCAGACCGCGGGCACGAGCTCGATGATCAGACCGTGGAGGTCCTTGATGACCAGAACCGTTCGCCTTGCCCTGCTATCGCTGCCGGCCACCCTCGGCCTGGTGCTGGCCACGCCGGCCGCCGCCAGCGCCCAGCCGACATCGCAGGTGCCCGGTTTCGGGCAGCACGTGGCTATGTGCGCGCAGGTGATGGGCTTCGACGGCGACATGAACCCGGGCGTGATGCACCGAGGTGCCGCAGGGTGGGACGGTACCTCCTGCTGAACCGCAGGAGCGGCGCGCGGCCCAGCCGGCAAGGCCGGCCACCCGGTGAGCAACGGGCATGAAGTACTTCGACAGCGTCCGGCTCGACCTGCCCTACGAGCAGGCCGTGACCCGGGTCCGTGAGGTGCTCGCTGAGCAGGGCTTCGGCGTGCTGACCGAGATCGACGTCCGGCCACCCTGAAGGCCAAGCTGGGTGAGGAGATGGAGGACTATCGCATTCTCGGTGCCTGCAACCCGTCGTTGGCGCACCAGGTGCTGGCAGTGGACCGCTCGATTGGGCTGCTGCTGCCGTGCGACGTCGTTGTGCGCCGGGCCGACGCCGTCACCGTGGTCGAGGTGCTGGACCCCCAGGTGGTGGTCGCCGTGCCGGAGCGTGCCGAGCTGCGGCCGATCGCGGACGAGGCCGGCCGGCGGCTGGCGGCGGCACTGGCGGCACCGACCAGCTGAACCCGGGAAGCCCGGGACGTTCGTCCCTGGTCGGGCGCGTCCCCCGGCAGCGAACCTACGGTTCCGTAACCTTCGTTACCGTAACCATTGAGAGGTCAGCCCGTGGCGACTTCGACCGCCGTCCCGAGGTTCCGAACACCTGCACACCGGCGGCCCCTTCCGTTGGTGATCCAGGGAGGCATGGGGGTCGCGGTGTCCTCCTGGCAACTCGCTTCGGCCGTGGCCCGTGCCGGTCAGCTCGGCGTGGTCTCGGGAGTCGCCCTGGATGCCGTTTTGGCCCGTCGTCTCCAGGACGGGGACCCGGGCGGGGACGTCCGCCGCGCGCTCGCGGCCTTCCCGGTTCCGGACGTGGCCGCGCGAGCCGTCGTGCGGTATTTGCGCCCTGGTGGGCGTCCGACGGGCACGCCGTACCGGCCTGTCCCGCGGCTCGCGTTGCGCCAGAGTCGGCCGGCGCAGGAGTTGGCGGTGCTCGGCAACTTCGTCGAGGTGTGGCTGGCGAAGGAGGGTCACGACGGCGCGGTCGGCGTGAACTACCTCGAGAAGGTGCAGATGGCGACCCCTGCGGCGGCGTACGGCGCGATGCTGGCCGGGGTCGACGTCGTGCTGATGGGGGCCGGTATCCCCCGGGACATCCCGGCGCTGCTGGACCGGCTGGCCGGCCATGACACCGTGCGCTTGTCTGTCGACGTCGTGGGTGCCGCCGAAGGCAGTCACACCGTCGAGCTGGATCCGCGCGACCTGCTCGGGACGAGCCTGCCGCCGCTGGTGCGCCCGCTGTTCCTCGCCATCGTCTCAGCGCACGTACTGGCCGCCTACCTCGCCCGCGATGAGCACATCCGCCCCGACGGGTTCGTCATCGAGGGTCCGCGCGCCGGCGGCCACAACGCCCCGCCGCGCGGCCGCCCCACGCTCGACGAGCTCGGACAGCCCGTGTTCGGCCCCCGCGACGACGCTGACCTCGACAAGGTCGCCGCGCTCGGACTGCCGTTCTGGCTGGCCGGCGCCTACGGAACCCCCGAGCAGCTGGCGGCAGCCCTCGCAACGGGAGCATCTGGCGTGCAGGTGGGCACGTTGTTCGCGCTGAGCGCGGAGTCCGGGTTGGCGCCTCACCTGCGTGCGGAGCTGGTGTCCCAGCTGCGGGATGGCACCCTGGAGGTGCGTACCGACGCCGCGGCCTCGCCAACCGGGTTTCCCTTCAAGGTCGTCCAGTTGCCGGGCAGCCTGTCCAACCCCGTGGCTCGGGCCGCAAGGCCGCGGTTGTGCGACCTCGGGTACCTGCGCACACCGTTCCTGCGGGCCGGCGGCGAGATCGGCTACCGCTGCCCGGCCGAGCCAGTCCACACCTTTGCCACCAAGGGTGGCGCGCTGGAGGACACGACGGGGCGGGCGTGCCTGTGCAACAGCCTGACGGCGAACGTCGACCTGGCGCAGACCCGGCTCGACGGCTACACGGAGCAACCGCTGGTCACCCTCGGGGCGGACCTCGACGGGGCGCGTCGGCTCGCGGAGTCGCGCCCCGGAGGTTGGTCGGCCCGGGACGCGCTGGACTGGCTGGTGGGCGCAGGTCCTTCGGCGCCACCGGTCGCAGGTGCATAACGGACGGTTCCGAGGCGGTCGGATCGTTGGCCGCGAATCCGGGGGCCGCGCCGATGTTGCTCTCCACGGTGCACGGCTTGCAGGCGACCCGCGACGAGAGGACCGGCACCGGGCGGCCAAGGGCCGCGAGCAGGTCGAACTCGAGCACCGAGGGACCGGAGGCGCTGGCGGGGCTCAACCTTGAGCTGACACCGGGTCGTCGGGTGGCGCTCGTCGGGGAGAGCGGCGGCGGCAAGACGACTGCGGCGAATGGTGCTGCTCCGGTTCCTCGAGCCGTCGGCCGGGCGGGTGACGTCCTCGGGCGTGGACCTGCGAGGCCTCGACGGCGATACGGTCCGCCGGGTCCTCGGGCTGGTTGCGCAGGACGCGCACATCTTCGACTCCACGGTGTGGGAGAGCGTCCGCCTCGCACGCCCCGATGCGACCGGCGACGAGCTCCGCGACGCGTTGCCGGCAGCGCGGTCGCTCGACTGGGTCGACTGGCTGCCCGACGGCCTCGACACCCCGGTCGGGGAGCACGGCGGCCGGATGTCGGGCGGCCAGCGTCACCTGGTCTCGCCCGGGTCCTACTCGCCGTCTTCCCGGTCGTCGTGCTAGAAGACCTCGACCGGGAGACCGCCGACGCCCTGGTCGCCGACCTTGCTCGACGTCACGCGCGGGGCGCGCCACCCTGCTGGTGACCTACCGGCGGCGAGGCCGGGCGGCCGTCGGCCAGATCGTCGTGCTCGCCGACGGCAGGGTCCTGAAGCGGGGCAGCCACACCGGGATGCTGGGACGCACCGGGTGGTAGCGCGATGCGTAGCTGCGCGAGCGGGCGGCGGATGACGTATCCGGACTGGTGGGCGGCGCCGTCCCCCGGACCGGGTTCGCACTTGTGACGTCAGGAGGTCTCGGACCGGACGGTGCGCATCGTCGCGGCACGCGGCGGGCCGGTCAGGCGGAGGCCGATCGATGATCTTCCTTCGTCAGGTGCCCAAGTCCGCGTCCGGCGTCCGGAGCCGGTCCGTGACCTCGCCGGCGCACGCCTTGTCTGGCCGTCCAGGCAACCGTCAGTACCGCCAAGTCGGGACTTTCGGCCCTGCCGTGGAGGCGAGGTGCCGCTCACAGTTGGCCCGTGTCTGGAGAAGAGCCGGCCATGGAGACACTGCCGGCCCGTGATGCCGTGGCGCTGCTGGCCAGTGCCGCGGTGGGCCGTGTCGTGTTCACGGTCGCAGCGCTTCCGGCGGTCGTGCCGATCACGTTCGCCGTCCATGGTGACGCGGTCGTGATGCGAACCGGTGCTGACACACGTCTGGCATCGGCTGCCGATGGCGGCGTCCTGGCGTTCGAGGCCGACGACGTCGACCCCGTCGCACGCAGGGGGTGGAGCGTCGTCGTCACCGGCATCGCTGAGGTCGTCACCGACCCGGTCCAGCGGGCGGTCATCTACGGCCTGGTCGAGCCGTTCGCGCCGGGCGCGAACGACGTGGCGGTGCGCCTCCCTCTGACGGTTGTCACCGGCAGGCGCGTCACCGGCGCACTCCTGAATGGCGCCGTGGCGCCACCCGCCGGGGTAGCGGTACTCTCGCGCCGGGGAGCCAGTCATCACGAGCGACCCAGGCCGCCCGGGGCGCGCGCTGCACCGCCGTGAGGCGCCGCCGTGGGGTGGCCGGCACGTGCTCACCGTCCCCGAGCCGCAGGATCATCTGCGGGTGCCCGACGCCGGTCGCCGGGGACCGGACGAGCCAGCGAAGCTCGTCCTGTTCGAGGGCTGGTTCAGGAACGAAGCCGACACGCCGGCCCGAGTCGCCTCCAACAGCAGCCGTTCCAGTGCCTGCCCGGCCCGGACCCAGTCGGTGGGCCTGTCGTGAGCCGTGGACAGGACTGAGATCGCAGGGTGGTAACCGTCGAGACCGCTCGGACGCGGATGCGGGTGGTCGACCTCGGTGACGGCGACCAACGTCGGGTCCGCGTCGTCGGGGAGTGCCCGGACCCGGGGGTGGAAGCCGAGGTGTTCAGCGGCCACGCGCAGGTTGAACAGGGCGGACCCGCAGGAGACCAACAGCGACCGGCCGGTCGGGTCGGCGTTGGGCAGCTGCCGCGACGCGTCGGCGTACAGCTCGACGTGACGCGGACCCTGAACCGCCCGGCCTTGTGTGTCCCTGCTCATCTCTTCGCTGCGCTGCGCTGCGCCAGCGGACCACGCGACCAGGCAACAGCCGTCACCCAGCGCGCGCGAGCAAGCCTGGACGGAGAGGCCGATCTACTCCTGCGCGTAGTGACGGGACCTACGACCCTGCCAGTGCCGGCGCGTGCGTGTGTCTACTGAACCGGTGAAACAGCTCCCGAGGTCGACTGCGTCGTTGGCCGTCGTCGTTGTTGTCGCGAGCCTCGTTCTGGCCGCCTGCGGTGCCGGCGGCAACGCCCAGAGTGGCACCGGCTCCCAGTCCGGCCACGGGATGATGGGTGGCGCCTCGGGCTACCACTTCTCGAAGGTGTCCTGCCCAGCCCCCGGCGCCCTACCCGGCCAACTGGTCACCGTGAGGCTCGGCGACATGGGCATGACCCGGATGAGGGGCGGCACCGCTGCGCTCGGCGAGCGGATGATGCTGCGGGCGGCACCCAGAGCCTTTGCCGCCGGCACCGTCAGCCTGGTTGCGACGAATCGGGGATGGCGCACGCATGAGCTGGTGGTTCTGCCGCTGGCTGCGGGCCAGCGGGCCGGGCAGCGGCCCGTGCACGCGGACGGGGAGGTCGACGAGGAGGGCGACCTGGGTGAGGCGTCTGCCAGCTGCAGCGCCGGAATCGGTGAGGGCATCCGCGCGGGCACCGTGGGCTGGACGACGCTCACGCTGGCGCCGGGGCGATACGAGCTGGTCTGCAACCTGCGCAACCACTACGCCAACGGCATGCATCAGGAAATCCGGGTCACCTGAGTCGGGACGGATGCTCACTTCCCCGGGTGCCACCAGAGGGTCCCGGCGAGGTCCTCAACGATCCCAGGGATAAGGATCCCCCCCCGGCGGGGTTGGCCAGGATCTGCAGGGTGTTGCCGAGCATCCGCTTCGGCACCGGGTAGCGGGCGCTGCGAACCGGACGCAGGACCGACCGCTTGTCGACCTTGCGCAGCGACGGCAACGGAGCTGCCAGCAGGTCGCGATCGGTCTCGGCCAGGCGCTGCGCCGGCAACCTCGCGTCCCGTCGTGTCTGCCGGGAGCTGAGGCCATGAGCGGTGACGGTGGCGGTGGCGGTGGACTTTCACATGGCCACGGAAAGTCCCCGCCCCCGTCGAGGGTGCTCCGGTCCTCGCCGGCGTAAAGCAGACTGCCCTTGACGTCGACTGCGGATCGCGCCGGGAGAGGCCGGCCCATCTCGCAGTCTCGACGTGATCGGCCGCCGGCCCACGGAAATCCTCGGGGACCTTTCCATGCGTGGGGGGCATGTCCGCTCGGCCCGTCGGCTAGCCGGGACATGTCCCCGTTGGTCGAGTGACGTCAACCGGCTCGTTGGAACTGAGCTGGCGCATGACCTACCGCACCCGGCATGATCCGCTGTCCGTGGTTCTTCTACCGGCTGGGCTCGGTGAGGCCTGGGCAACGAGGTCCTCGTCCGGGCAGAACGGACGGCGGCACGGTGCGGTTCACTGTCACGGCGTGCGATGTGCAAGGAGAACGCGTTCCCGCGACTCACCGATACGGCAACCAGGCCGGTCCCGAACGGGCGCCTGATCACCTCAGGCGGCTCGTTCAACCCCCAACGCAAGGCCAGCGGATAAACCAATAAGGTCGTCGTCGTGCCGACAGGCCTGATCCACCGGCGCGCGAGCCCGAGCGGGTTGCGACGCCGCGCGGTCACTGTCACATGTAGAGACCGCCGTTGACGCCGAACACCTGGCCGGTGATGTAGCCGGACTCGGGGTCGGCAAGGAACTCCACCACCCTGGCCACCTCGTCGGGCTGGCCGAGACGGCCGGCCGGGATCTTGGCGACGACCTTCTCCATCGCCTCCGCCGGGACCGCTGCCGTCATGTCGGTGCTGATGAAGCCGGGGGTCACCGAGTTCACCGTGATGCCCTTGCGGGCGGTCTCGAGCGCCAGGCTCATCGTGAGACCGAACACGCCGGCCTTCGCGGCCGCATAATTGGCCTGACCGATGTTGCCCGACGAGCCGATCACCGAGCTGATGTTGATGATGCGGCCCGAGCCGCGATCCAGCATGTGCTGCAGCACGGCGTGGCACAGGTAGAACGAGCCGGAGAGGTCGACGCGCACGACCCGGTCCCAGTCGTCGGGGGTCATCTTCCGCACGGTCTTGTCGATCGTAATGCCTGCGTTGTTCACCAGGACGTCCACCCGCCCGTGCTGCTCGAGAACCTCACTGACGACCCGCTGGCAGTCCTCGTTGGAGCCGATGTTCCCCTGGTGCACTGTCGCACCGGTGTCGCCGTACTTGTCCAGGAAGAGCTGGGCCGTGTCCTTGTCCCGGGAGTAGCCCGCCGCCACCGTGACGCCGCGCCCCGCCAGTCGATCGGCGATCGCAAGCCCGATCCCTCGTACTCCGCCGGTCACCAGGGCTACCTGGCCTGTCATGTCTGCCATGTCCTCGCCTACCTGCCCGAAGTCGTCCAGGTGTCGACGCCTCGTGGCAGCGTGGGCAACCTGCATCACTCTTGTGCTTGGAACGTACCGTTCACGACGGCGTACGGCGCTCTGCCGAAGGTCCCGAAAAGTCCCGAACGACAAAGGATCTCTCACCGGGCGGGTCCTTTCCGGGATACCCCGCTTATGGTCGAGGTGGCGAGGTCGGTGCGATCCGCCACGATGATCGGAACCTCATGCAGCCGTTCGTGGTCAACCAGCACGGCCGGATCGTGTTCCCCTCCAACTTCGTCCCTGAGCTCGACCTCTCCGTCATGCACAGCGTCGAGCAGCTGGATCGGGTGATCCGGCGGGACTTCGAGGTGAAGGCACCCACGGGAACCGAGATCCTGCACCGGGTCGAGGTGGGCGACTACTCCAGCAGGTACGAGCTGATGCGGGACATCGCGCTGAACCTCTTCTGGACCAACAGATTCGCGATGACGCTGTACGAGAAGCGACCCACCCGGTGGGGTGACGTGCCCCGTAAGCGCGACGACGTGTTCCTGCCGGTCCTGACCCCGTGGGAGGACGGCGACCACAAGGTCGCCGCAGTGCAGGGCGCCTATGAGACGTTGCCGGCGAGCTGGGACCGAGAGGTCGAGGACCGCGTGTTCGGGATCCTCTTCGACGTGTTCCGGCACCGCAAACACCACGCCAGCGAGCTACCGACGATCAAGCCCACCGTGGCCGAGATCCTGCAGGACCCCACCAACCTGACGTTCCGGCTGCCGACGTACGACGCCGACTATCCCACCTACGACTTCAGCGACATCGTCGACTGCGCCGAGGAAGTGCCCGAGCTCGAGGCCCTGAACCGCTGGGCCATGGTGCTGCACAACCAGTACCCGTGGGACCGATCCTCGGCCGAACTCGTCGAGGTCGGCGCGCTGCGCGACGACGACTACGTCGTGGCTTTCCACCCGCGCGACCTTGAGGTACGACACTTCCTCCGTCGCCTCCACGCAGGCGTTACGCCCGCCGTCGCCAGGACGGCCACCGAGGCACCGGAGGCCGTCGCGCCGGTCCGCCCCTACCCGCCAGTCGACGTCCGGTCGCACTTCGCAGTGCAGCCACGGATAGAGGCACTGGCCGTCGTTCACGGCGAGCTGGCATGCACGAACGACGACCTCATCCGCAACGCCGCGTACAACTGGTCGCCGATGACGGCGGCCGAGATCGCCGACAAGACCGGTATCGAGGCCCGCCGGTACACCGCACGCACCCTCGAAGAGATCGCGCTGCAGGCGGCCCGGGCGGCGATGGCCCACGCAGGCCGCGGCCCGGAGGACATCGGGGCGGTCCTGGTGTGCACCTGCACCAGCACCCGGATGATCCCGTCGGTGGCCACCTGGATCTCCGGGCAGCTCGGCATCTTCCAGACCCACGCGTCCTGCGACATCGTCGCGGCATGCGCCGGCCTCCCCTACGGGCTGTCCGACGCCACCCGGATCCTGCAGGAGGTCCAGCGACCGGTGCTCGTCATCTGCGTGGAGAAGTTCTCCGACAAGATCGGCAACGTCCGGCCATCCCGAATGATCTTCGGTGACGGCGCCGCAGCGATGGTGGTCGGAGTCGCGCCCCCCGGTTCGCCGCCGGACATCGAATTCCTGCAGACCTACGCCAGCGGACCGGCGAGCCAGGTGAACTCGATCATCTGGCCCAACCCCGAGTTCGACAACAACATCACCGTCTACGGGCCGGAGGTGAAGGCGCTCGCGGGGCGCTACCTCACCCAGATGATCGGGGAGCTCACGGCGCTACCGGACCCGGACGGCGCCAAGGCCTCCCTGCTGGCGAGCATCGACCTCACCGTCCCCCACCAGGCCAACAAGACGATGGTCACCCAGCTCGCGCTGGACGCCGGGCTGTCCGCCAGCAGCCTCTACTTCAACATCGAGCGCGTCGGCAACGCGTCGTCGGCGAGCATCCCACTGGCCATCCACGATGCCGTCCGCGACGGCGTCATCACCGAGCCGGTCCGGGTCTTCACACCGGGCTTCGGCGCGGGCGCCGTCGCCGGCTACTGCGTGCTGCGCATCGACCCCGCGGTCGTCGCACTGGAGCCGACATCACCACTCGATGGCGTTCCGACCGCACTCGCGGACGCGACGCTCCCGGAGCCGTCGTCCGACGACGTGCGGCTGGCCTTCGGCTGAGCGTCCGCTCGGCCCGACGGTCAGGTCGTCTCGAACAGCGCCTTCGCGATCACCGTCGTCTCGGCGTCCAGCGACGCGGGCTGGTGGAAGTCGCCGACGTCCAGCTCGTCGATGTCGGCGAGGTGCGCCCGGACGGCCTCGGGGGTGTTGTCGCGCAGCACGACGCCCTCCGTCTCGCCGATGAAGATCCGGGCCACCCGGCCGCCCGCCACCGAGTAGATGTGGCCGTTCACCGTGCACTCCTTCGAGGCGAGGTAGACGACCAGCGGGCTCACTGTCTCGGGCGAAACCCTCGCGGAGAGATCACCGAGGAGCTCGTCGGTCATCCGGGTCGCCGCGATCGGCGCGATGGCGTTGACCCGGATCCCGTGGCCCGCGCCCTCGATCGAGAGCACCCGGGTCAGGCCCGCGAGACCGGCCTTCGCGGCACCGTAGTTGGCCTGGCCGAAGTTCCCGAACAGCCCGGACGCCGAGGTGGTGTTCACGATCCGGCCGTAGCCCTGCTCCCGCATCAGCCGGTATGCCGGCTGGCTGACGAACATCGCGCCTTTGAGGTGGACGTCGATCACGGCGTCGATCATCGCGGCGTCCATCTTGTGGAACGCTTTGTCGCGCAGGATGCCGGCGTTGTTGACGACGATGTCGACCCGACCGAAAGCCGTGAGTGCCGCCTGCACGATGGCCTCACCACCCTCGGCGGTGGCGACGCTGTCGTGGTTGGCCGCCGCCTGGCCCCCGAACGCGGTGATCTCGTCGACCACGCGCTCAGCCGCGGAGCTCGACCCGCCGCTGCCGTCCACGGCACCACCGAGGTCGTTCACCAGCACCATCGCCCCGCGTTCGGCCAGCGCCAGGGCGTGCGAACGGCCGAGGCCGCCACCGGCGCCGGTGACGATGGCGACGCGTCCGTCGAAACGCAGCTCAGGCACGGTCAGGAACCCTTCGGTAGCAGGAACTCGTCGACCGCGTCGGCGAGGAGTCGCGCGGGGCCGGTGCGCTGGAGGTCGTGGCCCGCGGGCAGCAGGACCAGCTCGGCGGTGCGGATCCGACGGGCCAGCAGCCGGCTGTTGGAGAGCGGCACGACGCGGTCGTGGTCGCCGCTGACAACCAACGTCGGGGCCGCGATCGAGCCCAGGAAGGGGATGCTCGACCAGGTCGAGATCGCCAGCGCGTGCCACATGACCCCGATGACGTCCGGGCGTGGCCAGGTGCGGGCGTGCTGAGGCTCGGCAAGCGCGCGCAACGAGGCCCGGCGGCCGGCCTCGGCGCCGACGCCGCACGACGTCGACACCAGCACCAGTCGGCGCACTCGTTCCGGGGCGTCGGCGGCCAGCTGCTGGGCGATGGCGCCGCCGTGGGAGAACCCCAGGACGTCGGCCCGCTCCACCCCGGCCTCGTCGAGCACCGCTGCGCCCAGACGGGCCAGCGTCGGCATCGTCAGCGGTGTCAGCGGCGCCGGGCTGGCCCCGACGCCCGGCGCGTCGAAGCTGATGACCGTACGGCCGTGCAGGGCCTGCGTGAACGGCGCCCAGCTCTCCAACGGACGGGTCAGCCCGTTGAGCAGCAGCAACGGCTCGCCCGTGCCCTGTACCCGGACCCGCAGTGAGAACCCGCCGGTCGCGATCGTCCGGGTGCTGACAGGCGCCGCCGCGCGGGTGCTGCTCATGCGCGGGTCCGGACGTAGCTCCCGGGTGCGGGCTCGATCGGGGGGTAGTCGGCGCTGCCGAGCGTCTTGCGCGCAGTGACCTTGGGGCCGCCCTGCTTGGCAGCCCAGCGGGCCCAGTCCTCCCACCAGGTGCCGTCCTCGAGCGTGGCGTTGTTCTTCCACTCCTGTGGGTCGGCCGGTAGGTCGTCGTTGGTCCAGTGCTTCGGCTTGGGGCCGGGCGGGTTCACGATGCCGGCGATGTGTCCCGACGTACTGAGCACGAAGCGGTTGTCACCGCCGAGCAGCTGTGCCGTCCGGTAGCCCGAGACCCACGGGACGATGTGGTCGTCGACAGCAGCCAGGACGTAGGTGTCGACGTCGACCCTGCGCGGGTCGAGCGGGCGGCCGTCGACAACGAACTCGCCGCGGGCGAACTCGTTGTCGAGGTAGCAGGAGCGCAGGTAGCGCGAGTGCATCTTGGCGGGCATCCGGGTGCTGTCCTTGTTCCACACGAGCAGGTCGAACGCCGGCGGCTTCTTGCCGAGCAGCCAGTTGTTGACGACGTAGGAGAAGATGAGGTCCCGGGCGCGGAGAGCGTCGAAGGTGTGCGCCATCGAGGCGGAGTCGAGGAAGCCCTTCTTCGCCATCTGCTTCTCCAGTCCGGCGACGGTGGCCTCGTCGGTGAAGACGCCGAGGGCACCCGGGGTGCTGAAGTCGGTGTGAGTGTTCAGGAAGGTCGCCGACTTGATCGAGCGGTCACCGGTCGCGGCGTTGAGCGCAAGAGCTATCGCGGTCAGGGTCCCACCGAGGCAGACGGACAGCGTGTTGACATCGCTCGCCCCGGTGATCTCCCGTACCACCCTGACCGCGTCGAGCGGGCCCTTGCGCAGGTAGTCGTCGAAGTCCAGCTCGCGCATGGACGCGTCGGGGTTGCGGTAGCTGATGGCGAAGCAGGTGTGACCGTGCTGCACCGCCCACTCGATCAGGCTCTTCCCGGGCGCGAGATCCATGATGTAGTACTTGTTGATCCACGGCGGGCAGAACAGCAGCGGCACCTTGTGCACCGTCTTGCTCTGCGGCTCGTACTGGATCAGCTCGATCAGGTCGCTGCGGTAGACGACGGACCCGGGCGTCGCCGCCATGTTGACGCCGACCTCGAAGCCGGTGCTGTCGACCTGGGAGGGCCACCCCCCGTTGTTGCGCACGTCGTCAATCATGTTGGCGGCGCCGTTGACGAGGCTCTTGCCCCCGGTGTCGAACGCCTGCCGGATCGCGGCCGGGTTGCCCGGCAGTGTGTTGGTGGGCGCGAGCGCGTCGAGGATGAATGTGGCGGCGAACCGCGCCTTCTTGTCGTTGCCGGCGTCGAGACCGGCCGCGTCGATGAGCTCGGAGACCAGCTGGCTGCCCAGCAGGTACTGCTGCGCCAGCAGGAAGTACAGCGGGTTGTCGGCGTACGCCGGGTCGGTGAACCGCTTGTCACCGGTCGCGGGCGACACCGGGCCGGCCGCCGTGCCGCCCAGCGCGCGGCCCGCGGAGGCCCGAACGGCCGCTGCCAGCCCGATCGTCAGCCGCAGGTTGGCGGCGGTGACCCCGAGCGGGTTCCGGGCGGCTCCCGCGCCGGCTGCCACGAGTGCGCGCAGGAACGACACCGGGTCGGCGGCAGCCATCGGGTCCTCGGCGATGCCGAGGCGGTCGAGCACCGATCGGCCGGCTGACTCGGGGCCCTGCGCTGGCGTCATGCCGATCTCCTTCATCTGGAACGGGCCGCCCACAGTGAGCTCGCGGGCGGGTGGATCACGGCCGGTCGTCGCGGTTGTCCTCGACGTAGCTGCGGTAGACGCTGAGCAGAGCCCGGCGCTGTGAGTCGGAGAGGGCTCGGTCGGCCCTGATCGCGCGCTCGGTGGCGCCGTCGGCCGCCTTGCCGGGCTGCTCGTCGTCGGCCTTGTCGTTGTTGAGCAGGCCCGCCTGTTCGAGCAGGGTTTCGGCCGAGACGTTCAACGCGTCGGCGATCGACCTGAGCACCCGAACGGAAGGCTCGTGCAGCCCCCGCTCGACCTGGCTCAGGTACGGGTTGGAGACCTCGGCCAGAGTCGACAGCTGGCGCAGCGACAGGTTGGCCATCTGTCGCTGCGCCCGGATGAAGCCGCCCAGCATCCGCCGGGAGTCGTCCCCGGGTCCTGCCATCGGAATGTCCTGTCGTCTCGTCGTGCGGCCGGCTGGGTCAGCTGGACTTGGCCGGAACGAGCATGGTGGCGAGCTGCAGGGCGAAGTCGCGCTGCGAGCTGAGCAGGTCCGCGGCGAGGTCGAACGTGAAGGTGGTCGCGTCCTCGACACCGGGAACGGTGGGCAGGCCCGGCATGGTCGGCAGGTCCGGGACGGGGATGACCGAGACGGCCTTGACCCAGGTCTGCGCGGCGTCGAGGGAGAGCTGCTGTCCTTGCTGCACCGTCGCGAGCAGCTGCTCGCGCAGCTTCTGGGCGACCTGGGAGATGTCGGGGACGTCGGTGCGGGGGGTGGTCTTGGTGGTCGTTGTTGCCATGGTGTGCTCCTTGACGATCAGACGTGCGCGGAGCTTCCGGCACCTGCTCAGGATACGCACCGCTTGCTTGATATGTCAAGCAAGCACTAGGGTGGCAGCGCCAGGGAGCAGGAGGCGCGACCGATGTTCACGCGAGTCGCCATCGTCAACCGCGGTGAAGCCGCGATGCGCCTGATCAACGCCGTCCGCGAGCTCAACGCCGCCGGTGGCGACCAGATCGAGACCGTCGCGCTGCACGTCGACGCGGAGAGCGCCGCGATGTTCGTCCGTGAGGCGGACGCGGCGTACGCCCTGGGCCCGGCGTCAGCGCGCCCCTACCTCGACCACGCGGTGCTCGAGCGGGCGCTGCGCGAGACCGGCGCCGACGCCGCCTGGGTCGGCTGGGGCTTCGTGGCCGAGGACCCCGCCTTCGCCGACCTGTGCGACCGGCTCGGCGTGACCCTCGTCGGCCCGAGCGGGGAGGCCATGCGTCGGCTGGGCGACAAGATCGGCGCCAAGCTGCTCGCCGAGGATGCCGGCGTACCGGTCGCCCCGTGGAGCCGCGGCGCAGTCCGGGACGTCGAGAAGGCCCACGCGCTCGCCTGGACGATCGGCTACCCGCTCATGCTCAAGGCGACCGCCGGCGGCGGCGGTCGGGGCATCCGGGTGGTGACCTCCGACGAGGAGCTGGTGGACGCCTTCGAGCGCACCCGCGAGGAGGCAGCCCGTTCCTTCGGCAGCGACGTGGTGTTCCTGGAGCGGCTGGTCACCGGCGCCCGGCACATCGAGGTGCAGGTGATCGCCGACGGCCAGGGGACGGCCTGGGCGCTCGGCGTCCGCGACTGCACGCTGCAGCGCCGTAACCAGAAGGTGATCGAGGAGTCGGCGTCCCCCGTGCTCGACGACGAGCAGGTGCTGCGGCTGAAGGAGTCTGCCCAGCGGCTGCTGCTCTCGGTCGGCTACTGCGGCGCCGCAACGGTCGAGTTCCTCTACGAGCCCGCCGGCAAGACCTTCAGCTTCCTCGAGGTCAACACGCGGCTGCAGGTCGAGCACCCGATCACCGAGGTCACCACCGCCTACGACCTGGTGAAGGCGCAGCTGCGCGTGGCGGCAGGGGGCCGCCTCGAGGGCGACCCGCCGGGCGAGACCGGCCACGCCGTCGAGGCCCGGCTCAACGCCGAGGACCCCGACCGCGACTTCGCCCCGTCGCCGGGCCGCATCGTGCTGCTCCACCTGCCCTCCGGCCCCGGCATCCGGGTCGACACCGGCGTCGCCCAGGGCGACGTCATCCCGGCCGACTTCGATTCGATGATCGCCAAGGTCATCGCCTGCGGCCCTACCCGCGCCGAGGCGCTGGCCCGCCTGCGCCGGGCGCTGGCCGACACCACCGTCATCATCGAGGGTGGCGCCACCAACAAGACCTTCCTGCTGGAGCTGCTCGACCAGCCCGAGGTCGTCGACGGCAGCGCCGACACCGGCTGGATCGACCGGGTCCGCACCGAGGGTCGGCTGGCGTCCCCCCGCCACGCCGGCGTCGCCCTGGTCGCGGCCGCGGTCGAGGCCTACGAGGAGCAGGAGGCGGCCGAGCGCGCCTACTTCCTGGCCACCGCCCATGGTGGACGCCCGCAGGCCCGGCACGAGGTCGGGCGATCGGTCGACCTGAAGATCGCGGGCAACGGCCACCGGGTCGCCGTCGCGCAGACCGGCGCGCGCACGTTCCGGGTCGGCTTCGGCGCCTCGCTCGACGGCCGGGTGCTGGACGTAGAGCTCGAACGCCTCACCGAGCACACCTCACGCCTGCTCGTCGGCAATCACAGCTTCCGTCTGGTCGGCGCGGCACACGGCTCGGTCTACGCGGTCGAGGTGGACGGCACGAGTCACCGGGTGACCCGGGACGAGGGCGGCGTGGTGCGCTCGCCGGCGCCCGCTCTGGTCGTAGCCGTGCCGGTCGAGCTCGGGACGGAGGTCGAGGCAGGTAAGCCGGTGATCGTGCTCGAGAGCATGAAGATGGAGACCGTCCTCGTCGCTCCGTTCGCTGCCCGGGTCCGCGAGCTGATGGTCGCCACCGGTGACCAGGTCGAGACCGGGATGCCCATGGTTCGGCTCGAGCCGCGAGCCGACGACGACCAGGACGGCCCGGCCACCGCCGTCGGCGTGGCAGCGCCGCTGGACCTGCCGGACCCGGCCGAGACTCCATCGCTGGCCGATCGGGCCGGCCGGCGGCTGGAGGACCTGCGCGGCATGCTGCTGGGTTTCGACGTAGCCGCACACGACCGGCGACGCTCCCTCGACGAGTACGGCGGGCTGCGCGGGGAGCTGCCGGCCGACCGTCGGCTCGGCGCCGAGCTCAAGGTGGTCCGCGCCTTCGCGGACCTCTGCGAGCTGACCCGCAACAAGCCGGCCGCCGAGGAGCCGACCGACGAACGGGTGCACAGCCCGCGCGAGTTCTTCCATGCCTACTTGCACAGCCTGGACGTCGACCGGGAGCACCTGCCGGAATCGTTCCGTGACCGGTTGGCCCGGGTGCTCACCCACTACGGCGTCACCGAGCTGGTCCGGTCGCCGGCGCTCGAGGAGGCCGTGTACAGGATCTTCCTCGCGCAGCGTCGCTCGCAGTCCGACCTGGTGGTGATCACGACCCTGCTGCAGCATTGGCTGGGCGACGCGGCACCGGGTGAAGGCGTCGCACCCGAGACCCGGGACGCGCTGGACCGCCTCGTGCTCGCCACCCAGCTGCGCTACCCGGTCGTGGGCGAGCTCGCGCGCAGCGTCCGGTTCCGGTGGTTCGACGAGCCCGTCGTGGAGTGCGTGCGGGCGGGCGTGCTGGCCGCCGCGCGCGAGGAGGTCGCCTACCTGGCCGCCTTCCCGGACGGGCCCGACCACGCCGTACGTCTCGATGCCCTGGCAGCGAACCCTGAACGGATCGTGCGCTTCCTGGCCGAGCGGCTCGAAGGCGGCATTCCCGAACGGGAGCCGATGCTCGAGGTGCTCGCCCGCCGGCACTACCGCGAGTACGAGCTGCATGACATGCAGGTCTTCACTGAGCAGGGCCGCCCGTTCGTGACCGCGGACTACGCCATCGACGACCGTCCCTCCCGGCTGATCACGACCGTGGCCCAAAAGCCCGATCTGTCCGGGCCCGGCGACCCGGGCGGGTTCGCTGCTGCCGTCGATGCCCGGCTGGCCGCTACGCCGCCGGGACACGACTCGGTCATCGACCTGTACCTGTCCTGGCCGGAGGCGCCCGCCTCCGTCGACGACGTGGCCGACCAGCTACGGTCGGCCCTCGACGGCCTCGCGTTCGCCCAACGGGTACGCCGGGTGGCTATCGGGCTCTGCGTCACCACCGACCGCCCCGTCACCTACTTCACCTTCCGTCCTGGCCCCGACGGCGTCGTGGTCGAGGACGACCTCGTCCGCGGTGTGCACCCGATGGTGGGTCGCCGGCTCAACCTCTGGCGGCTCCGCAACTTCCAGGTCACCCGGCTCGAGGCGCCCGAGGACGTGCTGCTCTACCTGTGCATCGCGCCGGACAACGACGACGACCAGCGACTGGTGGCACTCACCCAGGTCCGCGAGCTCACGGTGGTGCGCGACGGCGACGGGCAGGTCACCTCGTTGCCGCAGGCCGAGCGGGCGGTGACCAACTGCCTGGAGGCGATCCGGCGGGCGCGGACAGCGCGCGGGCCGGCGGGGTCGCGGCTGGACATGAACCACGTGTTTCTGCACATCTGGCCGGCCATCGACGCGCCGTTGGAGGAGCTCGCGTCGTTGCAGCGCACCATCGCGCCGTTGACTGCCGGCGCGGGCATCGACGAGGTCGCCGCGCAAGGGCACATCCGAACCCCGGACGGCAGGGTGCGCGAGGCTGCGATCCGGTTCTCCTACCGGCCGGGCGCCGGCGTCGTCGCCACCCTGAGCGACCCGCCCACAGACCTGCTCGCGCCGCTCGACGACTACGCGCAGAAGGTGCTGCGCGCGCGCCGCCGCGGCACCACCTACCCCTACGAGCTGCTGGCGATGATCGCCGGGCCGCGCGGCAGCTTCACCGAGCACGACCTCGACGACGGCGTCCTAGCGCCGGTCGAGCGACCTGCCGGGCGAAACCGCTCAGGCCTGGTCGCGGGTGTCGCGCGCACCCCCACCCGGGAGCATCCCGAGGGCATCACCCGCGTGGTCCTGCTGGGAGACCCGACCAAGGCCCTTGGCGCCGTGGCCGAGGCCGAGTGCGCCCGTGTGATCGCCGCGCTGGACCTGGCAGATCGCCTCGGCGTGCCGGTCGAGTGGTGGGCACTGTCGGCCGGCGCCCGCATCTCGATGGTCTCCGGCACCGAGAACATGGACTGGGTGGCCAAGGCCTTGCGCCGGATCGTCACGTTCACCCAGGACGGCGGCGAGGTCAACGTCGTCGTCGCCGGCATCAACGTCGGGGCGCAGCCGTACTGGAACGCCGAGGCCACCATGCTCATGCACACCAAGGGCGTCCTGGTCATGACGCCGGACAGCGCGATGGTGCTCACCGGCAAGCAGTCGCTGGACTTCTCCGGCGGCGTGTCCGCCGAGGACAACTTCGGCATCGGCGGGTACGACCGGGTGATGGGGCCGAACGGCCAGGCGCAGTACTGGGCGCCGGGCCTCGCAGGTGCCTGCGACGTGCTGCACGCGCACTACGCGCATAGCTACCTGGTGCCCGGCGAGCGTTCGGTACGTCGGGCCGAGACCGCCGATCCGGTCGAGCGGGACGTCTCCGCGTTCCCCCACGACGTCGCGGACAGCGATTTCCGCACGGTCGGCGACATCTTCTCGACGGTGACCAACCCGGACCGGAAGAAGGCGTTCGACATCCGCACGGTGATGCGTGCGGTGGCTGACCAGGACCACAGCGTGCTCGAACGGTGGGCCGGCATGGCCGACGCCGAGACCACGGTGGTCTACGACGCACACCTCGGTGGCTGGCCGGTGTGCATGGTAGGCATCGAGTCACGCCCGATCCCGCGGCGCGGCTTTCCACCCAGCGACGGACCGGACATCTGGACGGCCGGCACGCTGTTCCCGCGCAGCTCCAAGAAGACCGCGCGCGCCATCAACGCCGCCAGCGCCAACCGGCCCCTGGTCGTGCTGGCGAACCTGTCCGGGTTCGACGGCTCGCCGGACTCGATGCGCAACCTGCAGCTGGAGTACGGCGCCGAGATCGGCCGGGCGGTCATCAACTTCGTCGGGCCGATCGTGTTCTGCGTGGTGTCGCGCTACCACGGCGGCGCGTTCGTCGTGTTCTCCAAGGCTCTGAACCCGAACATGACCGTCCTCGCTGTGGAGGGCTCCTTTGCGTCGGTCATCGGCGGGGCACCGGCGGCGGCCGTCGTGTTCGCGGGCGATGTCGAGGCGCGGACGGCCGCCGACCCGCGTGTGCGCGAGCTCGAGAACCGGCTCACCCAGGAGGAGGGCGCCGCGCGGGCGCCGCTGGCCACCGAGCTCGGCGAGCTGAGGGCGTCGGTGCGGTCGCAGCAGCTCGGCCAGGTTGCCGCGGAGTTCGACCACGTCCACACCATCCAGCGCGCGGTCGAGGTGGGCTCGGTCGACGCGGTGATCGCGGCGTCAGAGTTGCGCCCGAAGCTGATCGCCGCGGTCGAGCACGGCATGAGCCGGTGGTGACCGGCTCGGGATGGTCGGGAAGGCCTGACGGGCGACGCATCATGGCCCGGGAGCACTTGAGCAAGCTCATGTCGGCCGACGAGGCCGCGGCACTGATCCGACCTGGCGCCAACGTGGGGATGAGCGGCTTCACCGGCGCCGGGCACCCGAAGGTCGTGCCTGGCGCGCTCGCTCGTCGCATCGCTGAGGCCAACACCCGCGGCGACCCCTTCGCGATCAGCGTGTGGACCGGGGCGTCGACGGCGCCGGAGATCGACGGTGCGCTCGCTGCGGTTGACGGCATTGAGCTGCGGATGCCCTACCAGTCCGATCCGGTGACACGGGCCAAGATCAACGCCGGGTTGATGGACTACCTCGACGTGCACCTGTCCCACGTCGCGCAGATGGTCTGGGAGGGCTTCTTCGGCCACCTCGACCTCGCGTTGATCGAGGTCGCCGGGATCACCGCGGACGGCGAGCTGCTCCCGTCGTCCTCCGTCGGCAACAACAAGACCTGGATCGACCAAGCCGACCACGTGATCCTCGAGGTCAACTCCCGCCAGCCGGTCGAGCTCGACGGGATGCACGACATCTACTACGGCACTGCGCTGCCGCCGGACCGCAAGCCGCTGCAGATCACCAACGCCTCGGACCGGATCGGAGTGCCCTACTTCCGCTGCCCGCCGGAAAAGGTCATCGCGGTCGTCGAGACAGACGCCGCAGACCGGAACACGACGTTCGCTGCGCCGGACGCCGGCTCGAACCTGATCGCCGGCCATCTTCTCGAATTTCTCACCCACGAGGTCGGCCGCGGCCGACTGCCCGCCCGCCTGCTACCCCTCCAGTCAGGTGTCGGCAACGTGGCGAACGCCGTGCTGGCCGGCCTTGCGGGCGGCCCGTTCGAGCAGCTCACCGCTTACACCGAGGTGATCCAGGACGGGTTGCTCGACCTGCTGCGGTCGGGGTCCATGGCGTTCGCCTCCGCGACCGCGTTCTCGCTGAGCTCCGGTGGGTCGGCCGAGCTCGAAGCGAACCTGGCCGACTACCGGCAGCGCATCGTGCTACGCCCGCAGGAGATCAGCAATCACCCCGAGGTCATCCGTCGCCTCGGCTGCCTGGCGATGAACGGCATGATCGAGGCCGACATCTACGGCAACGTCAACTCGACCCACGTGATGGGGTCGAGCATCCAGAACGGGATCGGTGGTTCCGGCGACTTCGCCCGCAACGCCTACATCTCCTTCTTCCTGACCCCGTCGACCGCCAAGGGCGGGGCGATCTCCTGCATCGTGCCAATGGTCAGCCACATCGACCACACGGAGCACGACGTGCACGTCGTGGTCACCGAACAGGGCCTGGCCGACCTGCGTGGCCTCCCGCCGCGCCGCCGAGCCCAGACCATCATCGACCGCTGCGCGCACCCCGACTACCGGCCAGCACTGCAGGACTACTTCGACCGTGCCGTCGCCGGCTCGGTCGGCAAGCACACGCCGCACCTGCTCGCGGAGGCGCTCTCCTGGCATGTCCGCTACCTCGACAACGGCAGCATGCGCCCGACATCAGCATGAGGAAGGACATGAGCCGACCGTGCAGGTCATGGTCGCTGCGGAAGAACGTGACGAGCGGCAGCCAATCGCGGAACAGGCCGGCCGACGGTTGTTCGTCGCGTTGGTGGCGTTACGGGCGCGCGGGGCGAGGCGACCGCGGGGACGTTGGTTGTTCGATGGGCAAAGTGACGGTGAGAACGGCGCCGTGTCCCGGGCCGGCGCTGGACGCAGTGAGAGTGCCCGCGTGGTCTGCCACGATGGCGCGTGCGATGGTCAGTCCGAGGCCGCTGCCCGCGCCATCGCTGCTGATGCGGGCAGGGTCGGCCCGGTGGAATCGCTGGAACACGGTCTCGAGCTGGTCCGGGGGTATGCCCTCGCCGTCGTCGCGCACCTGGAACCGGACGTGGGTGGTGTCGCTGGCGACCGTGAGTTGGACGTGTCCGCCGCTGGGGGTGTGGCGTAGGGCGTTGTCGAGCAGGTTCGCGAGGACCTGGTGCAGCCGTTCCTGGTCAGCGCGGACCGTGCAGGCGGCGGGGCGCTCGAATTCGAGATTTACGGACTTTGCCTGGTAGCGAGGCCGCGCCGCGGACACGGCCGCTTCGCCGATGGCCCCAGCATCACAGGGTGCGAGGACGAGCCCGAGGGCGTGTTCCTCGGCTGCCGCGGTCTCGCGCACGTCTGTGGCGAGCCGCCGCAGTCGGGCGAGCTGGGCGCGCATGGTCGTTCGTGCGGTGGCGTCGTCGGGGACCACGCCGTCCTCGATGCCGTCGATGAATGCCTCGAGGGTGGCCAGCGGGGTGCGCAGCTCGTGGGCGAGGTCGGAGAGCAGCCGGGAGCGGGCCGCGTCGGTGTCAGCGAGACGGCCGGCCATGTGGGAGAACGCGTCAGACAGCCGCTCGAGCTCGCTGCTGAAGTTGGCCACGGGGATCTCGACGCGGTAGCTGCCGGCGGCGACCAGGTCGGCGGCGTGGGCGAGCTGTTCGACGGGGTGGGCGACCCGGCGGACCAGGAACCACGACACGAGCCCTGCCGTGACCAGCGCGGCACCTGTGGCGATGCTCAGCGAGATGGCGAAGGCGGACGTGAACGCCGCCTCGGCGTGCCGGAGGACCTGCGGTGAGCCCTCCTCGGTGCGGGCGAGGTGTGCACGGAACAAGCCCGGGGCGACGAGCGCGATCGCGGCGACCATCGTGAAGGCTCCGACCGCGATCACGAGTACCTGCGCGGTCATCAACCGCCCGGCCAGGCCCGTCGGTGTGCGGCGACTCATCCCGTGCCCATGCCGTACCCGACGCCGCGCACGGTCCGGACATAACCGGGGGTGTCGGCGTCGTCCCCGAGCTTGCGGCGCAGGTGACCGATGTGGACGTCGACCACGTGCTCGTCGCCGTACCAGCCGTCACCCCAGACCGAGTCCAGGAGCTGGCGGCGGGTGAACGCTGCCCTTGGTCGTCTTGCCATCGCCGCGAGCAGGTCGAACTCGGTGCGGGTCAGCTCGACCGGGCCGCCGTCCACGGCGACGGTCCGCGCGAGGGTATCGACGGTGAGTGCCCCGAACTGCAACGGCTCGACGTCACCGGCGCTTTCCGCGCTCCCTGAGTTTGCCGAGCCGGTGACCGCGCGCGGGCGGCGCAGCATGGCCCGGACCCGGGCGATCAGCTCGCGCGGGGAGAACGGTTTGACCAGGTAGTCGTCCGCGCCCACCGACAGGCCGACGACCTTGTCGACCTCCTCGTCGCGCGCGGTCAGCATGATGACGTAGGCGTCGGTGAAGGTACGCAGCTGCCGGCAGACCTCGATCCCGTCGAAGCCGGGAAGCATGACGTCCAGCACGACCAGGTCTGGCCGGTGCTCACGGGCGGCCGCCACGGCAGCCGGCCCGTCGTGGGCCAGGTCGACCGCGAAGCCCTCGCGTCGAAGGTAGCCGGCCACCACCCCCGCCAGCGCGGTCTCGTCGTCCACGACGAGAACACGCATCGGGTCGGGCATCAGTGCTCTCCAGCAGTTAGGCGCATCGTGGTCACTCGAAAGGTATCCGGACAGCCCACGAAGCCCGAGGCCGAGCGGTCAGCGTCCAGAAGCGGCCGAGTCGATGCTGCGACCCTCCAGCACACGCCGGGCCGCGGCGTACTCCTCGGCGTCGACCTCGCCCGAGGCGAACCGGCGGTCCAGGATCTGCCGGGGACTCTCGGCGCCGGTGGGTGCGACCTGGTTCCCGCGGCCTAACCTGCTCACGGCCCACACGGCCAGTGCGATCAGACCACCCCAGACCAGGACCATGAGCACCATTCCGAAGCCGTTCATCCACGTACCGTTGTCATTCCAGTAGCCCATCATCACGATCTCCTTCATCTCGTCTTCCCTTGTCCCCGTCTCACCTCCAGGGTCGCCGCCGACGGTGTCGGGCTCCCGGTGGACCGATGAAGGTTCGGTCAAGGCGACGCCTTGACCGAACCTTCATCGAACCTCCCGTGTCCGACCCGGGCGGTCTCGAGACTGTGGTGTCGGCACCTGGCCGGTGCCCGCCGCCTACCAGGGCGACGACCTGTACGCGCAAGGAGACGACCATGGCGTCCGAACCGTCGATCAGTCGCCGCCAGCTGATGGGCGGGGTCCTCGGGCTGGGTGCCGTCGCCGGCTTGTCGGCCTGCGGGCTCAGATCGTCGCCGTCACCGGTCGGCCCGGGCGCGGTCGCGGCCGCCGAGTCGGCGCGGGCGACCACCGGCACGGTCCGTGCCTTCGACCTGCGCGCCCAAGCCGCTCAGGTGGACCTCGGTGGCAGGGTCGTGGACACCTGGGCCTACGGCGACACGGTGCCCGGCCGGCCGCTGCGCGCCACCGCCGGGGACCGGGTCCGGGTCGCGTTCCGCAACGACCTGCCCGAGCCGACCAGCGTGCACTGGCACGGCCTGGCGATCCGCAACAACATGGACGGGGTCCCGGGCCTCACCACCCCAGAAGTTGCTCCCGGCGCCTCGTTCGATTTCGACTTCGTCGTCCCCGACCCCGGCACCCATTGGCTGCACCCGCACACCGGTCTGCAGCTGGACCGCGGCCTGTACGCGCCGTTCATCGTCGAGGACCCCGCCGAGCCAGGTGGCTACGACGCCGAGTGGGTGCTCGTCCTGGACGACTGGACCGACGGCGTCGGGCCGAGCCCAGAGCAGATTTTCGCCACACTCAATCGGGGCGGCGCCTCCAACGGCGACGACATGGGCGGGATGGACCGCATGTCCGGCTCCAGCGCAGGCATGGGCGGCATGGAGGGGATGAACGGTCTGGCCGGAGATGTCTCCTACCCGGTCTACCTGATCAACGGGCAGGCTTCCAACGATCCCGACGTTCTCGCCGGCAAGCCGGGACAACGTGTCCGGCTGCGCATCATCAACGCCGCCGCCGACACCATCTTCAACGTCGCACTCGGTGGCCACGAGCTGCTCGTCACCCACACCGACGGCTTTCCGCTCACCCCGGTCATGGCTCCGGCCCTGCGCATCGGGATGGGCGAGCGGTACGACGCGGTCGTCACCCTCGCCGACGGGGTCTTCCCGCTGGTCGCTGAGCCGATCGGCAAAACCGGCTCGGCTCGCGCCCTGGTGCGTACTGGCGCAGGGGCGGTGCCCGACGAGTCCTACCGGCCCCGGGAGCTCGACTCGTCTGCGCTGACCGTCGCTGCGCTGAGCGCCAGTGCCGGAAGCCGGCTGCCGCGTCGAGGCCCAGATACCGTCCAGGACCTGCTGCTGTCCGGAGCGATGAGCCCGTACACGTGGACCATCAACGGCCGCACCTACGAGGACACCGAACCTCTAACGATTCGCCAGGGGCAGACCGGCCGGCTGCGGATCCGCAACATGTCGATGATGGCCCACCCGATTCACCTGCACGGACACACCTTCCAGCTCGGGTCCGCAGGCGGCAGCGGACCGCGCAAGGACACGGTTCTTGTGCCCGCCATGGGCGCCGTCGACTTGGACTTCGCCGCAGACAACCCGGGAAGGTGGATGGTCCACTGCCACAACGCCTACCACGCCGAGGCTGGAATGATGACCCGTCTCGACTACATGATCTGACGGTTGGGTATGCCCAGAGTTTGGTTGACACTCGGCGTCAGGCGGCGGTCGCCGTCTGAGTGGTGCTGTGGTGAATCATCTCGAACTCGACGGGAGTCAGTCTGCCGAGCGCTTCTTGTCGCCGGGGGCGGTGGTAGGTCCGTTCGATCCAGGTCACGATCGCGAGGCGTAGTTCCTCAGCGGGTGGCCCAGCGCTTGCGGTTCAGGACGTTCTTCTGGAACAAGCTGAAGAACGACTCCATGGCGGGCGTTGTCGGCGCAGGCCGCGACCCGACCCATCGACCTGACCAGACCTGCCTCGGTGAGCGCCAGGACGTACTTCCGGAACCGGAATTGACCGGGCTCAAGGGGTCGACGCAACACCGGCTTGTTGGAGAGATCGTAGGTGCTCGTCGAGGACTTCGGCAGGGGTCTTCCAGCCGAGGGTCTTGCGTGGCCTGGTGTTGAGGGCGTGCGCGACGGCCTCGATGTCCTCGGCGCTCCCATCGGGACAGGTCGGTGCCCTAGGGGAAGTACTGGCGGAGCAGGCCGTTGGTGTTCTCATTGGTTCCGCGCTGCCAAGGGCTGTGCGGGTCGGCGAAGTGGACCGGCAGGCCGGTCTCGACGCGGAACTGGGCGTGGGCGCTCATCTCCTTGCCGCGGTCCCACGTCAGCGACCGACGGAGCTGCCCGGGCAGGGTCGTGATGGTGGCCGCGAGCGCGTCCTTCATCGTGACCGCGCCGTAGCCGGCCAGCGCCGGCGTTCTTGACCGACTCTCTGTGCCAGTAGCCGTCCTCGCGGGGCAGGTGCACGAGCATGGTGAACCGGGTGCTGCGCTCGACCAGCGTGCCGATCGCGGACCGCTCGAGCCCGATCACCAGGTCGCCTTCCCAGTGCCCGGGAACGGCCCGGTCGTCGGCCTCTGCGGGGCGTTCGCTGATCAGCACCTCGGGCGTGACGTGCGCCCAGGCCTGCCGCCTGGACCGGGCCCGGAGCAGCCGCAGCGCCCGGCCGGTGCGCAGGCACGCGACCAGCTCACGCTTGAGCGCACCGCGGCTCTGGACGTAGAGGCTCTGGTAGATCGCCTCGTGGCTGATCCGCATGCCCTCATCGTCGGGGAAGTCGACCCTGAGCCGGTGGGAGATCTGCTCGGGACTCCAGCCCTGCGCCCACCGCGGGTCACCCCGATGCGGCTTGTTCAGTCCCTTCCACGCCACGACAGGTCCCGCGACCGGGGTCCCGTCCGGGCGGCGGACCTGCCCGGCCAGGCGTTCCTGGACGTACTCGCGCAACCTTTCGTTCGCGACGAGCTTCGCGGTCTTGGGACGCCGTGCGATCAGGTCGGCCTTCCACTGCGCGACCGACGCCCGGTAGTCGAGTCTGCCGCCGCGGGTGGCGGCGTTGCGTCGCAGCTCTCGTGAGATCGTCGACGGCGCACGCTCGAGGCGGCGGGCGACCTCCCGCCGCCCGATTTCCTGCGCCGTCAGGATCGCGATCTCCTCCCGCTCGGCGAAGGACAAGTAGCGGCCAGAGAGCGGGGCGAGATCGACCGTCGGCATACCGCCACCGTGACGAAACCAGCGGCTCCCCACCGGCTGCGACACACCGACCGCCTCCGCAGCCTCCCGCGGAAGCAACCCGGCTAAGTCCCTTGGGGTGGTGTAACTCGGGCTCCTGATCGTGACCGTCGTCGTGTCGGTCACGGACGTTGATGGGCCATCGCGTGAGGCTTCGTGAGTAACCGACCAAAGTTGCTCACAGACAAGGACTCCCGCGATGGC
>JBBRVW010000045.1:0-31695 GCA_038246545.1 Actinomycetes bacterium | reverse complement strand
GTCGAGGTCGGCGACGAGGTCACCGTCGAGGTGCTCGACGTCGACATGGACCGCGAGCGGGTCTCGCTGTCGCTCAAGGCGACGCAGGAGGACCCCTGGCAGCAGTTCGCCCGGACCCACCAGATCGGGCAGGTCGTGCCCGGCAAGGTCACCAAGCTGGTGCCGTTCGGTGCGTTCGTCCGCGTCGACGAGGGCATCGAGGGCCTGGTGCACATCTCCGAGCTGGCCGAGCGCCACGTCGAGATCCCGGAGCAGGTCGTCCAGGTCAACGACGAGATCTTCGTCAAGGTCATCGACATCGACCTCGAGCGTCGCCGCATCTCGCTGAGCCTCAAGCAGGCCAACGAGGGCGTCGCGCCGTCCGAGGGCGACGACAGCGCCTTCGACCCGACGCTCTACGGCATGTCGGCGTCCTACGACGAGACCGGCAACTACCAGTACCCGGACGGCTTCGACCCGGAGACCAACGAGTGGCTCCCGGGGCACGAGGAGCAGCAGGCCGAGTGGGAGCGCCAGTACGCCGTGGCGCGGGTCCGCTACGAGGCACACATGAAGCAGGTCACCGAGGCCGCCAAGGCCGAGGCCGAGGCCGGCGCCGAGACCGGCAACGCGTCGTCGTACTCCTCCGAGGCCGCCCCGGTGGACTCGGCGGAGACCGAGGCACCCGCGAGCAGCGGCGGCGGTGGTGGCACCCTTGCCTCCGACGAGGCCCTGGCCGCACTGCGCGAGAAGCTCACCGGCGGCTGATCGCCGCACCAGGCACGACCACGAAGGGCCCCGCTCCGGCGGGGCCCTTCGTCGTGGGATCGTCCGACAACGCCCTGTGGATCACCGGCTGCCGCTGCCGCGGGCGGATACCGTGGTGCCGTGGCCGACGCGCAGGTGTGGACCGTCATCGCGCTGCTCGCTGCCGCCATGCTCGTGATCGTGGTAGAGATGCGGCGGATCAACGACCGGCTCACCGACCGGATGACCGACGGGTTCGCGACCGTGCAGGCGGAGATCGGCTCCGTGCGGCAGGACTTCGGTCAGCTGCGCGGGGAGTTCCGGACGCTGCGCGGCGAGTTCGGTGAACTGCGCGGGGAGTTCGTGGCACTTCGGGCAGACGTCCGGTCTGACGTCGCCGAGCTGCAGCATGACCTGCGCTGGCTCGTCGACACCGACCACCGACCCTCTGCCTGACCGTCGGTCCAGGGCGACGCGTGGTCTCTCGGTCACTGGTCCCTGGACGGGCGTCCCCACACCGTCCAGAGCCGGATCCCGATGGTGCGGGCGCGTCGCGGAGGGCCGGTCGCGTTGTCGGCGTCGACGTCGCACGTGGGCTCGCCCTGATCGGGATGGCCGCGACCCACATCTTCCCCGACTACGGCGCCCAGGGGCAGGTACACCCGGCCTACGTGGTGGCGGCGGGGCGGGCCTCCGCGCTGTTCGCGGTGCTGGCCGGTGTGAGCATGTCGCTGGTGGCGTCGCGGGCCGACTCCCTGCGCCGGTTCCGGGTGGCGACGGTGGTCCGGTCGGTGCTGCTGCTCGTGCTCGGGTTCGGGCTCGGTGCGTTGGACTCACCGCCCCTGGTGATCCTCGAGTACTACGCCCTGCTGTTCCTGGTGGCGGTCCCGCTGCTCGGTCTTCGTACCCGCACCCTCGGCGTGCTGGCCGTGGTGTGGGTGCTGGTCTCGCCGCCGGCCAGCCACCTGCTCCGCTGGACCGTGGTGCCGGAGTTCCCGGTGGGGGAGCCGGACCTGCTTGGGCTGCCCGTCCAGCTGGCCGTTTCCGGCGTCTACCCGGTGCTCACCTGGACGACGTACCTTCTGGTCGGGCTGGCTCTCGGCCGGCTGCCGCTGGGCCGGCAGCAGGTTGCGTGGGCGTTGCTGGTCGGCGGTGCTGTGTTTGCCTTGGCTGCCCGGGCGCTCTCGTCCGTCCTGCTCGGCCTGGCCGGTGGCCGCACCGGCCTGGCTGAGGGGACGCCCCTGCCGGCCGAGGCGGTCGACCGGGCGCTGGACGTCGGGCTGCTCGGTGTCACCCCGGCCAGTGACCCCGCCTGGCTGCTCGTCGCGGCGCCGCACAGCGGCGCCACTCTCGACCTGCTGGGCGCTGCCGGCAGCGCGGCTGCGGTGCTGGGGCTGTGCCTGCTGCTGGCCGTGCGTGGCATGGGGCCTCTGTTCCCGGTCGCGGCAGCCGGGTCCATGACGCTCACCCTGTACTCCGCCCACGTCATCGCCCTGCGTACCGACGGGCCGTTGCTGCTCGACGACCGGCTGCACCTGTGGCTGCTGCACGTCGCTGTGGCGCTGCTTGCCGCCTCCCTGTGGCGCTGGCGGGTCGGCCGGGGACCGCTCGAGGCGGTCACGACGTGGCTCGCCCGCAGCATTGCTGGCGTAGTGGTGTCGACGGGCGCCAGGAACAGACGGTGAGATCGCCGGCGAGTCAGGCCGGGCAGTTGCACTCGAACACGAGGTCGACCTCGTCGGGTGCCGTGGATGCGGGTTGGCAGGTGCTCGGCACCTCGAAGGTCCGTGGGTCCGTGGTCGGTCGCAGGCCGCCGTACTGGCAGCTGCCGGAGCAGTCCTGTGCGTGCTGCACGTTCTTGGGCGTGCAGGCAAACGTGACCTGCACGGACCAGGCGCCGGGGGACCAGACCGCCGAGACGATCTGGGCGCAGCTCCCGCTGGTGCAGGCGGCCCCGTAGCGCGTGGGCGAGAAGTCGCAGATGTAGGAGCCGGTGCTGCAGCTGTAGGTGTCGTCACTGTTGCGGGTCAGGTGCACCAGATGGGTGCAGCCGCACGACGTGGTGGTGGTCGGTGCCGGAGAGCCAGTGGCGTAGGCCGGCGAAGTCAGGGACGTGACCACCGGCGCGACCCAGATCCCGCCCGCGACCACGCCGCCGTATCGCAGCGCCTTGCGGCGGGTGATCGCCGCGTTGTCCGGCCCGACGTCCGAGCCGTCCATCCGAACCCCCCAAGATCGTTCCCCTCCGGAAAGGTTAGGGAAGCCAGGCGGCGCGCGACATCGATCAAGATCCGTAGGTTCGCTACGCCCGGAAGCGCCCGCGGGCCTCCTTTTCAGCCGTCCGGGCTAGTCCTGTCACTCTCCGGTACGGTCCGGTGCGTGATCACGGTCGGGCTCACGGGCGGGATCGGCTCCGGCAAGAGTGCGGTCGCCAAGCTACTGGCCGAGCACGGCGCGGTGGTCGTCGACGCGGACGCACTGGCTCGGGAGGCAGTGGCACCGGGAACACCGGGGCTGGCGGCCGTGGTCGCCGAGTTCGGGTCGGACGTGCTGGCCGAGGACGGCTCGCTGGACCGCCTGAAGCTGGGCCGGCTGGTGTTCGCCGACGAGGTGAAGCGGGCCGCGCTGGAGGCCATCGTGCACCCCTACGTCGGCCGCCGCAGCGCCGAGCTGATGCAGGCGGCACCGCCGGACGCGGTTGTCGTCTACGACGTGCCGCTGCTCGTGGAGAAGCACCTCCAGGACCAGTACGACCTGGTGGTCGTCGTCGACGCCGACGACGACGTCCGCCTGCGCCGGCTGGTCGACGGCCGCGGCATGGTCGCCGCCGACGCCTGCGCCCGGATGAGTGCGCAAGCGAGCCGGACCGCTCGGTTGACGGTGGCCGACCGGGTCGTCCCCAACGACGGCGACCTTGCGCAGCTCCGCGCCGAGGTGGACCGGCTGTGGTCCTGGCTGCGCAGCCAGCAGGAGCCGCCCTCGTCACCGTGACCTTGACCCGGTCTTTACCCGGGTGGCCGGTGCCCGACTGAAGTCGGAGGTCCGCGGATTCCGATCACTGAGGGGACAGCTCTCTCCTCGGGACGACGGGACGCACAGCCCATGCACCCCCAGCGCGGCCTCCGGGCGACGGTCGCCGCCGCTACCGTCGCCCTGGTCTTGACGAGCCTGGTGGCGACCCTTCAGCCCGGTGCCGCGACCGCAGCGTCCGGCGGGTCCGACCGAGTCGTGCGGGTGACCGCATCGGAGGCGGCCGCCCCCGCCTCCTGGCGACCGGCCGGCCTGGCCGATCGTCCTGGCTCCGGCCGGGTGTACGCCGGGCTGGACCGGCGCAGCCGCTGCCACGGTGGGTTCGCGGTCGAGAGCCTCGACGCCACCGACCCGGCCGCCTGTTCACACGGCCCGGACGCCGCCCCGGCGGCCGTCGACGTGCGCGAGGCCCCGACCACCGCGGAGCTGCAGGCGCAGGGCACCGGGACCGAGCCGACGGCCGCCGCGGGCGGCTCCGTGCCCTGCTACGGCGACGGGAGCACCGGCAAGCGGGTGCAGGTCATCTACGCCGTCGCCTCGGACCAGACCGACCGGTACGCCGGGGTGCTCGACCTGGTCCGCGGCTACGCCGACAGCACCGACCAGGCGTTCGCCAACTCGGCGGCCCGCGACGGGGGAGTCCGGCACGTGCGCTGGGTCACCGGCGCGTCCTGCCTGCTCGACGTTCAGCACGTGGTGCTGAGCCGGACCGGTGACGACAGCATCGCCAACACCCGCACCGAGCTGCGGGCGCTGGGCTACACCCGCACCGACCGCAAGTACCTCGTGTTCGCGGACGCGAACGTCTACTGCGGCATCAGCTACGTCGTGGGCGACGAGCGGCCGGACGCGACCAACCCGGCCAACACTGGCGGCACCGTCTCGAGGGTCGACTCGGCCTGCTGGGGCGGAAGCACCTCGGTGGCCGCCCACGAGCTGGCGCACGGTCTCGGTGCGGTCCAGCTGGCTGCCCCGCACTCGAACGGCAGCTGGCACTGCACCGACGAGTACGACCGGCTCTGCTACAACGACGGCTCCGGAGCGACCCTCACCTATCTCTGCGCCAGCTCGCAGGAGCCGCTGCTGGACTGCAACGGCGACGACTACTTCAACGTCGCGCCGGCGGCCGGCAGCTGGCTGTCGACTCACTGGAACCTGGCCAGCTCGGCGTTCCTCGAGTCGGTCGAGCCCGGGGCCGTCGGTACGCCGACCCCGACGCCCACTCCCACCGCCAGCCCGACCCCGACGGCGACCGCAACCCCCACGCCGACCCCGACGGTGACCGCGACCCCGACCCCGACGCCGACGCCGACGGTGACGCCGTCCCCGACTCTGACACCCACGGTGACTCCGACCCCGACGGTGACCGCGACCCCGACGGTGAGCCCCAGCCCGACCGTGACAGCGAGCCCGACACCGACGGCGACACCGTCGCCCACGAAGGCGCCGCGTCGACCGCGGAAGAAGACGGTGCTCAGCGGCCGGGTGGATGCCGACGGGGCGGTGTCCTTCCGCGTCCGTGCCGGGGCCGGCACCCTGCGAACCCGCGTGGCCTCGTCGCGCGACACCACACTGCGGGTGGAGCGCGTCCGGGACAACCGGCTCGTCTACGAACGAGGAGCCGGGGTCTCACTCCTTGCCGTGAGCGACGTCACCGCGGGCAGATATCGCATCACTGTCACAGCGCGACCTGGAACCCGGTTCCGGGTCACGGTGACGCGGTCAGCGCCCAGCGCCTAGTTACGGTCAGCAGTCGTTGGGCGGGTTCGCCGAGAATGTCGCCGAACTGCTGGCAGCCCCGACAGTGACGCCCGTGTAGGCGCCGCTGGCGTTGTAGAGCCCCGGAGCGATGGCATTCTGCGAGGCGGCTGTGCCGGCAGCCCTGTTGTACGTGCAGCACTTCCCCTTGTGCGTCGCGTACGCATTGATGGTGCAGCCTGCGCCGGCGCTCACGACCACGCTGCCGTCTGCGTTGATGACGGCCGACACGCTGGAGCAGCCAGCGGAAACCCCGACGTCGTTCCGGAAGAAGTCGTCCGATTTGCAGCCGCCGAAGTTGAACGTGCTGCCACACTCGGCGGCAGGCAAGTTGCCGACCGACCCGGCGTTGTTCGGCTCGAACTTCACCCGATAGAGCACGTTGTTGCACTCGACCAGCACAAGGATCTCCGAGTAGGACGACTCGAAGTCACCATTTCCCGGTGCCTCGCTGCCGACGCCGGCGAAGGCTGGCGCTGCCAGCGTCTGCACCGCGGGGGCCATCCACACCACCGTGCCGCCGACCAGCGCAGATCGGCGCAGGATTTCCCGTCGACTCGGACCGCTGTCTGACGCGTTCTCGTCGTGTTCCATTGCGCTTCCCACCCCTGAAGTAGTCGATCCGTAAGTCTCTGCTGCGCACAGTACGGGGCCGATCATCATGCCGCGTCACCCGCCTGCGTGACGTTTCCTACGTCAGGAGGACAGGCCGTTGCCGCCCGATCACACGGAGTCCATCTCGGTCGCGGAGCGTCCCGTGACCGGTGCTCTCCGTCGCCGGGGAGCCAGCTCCCGTCGATACGGTCGGGCGAGGCGAGTGACCTGGTCGCCGGCACCGGTTGGTAGCCTGCCGGACAGAATCACACGGTCGGACACTGGGGGCTCGAGGCGTCGATGACCGACGACACGCCGAACCCGCACGAGCGCCGAGTGCGGGTCAAGCGGGTGCTCAGCCGCCTGCCGGCCGGCCGGGCCAACGGCACCAGGGTGTTGATCTACCACCGGGTCGGCGGCGGGTCGCCGGACGAGAGGGACCTGGCCACTGCAGCGTTCGCCGAGCAGCTCGAGATCCTCTCCGGGGAGAACGTCCGGCCGCTCGGCGAGGCCGTCGACGCGATCGCCTCGGGTGACTCCCGCCCGTCGGTGGTCCTGACCTTCGACGACGGGTTCGAGGACGTCTACCACCACGCCTTCCCGCTGCTACGGGCAGGCGGGCTGCCGTTCACGCTCTACCTGACCACGGGGTTCGTGGGCGGCACCATGCACTGGGACGGCTCCACCGCTCGGGACTCCGGCGGCCCGGGCCTCACCTGGACGCAGGTGCGGGAGATGGTCGACTCCGGGCTGTGCACCGTCGGCAACCACACCCACACGCACGTCCGTCCGGAACAGCTGACCGAGGAGGAGCTGGACCGCTGCAGCGAGTCGGTCCAGCGCGAGGTCGGGGTGGTCCCCGAGCACTTCGCGTTCACCTGGGGCGTGCCCGTTCCGCGGCTGACTCCGGCCCTCGCGGCCCGGTTCCGCTCGTCCGCCACCGGAGAGGTCGGCACCAACCTCCCCGGCCGGGACCTGCACGCGCTGGCCCGTGTCCCGGTGCGCGGCTCGGACCCGCTGGAGTTCTTCCGGGCCAAGCTCGACGGCAACCTCTGGCAGGAACGGGTGTACGGCGCGGCCGTGTCGCTCGCCAAGCGAGCCGGTGCCCGTGGCTGACCTGGCACCGCGGCAGCTGCGCGGCCCCGGCGGCCGCTCCCTTCGGGTCGCGCACCTCACGACCGTCGACATGAGCCTGGCGCTGCTCCTTCCGGTCGAGCTGGACGTCGACCTGGCGGCCGGGCTGGACGTCGTCGGCATCTCTGCCCCGGGCCTCTACGTCGACCGGGTCGAGCGCCTCGGTGTCGCGCACGTCCCGGTCGTGAACCTCACCCGCGCCTGGCAGCCCGGGCAGGATCTGCGCGCCACCCTCGAGCTGGCCCGGCTGCTGCGCCGGCTGCGCCTCGACGTGCTGCACACCCACAACCCCAAGACCGGCGTGCTCGGGCGAGTCCTCGGCCGCCTCGTCGGGGTGCCTGTCGTGGTCAACACCTGCCACGGGCTGTGGGCCGGGTCGGACGACCGGGCGCTCAAGCGGGCGTTGGTCTACGGCGCGGAGGCGTTCGCGTCGCTGTTCTCCGACGCGGAGCTGTTCCAGAACGCCGCAGACCTGGCGACCCTGCGTCGCTGGACCCGGCCCGGCCGGGCCGTGGTGGTGGGCAACGGGACCGACCTGGCGCGGTTCGTCCCCGATGACGCGCAGCGCAAGGAGGTCCGGCGCGCCCTCGGCGTGGGCGACGAGGAGGTCCTCGTCGGGGGTGTGGGGCGGCTGGTGGCCGAGAAGGGCATCGCCGAGTTCGCGGAGACGGCGTCGCGCCTGGGTTTCAGGGCCCGGTTCGTCTGGGCCGGGCCCGAGGACCCGGACAAGGCCGATGCCCTCTCAGGTGTCGACGCGTCGGTCACCTGGCTGGGGGAGTGGAGGGACATGCCGGGGCTCTACAACGCACTGGATGTCTTCGTCCTGCCCTCCTACCGCGAGGGGTTCTCCCGGTCGGCGATGGAGGCCGCGGCCTGCGAGACCGCGATGGTCCTCAGCGACATCCGCGGCTGCCGCGAGATCGGCAGCGACCGTGTCCACCTGCGACTGGTCCCGCCCCGCGACGCGACCGCGCTGACGAGGGCGGTGGACCAGCTGATCGAGGACGCCGACGAACGACGACGGCTCGGCACCGCCGCCGGCGTCCGGGCGCGCGCCGAGTTCGACCAGCGCCAGATCGCTATGCGATCCCTGGAGACCTACGCCGCCGTGGCGCGGCGCAAGCGGCTGGGCTGGAGCGGGGAGGAGGTGTCCGGTGCTCCGGCGGGCGGTTGACGTGCTGGTCGCCGCCGCCGCCGGCGTCGTGCTCAGCCCGGTCACGGCGCTCGCCGCGCTCGCGGTGCGGCTCCGCCTGGGTCGGCCGGTGCTCTTCCGGCAGCGCCGCGTCGGGTTCGAGGGAGCCGAGTTCGCGATCGTGAAGCTCCGCACCATGCGTCCGGAGAGCTACCCCGGCGAGCCGGACGCCGACCGTGACACCAGCATCGGACGGGCGCTGCGCGCGACGAGCATCGACGAGCTGCCGCAGCTGTGGAACATCGTGCGCGGGGACATGAGCCTGATCGGCCCTCGGCCAACACTGCCGGAGCAGGTCGCGCACTACAGCGCCCGGCAGCACGGCCGGCACGCGATCCGGCCCGGGCTGACCGGCTGGGCCCAGGTGAACGGCCGCAACGCCATCTCCTGGCCGGAGCGGATCGAGCTCGACCTCTACTACATCCAGCACCGGTCGCTCGCCCTGGACACCCGCATCCTCGCGCGCACCCTGCTCCGGCTGGTGCGCCGCGACGGTCTCTACGGAGCTGGAGGTGTCAACCAGGGCTTCCCGGTGCCCACGCTGGACGACGAGGACACGGACCGAGACTAGACGTTCCCGTGCTGGTTCTTCAGCACCGGGAAGCCGTAGAGTCGCGGCCGGCCAGGGTCGATGTTCTGCGGGTCGAGCTGGGTCCTGACGTTGCCCGGCTCACTGAAACCGGTGTTGCCGTAGAACAGGCTGCCCCTTGTGCCCCGTCCAGCCCAGGAGCGTGCAGTGCCCGCCCCGCTTGTCCCCGTCGAGGTCGAGGTCGAGGTTGCCGTCCATCACGTAGATCTGGACGTCGGCGGATAGCCCTTCGGACGAGGGACGGAACGGGGCGAACTTCCGTGCCAGCCCCTCGGACTCACGGTTGGGTATCCGTCCTTGGGGTCTCTGCTCGCGCCCTTTGACCGTCGGCCCGTACTCCAGGGTGGACGGCGTCGTGCTGAAGGCGGGCGTGGCAGTCAGCACGGTCACGGTCGGAGTCACCCAGAGCAGCGGGCCGCCGACGACGGCCGACAGCTTGAGCATGCCGCGTCGGGACAGATCGGTCCCGTCGTCAGGCGTCGTCGTAGGTCAGGATCCGCCGGGGCTTAGGTGCTGCTGAAAGCCTAGTTGCTCAAGATCGCGCGGACGCTACGCATCGGGTGGGAGCTCGGCTGCGTCGCCCGCTCGGACCAGGGCGCCGCTGTCCAGGAGATCTGCAGCGAGCCTGAGCAGGTCGGTGGACACCTGTTGCCGGTCGGCGCCGAAGGCCTCGGCGAGGTCGGTGGCGATGTCTGCCAGCGGGGCCGCCGGCAGGAGGCAGTCCCAGACGATGCTCGCGAGCGGGTCCAGCCGCTGGAGAGTCTCGTCGCGGGGGACGAAGATCACCTTCTCGTCGCCCAGGGCTACGACATGCACGTCCGGCTGCGGGACGAGGACGTCCTCGAGGGTCACGCCGGCCGTCACGGTGCCTCCATCAGGTCCCGGACCAGGTCGACGGCCTCGGCCAGGGAGCCGATCGTGAGGCGGTAGGCCGGGACCTCCCGGCAGAGCCGAGCCAAGGCGTCCAGGTGCCGCTGCGGCTCCTCGAGGAAGCGGAAGGTCGAGGCGCACAGATCCATCAGGGCTCCGGCTCGTGGGAGCGGCTCCAGCGCTGTGGTGGACCCGGCGACGTACTGCGGCAGAACCAGCGTCCCCACCCGGGTCCGGGCGGCCAGCCTCGAAGAGGGCAGCGAGCTCACCGGGATCTGCCACTGGGTGGGCATCCCACCGGCATCGAGCTGCTCCAGCATCGACAGGACCGGCCATGAGCCATCGTCGACCGAGAGACTCTTGGCGAACGGCTCGACGTGCAGGTCGTCCACGCAGACCGCAGCGGCCTCGTCGGTCAGGTAGCCGAACCCGGCGAGGAGCAGCCCGGTGACGGTGGTCGTCTTGCCGCTCTCCATCGGGGCCGGGAGCACGACGGCCCGGTCACCCCACACCGCAGCGGCTGCATGCAGCACGACGTGCCCCGGCATCCGGTGTTGCGTCGTCTGGGCATTCACGTGCCAGAGCAGGTTGGCCAGGACACGCGGCCCGGTGGCAGGCCCGAGGACGTCGGCTCCGTCGCAGTGCAGCGTCCACATGTCGCCGGCCGCATCGAGCGCGAGCTCGTAACGGGCCCGGTGGTCATCCGGCTGCGGAGCAGGGTCGGCAAGGTCCCGGTAGATGTCGGCGACCCGCCCGGCGAGTCCGGTGTCCGGGCAGTGCACCTCGAACCGGTAGTCGAGGGCCCGGAACGCGAGCGCGGTCGCCGTCGGGGTCACGACGTGGCCGCGCGGACCTGCTCGGCGTGGCCGTGCAGCGCCACCACCAGGTCGGCCAGTCGCTCGACCTCCGCCGTCGTCATGCTCGACCACAGCGGTGGCGTGATCACTCGGCGGCTCAGGTCGTCGGTGACCGGCAGGTCCGGCTGGTCCGGGTCGCCGGCGTAGGCCTTCTGCTGGTGGATCGGCGGGAAGAAGTACCGGCGGCTGTCGATCCCTTCGGCAGCGAAGGCCGCCGTGAGCGCCGGCACGTCCATCCCGAGCTCGGCCGGAGTCACCACCAGAGTGAGATCCTTGTACGTCGAGACGTCCTCCGGGTCCACCACGGGTCGGCGCAGCCCGGGGACGCCATTGACACGCCGCCAGAACGACTCCACCAGGCCGCGTCGGTGCTCCAGTCGCTCGTCGATGCCCTCGAGCCCGGCCAGCGCCACCGCGGCGTGCAGCTCCGACATCCGGGCGTTGAGGCCGGGGAAGGCGCAGTCGTAGTCACCGGGGTTGCCGTAGTTGCGGCCCAGCCGGACGTGCCCGGCGATCTCGTCGTCGTCGGTCGCGACGATGCCGCCCTCGGCCGCCGTGGTGACCTTGGTCGGGCTCATGCTGAACACCTCGGCGGCACCGAAGCCGCCGACCGGCTTTCCCTTCCGACGGCTACCCAGGGCGTGCGCGGCGTCGTAGACCAGCGGCACGCCGGCCAGGTCGGCCGCCGCCTGCAGGCCCTCGACGTCGCACGGCGTGCCGTAGAGGTGGGTGGCGGTCATGGCCACGGCCCCGTCCAGCTGCTCGGCCGCCCGCTCGGGGTCCAGGGTCAGCGAGGCCGGGTCGATGTCGGCGAACCGCGGCGACCCGCCCGCCCAGACCACGGCGTGCGCGCTGGCGGAGAACGTGTGGCTGGGCATGACGACCCGGCCGCGAGCGCCGAGCGACTGCAGCACCAGCATCAGACCGGCCGTGCAGGACGAGACGGCCACCACGTGCCGCACCCCGAGTCGCTCCGCGAGCAACGCTTCCAGCTCGCGCACGGTCGGGCCGTTGGTCAGGTGCCCCGACCGGAGCACCTGCTCCAGCCTGGCGGTCAGGGCCGGGATGTCTCCGACGTACGGGCGGACGAGCTGCAGTCCGTCAGGGAAGGCGCGTGGGCCGCCGAGGACGGCGGGCAGTGAGGTCATCGGGTCACCAGGGTTAGGGGCGGGGCGGACGTCGGACCGGGTCGGGTCGCCCGTGGGAGCGGCGCGAGGCAGAGCAGGGCCAGCACGAACGGGAGAACCTGGACGCGCTCGCGGGCCAGGATGCCGAAGTTGCCGATCGTCGAGAACGCGTAGATGAACGTGACCGAGTAGAGCACGGCGAACAGGACGTAGCTCTCCTTCAGCCGGCGCGGCAACTCGCGCAGGCTGCGCCGGCTGCGCCAGGCCAGGGCGACCAGCAGCAGGCCTTCGAAGGAGGTCACTAGCGCCTGGGCGTTGTGCGCCTCCCACGGGAAGGGCCGGAGCAGCACCTGCACGGTCGCCTGGGGGATAGCCAGCGGACCGCGGGCCCGCTCGGCCTTGAACGACGAGCCGCCTTGGTCGGTCTTCTCCTGGGTGCTGGACAGCACCTTGTCCACGGATGAAGCGCTGACGTTGTCGACCTCGAGGAAGTTGGCTGCTCGCTGGACGGAGACCAGGCTGACGACGACCAGGACGGCGACACCGGCGATCTTGGCAAGCGGGCTCAGCACGGTCGCTCGCGGGCCGGCGGGGCGGAGCAGGTAGCCGGCGAAGGCGGCCGCCAATAGGATCACGGCGATGTGCGGCCGCACCGCCGCGCAGCCTGCAAGTCCGAGACCCAGGACGGCGAAGCCGCCGCGTCTGCGGGTGTAGAGGCGGGCGGCACCGTAGGCGATCACCCCGATGCACAGCAGCATCCAGGCCTCCTTGCCGAGACCGGAGGGCCAGAACAGCATCGAGGGCAGCAGGAAGACGAGCCGGCCGTAGAGCCAGTGGTCGGCATCGGGCAGGCAGGCCACGAACGCCCGGTAGCAGAGGTAGCTGCCCCAGAACCCGAGGACCGAGAACACCAGGAAGCCGCCGAGGAGCGAGGACCCGGTGATGGCGTAGACGATGCCCGTGAAGATCTTGATGAAGCCGGTGCCGACGACCCGCCCGACCTCGACATGGAAGTCGCCGGAGCGGAACTGCGGGGCGAACTGCGCGCCGAACTTGTTGTACGTCGCGGCGTCCGCGGTGCCGCCGTAGAGCACGAACGCGACCAGGTAGCGCGGGATGGCAGCGAGCAGCTTGAGGCTGAACCCGATGACCACGAGCAGCGCCAGCCGTCGCTCCGCCTCCCGCCGCATGGCCGCCCGCAGGAACGGGATGTTTACGACGATCAGCGCAGGGCCGATGACGAAGGCCCCCCAGATGTCGTAGCCGAGGTGGAACGACCACGACATCGCGGCCAGGTAGCAGCCGACCACAGCGATCGCCAGCGTCTCGGCGACCGGCAGCCGCCGGGTTCCGCCCATCAGAAGACCTCGATGTCGCCGAGGGACAGCCCCCACGACGCCGCGACGAGCGGGTCGACGGGCAGCTCGGTGAGCGGACGGGTGGTCAGCGTGAGGCCTACCCGACTGGTGGTGAGGTAGCCGCAGCGCCGGAGCAGGCTTCGCGGCGCGACCGAAGGCGGCAGGTGGGTGGCGACGTGGTCGACCCCGGCGCGCCTGCTCGCCCGCAGCACCTGGCGCACGTCGTCGGCCGCGCCGGGCGCGGCGAGGATCTCGGCCAGGGTCAGCTCGCGCAAGCCACCGCGGGGCCGGACCCGGCCGATGCCGATCGCCGCCAGCCGGCCGGCCCGCAGCACCGGGATCGCCCGATAGTCCAGGCCAGGGGCGTCGGCGTACCGCCAGCGGAGGTACCCGAGGTCGGCGTCGGTGGCGAGCCGGTGCCTCTCAACGCCGCGTTGCGACTCGAGCAGCGTCCGCACCTCGTCCTCGTGGGCGACGAGGACGTCGCCGACCGCCGGCAGGTCGGTGGCCGAGTCGAACACCGTGTCCTGCCCACGGGCCTTCAGCGCGGACCGGACTCCGCGGGCGAAACGCAGTGGCCGGACCGGGGCGAACGAGGTCGCCATCACCGCCACGTCCTGCCAGCCCATCTTCAGGTAGCCCGGGCGGCTGCTCGCGTTGGGCGTGTTGAAGATCAGCTCGATGTCGTCTCGGGCCTGCGTCAGAGCGGCGGTCGTCAGCTGCTGGAAGATGCCCCGGCCGCGGTAGTCGGGGTCGGTGGCGGTGTCCACCATCCGTCCGGCCGTGACCCGTCGGCCGGCCACCCGGAACGCCCAGCGCATGACCAGCCGTACGCCGACCAGCCGGCCGCCGTAGAACGCGCCGAGCATCAGGCTGGCGCCGAACGGGTTGTCAACGTGCTTCCACCGGAAGAAGTCGCTGGTCCGCTCCCCGGTGGGGCCGCCCGCCAGTGAGGTCTGCAGCAGGCGGAGCACGGCAGGCTCGTCGGCCGGGCCGAGGGCTCGCAGGCCCAGCCCGGTGAGCGACGCGGTCACGGCTGAAGCACCGAGCCGTAGATGCCCTCGATCGAGGCCACCGCGTTGCGGACGTCGAAGTCCTCGGCCCGGTCGAGGGCCGCAGCTGCCATCTTCTGGTGCTTGGCCCGGTCGCACAGCACGGCCTCGAGCGCCGCGGCCAGCGCATCAGGGTCCTCGGCCGGGACCATCACCCCGGCGTCCGACCCGCTGAGCACCTCGGGAACCCCGCCGACCCTGGTCGCCACGCTCGGCACCCCGGCCGCCAGCGCCTCGACCAGCGCGATGGAGAGCCCCTCGAACCGGGAGCTGAGGGCGAAGACGTCGAAGGCGGGCAGCAGGTCTGGTGCGTCGTCGCGCGACCCGGCCAGCACGGTGGCGTCGGCGACCCCCGCGGCGCGCACCCACTCCCGCACCTGCGCCTCGAGCGGTCCGCTGCCGATCAGGCACAGTCGCACGTCGGGCAGCCGCCGCCGGAGGGCGGCGAACGCCTGGATGAGGACGAGGTGATCCTTCTTCGGCGTCATGTTGCCGATGGTGCCCACGACCGCGGCGTCGGCCGGGAGGCCGAGCGCGGTGCGGGCGTCGGCCTTCGACATGCGGGTGGTGCGCGCGTCCACCAGGTCGGTGCCGTGGATCACCACCGTGGGGCCGCTGGTCCGCAGCCCGGTGGGCAGGAACCGCCGGGGCACGCTCTCGGCCACAGCCCGGCTCACCGCGATGACGGCGTCGTTGCGGCGGTAGGTCAGCGCGTTCGCCCAGTAGGTGGCGCGCCGGTAGCGGCCCCACATGTTGTGCTCGGTGTGCACCACCCGCACGCCACGCGGAGCCACCAGCCGGGCTACCGCGGCCGACAACGGGCTGTGGGTGTGCACCAGCGCGTAGTCACCGTCACGGAGCAGCCGACGGAGTCGGAGCACCCAGCGCGGGTCGAGGTCGGACCGCGCGCCGAGACAGTGCACGGTCATGCCGCGCGCCGTCAGCCTGCCGACGAACGCTGTCTTCTCGGGCAGCAGGAAGGCGACCTCGACCGAGAACCGTCCTTCGTCGAGGTGCGCTGCCGACGTGGTGAGCAGCCGCTCGGCGCCGCCGCGGCCGAGCCCCTTGGTCAGCCACAGTACCCGCTCGCTCATCGGCTGCGACCCGCGGAGCGGAGGTCGGACACCGCCCGGACCACGCGCTCCCGAGCCCCTCGGGTGCTGGTCGAGCGGAAGCCGGACGACGGCCCGGCGACCACCCAGAGGAACCGTGCCCGCTCGGTGACCCCGGGCAGCATCCGCAGCGTCGCCACCGCCCGGGCGGTCTCGGTCACGCGGTGGTGCTGGTAGAGCCCCAGCTCGCGGAGCTCGGCCTCGGTGGGCCGGTAGCGCTCGGACCAGGCCGAGAGTGCCGTCGCGTCGGCGATCCGCAGCTCCCGCCAGCTGGTCGTGACCGCCGCGGCCAGGACGGCGCCGGCCCCGGAGCGGAGGGCCGTGTCGCGGGCCAGGTCGGGGTCCAGCCGCGGGTCGAGGACGAGCTGGGCGACGTCGCGCAGGGTGGCGTAGGACGGCTCGGTGTCACCCACCGAGGCGGAGAAGGCTGCCGACAGGAGCCGGTGCTCGCGTCCGAGTGCGGTGACCGTGCGTCCACCGACGGAGAACTCCTCGGACCGCGACCACAGGTCGTCCAGGTCCACCCGGAGGCCCACCGGCGGGGTGGCCAGGGTGCGGTGCACGTCCAGCTCGGTGCCGTCGCTGGTGCGCAGCGTGACGCCCTTGGCCCAGCGCCGGTCCCACACCGGCGACTTGGCCGGGTACAGCCGAGCCAGGCCGTGACCTTCCAGGACGCTGACCGCGTCGTTGAACTGGCTCGAGCGGAGCAGCACGTCGATGTCGCCGTAGCTGCGCATCTCCGGCGCCGGGTAGTCGAGGTGCGCGACCGCGGGGCCTTTGATGACACGCACGTCGAGGTCGTTCGCCGCCAGCAGCTGGGCGACCTCGAGCAGCAGGTCCTCGAGGACGAGTGCGAGGGACATGGCCCGGACCTGGTCGGTCACCAGGTCCTCGCGCTGCTCCGGTGTGACCGGCACCTGGTCCCGGTCCACGGCAGCGAGCAACAAGCCGGTGAGCCGGTGCTCCCGGGTCTCCCGCCGCAGGTGCGCCCACGCCTCGCCGTCCATCGGCTGGTCGGGGTAGGCGTGCTCCGTCCCCGCCAGGCCGAGTGCCGCCACCGACGCGACGCACAGGCTGGTCGTCGTCGCGGTCACTCCGGGTCCGCCACCTGTTCGAGGGCGCCGAGGTCGGCCAGTTCTCCGAGCACCGGGGTGATGTCGTGCTCCACCGTCGCTGGGGGCACGCCGTACGCTTCGGCCAGCCGGCCCGCGCAGTCACGCGCGGAACGGGGCTCGGCCAGGGTGTGCCACAGCGCTGCGCCCGACCCCGCCAGCTCCAGAAGCGCCGGGCTCTGCTGCCCGCGTCGCCTGATGAGCAGCAGCACGTCGGCGCCGGCGCTGCGGTGCAGCACGCCCGGCGCCCGGCGGAACACCGGCAGCTGGGGCAGCCCGGGTGCGCTCGTCACAGGGTCACCACCGAGGCCTTCCGACGCTCGCCAAGGGCGTTGCGGGCGTCGAAGACCAGGCCGGCTGCGCGCACGACCGCGTCGTGGTCGAAGTCGTCGTGGGGGGTCAGCAGCGCGACGCAGTCGACGCCGGCGAGCAGCTCGTCGTCCACCGCCACCGATGACAGGCTCAGACCGTGCTCGTCGATCTCGGGGACGTACGGGTCGGCGTACAGCACCTCCGCCCCGCGTCGGCGCAGGTGGGCCAGGACCTCGATCGCGGCCGACTCCCGGATGTCACCCACGTTCGGCTTGTAGGTGACGCCGAGGCCGAGGATCCGGGCGCCGCGGATGGTGATGCCGCGGTCGTTGAGCGCGTCGACGATGCGGGTCGCGACGTAGGCAGGCATCTGGGCGTTGATGTCCTGCGCGGTCTCGACCAGGCGGAACGGCCGACCGGTGTCGCGGCGGGACTGGTAGCTCAGGTAGGTCGGGTCGAGCGGGATGCAGTGCCCGCCGACGCCGGGGCCGGGGTAGAACGGCATGAACCCGAAAGGCTTGGTCGCGGCCGCGCGGATGACCTCCCACACGTCCAGGTCCTGCATCGCGCAGAGGGTGGCGAGCTCGTTGACGAGCGCGATGTTGACCATCCGGAAGGTGTTCTCGAGCAGCTTGGCCATCTCGGCCGCCCGGCACGACGACAGCGCCTCGACGTCGTCGACGACCAGCCGGTAAAAATCGGCCGCGAGGCGGGTCGAGGCGTCATCGATGCCACCGACGATGCGCGGGGTGTTGCGCAGCCCGTACTTCGGGTTGCCGGGGTCGATCCGCTCGGGGGAGTAGGCCAGCGCGAGGTCGACTCCCGCCCGGCGCCCGTGCTCTTCGAGCAGCGGCCGCAGCACCGTCTCGGTGGTGCCCGGGAAGGTGGTCGACTCCAGGATGACCAGGCTGCCCGGCTGCAGGTGCGGCGCAACCGCACGCCCGGCGCCCTCCACGAAGCTGAGGTCGGGCCGGTGGTCGGCCACAGGCGTCGGAACGCAGATCAGCACGACCTGCGCGTCGGCCACCACCGACGGGTCGGTGGTGAAGGTCAGGTTGCCGGTCTGCACCGCCTCGTCGAAGGCGCTGTCCGGCACTCCCGGGACGACGTTGTGGCCCGCGCTGAGGGACTGGACCCGGTCGGCGTCGCGGTCGACCCCGTGCACCCGCATGCCGGCGATCGCGGCCCCGGCCGCGACCGAGAGGCCGACGTATCCCTGTCCCACCACGACGACCGTGCAATTGGTCGCGTCGATGCGCTCGTACAGCGTTTCCAGGTCCATCTCAGCCGTCCCGCCGCGCGCCTGGGCTGGTGTCGGCCTCTCGTTCGCGCTGGGTCCTCATCGCTTCGTGCCGCCCGGCCCGCCGCTTGGACGACTCAGCCCGAAAGTAGGCCGCGCCGGCCTCGCGGGCGGCGACCTGGACGACGCCGATGCACGGAATCCGCATCTGGCTCAGCAAGGTCGCGAGCCGCTCTGCGTCGACCCGGCCGGTACGGCCCTCCCGGACGACGACGACGGCGGTCTCTGCGCTGGGCATCAGGTCGACCGCGTCGCTGGCCACCAGGGCGGGAGGAGCGTCGATCAGCACGATGTCGGCCAGCTGAGCGGCTTCGGCCACCAGCGGCCCGACCAGACCCATCAGGGCGCCCGGGTGCTCGGTCGACGACCCGGCCGGCGCGAGCTGCACGCCGGGGATCGAGGTGTTCTGCAGGATCGAGGCCAGCGGGATCTGCCTGCCGGCGGCCAGCAGGTCGCTGAGCCCACGGGGCGAGGGGACCCCGAGGAACAGGTGGGCCTCGGGGTTGCGGAAGTCGCAGTCGAGCACGATGACGCTGCGCCCGACCTCCGCCAGGGTGAACGCGAGGTTGACCAGGCTGGTGGTCTTGCCCTCGCCGGCACTGGCCGAGACGAACAGCAGGATGCGGGGGTCGCGCACCGGGGCGGCCCGACGCGAGTCCTCGGCCGGATCCGGCAGGCCTGGAATCTGCGCGGCGCGCTCCACCGGCCGGCTGGGCAGCAGCTGGACCGCGGATCGCAGGGAGCGGTAGCTCTCGGCGACGGCACTGAGCGGGTCGACGGCCGACGTCACCTCGTGCCGCCCGCGGCGGCGGTGGGCCATCGCGGGGACGCTGGTCACGACGGGCAGCCGCAGGGCCGCCTCGGTGGCCATCCGGCCGCGGAGCCGGGTGTCGAACCGCTCGACCGCCAGTGCCAATGCCGCTCCGAGGCCCAGGCCGACGACCAGCAGCATGGCGAACCGGGTCCACCGGTTCGACGAGCCGCCGACGATCGTGCCGCTGCCCTTGCTCAGGTCAGGGACGGCGGTTGCGGGCTGCAGGACCTCCAGGTCGAAGCCGGCCGTCGCGCTGCTGACCTGGAGCTGGGTGATGGCCTGCTGGACCCCTTGGGCGGCCTGGTCCAGGGCGGCCCGCTGCAGAGCGGCGAGCTCGTCCGCGCCCACGATGGCGTTCCGGCGCTTCTGGTTGCGGACCAGGACATCCTCGAGGAGCTTGACCTTACGGTCGATGTCGCTCTGGGCCCGCTCGCGCAGGTACTGGATCAGGGCGTCGGCGAAGGCGTCCGCCGTCGCGGTCGCCCGGTCGGCGTCCGCGTCGACGACTGTGACGCCGATCGTGCCCGTCTCGTCGTCGGGGCTCACCGTGACCCGCTGGCCCAGCAGGCTCGGGTCGCCCTGGTAGCCCAGGGTCTTCGCCGCGGCCTTGGGCACGTCGCCGGAGGACGCGAAGACCTGTAGCGCATTGACCGGCACCGTGGTCGGGGTCGTCGACGTCTGCAGCAGCGTGGCGGTGGCCCGGTAGGCAGAAACGGTCGAGTCCGGAGCCTGCGAGTCGGCGCTCGAAGGGGCGGGGGGCAGCGTCACGACCGCGGCGACCAGCGCCACCAGGCCGGCCCCGACGACGACCAGCCAGCGACGGCGGAGGATCCTCAGGTAGTCGAGCGGATCCATCGGTCTCCGTTCGGGGCCGTGCCGGCGTGAGGCCGCAGGTCGAGGACGCCCGCGGGCCGACCTTCGGACTCCGCCACCAGGTCGAACAGGTCCGATCGCACCTGCCGTCCGTTGCCGCGCACAGCGGTGCGCACCAGTGCCTCGACGCGCTCGGGGTCGAAGCCGTCGACCGCACGGTCGCGCCGCAGCGCCACGATCGACGGGTGGTCGGTGGGGGTGGGGGTCTCGGCGGGGGTCCGCAGCTCTTCCTCTAGCTTCTCGCCCGGTCGCATGCCGGTGACCCGGATCTCGATGTCGGCGCCGGGCCGGTAGCCGGAGAGACGGACCATCCGCCTGGCCAGCTCGATGATGCGCACCGGCTCGCCCATCTCCAGCATGAAGATCTCGCTGCCCCCGGACAGGGCCGCCGCCTGCAGCACCAGCTGCACGGCCTCGGGGATGCTCATGAAGAAGCGGGTCATGCGAGCGTCGGTGACCGTCAGCGGTCCACCAGCCTCGATCTGCCGGACGAAGGTCGGGATCACGCTGCCCCGGCTGCCGAGGACGTTGCCGAACCGGACGGCGCAGTAGTGGCGGTCGGGGCCGCCGGCCGCCAGCGTCATGACCTCGCCGAGCCGCTTGCTGGCACCCATGACGCTCGAGGGTGCCACCGCCTTGTCGGTGGAGACGAAGACCAGCCGCTCGGTGGCCGCCGCCACTGCGGCGTCGACCACGTTGCGGGTGCCCATCACGTTGGTCTTGACGGCCTCGCAGGGGTGCTCCTCGAGCAGTGGGACGTGCTTGTGGGCCGCCGCGTGGAACACGATCTCGGGTCGGTGCTGCAGGAACAGCCGGATGACCTGGTCCCGGTGCCGGACGTCGGCGAGCAGCGCGGTGCTGCGGACCGTGGTGTGCAGGGTGGCGAGCAGCTCGTGCAGGTGGGTCTCGTCGTGCTCCAGCAGCAGCAGCTCGGCCGGCCCGCACTCGGCGATCTGGCGGGCGATCTCGGCCCCGATCGAGCCGCCGGCGCCGGTGACGAGAACCCGGCGGCCGCCGATCAGGGCGCGGACGGAGGCGAGGTCGGTGTCGACCGGCGAGCGTCCGAGCAGGTCCTCGATCCGCAGGTCGCGGACGGCGGAGGTCTGCACCCGGCCGCCGATGATCTCGTGCACCGGCGGCAGCACCCGCAACGGCACCCGCGCGTCGTCGGCCAGGTCTGCCGCGCGGCGGATTTCGGCAATCGCGGCGCTCGGCACGGCGAGGATCGCCTGGTGCAGGTCCTGCTCGGCGGTCACCTCGGCGAGCCGGTCGAAGCCACCGACCACGGGAACGCCGGCGCAGGACCGGCCGTGTGTACGCGGGTCGTCGTCCAGCATGACGACGGGCAGCAGGCCGGCGTGCGGGTCGCGGCGCATGCTGCGCACCAGCTCGGCGGCGGCGTCGCCGGCCCCCAGGACCGCGATGCGTAGACCCGCCGAGTCCGATTGGCGCCGGTTGAACGCGAACAGCCGGGACTGGAAGCGCACCGCGCCGAGCAGGCCGGTGACCGCCATCGCGCCGAAGATGCTCACGCTGAGCGGGAACGGCCGCCCGACGGCGAGGGAGAAGCCGGTCACGAGGGCGGCGCTGGTGAGGCCGGCGCCGAGCACCCGGCGAGCCTCGGCGACGCTGGCGTGCCGCCAGATCTGCGCGTAGAGCCCGAACACCCAGGCAGCTGCGAGGGTGAGCGCCACAGCGAAGGGCAGGAAGTGCAGCACGTCCGCCCACTGGGTGGGGGTCGCGTCGCCGAGTGTGCGCACGAGCATCACGAAGCAGTACCCGGCGGCGATGAGCACCGCGTCCAGCACGGCGGCCGTCGCCTCGGCCCGGAGCCTGGCCGCGCGTCGGGCGACGCCCACGCTCCAGTCCGTTGCACCGGTCGCCTTGGTCATGAAATCCGTGCTCCCTGCATATGCCCCACAGTGCGCAGATGCCCCCCGTGACGGCGATGGGCCCGCCCGTGCCCTGACATGAGACAGGACTAATCGGACTGGAGCAACCCTGAACTCAGGATCTCCGCGAGAACCGGCCGAACGATGACGTTCGGTCAACCGTCTGGTCTGGATGCGCTACCACTGAAGTGGCCTGATCCATCACTTTATGTGACGACGATCAGCCCGTCCTGCAGGAGCTTGTCCAGCGCGGCGAGGATGTCGTGCTCGAGGCTCGCCGGCTCCTCCGCGAAGATCATCGTGACCGCACCGATCATCTCGGCGACGCTTGTCCGTCCGTCGCAGAGCTCCCACAACGCCAGGGCGGTGTCGTTGAGCTCGAAGGCGGCTGAACCGTCACTGTCGGTGAGCACCGCACTGACATCGCCCGAGCCGTGCACCCGTACATCAGCTCGGCGCAGCGGTCGGCTGGTCAGCGACAGGCTGGTCACGAGATGCCTCCGGGCGGCGCGTCGGCGAAGCCGTGGTCGTGGGCGAACCGGGCGGCGTCGATTCGTGAGTGGACGTCGAGCTTGGTGAGCACGTTCTGGATGTGGGTGCGCGCCGTCTCCGGGCTGATGACCAGCCGGTCGGCGATCGCCGAACGGTCCTGACCGTGTGCGATCAGCTGGAGGATCTCTCGCTCGCGTCGGGTCAGGCTGTCATAGCGCGTGGTCGCGTCGTCGTCGCGTCTCCGTCTCTCGATGAGGCTCCCGAGCAAGGCCCCAAGCATCCGGCGGGGGACGACCGCCTCGCCCCTCTGCACGGCTGCGATGGCGGCTGTGAGCTCGCCGAACCCGATGGCCTTGGTCTGGAAGCCGGTGGCTCCCGCCTCGAGGCACTCGCTGAGCAGCTCGGCGTCGCCGTCGTCGCCGAGGACCAGGAGCGGCGCCGAACACCGGTCCGCGGCGTCGGCGCACCAGGAGCCGACTGGCACGTCGGTGCCGGTGGAGTCGAGGATCAGAAGGTCGTAGTCGACCAGCCGGTCGGCGGCAGCCGAGGCCAGCGCCATGCCGTCGACCGTGTCGGCGATGCCGTCATGGGCACGCAGCGCCTCCTGCAGCGATGTCCGCAGCCAGTCGTCCGCGCTGATCACCAGCGCGCGAGTCATCCGGACGCCACGTCGTCGAGCACGCCGCCGCGACGGGCCAGGGCCGCGGCGGCGTGCCGGTTGGTGACCTCCAGCTTGCCGAAGATGTTCTGCACGTGGGTGCGCACGGTGTGCGCGGAGATCCCCAACCCCGCGCCGATCTCGGCGTTGCTGCTGCCGCGGGCCAGCTCGCGCAGCACGGCGAGCTCCCGAGCCGAGAGGCGCTCGACGCCCGGAAGGCCCCCGGGCTCCTCGGGGCTGGCGGAGCGTGCAGCCGGCGCGCCTGGCGCCTTGCCCTCGAGCGCGTCGGTTACCGCGCGGAGGACCAGAGCGAAGTCCGGCGCCGTCGACAGCACGTCGACGGTGCCGGCGGGCCGGGAGGGTGGAGAGGAGCCCAGCAGCAGGACGCGAGGCCGGCGGATCTCGGGCAGTGAATTCAGCAGGTCGAGACTGTCCGCGACAACCACCAGCAGGGCAGCAGACGCGTCGGTCGACGCGTCGTGCGAGGCGTCGACGCCATACGCGCACAGGGCAGCCGCCAGCGCCTCGCCGCGCAGGCGCTGGCGGTCGAGCACGACGACGTTCCGACCCCGTTCCATGTCAGCGTCAGGGTGCCACGAAAGGGTCGACGTCCCGGCCAGGTCGGTCCGCGACGGACTTCCGCATCGTGAGCCCGGCCACCGCCGCGGCCGCCAGGACGACCGCGGGGTACCGGTAGGTGTAGTCGATTCCGGCCTGCGCGCCGAACGCAGCGGCCGCCCACGCCGAGGCGGGGGCGCCGCGCAGGGAGGCGGCGGCGAGCAGGAGCAGGCCGAGCAGGACGGCGAGCCCGGCCGCGGTAACACCGGCCTCGGCGGCCAGCTCGAGCGGCAGCGAGTGGGCGAACCGGGTGTCCGCGTCCGCTCGCGCGGTGGGGCTGGCCTGAGGGAAGCTGCCCAGACCGCCACCGGCCGGGTGGTGCCCGGCCAGGTCCAGCGCGTCCCGCCAGAGGTCCACCCGGCGGCTGCTCAGAGCTTCGGTCGCGACGGTGGCACCGGGGCCGCTGTAGCCGGAGCCGAGCAGCACAGGCACCGTCCAGGCCGCCACCAGCACCACCGCCGCGGCGCCAAGCGCAAGTCGACGGCCGGACGGACCCCGGAGCCGCCCCAGCGAGATGCCGGTCGCGGCTGCGAGGGCCAGCGCGGCCGCCGCCGCGCTCCGCGTCGCGACGACGGCCGCGAGCAGGACGACGAGCTCCAGGCCCGCCAGCAGCCGCCACCTGCCCGGCAGTCGGACGGCGGCGGCGCCCGCGGCCACGGCGCAGACGGCGAGGAATGCGCCGTTGGCGTTGGCGTAGCCCAGCGGCAGCGCGGTGGGCCTACCGGACCTGATGCCCGGCTCGACCAGGACCACCGCGACCCCGGCGGAGGCCATCACCACCAGCCCCCACGGGACCAGATGCGAGGGGACAAGCCGAGCGGCGGCGTAGCAGGCGCCGGCCGTCAGCACCAGACCGACCTCGAGCGCGGTGCCGACGTCGCGGCCACCGGCCAGCGAGAGCGCGACCAGCAGCGCCGCCCAGGCAGTGACCAGGGCCGCGTCGAGCACGCGCCGCCACGCGGCGGCCGGGGGCGGCAGCACGCGCAGACGGTACCCGGACCCGGCCGCCGCGCGACCGCGAGCAGGGCAGGATGCAGGCATGCAGATGATCGTCGTGGGGGCGGGTGGCCTCGGCCGGGAGTGCCTGGACACCGTGCTCGCGGCCGGCCGCGCCGTCGACGCGCTGGTCGACGAGCGGCGCACCGGGGAGCGGGTCCGAGGTCTGGCGGTGCTGGCTTCAGACCAGGTTCCGGCCGAGTTCGACTTCGTCGTCGGCATTGCCGACCCTGTCGTGCGGCGCCGCCTGGTGCGGGAGCTGGTGGGTCGCGGCGGGCGGCCGGTCACGGTGGTCCACCCCACCGCCACCATCGCCCCGGACAGCCGGATCGGGGCCAACGGAGCGGTCCTGGGCGGCGCCTGCGTCTCCAGCAGTGTCACCATCGGCGAGCACGCGATGGTCTACTACAACGCCACCATCGGCCACGACGCGGTGCTCGGTGACTACGTCAGCGTCTACCCCGGAGCGAACGTGTCGGGCAGCGCCCGCCTCGAGGAGGACACGCTGGTAGGCAGCGGCGCGGTCGTCCTGCAGGGCCGGACGGTGGGCCGCGGTGCCTTCGTCGGCGCCGGAGCCGTCGTGACCCGGGACGTCGGTCCCCACCTGGTCGGGGTGGGCAGTCCCGCGTCACCGCTGCGGTGACGACTCCCGGAACCAGGTCACTGTCTGCTCGAGGCCGGTGCGCAGCGGTGTGGGCTGGGCGTCCGGGAACAGGCTGGTCAGCAGGGTGGTGTCGGCCTGGGAGTCGTGCACGTCGCCGGCCCGCGACGCCGTGTGCTCGACGGTCAGCGGCGAGCCCACCACGTCCTCGAGCTCGCCGATCAGCTCGGAGAGCGACGTCCGGGTGCCGAACGCGAGGTTGACCGCGGTGTCGTGGGCGACCCGCCGTCGGATGGCATCGGTGATCACGTCGCAGACGGTGCCGACGTAGGTGAAGTCCCGGGTCTGCGACCCGTCGCCGTGCACCTCCAGGGGGCGGCCGGCGACCGCCGCGTCGACGAAGGCGGGGATGACCGCCGCGTAGGCGTGGCCGGCGGCCTGCAACGGGCCAAAGACGTTGAAGAAGCGGAAGGCGAGGACGTCTAGGTCGTAGCAGCTGGCGTGCGCGAGGGCATAGGCCTCGGTGGCGAGCTTGCTCACGGCGTAGGGACTGAGCGGCGCGGTCCGCATGGTCTCCCTCTTGGGCAGCTCCCGGTTGGCCCCGTAGACCGAGGACGACGAGGCCACCACCAGGTAGGGCGAGCCGGCCCGCCGGACCGCCTCGAGGACCTCGAGGGTGCCGGTGGCGTTTGCGTGGTGGCTGGTCAGCGGGTCGGCCACCGAGCGTGGGACAGACGGGACCGCCGCCAGGTGCACGACCGCATCTGCTGCGGCAAAAGCTTGGTCGAGCAGGCCAGAGTCAAGGATGCTGCCTTGCTCAAGAGTGGCAGGCACCCCTTCCAGGTTGGTCTCGCTGCCGGTCGACAGGTCGTCGACGGCCACCAGGTCGGGGGACTCCCAGGCGTCGGCGAGCCTGCCCAGCAGGTTCGCACCGATGAACCCGGCACCCCCGGTGACGACGACCTTCACGACTCTCCTCCCCTCGGTGAGACGGCATCGTCTCAGACGAACGGACCACGTCGGTGCGTAGGACATCTGGCGCGGGATGCGTATGTCCCGAGTTCTGACCGGTTTGTACGGTGGCGGCAACGACCACGCCACACGAGGGGGACCCCATGTCCGACGACATCGAAACGACCGAGGCGCCCGGCTTCGACCGCCGCCGCTTCATCAAGGCCTCCGCCGGAGGCGCCGCTCTCGTCTGGGCCGCCCCGACCATCACCGGCCTCAACGCCCGCGCCTTCGCCGCCGGCTCCGAGGCATGTCTGAGTGGGTTCAACGACGCCTTCGAGGGCGAGCCGACAGGAGCGCCTGGGTCTCAGTACAACACCGTGGGCGACCTGACGAACTTCTCCCTGTCGGGCGGCAACGTCGACATCATCGGGTACTCGGCGCCGTACATCTACTTCGGCGGCACGGAAGGCAAGTACGTCGACCTCGACGGCACCGGCAACCCGGGGCCGTCGGTCACACTGACCAGCAAGACCGGGTTCTGCAAGGGGACCTACACCGTCACGATCCGCGTCGCCGGCAACCAGCGGAGCCAGCAGACCGCCCCCGACGTCGTCAGTGCATCACTCGGAGCCGGCTCTAATACGGTGTCTCTGGACTCGACTGACGGACCGACCAGCCTGAGTTTCGTGGCCGTCGTCTCCACGAACGGTGAGAAGCTCACCATCACGCAGACGCCCGCGATCTCCACGGACAACCAGGGCGCGATCCTGCTCGAGGTCACGGTCAGCTAGTCAGGCAGAGGCTGGGACCGTGCAACGTCGCGGTCCCAGCCTCAGTCGTTCCAGAGTTGTCACTCCCCCGACGTACGGTTGGCCGCGTGAGACCGACAACCGACCTCGAGCGCCGGGTGGCCCCGTTCCGCGTTGAGAGCGACTTCCAGCCGGCCGGCGACCAGCCGGCCGCCATCGACGAGCTCGAGCGCCGGGTCCGGGCGGGGAAGACCAACATCGTCCTGCTGGGCGCGACCGGCACCGGGAAGTCCGCCACCACAGCGTGGCTGGTCGAGCGGCTGCAGCGACCCACCCTGGTGATGGCACCGAACAAGACCTTGGCCGCCCAGCTGGCGAACGAGTTTCGCGAGCTGCTGCCGCACAACGCTGTCGAGTACTTCGTCTCCTACTACGACTACTACCAGCCCGAGGCCTACATCCCGCAGACCGATACCTACATCGAGAAGGACTCCTCGATCAACGACGAGGTGGAGCGGTTGCGGCACTCGGCCACCAACAGCTTGCTTACCCGCCGCGACGTGATCGTGGTCGCGTCGGTGTCCTGCATCTACGGCCTGGGCACCCCACAGGAGTACGTCGACCGGATGGTCCGGCTCAAGGTCGGCACCGAGGTCGACCGGGACGCGCTGCTGCGGCAGTTCGTCGGCATCCAGTACACCCGCAACGACCTGGCCTTCACCCGCGGGACCTTCCGGGTCCGCGGCGACACCATCGAGATCTTCCCGGTGTATGAGGAGCACGCCGTCCGGATCGAGATGTTCGGCGACGAGATCGAGCGGCTGATGACGCTGCACCCGCTCACCGGCGAGATCGTGACCGAGGACCAGGAGCTCTACGTCTTCCCGGCCACCCACTACGTCGCCGGCCCGGAGCGGATGGAGAAGGCCATCGTCGGCATCGAGCTGGAGCTGGCCGACCGGCTGGCCGAGCTGGAGCGCCAGGGCAAGCTGCTCGAGGCGCAGCGGCTGCGGATGCGCACCACCTACGACGTCGAGATGATGCGCCAGGTCGGCTTCTGCTCGGGCATCGAGAACTACTCCCGGCACATCGACGGCCGCGCCCCCGGGTCGGCGCCGCACTGCCTGATCGACTACTTCCCCGAGGACTTCCTGCTCGTCATCGACGAGTCCCACGTCACCGTGCCGCAGATCGGGGGCATGTACGAGGGCGACATGTCCCGCAAGCGCACCCTGGTCGACCACGGCTTCCGGCTGCCCAGCGCGGTGGACAACCGGCCGCTGAAGTGGGAGGAGTTCCTCGAGCGGATCGGCCAGACCGTGTTCCTCTCGGCCACCCCCGGCAGCTATGAGATGGGGCGGGTGAAGGGCGACGTCGTCGAGCAGGTCATCCGGCCCACCGGCCTGGTCGACCCCGAGGTCGTCGTCAAGCCCACGAAGGGCCAGATCGACGACCTCGTGCACGAGATCAAGCTGCGCACCGAGAAGAACGAGCGCGTGCTGGTCACCACGCTGACCAAGAAGATGTCCGAGGACCTCACCGACTACCTCCTCGAGCTGGGCATCCGGGTGCGCTACCTGCACTCCGAGGTCGACACCCTGCGCCGAGTCGAGCTGCTGCGCGAGCTGCGGCTCGGCCTGTTCGACGTCCTGGTCGGCATCAACCTGCTGCGCGAGGGCCTGGATTTGCCCGAGGTCTCGCTGGTGTCGATTCTCGACGCCGACAAGGAGGGCTTCCTCCGGTCCGGCACCTCGCTGATCCAGACCATCGGCCGGGCCGCCCGCAACGTCTCGGGCCAGGTCCACATGTACGCCGACACGATCACCGACTCGATGGCCAGGGCCATCGACGAGACCAACCGCAGGCGCGCCAAGCAGGTCGCCTTCAACACCGAGCGCGGTGTCGACCCGATGCCGCTGATGAAGAAGATCTCCGACATCACCGAGCTGCTGGCCCGCGAGGACGCCGACACCGAGGAGCTGATCGGCGGAGCCGGCCGGCAGCAGTCCCGGGGCAAGACGCCGGTGCCCGGCCTCAAGTCACGCGACGGCGGAAGGGGCGGCGGCTTCGCCGCAGACCTCCCCGCCACCGACCTGGCCGACCTCATCCAGCAGCTCGCCGACCAGATGCACCAGGCGGCCGCCGAACTGCAATTCGAGCTAGCGGCCCGGCTGAGGGACGAGATTGGAGACCTCAAGAAGGAACTCCGCGGCATGCGTGCCGCGGGCACCGCCTGACTTTCAAGGCGGACGATCTCGACGGGACCGCGTCTCGTACCGGGGGAGGAACTGCCCCGGCGACAGCCCCGGGACGATACAGTGCCCCCTGCGGCGGTCTCAGTCGGGCGACGGCTACAGGCCCGGGCGAATTCTCCCGAGCACGGACGCATCGGCGACGTTAGCGCCGACCATAACGTCCAGCACGGCGGCGGCCAGCCGAGTCATGGCCGTGCGGGTCAGCAGGGACGACGTTGGAAGCCCAGGTGGAGCGACCGACGGGGCGACGACGTGGCTGCAGCGGGGACGTCGAGGGGCGTACGAGCAATCGTCGGGGAGGTGTCTCCCGGCGACCCGGCCATGTCGCTGCGAGCGGCATTCCAGTCCGAGACGTCTGTCGCTCCGGTCCCCCACGGGGACACCACGAACGAGGACTCGGCATCTGACCAGCGCAAGGTGCTGCCGGGGAGCCAGCCGCTCACGGCGTGGACGAGCCTGCCGGCGGCAGTGCAGTGAATGGCGGCCAGGTGCCCGGGCCTGCCTTCGGTTTCAGAAAACCCGAAGGCGGAGAGTTCGTGCCCGACGAAGCTACAGCTTTGGAAGAGAACGGGGAGGAAGCCGGGGAGTCGATGTTTGGTGGCCTCGACCCCGACCTGCGAGATGCCGGCCCCGTCACACAGAACGTTGACGAAGCGAAGCTGCCGCCTGCGGCTTGACAATGCATGGAGTCGAATGGCGGCATGACCGTTTCCGTACAGGACGGAGTTGCGGTACACGTATCCGTTCAGGTAGGCGCCGTGCTCGATGCCGTTAACCCCGTTGTGGTATCCGATGAATCGCCGAACGACGTGCGGATTGCTGGTGTTCTGCCATACGAAGATGCCGTTGATCTTGTTGTTGTGAGAGATGCAGTCGCTGACCCGCCACTCAGCGTCACCGACGCCACCCGGCCATTCGAAACCGCCCGCCTGCCGCGTTCCTTGCACTCCGACCGCCACGCAGTTACGCGCCCGGTTCCCGCTGCCACGGCCAAGAAGGAAACCGCTCAGTCGGAAGCCTCGGAACTGCGGGACGCTCAAGACCCTGGACGCGATGCACGAGTCCAGCAACAAATTGTTGCTGGGCGCCTGGGGGGTGCCACCCGCCTCGCGTAGGTCCCACCAGAACGGCTCAGCGAGTCCGTTGTGACTGATGCAGCTGCGGAACGTGATGCCGTGACTCCCGTGCGGGACGAAGGAGTGCGATCCGCAGTCGCGAACGACCGCACCCTGGACGATGGTCCCCCGAGTCGCAGTCCCGCACATGTGGAAGTGGAGGCCGTAGCGGCCCAGGACGGCAGCTGACTTCTTCGGATCGCGCGCGTGCAGCCGCGGCCCGACATGGCGGAGCGCGAAGTTGCGCATGTCTTGAGGGACGGATGTCATGACGTGGATATGGGTTCGGCCGCGCGGGGAACCCTCGATGCGCACGTTCCGTGTCATGTTCATGACCTCTGTCGCCACGATCGTCCCTCTGCCCACGTCGTGGGCGAGGTGGTCGAACGCCAGAGCGGGCTGCACTGTCACCACACGCCCGGTCACGCCGACAATTCGCACCGTGTCGTACTCATCGAAGTGGTCTTCGCTACGTGGCGACCCAGTGGGGGTGATCACCAATTCATCGCCAGGGCGCCAACCTTCGGGAGGCGTGGCGAGCGAAAGCTGGGTGCTGCCCCTGACCAGATCGCTTGCGGCCCGAACCCAGGCGGTTTTCGATGAACCCTGCAGGAGTAATCTGCCCTTGTCGCGGACGAAGACGCCTACGTCGTGCGGGCTGATATCCATGCCACCGACGAACTGGGACTCGTCGATTCCCCGGAACCTCAGCAAGTGGCGAACCTGGCCCGATTCCGGCGCCATTAAGAGCGTTCCGCGTATCACGACGTTGCCCGTCGAGGTCATTGTGACGCTCCGCGACTGGGAGAACTGCAGCGAGGCGCCGCGCGCGATGGTCAGGCCGGCGACGGATACGTCTTGGTCTAGGACGACGTGATCGCTGATGTGGGCATGATCTCCAGCCGACGGCAACCCATCGGCCCATCCAGCCCGCGCTGACCAGCAGCGTGGACGCATGGAGTTCGCGGCATGGGCCGTGAGAGTGCGGGCCAGCGGCACCGCAGCCAGGACGCCCGCGCCGAGTCCAGCCCCCACGAGTGCACGGCGCGAGAAGGTCGCGTCCGCGTCACTGCCGGCGAGCGCGGCCTCGCGGTGCGGTTCCGCAGGGGCACTCATGGGTTCTCCGTTCGGCAGACCGGGAGGGGATCGAGACTGTCGATCCGACGGTAATCCAGTGCCGGCCACCCGACCACGCGGGACCAAGCTGTCATACGCGGGCTCCGTGCAGGTGGAGGCTTGCTCCACTCGGTGGAGTGGACGGTTCTTTGGATCTTGTCCAATCAGCCCAGTCGATCTCTCGCCGACCAATCTCCGGCCGACCGATGACCCCGGCGAACGGGGTTCCTTCGCGGTTGATCGCGCCCCGAACCCATGTCGGTCGTGTCATCATACCCACGTGTCTGCAGGGAGGAGGTTGAAGCGCCCCAGGTTTGATGCCGCTCCTGTTTGAGTCCAGGAGGATGAGCACCATGCCCAAGAAGATCGATGAGGAGTTGAAGGCCCGCGCGGTACGTCTGGTCAGTGACCACCGCGCGGAGTATCCCTCGCTGACCGC
>JBBRVW010000044.1:0-36548 GCA_038246545.1 Actinomycetes bacterium | reverse complement strand
GGGGGGGGGGGGTCTCAAGCGGGAGATCGCTCCAGCTGACGCCTGATGTCTCAGCTCGCTCAACGCGGCCCAGGCCCCGAGCACGGCAGCACAGCTCGCCCCACTAGGGCAGTGGCTCAGCCGCGCGCGATCCAGCGGGAGAGGTCCTGCGCGCCGGAGCCCGGTCGGTGTGATCCTCGTCGCCTACCTCGACGGCGACCCGGACCCGGCCTCGGTGGCCGCCGAGGCAGTCCCGGCCGAGGGAGATCCTGACCGTGTCGGTTGGGTGCTTGCCGGCGTTAGCTGAGTTCCGCAGGCAGGAGGCGTCGTCGTCCAGGCGGCCTGGTCCGCGCAGGCCGTCGTCGTCCTCGTCCTGGATCGCCGTGTCGGCGGTAGCGGCGTCTTGTTGACGGCGTGGCCGGCGGCCTTCCCCTCGCGGATCGTCGTAGGCGAGGTCCGGCAGGAGGAGAGCCTCGACCTGTCATCGCGCTCAAGTCCGGGCTGCTCATCAGTCCGCAGACAGTCCGCAAGACGTTCGTAACCGGTCGACCTCAACCCACCCCTACCAACGACAAAGTCGCAGGTCAGCGACTCAGGGGTGGGCATCATCGCGGGTCAGGGACACGCGCAAACAGAACCCGGCTTACAGGCCGACTCGCCCGCCGCCTGTGTCTCCGGGAAGATGTCGCATCGCCGCCGACGCTCCCGCCGCGACGGGTCGGACACCGGACGGCCGGGTACCGTTGCACCGTGGCGTGCATCCCTGGTGAGGCGTGCTGGATGCGCGCCGGCGAACCCCTCGTCCTGCACTGGATGGCCGCGGCCCCGCAGGGCTCCCTCGGCCGGGCGCTCTGCGGCGCCGAGTCCCCGGCCTGGCGGTGCATCGACGACGACCGGGTCACCGCCGCCGAGTGCCCTCGCTGCGCTGAGGTCGGTGCCGCGCCCGGGACCGAGCAGCAGGTCCCGTGAGTGCAGGCGGCCCGACGGCTGTCATGCTGCACCTGGCCGGCATCCCACTCAGGGCTGACGGTCTAGGCCCCGGTCAGCGCTCGCCGTGCTGGCCGGGGCCGCCTGCTCTCCGGGCGGGTGACGCCGCTCTCACCCGGAGGTCCTGACACCTACGGCGTGGACCCGAGCAAGGGTCTGCAGCGTCGCGACCTGGCCCCCCGTGTCCGGGGGCGAGCCGTCGCAGTCCGTCCGGGGAGCATCGAACGCCGGGTCCAGCTGGCAGTGCAGGGACGCGCGGGCGACGCGCGACAATGACCAGCCGAGGGGGGCAGCGATCTGGGGACGGTCGGTGGGCGCGATGACGAACCACCGGCGGCGGACCTGAACCGTGCGGTCCACGCCAGGGACCGGTCCGGTGAACACCGCCCGCGCGGCCTGCTCCAGCGCCGTCTGCTCGAGCAGCCCGCGGCGCGACGCGGATTCACGCGCCCTTCGACGATCTCGAGCATCGCCTGGGTGCGCCGGTTGATGCGCAGCGGTCGCCCGGACGTGTCGAGCCCCAGGTTGACCTTGCGCAGGAACGGTTTGTTCATGTGCCTCGCACCTCTCCTCGCTCCGCGGCACCCGTGCTGGTGGGAGCCGGCTGCAGCGTGAGGAGGGCTGCGCGGCGGCGCTGATACATGCGGACGGCCGGCGATGACGGCGGCGGCGGTCGGTCTCCTCGGCGCCGGTGAGGCGCGCCGCCGGTCAGGCCAGGAGCAGGACCACGAGCAGGACCACGGCCAGCCACGACACCAGGAGCGCAAGGCCCAGGACGTAGCCGCGCGGTGTTCCCTCCGGGGCGGCGCTGCGGGAGGCGGCCTCCTTGGCGCGCAGGTGTGCCGCCACCACCTTGAGCTCGTGCGCCCGACCGGTGTGCCCCGTCTGCGCTATCCGGTCGGCGATCACCTCGATGTCATGGCTGAGCATCAGTCGGTCGCGCTTCTCCACCCTCACCCGAACCGCCACCTCTCGGACGCCCCGTCGCTACCCTGCTCGCGGCGGTCATTCGGACAACGAGCGCTGGTCGGCTTGGTCACGCCGACATTCGGCCCCTGAGACCCGTGCCGTCCCGGCCACCACCCGTCCGGCCGGGTTCCGGATCCGCCGCCGAGGGGTAGGTGTGAAGGATGACGCCGAGGGACTCCGACGCCACGCGCGTCGCGCTCGCCATGGTGCGCGCCGACTGGCAGGGCGATGAAGACGCCTGGAACCAGCTCTGGGCGGTCACCGACGACCCCGGACAGCTGGCCCGGGAGCTGACCCGGCTCTGCCGTGAGCAGCTCGACCGGCTCGCCTCGGTGGCGGGCCTCTCGACGGCGGAGATGCTGCACCGGATGGCCGGGCAACTCATCCCCCATCCGGAACCAGGGCACGTCAACCTGGTCGACCTGGGGCCGAAGCAGACCTAGCGGGTACCGACCTGACCCACCCGGCGGGCGGCTCGGTCACGCAGGCGGGTCAGCCCGGAAGGGTGAGGATCTCCGGCTCTCCGGAGGTGACGAGCAGGGTGTGTTCGAACTGCGCCGACTTGGCACGGTCACGGGTGACGACGGTCCAGCCGTCGTCCCACATCTCCCATTCGGGCGCGCCGAGGTTGAGCATCGGTTCGATGGTGAAAGTCATGCCCTCCTCGATCACGACGTCGTGCGACTCGTCGTCGTAGTGCGGGACCACCAGGCCGGAGTGGAACGACGTGCCGATGCCGTGCCCGGTGAACTCGCGCACGACGCCGTAGCCGAAACGCTTGGCGTAGGACTCGATCACCCGGCCGACCACGCTGATCGGCCGGCCCGGACGCACCGCCCTGATGGCGCGGCGCAGCGCCTCCTCGGTGCGCTCGACCAGCAGGCGATCCTGCTCCGCGACCTCGCCGACGAGGAACGTCGCATCGGTGTCGCCGTGCACCCCGTCGACGAACGCCGTGATGTCGACGTTGACGATGTCGCCGTCGTACAGCTCGGTGCTGTCGGGGATGCCGTGGCAGACGACCTCGTTGACCGACGTGCACAGCGACTTCGGGAAGCCCTTGTACCCGAGTGTCGACGGGTAGGCGCCGTGGTCGACGAGGAACTCGTGCCCGACACGGTCCAGCTCGTCGGTGGTGACACCGGGCGCCACGTGGCGACCGACCTCGACCAGGGCCTGCGCGGCGATGCGTCCGGCGACGCGCATCCGGGCGACCGTGTCGGCGTCCTTCACCTCGGGCCCGGTGTAGCGGGCCGGCCGCGGCCGGCCGACGTACTCGGGCCGCGGGATGGTGGCCGGGACCTCGCGCACGGGCGACAGCCGGCCGGGAGTCAGGGTGGGCATGGTGCAGAAGTCTAGTTGGGGGGAAGGATGCCGCCATGAGCGACGACCACTGGTACTACTGCCTCCACCACAAGACCGTCGAGCAGGGCGAGGGCTGCGCCGGCACCGAGCGACTGGGTCCCTACGGCAGCCGGCAGGAGGCTGAGTCCGCCATCGCGTCCGCGGCCGAGAAGACCGAGTCCTGGGACAACGACCCGAAGTGGAACGACGACTGAGGGTGCCGCTCCGCCCGCCCGGGCGGTGCAGACGTCGAAGGGGCCGCCCGGTGCTGCCGGGCGGCCCCTTCGACGTGTGGAACGACTAGCGCTTGCGCGCAGCCTTCTTGGCCGCCGTCTTGCGGGTGGCGGTCTTGCGAGCCGTGGTCTTCGCGGCCTTCTTGGCCGCCGTCTTGCGGGTGGCGGTCTTGCGAGCCGTGGTCTTCGCGGCCTTCTTGGCCGCCGTCTTGCGCACGGCGGTCTTCTTCGCGGCCTTCTTGGCCGCTGCCTTGCGGACGGTTGTCTTCCTCGCCGTCGTCTTCTTCGCGGCAGCCCGCTTCGCCGTCGACTTCTTTGCGGCAGTCCGCTTGGTCGTCGACTTCTTCGCGGTGGACTTCTTCGCCGCGGACCGCTTGGCCGGAGCCTTCTTCGCGGTCTTCTTGGCAGCAGCCTTCCTGGTGGTGGTCTTCTTCGCCGTCGACTTCTTCGCTGCCGTCTTCTTGGCCGTCTTCTTCGCGGCCTTCTTGGCGGTGCGAGCAGTCGTTGACTTCTTGGTCGCCGCCGCGGCGTAAGTCACCTTCGCGGTGGTCTCTTCCTCTGTGGCCGGCACGCGCGCCTCCTGCACTCGTACGTCGTCCCGATGGTCGACGTGTTCACACGAAAGATCGCACTCCCACGCACGCGTTACCAGCATTTCGATGCACTTGTTTTCCTGCGCCGTCGTGCGCTCGACGGCTCCGAGGCACGCGCGTGACTCAAGTCCGCGGACAGCGATGCAAGAAAACCGTTGCCTGACAAGCGATGCACGACGCCTCGCCGTGCATCGTGACGACGTCAACGACGCGGTGCGGGTCCACTCACGCGATCGAGAAAACGTGCAAGCCGATCGCGCATCGCGACGCGTGTCGCACTCTCACCGGCCGCGACACTGACCAGGTGCTGCACGGTGTCCATGTCGACGTACGTCGACGACGACTGCGTCACGAGTCGTGTCTGGCGACGTGTCGGCACGACGAGACGGTCGTGCACGAGAGTGCCGAGCTCGTCGTCGCCGTCGTCGATCGACAGGATTGTTGCGCCCGTGCGGCGCGCGTCAGCGACGCGCTCGAGCAGTCCCTCGGGTGCAGTGTCTGGCGCCACAATGAACACCGTCTCGTCGCGGCGCGCCGCCTCGAGACGGGCCATCCCCACCGACAGGTGCGGCGGCGCCTCGGCGGGCACCGACCAGCGCACGAGTGTCGGTGCGAGCTCCGGGACACCGCTGAACCGCGCCTCGTCGTCAAGATGTGCGGCCAGGTGCCACGGTTCCTCGGTGGGGGTGCCGACGAGCAGCAGCCCGCCCGCGGACGGTGTGGACCGGCGCAGCGTGCTGGCGAAGTCGCGGGTGCGTTCCACCCATCCCGACGTCGCGAGCAGCTCGCGGATGACATGCACGCGCTCGGAGTCCACGCCGACATGCTGCCGGTCGGCGGACCTGCGGCGCAGCGCGACGCGCGAAGGGGTCCCTACGGCGTCCAGACCTGGCCGATCAGCTGAAGGAGTGCTCACCCGAAGGGAAGGTGCCGGCGGCGATGTCGGCCGCAAAGGCGCGGGCCGCGTCGGTGAGCGTGCCGCGGAGATCGGCGTACTGCTTCACGAACCGCGGCATGGGTCCGTTGCGCAGCCCGGCGAAGTCCTGCCACACCAGCACCTGGCCGTCGCAGTCGACCCCGGCACCGATGCCGATCGTGGGGATGGACAGCTCGCTGGTCACGCGCTTGGCGACCTCGGCAGGGACCATCTCGAGGACCACGGCGAACGCACCAGCTCCGGCTAGCGCGACGGCATCGGCGACCAGCCGGTCGGCCTCCGCGCCGCGGCCCTGCACGCGGTAGCCGCCGAGACCGTGCTCGCTCTGGGGGGTGAAGCCGATGTGCGCCATCACGGGGATGCCGGCCGTGACCAGCCCGCGGACCTGCGGAACCACCGACTCGCCACCCTCGAGCTTGACCGCGTGCGCGCCGGCCTCCTTCATGAAGCGCACCGACGTGGCGAGCGCCTGCTCGGCCGAGGCCTGGTAGGAGCCGAACGGCAGGTCGGCCACGACCAGCGCGCGGTGAGCGCCGCGGCTGACCGCCCGCACGAGCGGGATCATCTCGTCGACGCTGATCGGCAGAGTGGTGTCATAGCCCAGAACGTTGTTGGCCGCCGAGTCGCCGACGAGAAGCACCGGGATGCCCGCGGCGTCGAAGACCTCGGCGGTCATCTGGTCGTACGACGTGAGCATCGCGAAGCGCTCGCCGCGCTCCTTCATCGCCCGCAGGTGGGGCACACGGACCCGCTTCGGCGCCGCGGTCGCGGTGCTCGCCGCGGGTCCGCCGCCGTACGGCGCGGGGCCCTCGTCGCGGGGCAGGGCGCTCTCGGTCGGGCTGGTCGGGCTGGTCATCTTCGGACCTCCGGTGTCGCCTCGAGGCTCCCGGACGGAGTCCCCGGACCCGTTCATGGTGGCACGCGACCGCCGCGGACGGCGCCCTCAGGGGCTAGGTGCGTGCTCGCGCCAGCGGTTGGTGATGGGCAGCCGCCGGTCGCGGCCGAACGCCTTGAGAGAGATCTTGGGTCCCGGGGGGTACTGGCGCCGCTTGAACTCGGCGCGGTCGGTGAGCTGGAGCACCTTCTCGACCAGCGACCGGTCGAAGCCCGCGGCGAGCAGCTCGCCGGACCCGCGGTCCTGCTCGACGTAGTCGTCGAGGATGTCGTCGAGCAGCTCGTAGTCGGGCAGCGAGTCGGTGTCGACCTGGCCGGGCCGCAGCTCGGCCGAGGGCGGCTTGGTGATCGACGCCTCGGGGATGGGCGGCGTCTCGCCGCGCCGCGCCGCCTCGGCGTTGCGCCACCGGGCGAGCGCCCACACCGACGTCTTCGGGACGTCCTTGAGGGGCGCGAAGCCGCCGACGGCGTCGCCGTAGATGGTCGAGTAGCCGACCGACAGCTCGCTCTTGTTGCCGCAGGCCAGCACCAGGTGGCCGTTCTGGTTGGACAGCCCCATCCAGATGACGGCCCGGATCCGTGCCTGCAGGTTCTCCTCGGCCAGCCCGTCGAGGTGCAGGGCGTCCTGGTACGCGGCGACCATCGGCGCGATGGGCACGGTCTCGAAGTTCAGCCCGGTGCGTCGGGCCAGCTCGGCGGCGTCGGTGCGCGAGCCCTCGCTGGAGTAGTCGCTGGGGTTGGAGACGCCGTAGACGTTCTCGGGCCCGACCGCGTCGCAGGCGATCGCGGCGACCAGCGAGGAGTCGATCCCGCCGGAGAGACCGAGCAGGACGCTCCGGAAGCCGTTCTTGCGCACGTAGTCGCGCAACGCGATGACGAGCGCGGCGTAGACCTCGGCCTCGTCCTCGATGCGGTCGGCCACGGGCGCCACCACCTGCTCCCAGGCGGGAAGGGGGTCGGCCGAGAGGACGACGTGCTGGATCGTGGTGGCGGATCCGTCCGGTGCCTCGACGTGGCTGGCCTCGTCGGTCGTGGGGGCCGTGGCGTCCGGCAGGTCGAGGTCGACGACCAACAGCTCCTCCACGAACTGCCGCGCCCGGGCGAGCACGGCACCGCCGGCGTCGACGACGAGCGAGTCGCCGTCGAAGACCAGCTCGTCCTGGCCGCCGACCATGTTGACGTAGGCCATGGTGCAGCCGGCCCCGGCGGCGCGACGGCGGACCAGCTCCAGCCGCACGTCGTCCTTGTTCCGCTCGTACGGCGACCCGTTGATGACCAGCAGCAGGCCGGCGCCGGCCTCGCGGGCGACCGCGACCGGGCCGCCCTCCTGCCAGATGTCCTCGCAGATCGCGATGGCGACGTCGGCACCGTGCACCCTCGCCACGGTGAGGGAGCTGCCGGGGACGAAGTAGCGGTACTCGTCGAAGACGCCGTAGTTGGGCAGGTGGTGCTTGGCGTACCGGGCCACGACCCGGCCGCGGTGCAGGACGGCGGCCGCGTTCTGCGGGGCGCCCTTCGGCGTACCGAGCACCGGGACCGCGTCGGGTGCGCCGTCGAGGAAGCCGACGACCACGGCCAGGTCGCCGAGGCCCTCGCTCGCGAGCGTCGACGCGAGGGTCTCCACCGCCTGCCGCGACGCGTCGACGAACGACCGCCGCAGCGCGAGGTCCTCGACCGGGTAGCCGGTCAGCGCCATCTCGGGGAAGGCGACCAGGTGGGCGCCCTGCTCGGCGGCCCGCCGGGACCAGGTGAGGACCTGCTCGGCGTTGCCGGCGAGGTCCCCGACGACCGGGTCGTGCTGGGCGAGGGCGAGACGCAGCTGGGCCACACCCCGAGCCTACGGCGGGGCTGCTGTCCTGCCGGAGCCGACCGTGGCCGCCGTCCCTCCATGCTTCTCGACGGCGGGACCGGTGTCAGATGCGGCGGAGGTGGCGCACGTCCGGGACCTCCGAGCCACCAGCCCGACCCGGCCGGCCGGCGTCGGCGGCCGCGGCGGGCGGGGGCGACTGCACCGCCGCGTCCCCGGTACGGATCCTCGTCGCGTACGCGGCTAAGTGCTCGGACAGCCAACCGGTCATCGCCTCGGCGGCCATCGGACGGGCCAGGAAGTAGCCCTGCACCAGGTCGCACTCCATGTCCTGCAGCAGCCGCCAGCTCGCCTCGTCCTCGACTCCTTCGGCGACCACCCGCAGGCCCAGGTCGTGGCCGAGGCCGATCACCGCCCGGACGATGGCCCGGTCGTCGGCGCGCTCGGACAGGTGCCGGACGAACGAGCGGTCGATCTTGACCTCCTGCACCGGGAGGCTGCGCAGGCGGGTGAGCGAGGAGTAGCCGGTGCCGAAGTCGTCGACCGACACGTGCAGGCCCAGGTCGACCAACCGCTCCAGGGCGAGCACCGCGCGCTCGGGGTCGGACACGATGGCGCTCTCGGTGACCTCCAGCTTGAGCAGCGCGGCCGGGAGCCCGGCCTGCACCAGGAGCCGGGCGACGACGTCGGCGAGCTCCGGCTCGAGCAGGTTGCGCATCGACACGTTGACGGCCATGAGGACGGGCGTGCCGGCGTCGCGCCACGCCACGCACTGCCGGACGGCGGTCTCGATCACGAAGCGGGTGAGCGGCTTGATGAGGCCGGTGTGCTCGGCGAGCGGGATGAACTCGTCCGGCGGCACGTTGCCCCACAGCGGGTGGTGCCAGCGCAGCAGCGCCTCGACGCCGGTCACCTGCCCGGTGCCTGGGTCGGCCTGCGGCTGGTAGTGCAGCTCGAGGGTACTCTCCTCGACCGCACGGGCGAGATCGCCGATCAGGGAGAGCCGGCGCGAGCTGTACGGGTCACGGTTGGGGTCGTAGCGCGCCACCCCGGTCGAGCCGTGCTTGGCGTCGTACATCGCGACCTCGGCGCGTCGCAGCAGCAGGGCCGCCGACGACCCGTCGCGCGGGGTGGAGGCGATGCCGATGGAGGCCATCACGTCGAGGGTGACCTCGCCGAGGTCGAACGGCCGGGCGATGTCACGGGTGATACGGGCGACCATGCCCTCGATGTGCACGTCGTCGCCGCCCAGCAGCACGGCGAACTCGTCGCCGCCCAGCCGGGCCACCACGGTCTCGCCGCGCTCGACCTGGCGCAGCCGCCGGCCCACCTCGCGCAGCAGGCGGTCGCCGACGTCGTGGCCGAGGGTGTCGTTGACCTCCTTGAACCGGTCGACGTCCATCAGCAGGACGGCAGCCGAGCCGTCGGTGAGCAGCCGGCGCTCGAGCCGCTGCTGGAAGTGCAGCCGGTTCGGCAGCCCGGTCAGCGGGTCGTGCAGCGACAGGTGCTCGGTCTCCTGCGCGGCCGTCTTCACGCGGGCCACCAGCCCGGAGTTGGTGAGCGCAACGCTGGCGTGCCCGGCCAGCGCCTCGAACAGCTTGAGGTCGTCGCGGTCGAACGTGCTGACGTCGTCGAGCCGGTCGGTCACCAGGAAGACGCCCGTGATCTCGCCACCGTCGCGCAACGGGGCAGCCATCGCGTCCTGGTGCCCGTCGGCGCGCAGCGCATCGTGCTCCCTCCCGACCCCTCCGCGCGCCAGCAGCACCGGTTGGCCGTGGCAGGCGGGCGCCCACCACTGCGTCGAGTGGGGCTGGCATAGGACCACTGACGCAGTTCGTGCGCGCAGCAGCTGGCAGGCCTCGAGCCGCACCGTCTCGAGCACCGACTCGTCCTGCAGCGCCTGGTCGACCGAGCGCGTGTACTGGTAGAGCAGCTCGAGGCGGCTGTAGCGCAGCCGCTGCACGTGGAACCCGCGGTAGAGCGCGAAGCTCAGCACAGCGAGGACCGTCAGCAGCCCCAGGGCCGCCATCGAGTCCTGCAGCACCAGCACCGCGACGAGTGCAAGGTCTGTGACGACCGCCGTGCCGATCGATGCGGTGCCCAGGGTCCGGGCCAGCGCGCCGAGGTCCCACCCGCCCAGTCGCAGGCTGATGATGAAGAACAGAGCGAGGTTGGCGACCAGGTCGGCCACCAGGGTGGCGGCGAGAGCTGCCAGCCACGTGCCGGCGGAGACGTCGGCGACGGGGACGTCGACCACAGCCAGCACGCCGGCGAAGACGAAGCAGGCGAGCGTCACCTGGGCGACCGTCGAAGCGACGTTGAAAGCCGCCTTGATCGGCTGGTTCCGTCGCAGCACCAGGTGCACGACCGCCACGCCGAGGACCGCGGCGAGCAGGATCCGCTCGGCCGGCAGGAAGTACAGGCCCATGACGAGCGGCGCCTGGTTGAGCGTGATGCTGTGGTTGTCCCGCCCGAAGGGCAGATGCACCGCGAACCGCTCGGTGAGCGCGAAGAGCACCGCGACGACCGGCCACCACACGTGCGGGCTCAGCGGGTCGAGCGTGACGCCGGGGCTCCAGAGGAGCAGGCCGGTCGCAGCCAGAACCCCACTGACGGCCCAGATCAGGGCGTCAACGGGTACCGAGCGGCGGGACACCCCACAAGTGTGGGGCATCCGACCACGTTGCGTAGCAATCCGGCCACTTCAGGCGGCGTGTTTGACCCGTTCGGAGCAACCGATGCGTCGCTGGAGAGCCGGGCTGGTCGACTCTCCTGGTGGCGAGTGGGTCAGTGACCGCCGCCGACCTTGTTCCACGAGGCGCCGGCGACGTCGTGGGAGTTCCAGGACGCTCCGGCCTGGTCCTTCTTGTTCCACGAGGCACCGGCCTGGTCGTGACCCGCACTCGTGAGGATGCCGGTGAGCAGGGCGACGGCGACGAGCGCGAGAACGGCGAGGAGGGCGAGGGCGGGGGACAGCGTGCGGGCCGCGGTCGTGCGCATGGGGTGACTCCAGAGTGCTCGGCGGGTCCCCGGAGGGGCGGGGGGTTGGCCCTGATCATCCGGGACGGTTCGTCATCGATGCTTCATGAGAAACCGCGGAGAGGGCAAAGGATGTCGCCCGGGCGGCGGCACCCGGATGGCCCAGTCCGAGCAGAGATGCATCCGACCGGCGTAGTCACGTCCTCACCGGCTGTCACGCGCCCGGTGCGACCGCACCATGAGGGAGGTACCTCCGCACGGTGCCGCCCGGCCGGGCCCGAGGTCCGTGGACAGGCGCCGGGTGGGCCCACGCACGTAACACGTCGGAAACACCGGCCCGGCACGATCTGCGCCATGGACAAGCAGCAGGAGTTCGTGCTCCGGACCCTCGAGGAGCGCGACATCCGCTTCGTCCGGCTCTGGTTCACCGACGTGCTCGGGACGCTGAAGTCGGTGGCGGTGGCGCCGGCCGAGCTCGAGAGCGCCTTCGACGAGGGCATCGGCTTCGACGGCTCCGCGATCGAGGGGTTCGCCCGGGTCGCCGAGTCCGACATGCTCGCCAAGCCCGATCCCGGGACCTTCCAGATCCTGCCGTGGCGCTCCGAGTCGCCGGGCACCGCGCGGATGTTCTGCGACATCGTGCTCCCGGACGGAACCCCGTCCTACGCCGACCCGCGCCAGGTCCTCAAGCGAACGCTGGCGAAGGCCGGGGAGCTGGGCTTCGCCTTCTACACGCACCCCGAGATCGAGTTCTTCCTGCTCCGGGAAGGCGCGCCGGGCCAACCGCCGGTGCCGGTCGACCAGGGTGGCTACTTCGACCACATCGCGCACGGCATCGGCCACGACTTCCGCCGCGACGCGATCACGATGCTCGAGAGCATGGGCATATCCGTCGAGTTCAGCCACCACGAGGGTGCGCCCGGCCAGCAGGAGATCGACCTGCGCTACGCCGACGCCCTGTCCACCGCCGACAACGTCATGACGTTCCGGCACGTCATGAAGCAGGTGGCACTCAGCCAGGGCGTGCAGGCGTCGTTCATGCCGAAGCCGTTCACCGACCACCCGGGCTCGGGGATGCACACGCACGTGTCGCTGTTCGAGGGCGAGCGCAACGCCTTCTACGAGGCCGGCGCGAAGTTCCAGCTGTCGAAGGTGGCCCGGTCGTTCATCGCCGGGCTGCTGGTGCACGCACCCGAGATCACCGCGGTCACCAACCAGTGGGTCAACTCCTACAAGCGACTCCTCGGTGGCGGCGAGGCGCCGGCCTATGTCTGCTGGGGCCACAACAACCGGTCCGCGATGGTGCGGGTGCCGATGTACAAGCCGGCCAAGGGTCAGTCCACCCGCGTGGAGGTGCGCAGCCCCGACTCGGCGTGCAACCCCTACCTCGCCTACGCCGTGCTCCTCGGTGCCGGGCTCAAGGGGATCGAGGAGGGCTACGAGCTGCCGGAGGGGGCCGAGGACGACGTCTGGGCGCTCACCGACGCCGAGCGGCAGTCGCTCGGCATCGAGCCGCTCCCGACGAACCTGTCCGAGGCGATCCGCCGGATGGAGACCAGCGAGCTGGTGGCGGAGACGCTCGGCGAGCACGTCTTCGACTTCTTCCTGCGCAACAAGCGCGCCGAGTGGCTCGAGTACCGCCGTGAGGTGACGGCCTTCGAGCTCGACCGGTACCTCTGGGCGCTGTGACCCCGGTGGGTGCGCCTCGGGTCCTCGTCGTCCAGCACGAGGCGAGCACGGGACCCGGCTGGTTCGGCGGCTGGCTGACCGCCGGCGGTCTGGACCTCGACGTGCGGCACCCCTATGCCGGGGACGAGGTGCCGTCCATCGATGCCGCGGGCGCGAGCGGGCTGCTGGTGCTCGGCGGGGCGATGGGGCCTGCCGACGACGAGGACTGCCCGTGGCTGCCGGCCACCCGCGCGCTGCTCGCGGCGGCCGTCGACGCCGGCGTCCCAACGTTCGGCATCTGCCTGGGCGCGGAGCTGCTCGCGCTGGGCTGCGGTGGCGTGGTGCGCCGCGGGGCGGTGGCCGAGCTCGGGGTCCTTGACGTCGACCTCGAGCCCGCTGCCGCCGACGACCCGGTGTTCGGCTGCCTCCCGCGACGGGTGCGGGTCGTGCAGTGGCACTGGGAGGAGATCGCCGAGCTGCCCGGCGGGTCGGTGCTGCTGGCTACGTCACCGGCCTACCGGCACCAGGCCTTCCGTCTCGGCCGCGCGGCCTGGGGCGTGCAGGGGCACCCCGAGGTGACCGGCGACATCGCCGCGTCGTGGGCAGGGGAGGACAGCCCGCTGCTCGTCGCCGAGGGCCGCACCGCAGACGACCTGGTCGCCGAGGTCCGCACGGCGGAGGACGAGCTGGCGGCGACCTGGCAGCCCCTCGCGCTCGCGTTCGCCGACGTCGTGCGCGGTTTCCACGAAGGCGGAGCGACCACAGGTCGATAGCGTGAGTGCTGTGGCGCCGGAGCAGCAGGGCGGCCGCGGCAGCGCGGTCGCGCGCCTCGCGCGGCTCGGCTTCACCGAGCCCGCCCGGGCGGCAGCCGCCCTCGAGGGCGGGGCCCTGGTGCCGATCCCCGCCGGCGGCGACGCGATCCTCGCCGACCTCGGCCTCACGGCCGACCCGGATGCCGCCCTCACCGGGCTGGCCCTCCTGCTCGAGGCGCAGCCGGACGCTCAGCTCGGGGGCGCCCTGCACGCCGACCCGGCGTTCCGCCGGCGACTGCTCTCCGTGCTGGGCGCCAGCCGGGCGCTGACCGACCACCTGGTGCGGTTCCCCCAGCAGTGGCGGCTGCTCGCGACCGATCAGGACGTGCGCCCCACCGCGGCCGGCCTCCGGCGCGCGATGCTCCTGCAGGTCGGTGCCGACCCCGACGACGCCCTGCCGGTCGGTCCGCCCGACGTCGCCGCAGCGAGCGACCACCTGCGGATCGCCTACCGCAACCAGCTGCTCGGGCTCGCGGCACGCGATGTCGCGGAGGGTGCCGAGGTGTCCGACGTCGCGGCCGAGCTGGCCGATCTCGCCGGCGCCACCCTCGAGGCCGCGCTCGCAGTCGCCCGAGCCGACGTCGGCGAGGCCGCGGCCACCTGCCGCCTCGCGGTCATCGCGATGGGCAAGTGCGGTGGCCGGGAGCTCAACTACGTCAGCGACGTCGACGTGGTCTTCGTCGCCGAGGCCGTCGACGGCGCCGACGAGACGGCCGCGCTCAAGGCGGCGGCCGCGGTCGCCGCCACGATGATGCGGGTCTGCTCGGCGTCGACCGGGGAGGGCACGGTCTGGCCGGTCGACGCGGCGCTGCGCCCTGAGGGCCGGGCCGGGCCGCTGGTGCGCACCCTCGCCAGCCACGTGGCCTACTACCAGCGGTGGGCCAAGACCTGGGAGTTCCAGGCGCTGCTGAAGGCGCGGCCCGTGGCGGGCGACCTGGCGCTCGGCCAGGCGTACGTCGATGCGGTGGCACCGATGGTGTGGCAGGCGGCCGAACGACCGGACTTCGTCAGTGACGTGCAGCAGATGCGCCGCCGCGTCGAGGACACCCTTCCGGCCTCCGACAGCCACCGCGAGCTGAAGCTGGGGCCTGGCGGCCTGCGGGACGTCGAGTTTGCCGTCCAGCTGCTGCAGCTCGTCCACGGCCGCACCGACGAGTCGCTGCGCAGCGGCAACACGCTGGAGGCGCTGGAGGCCTTGTCGACCTACGGCTACGTCGGGCGGGACGACGCGGCCGAGCTGGACCGGGCGTACCGGTTCCTGCGAACGATCGAGCACCGGCTGCAGCTGCACCGGTTGCGGCGCACCCACGTGATGCCCGACGACGAGGACGACCTCCGTCGGCTCGGCCGCTCGATCGGGCTGCGCACCGACCCGGTGACGGACCTCGAGACGCAGTGGCGGCGGCACGCGCGGGAGGTGCGCCGGCTGCACGAGAAGCTGTTCTACCGCCCGCTGCTGTCGTCGGTCGCGCGGCTCGCCTCCGACGAGGCGCGGCTCACTCCGGAGGCCGCGCGGTCGCGCCTCGAGGCGCTCGGCTACGTCGACCCTGCCGGCGCGCTGCGGCACCTCGAGACCCTGACGTCCGGCGTGAGCCGGCGTGCCGCGATCCAGCGGACGCTGCTGCCCGTGCTGCTCGGCTGGTTCGCCGACGCACCCGACCCCGACGGCGGGCTCCTGGCGTTCCGCCGGCTCAGTGACTCGCTGGGCACCACGCCGTGGTATCTCCGGCTGCTGCGCGACGAGGGCACGGTGGCGCACCGGTTGGCGCGGCTGCTGGCCAGCAGCCGCTACGCGGTCGACCTGCTGGCGCGGGCGCCGGAGGCGGTGCGGCTGCTCGCCGACGACGCCGGCCTGGCGCCCCGCAGCCGGGCCGAGCTGCTGGTCGAGGTGCGCGCCGGCCTGGCCCGGCACGACGACCCGACGACCGCGGTCGGCGTGGCCCGCGGGGTACGCCGGCGCGAGCTGTTCCGCATCGCGGCGTCCGACCTGCTTGGGCTGGCCTCCGTCGAGCAGGTCGAGGAGGCGCTCACCGACGTCGGTGCCGTCGCGGTGCAGGGCGCCCTCGAGGTGGCGGTGCGCGTGGTCGAGTCCGCCCGGGGCGAGGCGCTGCCGACCCGGCTGGCGGTGGTGGCCATGGGCCGCTTCGGTGGGCACGAGCTGACCTACGCGAGCGATGTCGACGTCCTGTTCGTCCACGACCCGGTGGACGGCGCCGACGAGCGGTCCGCGACCGAGGCGGCGCACGCCGTCGTGCAGGAGCTGCGCGGGTTGCTGTCCGTGCCGTCGCCGGACCCGGCGCTCGTGGTCGACACCGACCTGCGCCCTGAAGGACGCAACGGCCCGCTCGTCCGGTCGCTGGCGTCGTACGCCACGTACTACGAGCGCTGGTCCCTGGTGTGGGAGAGCCAGGCCCTGCTGCGCGCCGAGCCGGTGGCGGGTGACGCCGACCTGGGCACCCGCTTCGTGACGCTGGTCGACCCGCTGCGCTACCGCGCGGACGGGCTGAGCGAGACCGACGCGCGCGAGATCCGCCGGATCAAGGCGCGGGTCGAGAGCGAGCGGCTGCCTCGGGGTGCCGACCCCCAGCGGCACACGAAGCTCGGTCCCGGCGGCCTGGCCGACGTCGAGTGGACCGTGCAGCTGCTCCAGCTGCGGCACGCCGCAGAGGTGCCGGCGCTGCGGACCACCCGCACCCTGGCGGCGCTGCAGGCCGCCGCCGAGCACGGGTTGCTGCAGCCCGAGCAGGCCCGGGTGCTCGGCCACGCCTGGCGGACCGCGAGCAGGGTGCGCAACGCGAGCCTGCTCGTGCGCGGCCGGGCCGCCGACACCCTGCCCACCGACCTGCGCGAGCTCACCGGCGTCGCGCGCGTGCTCGGCTACCCTCCGGGCGCGGCAGGCACGCTGGTCGACGACTACCGTCGTGCGACCCGGCGGGCCAGGACGGTGGTGGAGCAGGTGTTCTACCGGTGACGCGCGCGGGCCATCCGCACCGCGCCGGCGCGGCGACCTACCGCGACGCGCTGCACAACAGCGAGTTCCGCGGCCTCGTGGTAGCCCAGGTGGCCAGCGAGTGGGGCGACAACATCGCTCGGGTCGCGCTGGCGTCGCTGGTGCTGGCGCGTACCGACAGCGCGTTCCTCGCGGTGCTCGCGTTCGTCGTGAGCTTCGTCCCGGCGGTCTTCGGCTCCGCCCTGCTCGGCACCGCGGCCGACCGGCTGCCCCGCAAGGTCGTGCTCATCGGCTGTGACCTCGCGCGCGCCGTGGTGATCACCATTCTCGCCCTGGTCGCGGTCGACGGCACCGAGGTCTGGGTCCTGCTCGCGCTGCTGCTGGTCGCGGAGACGTTCACGGCGCCGTTCGAGGCGGCGTACCGCGCGGTCGTGCCCGACGTGCTGCCCGACCCGCGCGTGACCCTCGCGGGCACGGGGCTGATGCGGGTGCTCTACCAGGTCGACCAGGTCGTCGGCATCGTCGCGGCCGGCGTCGTCATCGTCCTGGTGGGGGAGCGGGCCGGCCTGCTGATCGACGTCGGGACCTTCGCGGTCTCGGGCCTGGTCCTCGCGGCAACGCTGCGCTGGCGGCCCGCCGTCCGGGAGCCCGGCGGACACACGACGCTGCTCACCGACGTCCGGGCCGGCTGGCGGCTGGTCTTCGACGACCCGTCGATGCGGGCGCTGGTGCTGCTCGGGTGGAGCGCCGCGGTCTTCCTCGTCGCGCCCGAGGCGGTGGCCCTGGCGTACGCCCGTGACGACGGCGCCGACCCCGCCGTAGGTGCCGCGCTGATGGCCAGCCTGCCGGCCGGCGCCGCGATCGGTGCCTGGCTGGTCAGCCGGCTCGACCCGCTGCGGCAGGTCCGGTCCATCGTCCCGCTCGCGGTCGTCGCCTGCCTGCCGCTGATGGCGACCAGCCTGGCCCCGCCCTGGGAGGTGGCGCTGGGCCTGTGGTTCCTGTCCGGTACGGCCCAGGGCTTCATGGTGCCGCTGCTCACCACGGTCAACCTCGTCACCCCGCAGGACATGCGCGGGCGCGTCAACGGGCTCGCGGGCGGCGGCTTCGCGCTGGTCACGGCGTCGACCTATCTGCTGGCCGGTGCCGGTGCCGACCTCGCGAGCCCGGCGGTCGCCGTGACGTTCGCCGCGGTGGTCGGCCTCACCCTGGTCGGTGTCGCGCACCGCACCTGGCCGCACGGGGAGCTGCGGCGCACCGCCGAGCGGGTCTACCGGGCCGAGCGCCGGGCCTGAGCGGACGACACGCTCGATCCGGACATTCGTGCCATTTGACTGCGCCGCACGGCCGGGTCGGGCACACTGCTGCGTGGCTCCCGGGCCTCGTCGGGGCTGCTCCCGCGGCGAGGGCCGACCCCGGACGGCCGGCCGGCCCGCCCCCACTCGTGAAAGTCGTATCGCTGCCTCATGCGCCCTGCCCGACGCCACCTCCGTACCGTCCTCGCCGCTGCCCTGGCGGGTGCCGTGGTCGCCACCCTTGCCCCGGCGACGCCCGCCTCGGCGGTGACCGTCACGGTCGACAAGCGGTTCTTCGGGATCCACGACGCCGACCCCACCAGCTGGCCGCTGGTGTCCGCCGGCGCGCTGCGGCTCTGGGACTCCGGCGTGACCTGGCGGGACATCGAGACCTCGCCCGGCGTCTACGACTTCAGCCGGCTCGACGCCCAGGTGGCGCGCGCGAACGCGGCCGGCGCCGAGGTCACGCTGGTGCTCGGTATGACGCCGGACTTCTACGCCGCCGACGGCGGGGGCAAGACGTCCAACCCGACGAACCTCGACGCGTGGACCAGCTACGTGCGCGCAGTGGTCACCCGCTACGGCGCCACGGCGACGTCGGCGCGTCGGATCGCGGCGTACCAGGTGTGGAACGAGGCCAACGTCACGGGCTACTGGACCGGCACACCGCAGCAGATGGCGCGGCTGACCCAGCGCACCTACGACACGGTGAAGTCGGTCGACCGCGGTGCCCTCGTCGTCAGCCCGGCCTTCGCCTCGCGCATCGGTGAGCAGATCAAGGGGATCACCCGCTTCGCCTTCGCCTGGTCGAACGGCAAGCCGGCGTGGAAGTACACCGACGTCATCTCCCTGAACCTCTACCCGCTCGACACCTACGGCACGAGGGTCGGCACCCCCGAGAAGTCGATGGAGCTGCTCTCCAAGGCGCGGCGCATCCTCGGCTTCGGCGGCCTCCCGTCGACGTTCCCGATCTGGAACACCGAGATCAACTACGGCATGCCGACGGGCTCCGCGGGCGGCACCGGTGCGGCGCCGATCCCGACCCAGCTGCAGGCGTCGTACGTGCTGCGCACCATGCTGCTCAACGCGGCCAACGGCATCCGCCGGGTGGACTGGTACGCCTGGGACCTGGGCTATCTCGCCAACGGCAAGACGCTCGGCAACACCCGCCTGGTGGACCCGGCCGACACGACCAGCGGCCAGGTGACGCTCGCCGGCAAGGCCTTCCGGCTTGCCCAGCTGTGGATGCTCGGCGGCCGGCTCAAGGGAGCGACCAAGCGCGCCAAGCCGTGCGCGAGGAGCACCAACGGCACCTACACCTGCGTGATCGTGTACCCCAAGGGCGTGCGCAGCGTGTACTGGAACCCGACCAAGAAGGTCACGGTCACCACGGCGCGGTCGGCCACCTACAAGGTCGGCATCTACGGCGCCCGGACCAAGGTCAAGGGGGGCTCCACGCTCAAGGTCGACTACCGGCCCGTGATGGTGCGGTCGAGGTCCTGACGCGCCCGGCGCCCGGCAGGCTCCCACGGCCGGGGAAGCCCTGCGTCTAGGGTGTAACCAGACACCCGCCCGGTGCGTCCTCGAGACAGCAGGTCGTCGGCGCGGGTCAGTACGTCCGTCGCCTGCTCGCGACACGCGCACACTGCCCATCACCGAGCGACACGGGGATCCCTCACCCATGACACGTACGACACTCCTGCACGGCACCTTCCCGCGACGGCTGCTCGCCCTCGGCGCAGCCGCCGGCCTCGCGCTGACGCTGCTGCCGGCAGCGCCGGCCCAGGCCGCGACCCACCAGCGCGTCAAGGCCTCCTTCTTCGGCATGCACGACGGCGACCCGGTCACCTGGCCGCAGACCAGCATCGGCGAGATCCGGCTCTGGGACTCCGGGGTGAGCTGGCGGGAGATCGAGACCGCCAACGGGGTCTACGACTTCACCCGCCTGGACGCCCAGGTCGCCGCGGCGCGGGCGCACGGCTCGCGGGTGCTGCTGGTGCTGGGCCAGACCCCCAGGTTCCACTCGACCAAGCCGGGCAAGCGAGGCACCTACGGTCTCGGTGCCGCTTCGATGCCGACCAAGTCGTCCTGGATCAACTACGTCTACAAGGTCGTGAGCAGGTACCGGGGAGGCGGCGGCGTCGACTACCAGGTCTGGAACGAGGCCAACGTCAGCGGCTACTGGAACGGCAGCCCCAAGCAGATGGCCAAGCTCACGCTCTGGGCCTCGCGTGTCATCAACAAGAACGACTCCGCGGCCAAGGTCATCGCCCCGGCGCTGGCCACCAGGCTCACCGGCCAGCGTGCGTGGCTGCGCGCGTTCTACGCCCAGAGCGTCGGGGGGGCGAAGGTGGCCGCCAAGGTCGACGTGGTCTCGCTCAACCTCTACCCGCTGCCCAAGCAGGCGCCCGAGGCGTCCATGACGCTGCTGTCGGCGTCCCGCACGATGCTGTCCCAGGCCGGCGTCCGCAAGCCGATCTGGAACACGGAGATCAACTACGGTCTGCTCGGCGGGGGCAGCGCGCGCAACATCAGCCGGGCCAAGGAGGCGGCCTACGTCTCCCGCACCCTGGTGCTCAACGCCACCAGCAACGTCAAGGGCGTGTTCTGGTACGCGTGGGACCTGCAGAACCTCGCGAGCACCCAGCTCACCGCCAGCGACGGCGTCACGTTGACGCCGGCCGGCAAGGCCTACGCGGTCACCCGCGGCTGGCTGCTGGGGTCGCGCACCTCGCCCTGCACCCGTGACGGCAGGGGCACCTACACCTGCACGCTGACCTACTCGGGCGGGGTGAAGCGCGTGTACTGGAACCCGTCGCGCAAGGCGACGGTGCGCGCGGTCAAGTCGGCGCGTGCGTCGGTCGGCCTGTACGGCGTCGAGAAGCCGCTCTCCGGTGGCGAGGCCGTCGGTGTCGGCAAGTCCCCGGTCATGGTGCGCTCCGCGAAGTAGCGCCCCAGCGCGACCTCGGAGGCCCTCACCCGCACGGCGGTTGGGGGCCTCCGTCGTCAGCGCATCGGCGCCGGAGAGTCCGGCCACCCGCTCCTGCGAGGGCGCTGGTGTCGGGAATGTCCGTGCCGGCCGGCCCGGTGGCACGAAGCAGGTGCGGCACAGCACGGCGCCCGTGCACCGACGTACGTAGGAGAGGACAGCAGTTGACTGCCAAGACCTGGTTCATCACCGGCGCGTCCCGCGGCTTCGGCCGTGAGTGGGCCGTCGCCGCGCTCGAGCGCGGCGATCGCGTCGCGGCCACCGCGCGCGACAACCAGCACCCTGGACGACCTCCTCGCGTCGTACGGCGACCGGGTGCTGCCGCTGCAGCTCGACGTCACCGACCGCGCCGCTGCCTTCGCCGCCGTCGAGCAGGCGCACCGTAGCCTCGGCCGCCTCGACGTGGTCGTGAACAACGCGGGCTACGGCCACTTCGGATTCGTCGAGGAGCTCAGCGAGTCCGACGCCCGCGACCAGCTCGAGACCAACCTGTTCGGCGCCCTGTGGGTCACCCAGGCGGCGCTGCCGTTCCTGCGCGAGCAGGGCAGCGGCCACATCGTGCAGGTGTCGTCGATCGGCGGCATCTCGGCGTTCCCGATGGTCGGCGTCTACCACGCCTCCAAGTGGGCGTTGGAGGGCATCAGCCAGGCCCTCGCGCAGGAGGTCGCCGGCTTCGGCATCAAGGTCACCCTCGTCGAGCCCGGCGGCTTCACCACCGACTGGGCCGGCAGCTCGGCCCGGCACTCCGACCAGCTCGACGACTACAAGGCCCTGCGCGAGCAGACCATGGAGGCCCGCGCCAGGCGCGGCACCCCCGGCGACCCGGTCGCGACCCGCGCGGCCATCCTCAAGGTCGTCGACGCCGACGGGCCGCCGCTGCGCGTGTTCTTCGGCGAGGCGCCCCTCGGCATCGCCGAGGCCGACTACGACAGGCGGCTCGCGACCTGGCGCGAGTGGCAGCACGTCTCGATCGAGGCCCACGGCACCCCTGCGGGGTAGCGCGACTCCCACGACGACGAAGGCCCGGTCCTGGCGGACCGGGCCTTCGTCGTGAGCGGCTGGCTCAGATGTCGTAGTAGAGCTCGAACTCGTGCGGGTGCGGACGGAGGCGGATCGGGTCGACCTCGTTGGCGCGCTTCCAGTCGATCCAGGTCTCGAGGAGGTCCTCGGTGAAGACCCCGCCCTCCTGCAGGTAGGCGTTGTCGGCCTCGAGGGCGTCGAGCACCTCCGGGAGCGAGGCCGGGACCTGCGAGATCTCGGCGTGCTCGTCCGGGGGCAGCTCGTAGAGGTCCTTGTCGACCGGCTGCTCGGGCTCGATCTTGTTCCGGATGCCGTCGAGGCCGGCCATCAGCATCGCCGAGAACGCGAGGTACGGGTTCGACGACGGGTCCGGCACGCGGAACTCGATGCGCTTGGCCTTCGGGTTCGCGCCGGTGATCGGGATGCGGATGCAGGCCGAGCGGTTGCGCTGCGAGTAGACCAGGTTGACCGGGGCCTCGTAGCCGGGCACCAGGCGGTGGTAGCTGTTGACCGTCGGGTTGGTGAACGCCAGCAGCGACGGTGCGTGCTTCAGCAGGCCGCCGATGTAGTACCGAGCCATGTCCGACAGGCCGGCGTAGCCGAGCTCGTCGTAGAACAGCGGGTTGCCGTCCTTCCACAGCGACTGGTGGCAGTGCATGCCGGAGCCGTTGTCACCGAAGAGCGGCTTGGGCATGAAGGTGGCGGTCTTCCCGGCGTTCCACGCGACGTTCTTGATGATGTACTTGAACAGCATCAGCTTGTCGCCGGCGGAGAGCAGCGTGTCGAACCTGTAGTTGATCTCGGCCTGGCCCGCGGTGCCCACCTCGTGGTGCGCGCGCTCGACCTCGAGGCCGGCCCGGTTCAGCTCGAGCGACATCTGGTCGCGCAGGTCGGCGTAGTGGTCGACCGGCGGGACGGGGAAGTAGCCGCCCTTGTACCGCGTCTTGTAGCCGCGGTTGCCGCCCTCCTCGACGCGCCCGGAGTTCCAGGCGCCCTCGATGGAGTCGATGTAGTAGTAGCCGGCGTTCTGCTTGGTCTCGAAGCGCACATCGTCGAAGACGTAGAACTCCGCCTCCGGGCCGAAGTAGACCGTGTCCGCGATGCCGGAGGTCTTCAGGTACGCCTCGGCCTTCGCCGCGATGTTGCGCGGGTCGCGGCTGTACGGCTCGTCCGTGAACGGGTCACGGATCGAGAAGTTCAGCGCAAGCGTCTTCTCGACGCGGAACGGGTCCACGAAGGCGGTCGTCGGGTCCGGGATCAGCTTCATGTCGGACTCGTGGATCGCCTGGAAGCCGCGGATGGAGGACCCGTCGAACATCTGGCCGTTGGTGAAGAAGTCCTCGTCGACCGTCTCGGCCGGCACGTTGAAGTGCTGCATCACGCCCGGCAGGTCGCAGAAGCGGACGTCGACGAACTTCACGTCCTCCTTCTTGATGAAGCGCAGGACCTCGTCCGCGTTCTGGAACATCCATCCTCCTTGGAGCCGGCGGCGATCTGCCGTCTGGACGGCGACGCTAGGGGGGCCGGATTTCCCGGCAGTGACCCTCGTGTTTCCGTCGTGTTACGAGTCCGGCACTCCCGTGCGGTGCCGTGGTGTGCCGGTCGGTCGACCGGCCGGGCACCCGCCGCGATGGCCGGCGCCCACCGACGTACCGTAGGCCCGTGGTCGAGCGGAAGGACATCGCGACCTGGCTGGAGGGGCCGGGCCGGCGTCCGCGCGCACCCGGGTCGTACGCCGGCCAGCGGCTGGGCCTGCCCGAGCAGGGCCGCGGATCGATTGCCGGCTTCGGTCCCCGGCTGGTCGCGTACCTTGTCGACGCGATGGCCTGCAGCCTGATCGCGGCCGGACTGCTGCGCGACCAGGCCTTCACGCTGCCGGTCTTCGCTCTCGAGGTCGCTGCGCTGACGTGGCTGGCGTCCGGGTCCGCCGGTCAGCTGGTCCGCGGCCTGCGGGTCGTCCGCCTCGACGGGAAGCCGGTCGGGCTGCCACGAGCCCTGCTCCGGACGCTGCTGCTGTGCCTGCTGGTCCCGGCGGTCGTCTGGGACCGCGACGGGAGGGGGCTGCACGACCGGGCCGTGGGCACCGTCGTGATCCACCTCCGCTGAGGCAGTTGTCAGCCGCAGTCCGCCGTATACGGCGGCCTGCGGCTGACAACTCCGAGGTGCGGCGTCAGGCGCGGGGGCCGCGCGGCATCCGGGTGCCCTTGGGCATCGGGCCCTTGGGGATCGGCAGGCTCATGGTGCCGAGCGCCTTCAGACGGCGGTTGACCTCGGTGACCTGGGGGTTCGTGAGGTTGCGCGGCAGCTTCATCAGGTGGTTGTTGAGCTTGCGCAGCGGGACCTGCCCCTCGCCGTTGCCGGCCTGCACGTCGTACACCGGCACGTCGGGCACGTAGCGGGCGACCTTCTTCTTCTCGGTGACGAGCAGCGCCTGCACCCGGGTGGGGGAGCCCTCGCCGATCAGCACGACACCCGGCCGGCCCACGGCCCGGTGCACGATGTCCTGGTTGCGGGTGACCGCCACCGCCGGGGTGACCACCCAGCCGCGGCGCAGCATGTTCAGGGCCGCCGCGGCCGCGCCGGGCTGCCCGTCGACCTGCGAGAACGCCGCCTTCTCGGCCCGCTTGCCGAAGACGATGGTGGCCACGAGGAAGGCGGCCATGAAGCCCATGATCCCCAGGTAGACGGGGTGCCCGATGAGGAAGCCGACCGCGAGGACCACCGCGAAGACCAGCAGGCCCGCCGCGGCGGTCACCCAGCCGACCATCGGGTCGACCTTGCGGGTCATCGAGTAGGCGGACCGGATCTGCGCGACCCGGCCCTGCTTGGCCGGCGTGCCGGCGTCCTGTGCGGTGCTGTCCTTGCGAGGCATGGGCCGAAGGATACGTGCCCTCCGTGATCGGGCCGGTCCTCCACCCGACGGTGGCACCGGCCGGTGGGGGAGGTGGGGCGGCGGGGTCAGCCGGCCTGCCGGTGTTCGCGCTGCGGCGGCAGGGTGACCGACTCCCGGGCCGGGGCGGTGAGGGGCATGGTGGCCAGCGCCTCGGAGCCCTGCCGGGCCAGCTCGTGGCGGATCTCCAGGGCCTGCCGCGCGTTGCGTCGGGACCCCTCGGTGACGTGGTGCGTGGCGGCTCGTACCGCGGTGGAGACGAGCTCGGAGAAGGTGGCCATGGGCGGGAGGGTCCCGGGCGCTGCTGCTCGTGTCATGCCTCCACTGGACCCGACCGCAGTGACAGACGGATGTCGGCCCAGCAACGTCCCGCGAAAATCTGCCGGGCCGGCGGGGGCGGCATGATCCTTTGGGCGCGGATGCACCGGACACGCCGTCGCCGCGGTGTGTCGCCGCACAAGGGGAGGTGCGGCGGGTGGGTCAGACGCTGGTGGCGGCCGGGAGGTCGGCCTGGTCGGCGGCCGCGTCCCGCGCCTGGATCGCCTGCTGGTAGAGCCGGCCCGCGCGGTACGACGAGCGCACCAGCGGCCCGGACATGACCCCGGCGAAGCCGATCTCGTCGGCCTCCTCGCCCATCTCGACGAACTCCTCGGGCTTCACCCACCGCTCCACCGGGTGGTGCCGCGGCGAGGGCCGGAGGTACTGCGTGATGGTGATCAGCTCGCAGCCGGCGTCGTGCAGGTCCTGCAGCGCCTGGCTGACCTCCTCGCGCTCCTCGCCCATGCCGAGGATGAGGTTGGACTTGGTCACCAGGCCGAAGTCGCGGGCCTGCCGGATCACGTCGAGCGACCGGTCGTAGCGGAACGCCGGCCGGATCCGCTTGAAGATCCGCGGCACGGTCTCGACGTTGTGTGCGAGCACCTCGGGGCGCGACTCGAAGACCTCGGTGAGCAGGTCCGGCGTGCCGTTGAAGTCGGGGATGAGGTTCTCGACGCCGGTGCCCGGGTTGAGCGCATGGATCTGCTTCACGGTCTCGGCGTAGAGCCACGAGCCGCCGTCGGGCAGGTCGTCACGCGCGACACCGGTGATGGTCGCGTAGCGCAGGCCCATCGCCTGCACCGACTCGGAGACGCGCCGCGGCTCGTCGCGGTCGAGCGGCTCCGGCTTGCCGGTGTCGATCTGGCAGAAGTCGCAGCGACGGGTGCACTGGTCGCCACCGATGAGGAAGGTGGCCTCGCGGTCCTCCCAGCACTCGAAGATGTTGGGGCAGCCCGCCGCCTCGCACACCGTGTGCAGGCCCTCGCGCTTCACCAGCGCCTTGAGCTCGGTGTACTCCGGGCCCATCGTCGCGCGGGTCTTGATCCACGGCGGCTTGCGCTCGATCGGGGTCTCGGCGTTGCGGACCTCCAGGCGCAGCAGCTTGCGGCCCTCCGGTGCGATCGTCACGCCGTCCAGGGTACGTGGCGGGAGATCCCGCCGCCTCGCTCGGTCCTGCACGGAGCACGAGGGGGCGGAGGTGGTCGGTGGTGTCCACCATCATGTCGGCGCGGGACACGGATCGTCCTCGGCGAGGTAGACGGTCTCGGCGCCGCCGTAGCGGTCGCAGTGAAGGGCCTCCGCGTCCGGGTCGGGTGCCACGTGGGTCGAACGGGTCGAGCAACAGCCGGTGGACCGCGTCGGGGTCGAGCGCGTTGCGGTAGTAGCCCTGGCCCGACGTGCGGCCGTAGCGGTGCCGTTCCGCCCACGGTCGCTTGAAGTCGTCCGAGGAGGCGCGCAGGACAGTCCGGTCCTCGGCTGCGAGCAGCTCGGCGAGCTCGTTGGCGAACGTCGTCTTGCCCGCTGCGGTGCGGCCGTCGACCGCCATCCGGATCCGGAAGACCGGGCTCACCGGCCGGTCAGGACCTCGGCCAGCCGCTTCTCGACGTACGGCGTGGCCTCGGCGACCGACACGTCGCGGCCGGCCTCCCGGCTCAGCGAGGTCACGCCGGCATCGGTGAGCCCGCAGGGAACCATGTTGGCGAACGGCGCCAGGTCGCAGTCGCAGTTGAGCGCGAAGCCGTGCATGGTGACGCCCTGGGAGACCCGCACCCCGATGGCGGCGACCTTGCGGTCCGGGCCGCTGCCGTCGACCACCCACACCCCGGAGCGGCCCTCGACCCGTCCGGCGTCGACGCCGAGGTCGGCACAGACGAGGATCAGCGCCTCCTCGAGGCGGCGCACGTAGGCGACCACGTCCAGCGGCTCCGGCAGCCGCACGATCGGGTAGCCGGTGAGCTGGCCGGGCCCGTGCCAGGTGATCTTCCCGCCCCGGTCGACGTCGACCACCGGGGTCCCGTCGAACGGCCGCTCGACGTCCAACGTGCGCTTGCCCGCGGTGTAGACCGGCTCGTGCTCGAGTAGCAGGACGGTAGGTGGCTCGGCGCCGGCGGCGACCGCCGCGTGCAGCCGTCGCTGCTCGTCCCAGGCCCGCAGGTAGGGCACCAGCCCGGCGTGCACCATCCGCAGGTCGCTCACGCGTCGAGCGTACGTCAGAGGCGCCGTGGACCAGGCTGGCACGACGGGCCGCCAGCGGCCAGACTCGCCCGGGTGACGGACCTCCAGGTGGCTCTCGTCGGCTACGGCATGGCCGGCCGGGACTTCCACGCACCCCTGCTGCGCGAGGTCGACGGTCTGCGCGTGGGCTACGTGGTCACCGCGAACCCGGAGCGGGCCGCGGCGGCCCGCGCGGACAACCCGGGCGTCCAGGTCGTCGACACCCCTGACCGCCTGTGGGACCTGGCCGCCGACGTCGACCTCGTGGTCATCGCGTCGCCGACCGCGGCCCACGCCGATCAGGCACACGCCGCGGTGCGCCACGGACTGGCCGTCGTGGTGGACAAGCCGCTGGCGACCACGGCGGATGCCGGCCGCGGACTGGTCGAGGCGGCGACGGCCGCAGGGACGATGCTCACCGTGTTCCAGAACCGGCGCTGGTACGCCGAGCACCTCACCGCGCGCGCGGTCCTGTCCTCCGGGGCCCTGGGCGAGGTGATTCGCTACGAGGCGCGCTACGAGCGGTGGCGGCCAGTGCCCAAGCAGCGCTGGCGGGAGCAGTCGACCAGCGAGCAGGGCGGCGGCCTGCTGATGGACCTCCAGCCGCACCTGGTCGACTCCGCGGTGGACCTGTTCGGTCCCGTGGCGACGGTGTACGCCGAGCTGCGCGCGGTGACCACTGCCGGCGACGACGTGAGCTTCCTGGCGCTGCGGCACGCCTCTGGAGTGACCAGCCACCTGGGCGCAACCTCGCTGGCTGGGGCGCCCGGCCCGCGGACCCGGCTGATCGGCAGGGAGGCCACCTACCTCGTCGCCGACGTCGACGGCGACCTCACCGCGTACGGCGAGTGGCTCGACGCGGACGACGAGCACCGCGGCTTCCTGGTGCGCGGCGAGCAGTCCGAGCCGGTCCCGCGGGCACCCGGTCGCTGGGCCGACTTCTACCGGGGAGTGCGTGCCGCGCTGGTCGAGGGCGCCCCGCCGCCGGTCGACCCGGCCGTCTCGGTGGGTGTCCTCGAGGTGCTCGACGCGGCCCGGGTCTCCTCCCGCGACGGCGTCGTCGTCCGCCTGTCCTGACCGGTCCCGCGCGCCGGCGCCGGCTCAGTCCGTGGAGGCGCCGCGCAGCAGTCGCGGTTCGAGCCGCGTCTCGGTCACCGTCCCGTCGGGCGCGCGATCCACGACGTACGCCGCGACGCCCGGCCGGTCGGCGACGACCTCGACGATCTCGGTGCCGTCGTAGACGATGCCCACCCCGTCGTCCGTGGCGTGCGAGGTCGGCAGCGTCCCGTCGGCGACCAGGTCGTGCAGCAGCGGCCGGCGCTGCTCCTCGCTGTCGTAGTGGACGCCGTTGCCGTAGGGCAGCAGTGCGAGCCCGTCGAGCACCGGTCGCAGGTGGAGCCCGAAGCTGTCGGTGGGGCCGCCGACGTACCAGCAGATCGAGCCCGCGGACACGCCGCCGAGGACGACGCCCTCCTCCCAGCAGGCGCGGAGGACCTCGTCGATCCGGTGGGTGCGCCACACCGCCAGCAGGTTGGCGACCGACCCGCCGCCGACCCAGATGACGTCCTGCGCCAGCAGGTGGGCCCGCACGTCGGGCACGTTCGGCAGGCTGAACAGCTCGAGGTGCGAGGCGCGGACGTCGGACCCCGCGAACGCGCGGTAGAAGCCGGCGGTGCCGTTGAGCGAGTCGCCGGACGCGGTGCCGACGTAGCAGAAGCGCGGCCGGTCGGGGCTGCCCGCCAGCTCGATGGCGTGCTCGATGAGCGGGCCGCGGCGCCACTGGAACGGGCCGTGGTCGCTGGGCAGGAAGCCGCCGGAGGTCGCGAAGATCTTCACCCCGGCAGCCTACGGACCGACGTGGGCGCGATGATCAAAGCCGAGTCGGTCGGGGAGGCCTGCACCTAGGCTGCCCGCGTGGTCATCTGCCCGGCCTGTGGCACCGAGAGCGTCGACGGGGCGAAGTTCTGTAGTGAGTGCGCCGCTCCGCTCGCCCTCGCGGTGCCGGCGGCCGCTGACGTGCGCAAGACGGTGACCGTGCTCTTCTGCGACGTCAGCGGCTCCACGGCCCTCGGCGAGCGGCTGGACGCCGAGGCGATGCGCTCGGTGATGACAAGGTACTTCGCCGAGATGAGCAACGTGATCCAGGCGCACGGCGGCACCGTGGAAAAGTTCATCGGTGACGCGGTGATGGCCGTGTTCGGGATGCCGACGGTGCACGAGGACGATGCGCTGCGCGCGCTACGGGCCGCAGCCGGAATGACGGCGGCGCTGGAGGGTCTCAACGCGGACCTCGAAGCTCGCCACGGCGTCCGCCTCGCAGCGCGCATCGGCGTGAACACGGGGGAGGTCGTCGTCGGCGGTGGTGACCCCGGCAAGGGGACCGTCGCCACCGGGGACGCGGTCAACGTCGCTGCCCGGCTGGAGCAGGCAGCTCGGCCCGGTCAGACGCTGTTCGGAGCGACGACGTACGCCCTTGTGCGCGACCAGGTCGAGGCTGACGCGGTGCCGCCGTTGGCGCTCAAAGGCAAAGCCAGGCCCGTGGAAGCCTGGCTGCTGCGCGAGGTGGCGTCGCTCGACGCGAGCATGCGCCGGTCGCAGACGGCGTCCCCGATGGTCGGACGCGATGACGAGATGCTCCTCGTGCGGCAGGCCTTCGCACGCAGCGTCCACACCCGGCGCCCGCAGCTGGTGACCGTGCTCGGTGCGGCCGGCGTCGGCAAGACCCGGCTGCTCACCGAGGCGCTGACCGGGCTGGACGCCACGGTGCTCGGGGGCCGCTGCCTGTCCTACGGCGAGGACATCGCGTTCTGGCCGCTGCGGGAGATGCTGCGCAGCGCCGCCGGGGTCCAGCCGGGCGACGACGACGACACCGGCCGCGCCAGGCTGCGCGAGCTGCTGTCGGAGCTCCCCGATCTCGACCGGCTGGTCGAGCGGTTGGCTCCGCTGGCCGGACTCGCCGGGACGCCGGCCGAGGCAGACGAGACGCAGTGGGCCGTCCGCCGGCTGGTCGAGACGTTGGGGCGCCACCGGGCCGTCGTGCTGGCGATGGACGACCTGCACTGGGCCGAGCCGGCCCTGCTCGACGTCGTCGACCACCTGGCCGACTGGACGCGGGACACGCCGCTGCTGCTCGTGTGCCTGGCCCGTCCCGAGCTGCTGGACGACCGGCCGCAGTGGGCCGGGGGCAAAGTCAATGCGGCGACCGTCCTGCTCGAACCGCTGGCCGAGGCCGACGCCGGGGCCCTGCTGGCCAACCTGTCGGACGGCGCGCTGCTCGACCGGCCGACCCGCGACCGGATCCTGGCCGCGGCCGGGGGCATGCCGCTCTACGTCGAACAGATGATGGCGATGCTTGCCGAGGACCGGGTGAGCCACAGCAGCCGGTCGCTGCCGGTAGACGCCGCGCCGCCCCCGCTGGTCGTGCCCCCGACCATCGCCGCGCTGCTCACCGCCCGGCTGGACCGGCTCACGGCCGCCGAGCGGGCGACGCTCGAGGCGGCCGCCGTCGTCGGGACGACCTTCTACCGCGGGGCGGTGGCCGAGCTCGTCGCTCCTGCCCTGCGCGAGGTCCCGGAGCTGCTCAGGTCCCTGACGCGCAAGGAGCTCGTGCGGCCCGACGCCTCCGAGCTGCCGGGTGAGGAGGGCTTCCGGTTCCTGCACGCACTGGTGCGCGAGGCGGCGTACACCGGCATCTCCAAGAGCCGCCGCAGCGAGCTGCACGAGCGCTTCGCGCGCTGGCTGGACCAACGGGCAGCGGCGCACCGGCTCGACGTGGACGAGTTCGTCGGCTACCACCTGGAGCAGGCGGTCCGGTTCCGCCGCGAGATCGGCGACGCCGACGCGGCGACCGAAGAGCTCGCGGCGGACGCCGCACGCCGGCTCGGCGCCCACGGTCGCCGGCTCGCCGCGGCGGACCCGGTCTCGGCCGCGTCGTTGCACGACCGCGCAGCCGGCCTCGCCCGGGCAGGCGGCCCGGAGCACCTGGACCACCTGAGGCACGCCGCGAATGCCGTCATGTTCGCCGGCGACTACCGCGAGGCGCAACGACGCTACGCGGCGGCCCTCCGTGCGGCACGGGATGCGGGGGACGGCCGCAGAGCCACCCTCGCCGAGCTCGCGGCCGCCGACGTCAGCGCCCACGTCGACCTCGCCTGGGACGCGGAGGCACAGCTGCTTGTCGCCGAGCGGGCGCTGCACCGCTTCCACGAGGACGGCGACGACGAAGGCATGCTGGTCGCCGGACTGACCGCGCTCAACGCCCTCAACGAGCTCTGCTGCTGGGCCAAGATGACGCCGATCACCGACGACCTGCTGCCCGCCGCCGAGCGCCTCGACGACCAGATCCACCGCAACGAGCTCCTGCAGTTCAAGGGCATGGCCATGTTCTACGGTCCGGCGCCGATCGACGACCTGCTTGCCTACCTGACGGCCGACCCGCCGTTCACCAGCCGCAAGTCGCAGCTGGGAAGCACCTACGGCCACGCCGCGGCGCTGGCGATGGCCGGACGGGGCGGCGACGCCCGGGTCGTCCTGGGACGCGCTGACGCCCTGCTCGCCGAGACGACGAACCCGGTGGCTCACGCGATGGCCGCGTTCGGCGGTAGCGACACGCTGATCCATCTCGGCGACCCGGAGGCGGCCGAGCGGATGCTGCGCCGTGGGCTCGAGGCGATGCGGGCGATCGGTGAGCGGACCTTCCAGTCCTCGATCGCCGTGGTCCTCGGCGAGGTGCGGCTCGCGCTGGGCGACCCGGCCGAGGCGAGGCGGTGGGTGGAGCTGGCCCGTGACCTGAGCTCGTCGAAGGATGTGCTCGGTCAAGCCGGCTGGCGGGCGCTGATGGCTCGACTGGAGGCCGCGGACGGCCGGATCACGGACGCACTCGTGCTTGCCGACGAGGCGGTCCGCCTCCTCGAGCACGGCGACGACCTGACGGCGCGAGCGAAGGGGCACGAGCACCGGGCCGAGGTGCTGGCGGTCGCGGGTCGCCATGAGGAGAGCGTCGCCGAGCTCCGGGTCGCGCTCACCGGCTACCGCGACAAGGGTGACCGGACCTGCGCGCGCCGGCTGCGGGCCAGGCTTGCCGAGTCGGACGAGGTGGGCTGACATGCCGCTGTCGGCGCGGAACCCGGTTCGCGTCAGACGGTCCTCCGACGTCCGGCGCAGCCCGTTCGGCAGGGGACCGTCATGACGGGCCAGGCCCCGGACAGGACCCCGTGGTCAGCCGTCGCGGTGGGGAGCGGCGTGGTGTTCGCGGCGTCGGGGGCGGTGGCCTTCGGTGTACTGGCCCCCCTCACGCTGCTGGGCATGGACCTGTGGACCGCCCACGTCACGCACACCACGGCGCCGCCGAGCGGTGGAGCCGCCGAAGCGACGGCCGCGGCTCTGGTGGTCTTCGTGATCGCGGTCAGCGTGGCTCTGGTCGTCAGCGTGCCGGTGGGCGCCGCACTCGGGTTCGGCAACGGGGTCCTGGCCAGGACCGCACCCGGCCGGTCCTGGCCGACGGCGGTGACGGTGGCGGCGGTGGTCGGGGTGGCCTGCGGCGCGGGCCTGCCGCGGCTGCTCCTGGGTCGTGACGTGCTGCCCTGGCTGGAGGTCCTCACCGGCCTGGTGGCCGGTGCCGCCTGCGGCGCCCACCTCCGCTATCTCGCCGGTCGGGCGCGCCGGCGCGCGCCGCGGGCGGAGCCCGCCCGGTAGGGGCGGGGATGCCCGCTCCGGCCATCTGTGGACAACCCGTCGGCGACCCCGGTCGGTTCCGGGACCCTGGACTGCATGAGCGAGCTCCAGGTGCCCGGCTTCGACGTGGTCGAGCTGCTGGGCTACGGCTCGGGCGGGGAGGTCTGGCTGGCCCGTGAGCGCGCGACCGGGACCCCCGTGGCGCTCAAGCGGCTGCGGGTCGGGGCCGACCTCGCCGCCCGCGACCGGCTGCGCCGCGAGGCCGCGGTGCTGGCCGGGGTCGACCACCCGCACGTCGTGCGGCTGCGGTCCGTGGTCGGCAACGGCGACGGCGACGCCCTCGTGCTGGTCCTCGCCCTGGCGCCGAACGGCAGCCTCGCCCAGCTGCTCGCGACCCGGCGGTGCTTGTCGCCCGGCGAGGTGGTCACGCTGGCCGTGCCGCTGGCCCAGGCGCTCGCCGCGGTCCACGCCCAGGGTCTGGTGCACGGCGACGTCACCCCCGCCAACGTGCTGTTCGGGTCCGGCGGACGTCCGCTCCTCTCCGACCTCGGCGTCGCCCGGCTGCTCGGTGCGGAGTCTCACGGGAGCGCCGTCCACGGCACCCGGGGCTTCCTCGACCCGGCGGTGGCCGCAGGCGACCCGCAGGGACCGGCGTCGGACGTGCACGGGCTCGCCGCGACCTGCCTCGCGGCGCTGACCGGTGCGGCACCGTACGACGACGACGGCCGGCGGGTGCCCGTGCCCGCGGGCGTGGACCCGGCGGTGCTGGCCGTGCTGGAGGGTGCCCTCGCGCCCGACCCGCGGGACCGGCCGTTCGCGGCGGCCTTCGCGGTCGCGGTCTTCGACGCGGCCGCGGCCGAGCCGGTCCGCCTCGACCGGGCCGCCGCGCGGACGCTGGGTGCCCCCGTCGTCGACGACCCGGCTGCCGCTCCTGCGGTGGGGACCCACCAGGTGCGTCCCCGGCCGCAGCCCGGACAGGGGCCTGCCGAGTCCCCGGCCCGGCGAGAGTGGTCGGCGCGGCTGCGGCCCGGCACCGTCGTGAGCCGGCTGCGCGCCCGCGGCCGCGGGGCGCTGGCGGTCGCCGCTGCCGCCGTTGCGGTGACCCTGGCAGCCGTCACCGGGGTGGCCTGGGCCGGTGCCGGCCGTGGCGACGAGCCGACCGGCCTGGCGGCGGGTCGCGCCGGCGGTCCGTCCGTGGCGCCGACGTCCACCGCTCCCGCGGCGCCGCCGACCGACGCACCCGGGGCGACCGCACCGACCGGCCCGCGGGTCACGGTCCCGCCGGCGGGGCCGTGGGCGCGGCGGCTCGCCGCTCTCGACGCGGCCCGTTCCCGGGCCTTCGCCACCGGCGACCTCGCCGGACTGGGCGCGGTCTACGCGCCGGGCTCGCCGGCACGCAGCCGCGACGCGCGAGTCCTGCGGCGACTCAGCCGCGCCGGCCTGCACGCCGACGGGCTGCAGCTGAGGGCGACCAGCGTGCGGCCGCTCGACCGGTTGGCCGGACGGGTCCGGCTCGCCGTCACGGACGTGATGCCTGCGTACCGTCTGGTCGACGGCGGCGACGCGGTGGTCGAGCGGCGCACCGGCCGTGGGCTGCGGTCCTGGACGCTCCAGCTGGCCCGGACCGACGACGGGTGGCGCGTCTACGACGTGGCGCGGGGGTGACCCGAGGCGACCATCTCGCGCAGCGCCGGCTCGAAGGCCGGGTGGGCGAACTCGAAGCCGGCGTCGAGCAGGCGCCGGGGGACGACCCGCTGCCCGCCGACGAGATCGGCGCCGAAGTCGCCGAACGGGATCTTGATCGCGAACCCGGGCACCGGCAGCATGGTCGGCCGGTGCAGCACCCGGCCCATCGCGGCGGTGAGCGCGGCGTTGGTGAGCGGTTCCGGGGCGCTGAGGTTGACCGGCCCCGACAGCGAGCCGTCCAGCAGAAAGCGCACCGCGCGCACGTAGTCGTCCAGCGCGATCCACGACCACCACTGGTGCCCGGACCCGATCCGGCCGCCGAGCCCGAGCCGCACGAGCAGCCGGAGCCGGCCGAACGCTCCGCCCTTGCCCGACACGACCAGCGCGGTGCGCATGGTCACCACCCGCGCCCCGCCCGCCACCGCGGGCTCGGTCGACGCCTCCCAGGCCGCGACCACGTCGGCGAGGTAGGACGTCCCCCGCGGCGACTCCTCGTCGCAGACGGTGTCACCGGGGTTGCCGTAGTAGCCGATGCCCGCCATCGAGAGCAGGGTGGGCACGCCGGTGCTGGCTACCGCCTTGGCGATCGTGGTGGTGCCCTGGACCCGGCTGTCCATCACTGCGCGCTTGTGCGCAGGCGTCCACGGCTTGTCGCCGACGCCGACGCCGGCCAGGTGGATGACCGCGTCGGCCCCGGCCAGGGCTGCGGTGTCGACGGTGCCGCCCGCCGGGTCCCACCGCGCCTCGTCCGGCGCGGACGGCGGGCGCCGCACGAGCCGGACGACCTGGTGGTCGTCGGCGCGGAACGACGACACGAGGGCATGACCCAGCAGACCGGACGCACCGGTGAGGACGACCTTCACGTGTTCTCTTCTCCCCGGTGTGGGCCGGGCGATGCGTCCGACCGCCGGTCGGTCAGATGCGGGTCGTGCAGCGTGCCGGGCCTCAGAGCCCGAGGTCGGACTCGAACGAGCCCTCCTCGAGCCGCGCCTTCACGGTGCTGAGGAACCGCGCCGCGTCGGCGCCGTCGACCAGCCGGTGGTCGTAGGACAGCGCGAGGTAGGCCATCGACCGGATCGCGATCGTCTCGCCGAGGTCGGGGTCGTCGACGACCACCGCGCGCTTGACCACCGCGCCGGTGCCGAGGATGCCGACCTGCGGCTGATTGATGATCGGGGTGTCGAACAGCGCACCGCGGCTGCCGGTGTTGGTGAGGGTGAAGGTGCCACCGCCGAGCTCGTCGGGCGTGATCTTGTTGTTGCGGGTGCGGTCGGCGAGGTCGGCGATCTTGCGTGCCAGGCCGGCGATGTTGAGGTCGCCGGCGTCCTTCACGACGGGCACGAGCAGGCCGCGCTCGGTGTCGACGGCGACGCCGAGGTGCTCGGCCCCGTGGTAGGTGATCTCGCCCTTCTCGGTGTCGATGCTCGCGTTGACCATCGGGTGCGCCTTGAGCGCCTCGACGGTGGCCTTCGCGAGGAACGGCAGGAAGGAGAGCTTGACCCCTTCGCGGGCCTCGAAGTCGCCCTTGGCCCGGGCCCGCAGGCGGGCGACCCTGGTGAGGTCGACCTCGACCACCGTGGTCAGCTGCGCCGACACCTGCAGCGACTCGACCATCCGCGCCGCGATGACTTTGCGCAGCCGCGACATCTTCTCGGTGGTGCCGCGCAGCGGCGGCGCGGCCGTTGCCGGGGCCGCTGAGGCCGCCGACGCTGCCGGCGACTCGGCCGCGGCCGGCGTCTTGGCGGCCTCTGCCGCCGCCAGCACGTCCTGCTTGCGGATCCGGCCGCCGACGCCGGTGCCGGTCAGGGTGGCGAGGTCGACCCCGTGCTCGGCCGCGAGCTTGCGGACGAGTGGGGTCACGTACGCCGGGTCGCCGCCGCCGCCCCCGGCGGTGGGGGCGTCGGAGGGCGTGCTGCTGGCCGGCTGCTGCGCCGGTGCCGACGGCTGCTGCGGGGCGGGTGCCTGCTGCTGTGCCGCCGGTGCCGGGGCGGAGATGAGCGACGGTGCCGGAGCCCCCTGCTGCGACGCGGCCTGCTCCTGCTGCCGCGGCGCCTCGGACTGCTCGGACTGCTCGGACTGCTGCGGTGCGGACTGGCCACCACCGCCGCCCCCGCCGATGACGGCGAGCTCGGCTCCGACGGCGACGGTCTCGTCCTCGCCGACGAGGATCTTCGTGAGGGTGCCGGAGGCGGGCGAGGGGATCTCGGTGTCGACCTTGTCGGTCGAGACCTCGAGCAGCGGCTCGTCGGCCTGGACCTGGTCACCCTCCTGCTTGAGCCACCGGGTGACGGTGCCCTCGCTCACGCTCTCGCCC
>JBBRVW010000043.1:0-39814 GCA_038246545.1 Actinomycetes bacterium | reverse complement strand
CGGCAGTCCACGACGATGCCTAGCAGCGACTTTGCCATAGGTCCTCCTTGAGGATCACAACCTCCGAGAGTGCCGAACGCCACCATAAACTCGGAGACAACGCAGCCGCCATCTTGGCCAAGCGACGCCCGCGCATATTGCTGGCTACGCGCGGTTGTCGGCGAAGGCAAGCGCTAGACACCGGGGATGGCTCCGGCGGTCCCGGTCGTCACCCTTGACCATTCTTTCCGAGGCGTTCGCTAACGGGCACCTACCCTCTGCTGTGCAGCGGCGAGTAGCGTCGTTGGATTGCGCGCCTGCCATCGCGCACGAGCGACCGCCGGAGGTCCGATGAGGCGCCACGTTCTCGCCCGACGGAGCGGGATCGCCCTCGGAGTCACATATGTGCTGCTGGGTGTCGCGGAGACCATACGCCTGGTCGTTACAGGGGACGGCGGCTTCTTCTTCTGGTTCGGAACGCTCGTCGGAGGTGGCACGCTGCTGCTCCTGGGCGCGCTGCCGCGCCAGGCTGTTCGAGGCGGCCGACGCTTGATCGCCGTCCTGTTGGGGGCGGCCCTCGGGATACCGGCGACGGCCTGGACTCTCGTCGTACCGATCCTCGCGCTCACCGTCATCGTCTCGACGTTGATGTCGCTGTCCGACACCACTGACCCCGCTCCCGGAACGTGATCCTTCGAGCGGCGGTAATGCCGGATGTGTTCGTCCAGCGGCACGACGTCCAAGCGAACAGAACAGATGCTCCTACTATCAACCGGTGGCCGTTTGCGGTATTGACGCGAAGACTTCGTGCGCGACGTAGCGCTTGATGCACGGACTGCTTCGATCTTGGTCTTGCCTTCGCTGACACGGCGCTTGAGATATGCGCGGGTGCCATCGTCGGTGGCGAGGCGGACCATTGTGATCCGCCATAGCGATGGTGCCGAGTTCGACGAGGTCCTCGAGGTGAGTCGCCCGGACAACGAACTTGCGGATGTTGACCGATGAGTGCTGGCGGGTGATGTCCGGGATCGCCACGTGCGGCCGCGAGCCGTCGGGGACGGCATCGCGTCGACGAACGTCGTTGTTCGCTCACGACGACCGCCACTCTGCCGTCCGAGACTGCGGTGCATGGACCCACGTAAACCGGCCGGGCCTCTCCCGCGTCCTTTACGGGCAGGCCAGCGCACTCACCCCGCGGTGCGGCCACCGCAAAGCAGAGAGTCCCCGGAGGTCCACCAGATTCCGGATTCTAGTGTGCTGACAGTGTGCTGAGGAGACGACAAGGAGCTCGAGGCCCCTGATACGAGAGCGGTCAGCGACTCATTCCCCAGTGCTGCTTACTCGAGCTGACCATGTGACGATCCTTAGTCCCTGAGTTGAACGCGATCAGCAGGTCGAGGCTCTCCTCCTGACGGACCTCCCCTACGACGATCCGCGAGGGCCGCATCCGCAGCGCCCCTTGACCAGCCGCCGCAGCTTGATCTCGCCGGTGCCGGCGGTCCGAGAGGTCGCCGACTCCACCTGCTCCACCTTCCGGGCCGTGCTGCGACGGACACCGGGGTGCTGAGCGGGCGTCAGCTGTTTTCGGGCCGGACCGCGAGCACGTTGAACGCCCGAACCCAGTCGCCTTTGCCGGCCAGTCGCAGGCTGCCCAGGTCCTGACTGGTGACCAGGTCGCCCACGGCCTCGTGCGTAGCCTCGTCGATGAGGATCTGGCCGGGGCCGGCGGCTGCCTGCAATCGGGCCGCGACGTTGACGGGGTCTCCGACGACCGCGTAGTGCATCCGGCGTTGCGATCCGACGTTGCCGGCGATCACCTCTCCGGTCGTGATGCCGATGCCGGTCTGCAGACGGACGCCTTCCATCCTCGGTATCTCAAGGCTCATTACCGCGGACTGCATCACCAGCGCGGCGCGCACCGCGCGCAGTGGGTCGTCGGAGTGCATCACCGGGGCACCGAAGAACGCAAAGACCCCGTCACCTAGCAGGTCGCCGACGGTGCCGCCCTGGTCGTCGACCGCCTCACTGGCCACGCTCAGGTAGGAGTTCAGCAGCTCGATGGTGACCTCGGGGTCTTGCTCGGCGACCAGTGCGGTGTAGCCCCTGACGTCGGCGAACAGGGTCGAGACATGGCGTCGCGCACCGCCGAGCGCGACCCCAAAGGGGTCGCGCAGCGCCTCGGCGGCAACGCTCTCGCTCACGTAGCGGCCGAGCAGGTCGGCGAGCTGATCCTGCAGCGCCTTGGTGCGCAGCAGTGACCGGAGCCGTGCTGCCAGCTCGATCTCATCGAAGGGCTTGGTCAGGAAGTCGTTGGCCCCGGCCTCAAGGCCACGAGCCTTGTCGTCGGGCCGGTTCAGGGCGGTGAGCAGCAGGATCGGCAGACCTGCGTGATCCGGCTGACGGCGCAGCCGTTGACACACCTCGATGCCATCCATCTCCGGCATCATCACGTCGAGACAGACGAGGTCGGGCTGGTGTTCAGTCACGGCCACGAGGGCGGCTCGACCGTCGGCCGCCTCGACGATGTCGTAGCCGTGATAGGCGAGCAGCTTGACGAGCAGCGCGAGGTTCGCCGGCTCGTCGTCGACGGCGAGCACGAGGGGCCGTTCTCGCGTCACGGCACCAGCTCTCCCACCCGATCCACGAAGGTGGCGACATCGATCGGCTTGCTCAGATAGCCGTTGAAGCCTGCCGTTAAGGCCCGCTCCCGGTCCCCCACCATCGCGTGCGCCGTGAAGGCAACGATCGGTGTGTCGTCGGCAGTGTGGAGAGCCCTGATCTGCGTCATCGCCTGCCGGCCGTCCATGTCGGGCAGCCCCAGGTCCATCAGCACCAGATCGAGGGGGTGTTCCCGGGCCAGCGCCACTCCCTCGGCGCCGGTGCCCGCCGTGAGCACGTCGTGACCGGCAGCGCGGAGCAGCTTGGTGGCCAACACCCTGTTGGCAGGCGTGTCCTCGACGAGCAGGATCCGGGCCATCACTGCCGCAGCTCTGCGGTGCCCACCCACCGCGCGAGGGCCTGCAGCAACGGCTCCTGGCGGACCGGCTTGCTCAGGTGTTCGTCGGCCGCCGCGGAGACGTCCGACGGATCGACTACCGAGACGATGATGACCGGGATGGTGCTTGTTTCCGGATCGGTCTTGAGCTCGCGCAGGATGTCCGGACCGTCACGCTCGGGCATCAGAATGTCGAGCAGGATCGCCGCCGGTTGCAGGCGCCGCGCATCGTCCGCGGCCGCGGAAGCGCTCGACGATGCGAAGACGCGGTAGCCGTGGGCAGCAAGCATCTTCTGCAGCAACGGCGCCACAGAAGGGTCGTCGTCGACGCTGAGCAGCAGGACCTGCCCGTTGTCGGTCGCGTGCCCGGACACCGCATTGGCGTCCGGGATGACCTGGCAGTCCTGCGGCAGCCGGAGGTGGAACGTGCTGCCGCTTCCGGGGACGCTCTCCAGCGTGACTTCGCCCCCCATCGCCCGGGCGAGCCGGCGACTGATCGCGAGACCCAGGCCAGTGCCGCCGGTGGAACCCGCCGCCTGATGGAACTCCTCGAAGATCGCCTCGTGCTGATCCGCTGCGATACCTGGGCCGGTGTCGTGTACCGACACCTGGAAGATGCCCTCGCTGACGCCGCTGGTCTCGACGGTCACCGCTCCTTCGGTCGTGAACTTGAGGGCATTGCCGAGCAGGTTGACCAGCACCTGCCGCAAGCGTTGTCGATCCAAGCGCACCTCGTCGAGAGTGCCCAGGTCACGCCAGTGGAGGCTGATCCCTTTCTGCGCGGCCAGCGAGCGGTGTTGCGCCAACACGGCTTCAACGAGCTCACGCGGTTCGAAGGGCTCGACCGAGAGAGTCAGCTTGCCTGCCTCGATCTTCGACAGGTCCAGGATCTCGTTGATCAGGCCCAGCAGGTCACGACCACCGCGCTGCACCCACTCGAGCGACGTCCGTTGCTCAGAGTTCAGCGGGCCGTCCACCCCGGCGAGGATGGCGTCGGTAAAGCCGAGGATCGCGTTCATCGGCGTGCGCAACTCGTGGCTGACGCTGGCGAGGAAATGCGACTTCGCCTCGCTGGCCCTACCCAGCGAGTCGTTGGTCTCGCTGAGTTGCGTGGCGAGGGTCTGCTGTTCCTCGAACGACTCCGCCAGCCGGTCACTCATGTCGTTGAGGTCACGGGCAAGTTGTCCCAGCTCGTCGCGGTTGGGGACCTGCACGCGTTGCCGCAGCCTTCCAGCCGTGATGGCCGCGAGCGCCTGCTCCATCTTGCGCACCGGCAGGATGAACGCCCACGAGAGCAGGAAGCCGAGCAGCAGGGCGACGATGACGCTGGCTGCCGAGAACGCGATGACGGTCGTCGTGAGCAGCCGCCGCGAGGAGACGAAAGCTGCGCGGGCCTCCGTCTTCTCGCCCTCTGCCTCGGTGATAAGCGTGTGCAGCGAGTCCTCGAGCACGTGCGACTTGGGGTGCTCCTCGGCCAGATGAAGATCCTGGGCGGCCTGGAAGTTTCCCGCGTTGAAGAGCGCGAGGACTCCGGCGCTGGACTGCACATAGCTGTCGTTGTCGGCCCGCAGCCTGTGGAACAACGCCGACTCGGCAGGGTCGGCCCGCTCCATCGCGTCGAGGTCTTCGACGAACGTCTTCTTCGCGTCGACGATCTTGATGTTGAACGAGTCATCCTTGGTGAGCAGAGCCATCGCTCGGTAGTGGCTCTGTGCCGTGACCTGGTAGAGCATGTCCTGGGCGCGGCTCGATTTGACGTCGAGGTCGTTGAGGTCGGTCATCCGGGCGTTCATCCGGCCGATCACGACCAGGCTGAGGACACCCATCGCGACGAGAAGGAGCGCTCCGACAAGAAACCCGAAGAGCAGCTTCTTGTGGACGCTGGACTTAGTGCGCGCGACCGCATCGACTGCGGGGCGCAGCCATCCGGTGAAGCGCGGCAGGCGAGGTTCGGGCGGCTCCGGTGCGGAGCCGCTCGTCTCGATGGACTCAGGCCTGGACGGGCGTGGAACCACTCAGCTCGCCTCCGCAGGTGCGCTCGACTATCGGTATACACCTGCAGCGACACCGCGGACTCCCGAATAGAACCGTGATCCTCGACCTCCTCACCCGCTGACGGCGGCTGACCGGGGCCATGATCCCTGCCCGCGGCCCGGACGAGGCTTTGTCGCTGTTCATCCGGCGATGACGACCGGTATTGGCGGACACGACGCCGCGGCCGCCGGGGCGCAAGGGGGAACTGGCCGCCGCGTCGCCGTGTCCTCCGGTGATCTTTTCGCGAACCTTGTGCGGCCGCGCACGGTTGCCCCCACAATCAGCGTGCCTGCGTTGCTCGGACCCCACGTCGGTGGTGACGCCGGCACAAGGCTTCGCCGAGGGGGCGCGATGGCTGCCGAGAACGAGGGGCTCTGGGCCGACCGTGGCCAGCTGTATCGGCGTCGCTCTCGGCCTCCTCGATGACTGGCTGTCCGGGCAAGAGCCCCATGCACCCGCCGGCCTCGCCGAGCGGGCGAAGCTACCAACCGGGCACTGGGTCGGAGAACGCGCAGCGACCGACATCCTCGTCCTCGCCCGCAAGGGTCGAGCGTTCCGCTCCCTGGACACCTTGCTCGCTCGTCAGGGCGGCCCACAGGTCCTGGCCGGGTCCGCGCTCGCTCTCGCCGCAGCCACCAACGCGTGGTCGCAACGCACCGATACCCCGCTCGCCGACTTGGCACGGACCATTGTCCGCTGATCAGCGCTAGCATCGTCATCCATCGACAGTCGCCCGCGTTTTGCGGCGTTGAACGGGATCCGCCAGCGTCGACACCGTCAAGTGTCGAGGCGGCGCTGGCGCCCGTGCGTCCCTGCCGTGAGCGGGTTTGCGATCGTCGGAGCAAGACCTCAATGCTAGACGGGCTTCCTGGTCACCCGCTCCCGCAAACCCTTATGGAATATGGGGCTCCGGCTCCTATCGGTCGATCCGCAAGATCTCCGGATTGGCCGACGTGGGCCGTTACGCGCCCCTGTTGACCGTCTATAGCCCACGTTTTGCCCACGATCATCTTCTCCCAGACGGCTACGGCGGCGATCTCCAAGACTGGCTGGTGGCTCCGTGCACCGCGCGTTCCGCGGCTCGTCACGCGCCTCGGCTCGCCGGGCGGTTGGCCGGCATCGCTGAGTCGACGCGCCCGGCGGCGACGAAGGCATCGAGGTCCGCGGTGTCGATCCGGACATGCTTGCCGAGCTTGGTGAAGGCAATGCGGCGCTCCGCGACGAGACGCCGGATAAACCGCGGCGACGTCCCGAGACGATCGGCCGCCTGATCGACGTTGAGCAAAGGCATCGGAAGATCCTCCTGACGACGGTGGGCTGCTGGTGCACGCGGCTGCCCGCGCCTGACCGTCAGGATGAGCCCTAACCGCAGGCTCTGCTCGACGTCGATGACGTCGACCGGCACGGCCGTCGTCCACCTGGTGGTTCCCCGTACGCCGGCGGACGACTCCGTACCGTCCCGTCCGGACCCATGCGGCCAGAGATCTTGCAGAGATTAGCTGTGCCTCGGCGTGTCGCGGCAGCTCACTCCTGGATGAGCCGCCGCGCCAGCCGTTCGGCGTTGTGCTGACGGATCGCGTCGTCGACGGCCTCGCGGTCGGTGAGGTCGACGCTGCGATCGGCGCCTGGGCAGATATCCTGACTTGCGAAGGTTGCGACCCGTCGGTGCAGACGACATGTGAGGACGTGGGGCGGCGTGTTGTTCAGCTCGGAGGCGACAGAGCACCCGGCGCGGCGGCGATCTGAACCTGAGCACACGGCGTGCAAGCGTCTCGATGCGCAGAGCCACCTGACGGTCGACAGCAAGGGCCGCACCAGCATGGACGCGGCCAAGGCCCCGGCTTCCGCCTCTGATCAGGAGGGTTCCACCTTGAAGATCAAAGCGGCGATCATGACGACCCTCGTGGCGGTCGCACTGCTCGTGGGTGGCGCGAGTGCCGACGCGGTCGGCGGCGTCCGGTTCACCATGATCTACTACGACTCGCCGGGTGCCGGCGACGGTTCCAACAGCAGCGTCAACGCTGAAAGGTTCACCGTGAAGAACTACGGCACCCGTGCCCGCTCGCTGGCCGGCTGGACGGTGCGCGACCATGAGGGGCACGTCTACCGTTTCCCCAACGGTTTCAGGCTCCCGGCGGGAAGGACCGTCACGGTCCACACGGGCAAGGGATCCAGCACGGGGCTGCACCGCTACTGGGGACAGAACCACTACGTGTGGAACAACACCGCAGACACGGCTGTCCTCAGGAACCGTGCCGGGACCAAGATCGATGGGTGCAGGTGGACGGCGGTTGGCGACGGCGTCTGCAGCTCGCTTCTCGTAACTGCGCCGGCCCCGACTGCGTTCCAGGGACCGCTCACGATCACGTCTGGCGGGACCTATACCGGCAGGTACGAGTCGACGGTCGCAAGTAGGCCGGCAGTGACGATCGCCACGTCGGAGCCGGTCGTCTTGTCGCACATGACGGTCCGTCACAAGGGCAGCGGAGTCTTCGCCCAGAGCACGCGCGCCAACGTGACCATCGTCAACTCGTCGTTCAAGGCCACCAACCCGGGCTCGGTCGAGGAACAGTGGGATGTGTACGCCTTTCAACCGAAGGCGCTCGTGGTTGAACACAACACGTTCGTCGACGGGCACGGCGTCACGATCGATGGGAACAACGTGACGACCTCGCCATTTCGTATCAACTTCAACGATTTCGTGGACGTGGGGCGGTACGACGCAACGGAGATGGTCGGCCCGGTCCACACCGACAAGGTCCTTGCACCAGGAGGGCAGGTTCAGTGGAACCGCTCGACGGCCACCTACGGACGGTCGGTGATCGAGGACGCCTTCGGCTTCTCCAGGACGAACGGTGGGGCTGGAGACCCGCTCGACATCGGACACAACCTCGTCAACGGTGCATACCCCCACAGCGGCAACGGGTCGGACTTCACCGGCGGCGCCTTCGATCTCGGTGACGGCGGCGGCTCGTGGTTGCTGGCCCACGACAACACGGCGGTCAACTACACGAACAACGGCTTCATGATCCCGTCCGGTCATGACATCGAACATCGGAACTCGGTCGCGGTCTACGACGGCCGCGCGGGCTTCTCGACCAGTGGTCCGGTGGTGTCCTCCACCTTCGGCAACGGAGTGACGACCTGGCACAACCCGTCGTACCCGCCGTCGTCGGCTGTCACGGTCACCGGTATGAAGGCTGGCCACCGCCGGCTCAATGGATCATGGCAGCGTGCCGACTACAACCTTCCGGTCGGCGCGACTGCGTGGTGCAGGACCTCCAGCGCCAGTGCCGCGGCCGAGCTGACTGCAGTCGATGCCTTCGAGTCGTCCGCACGAGCAGCCGGGGTTACGATCGGCGCACCATGAGCCGTCTGGCTCCAGAGTGTCGCCATGCTGATCTGTGAGGACAGGTCGACCTAGTCGGAGCGGGATGGGCCGGTGAGCTCGAGGACGTTCGATGTGGTGGTCATCGGCGGTGGGATCGTCGGTGCTGCCATCGCGGACGCCTTGCTGGCCGCACGGCCCGGGAGTTCCGTGATGGTACTGGACAAGGAGAACAAGCTCGGAACGCACGCGTCCGGCCGCAACTCGGGGGTCTTGCACGCCGGCTTCTACTACAGTCCGGACTCTCTGAAAGCGCGCCTCACCCGGCGCGGCAACGAGATGCTGCACGAGTTCTGCGACGAGCACGGCGTACCGGTCAACCGCTGCGGGAAGCTCGTCGTCACCCGCAGCGAGGAAGAGCTGGCGGCACTCGATGTCCTGCACGCACGCGCGTTGGCGAACGGCGTCCCAGTGCAGCTGGTCGAGGAGACACAGGCCCGCGAGCTCGAGCCCTTGGCGCGCACAACGCACCAAGCGCTGTGGTCGCCGACGACCTCAAGTGCTTCGCCCTATGCAGTGATCGAGGCCTTGGTCCAGCGGGTGCAGCGCCGCGGCGGTGTGGTTGCTCTGGGGGCCAAGGTGCTGCATGCCAGCCCGGGTGAGGTCCGGACCCGGACCGAGATCCTGCATACGGGCCACGTCGTCAACGCGGCCGGCCTGCAAGCCGACCGGGTGGCCCGCTGGTTCGGGATGTGCGACGACTACGTCGTCCTACCGTTCAAGGGCCTCTACTGGTACGGCGACTGGGAGCCGGGAAGGCTGCAGCGCCACGTCTACCCGGTACCCGACCCGCGCGAGCCGTTCCTGGGGGTGCACCTGACCGTGGCGGCCGACGGGCGAGTCAAGGTCGGACCCACCGCAATCCCGTCACTGTGGCGCGAAAGCTACGGCGGACTGCGTGGCTTCTCCGGCCGTGACACCCTCGACGTCGCGCGCACCCTGCCGAAGTTCCTTCGTAGTCCGCACCACGACGTCGGCGCCCTCATGCGAGCCGAGCTGCCCAAGTACTGGCGGCGACACCTGGTGGCAGAAGCCGCTCGCCTGGTGCCCAGTGTGACGGCCGCCGACTTCACCACTCGCGGTCGCCCGGGCGTCCGGGCTCAGCTGTTCCACCTGCCCAGCCGGCGCCTGGAGATGGACTTCGTCGTGCGCGGGGATGAGCATTCGACCCATCTGCTCAACGCTGTCTCGCCCGCGTGGACCAGCAGCCTCGCCGTGGCGGAGCACGTCGTCGGCGACCTGCTCCGACGGGTCGAGCGGTGACCGCACGGCTTGCGTCCGTCGCGACGAACTTCACCGGTCGACAGGGGGTCGTCATAGTTGCTCACGGCCCTGCGTGGTTCGCGCGATACACGCGATCGAGGGCCAAGGCGACCAACAGAGTGACGGTCGTGCCCAGCCCTGCGCCGGCGACGACATCCGTGAACAAGTGCGCCCTGTCTGCCATGCGCGACCAGATCATGAGCAGCGGCAGGACGCTCGCGGCTAGCGTCAGACCCGCCCGCCTGGACATGCGCAACATGGCTACCCGCCAGATCAGGACGGCGCCGACCAGAACGGTCGTGGCGACGGCGACGTGCCCTGACGGGAAGTGGTTCACCGTCGAGCCGGGGGCGCGACGGGCGACGATAGCCTTGAGCTCCCGATCGGTCACCAGCGTGATCACGGGCGCGAGCAACGCCAAGCTGCCTGCGTCGATGAGCCTCAGAACACCGAACGCGTAGACCGCCAACGCCAGCACCGCGGCGATTGTCACAACCGTCAATCCCCATGTGACGCGCTGGGCGACTCGCAGGTCCCGGTCTCCCTGAGCGGCCACCCGTCGCAGCACCCAGTAGTCGACCTCGGGGAGGGCATGAGAGTGCCAAACCATCAGCGTCAGCCCGGCACTCACCGTCGCGCTGAGCAGACCGGCGACGAGCGCCCATGGCGGAGCCAGTGGCTCGGTTCCACGTCGTATGGACGCGGCTCGCGTCATGGAGCGCTGGAACGTGCCCCGAGGCTCATCGTCTCGAAGACCAAGCGGACCGGCAGCCACTTCGGGCACACCCCAAGGCGCCGCACCTCAGGCAGGTTGAAGAGTCTCAGGACTCGGTGCGCCTCAGCGCGCTTGCGCATTCGGAGGCTCCGGTAGGCCCCGGCCAAGATGAACTGGCTCACGAACGCTGCCTCCCACCGACGAACGGATCTGTCCGGCACCAGACGTCGGGCGACCGCGCGGTCGAAGATCTCGTCAACAGAGCGGATGGTCTGCGCGTTCCACATACCTGCGGTGGCTGCGCCGGCGTGCACGGTGTAGGCGCTGGTGGTCCGCGGAATGCATCGCACGCCGAAGCGAGCGAAGAGGCGGACGTACATCTCGGTGTCGCAGGACCCACCTATGGTCGTGTCGTACATACCCTCGGCGGCGAAGACCGACCTGTGCACAACGATGGCCGGCTGCCGGACGAAGGACGACCTGCTCAACAGGCGATGCAACGCTGCCGGCGGTTCCAGTCGCTCCTCGCGGCGGAACGACTGGGAGCGCTGCCGGACGCCGTCAGCGTCGACAATGTCCACTCCGAACAGCAGCACGCGCTCCCGTGGGTCGAGCCGCGCGATCGTTTCCGAGATGATGCGGCCGGCCTGCGGCAGCAAGAAGTCATCGTCGTGAAGCTGCAGAACCCAGGGCGCGGTGGTGAGGCCGATCGCTCTGTTGATGTTCTCGGGGAGACTCAGCGGCGGCTCGTTCTTCACGTAGCGGTAGCCGCCGGGCCATGGGTCGAGCAGGCGCCTGACGACGTGAGAGGTGTCCGCGGTGACCGAGCCGTCCGAGACGGCGAACTCCACAGCATCGGCCATACCCCCGCATGCCACCAGCACGGAGCGGATCGCTCGCTCGAGCATGGCCGGTCGGTCACGCGTCGGGATGGCCACCGACAGCAACGGCTCAATCCCGTCCGATCCGACACCCGGAGGGACTGCCGCTGAGCCGGTCACTAGGGCACCATCCTTCTGACGCTCCGAGAAGTACGGACCAACAGTCATCAATAGCCTTGCTCATTTCAGGTCACTGAGAGCTGGCCTCTTTCCCGGAAGGTCGGTGTCACGATTCAACACTTTCCAGGTGTTCTCCAGGCAATCAATCCCTGTTGTAATCGGCCAATTCCTTCACTCCGAAGCTCCGGGGTGGGGCTCCGGCTCCACTACAGCAACGATTCACTGAGCGGTAAAGGGGTAGCGACCGCGCAATCCGGTGTGCCTTTCCCTTCCGCGTGAGGCCAGTCCGCGCGGCTGATCTCTCTCCGGGCGGCTCCGCGCCGGCCCGGTCCGCACAAGTGGGTAGTCGCAGGGACGTCCGAGCAGGTCAGCAGCACACGGGATGCGGATCGCGCGCTCGAGCATGGCCGGATCGGGCAGTCGTCGGGAGGGCCACCGAGAGGAACGACTCGACTGCGGACCATAGACGGGAATGCGGACAGCAGTCACAAAGCGACGTTAATCTCTGGCAGGTCATTTATATCCGCATTTTTCCCGGTCGATCTTTCCGCGAACCAAAACGCCATTCTTGAGTGACATTCTTCGTGTTCATCCAGATCATCCGGTTTTGTCTGGCTTTCCTCTCACTCCGGGGACGGCGTTTCACATCCGGTGGTCGGCAGGCTACAGGCAGTATTTTTTTGTCCGGGCCTTGCAAAGGGCGAGTAAAGAGCGCAGGTTGCAGGCCAATGGCACGGGTTTTGACGTCCCCCACGAACGGGGCGTGCAGCGGCTGTGCCGCCAAGGGGAGCAGTTGCGGGGGGCTGGGAGGGGGGTATCGCCGTGCGCGCGATCCAAGAAGTTGGGCAGGCGGCGTGGCGCGTCGGGACATCGCGACGCACGTGGGAGCGCAGCTACGTTGTGGCTGTCGTGGCGCTGGACGCGTTGGCGGCTCTGATCGCGGTGATTACGGCCAACGTGCGGTACAGCGGCCATCCGCTGGTGAGTCAGCCCCTGTGGCAAAGGGTCGCGTTCACCGCCACCCTGGTCCTGCTGTGGCTGGCAGCCATCGCGGTCTCGCGCAGCTACGAACCGCGTTTCCTCGGGCTGGGCTCCGAGGAGTACCGCAGGATCCTCGTGGCGGCCGTCGCTTTGATGGCCACCGTCGCCACCGCGTCCTGGGCCGCGAACGCCACCATCGCGCGTGGTTACGTGATCATGGCCCTCCCCCTTGCCTCCGTCATGACTCTCCTGGGCCGTTACGGCGCGCGAAAGTTCGTTCATCGTCGGCGCCGCATCGGCTACTTCATGAGCGACGTCGTCCTTGTCGGCCATGGGCACCCTGCCGCCGAACTCATCCAACAGATGAGAAGAGACGCGCATCACGGCATGCGGGTCGTGGGCGCGTGTGTCCCAGACGGTCGCCAGTCGACCGAGCTGACCGACGTCGGTGTACCGGTGTGGGGAAGTTTCGACGACATCGACACCGTCGTCGCGGGTACCGCCGCCGACGCGGTGGCCGTCCTGAGCTGCCCCGAGATGGACGGCGCCGCCCTGCGGCGCCTGTCGTGGAGCCTCGCCCAGTCAGGCATCGATCTCCTCGTGGCGCCCGCCCTCATGGACGTCGCGGGTCCCCGGATCGCGATCAGGCCGGTGTGTGGCCTGCCCTTGCTCCACGTGGACGAACCGAAGCTGTCCGGCGGCCGGCGGGTCGCCAAGATGTGCGTCGACCGGACGGCCGCGGTTGTCCTCCTCGCGCTACTCATGCCGGTGCTGGTGTCCATCGGCATCGCTGTGCGCCTGTCCAGCCGCGGGCCGGCCATCTTCCGACAGAAGCGGCTGGGCTGGCGCGGTCGCGAGTTCACGATGCTCAAGTTCCGCACCATGTCGCAGGGCGCAGAGCTCCAACGAGCAGAGATGGAGTCCAGCAACGCGGACTCCAGCAGTCACCTCTTCAAGTTAAGAAATGACCCGCGTGTCACGCCGTTGGGCCGCTGGCTGCGACGGATGTCGCTCGACGAGCTACCACAGCTCGTCAACATCGCTCTCGGCCACATGTCGCTCGTCGGGCCGCGGCCCTTGCCGTCCACCGATGCACCCTACGAGGGGGAGGCGCGGCGCCGATTGTTCGTGAAGCCCGGATTGACGGGCCTCTGGCAGATCAGCGGGCGCTCCGACCTGGACTGGGACGAGTCGGTCCGGCTCGATCTCCGATACGTAGAGAACTGGTCGCTCGCACTCGATGCGTTGATCATCTGGAAGACCCTGTTCGCCGTCCTGAAACACAAAGGCGCGTACTGACCACTCTCGACACCACTAGGAGGGGCCTTGAAGATCTTGGTTGCCGGCCATCGCGGTTACATCGGCGCGGTCCTGGTGCCCTTCCTGCGCGCTGCAGGTCACGAGGTCGAGGGGTTGGACTCCGGCCTCTACGAAGGCTGCGACTTCAAGGGTGGACCCGGTGCAGCAGACGAGCGGCCGAGGGACATCCGCGTCGTTCAGCCGCCCGAGCTGGAGGGTTACGACGCCGTGGTCTGCTTGGCGGCGCTCTCCAACGACCCGCTTGGCCACCTGAACCGCGCCTCGACCTTCTCGATCAACCTCCATGGGACGGTTCACCTGGCGCGCGCGGCCAAGGCCGCGTCCGTGCCGCGGTTCGTCTTCGCCTCGTCCTGCAGCCTGTATGGCGCGGCAGGTTCGACCGCGGTGGCGGAGGACGCTCCCATGAATCCTGTCACGCCGTACGGCGAGACGAAGGCCCTGGCAGAGGGACAGCTGTCGTCGTTGGCCGACGACGAGTTCAGCCCGACGTACCTCCGCAACGCCACGGCGTACGGCGCTTCTCCGCGATTGCGCCTCGACATCGTCCTGAACAACCTCACCGGGATCGCCGTGACGACCGGCAGGGTGAAGTTGGAGAGCGATGGCACCCCCTGGCGGCCGCTCGTGCACGTCGAGGACATCAGCCGCGCTTGCGCAGCCGTTCTCGAGGCACCCCGCGAGGTCGTGCACGACGAAGCCTTCAACGTCGGGCGCAGCGAGGACAACGTTCGCATCTTCGACATCGCCGAGCTCGTGTCCGCCGCGGTACCCGGCTCCTCGGTTCAGCTCGCCAAGGACGCAGGACCGGACTTGCGGAGCTACCAGGTCGATTTCGCCAAGCTGAGCGACACGTTTGCGGACCTACGGCTGGGGTGGACCGTCCAGGCGGGGGTTGACGAGCTGGTGACGGCGTACCACGACCACGGCCTCACACTCGAGGAGTTCATGTCGTCCCGGTTCACCAGACTGCGCCGGATCAAAGAGCTGCTGACGGCCGGCTTCGTCGACGAGCTGCTGCACCGGCAGACGGACCTCGACTTCGCGACCCTCGTCCATTCCGGTCCCACGGCGGTCTCGGCGTGAGCACCGCGACGCTCTGCAGGCTGTGCGGGCAGGAGCTGACCAGGACGTTCGTCGACCTGGGCATGTCGCCACCGTGCGAGAGCTACTTGCGCCAGGACGAGCTGGACCTCCCCGAGACCTTCCACCCCCTGAACGTGCGAATCTGCGACGCCTGCTTCCTTGTCCAGCTACCGGCGTACATCGCGCCGGACGAGGTGTTCAGCGACTACGCCTACTTCTCCTCGTACTCCGACAGCTGGGTCGACCATGCACGCCGTTTCGTCGCGGACACGGCGGAGAGTCTGCGCTTAGGACCGGACAGCCTTGTCGTCGAGGTGGCGAGCAACGACGGCTACCTTCTCCAGCACGTGGTCGCGCGTGGGATACCCGCCGTGGGGATAGAGCCGGCCGCCAACATCGCCGCTGTTGCCCGCGCCAGGGGGATTCGTACCGAGTGCCTGTTCCTTGGCGAAGCCACGGGCAAGGACGTCGCCAACCGCTACGGCCAGGCCGACCTGGTGGTGGGCAACAACGTCTTCGCCCATGTTCCGGAACTAGTCGACTTCGTGCGTGGGCTTCGCGCGCTGGTTGCCGACCATGGCACGGTGTCGCTGGAGTTCCCGCACCTGCTGCGCCTCATCGAGCGGCGACAGTACGACACGATCTACCACGAGCACTACTCGTACTTCACGCTGCGCACCGCCGCGCAAGCCCTGGCCGCCGGTGACCTGCGGGTCGTGGATGTGGAGACCTTGCCGACCCACGGTGGGTCGTTGCGAGTCCTCGCCAGGCCGTCCATCTCGGCTGGGTCACCGACGCCCCGGGTGGCGGACGTCCTGGCCGCTGAGGAAGCGGCCGGACTGCACACCATCGAGGGGCACCGGCACTTCTCCCGGGCGGTGCTCGAGGTCAAGTCCGACCTGTTGAACTTCCTGCTCGAGGCTGCCAGACGAGGCCGCTCGACTGCCGGCTACGGCGCCCCGGGAAAGGGCAACACGCTGCTGAACCACTGTGGCGTGCGCAGCGACCTGCTGCCGTTCACGGTGGACCGGAACCCGCACAAGCAGGGGATGTTCCTGCCCGGGTCGCACATCCCGATTCATGCGCCGGAACGGCTTGCCGAAGTGCGCCCGGATTACATCGTGATCCTCCCCTGGAACCTTCGTGAGGAGGTTTTGCACCAACTCTCGTACGCCCGTGACTGGGGAGCGCAGTTCGTCGTGCCGATCCCGCGTCTCGAGATCATCTAATCATTTAGGTCAGGAGCGGCGATATGAAGGTTGTGATCTTCTGCGGGGGACTCGGACTGCGCATGCGCAGCGGCGTCGACTCTGCCCCGAAACCCATGATGAGCATCGGGGATCGGCCCGTGCTCTGGCACGTGATGCGGTACTACGCGCACTTCGGCCACAACGAGTTCATTCTGTGTCTCGGCTACGGAGCCGCCGCAGTGAAGCAGTACTTCCTGAACTATGAGGAGACGCACTCGAACGACTTCGTCCTCGCGAAGGGCGGCAGGCAGATCGAGCTGCTCGATTCCGACATCAGCGAGTGGCGCATCACTTTCGTGGACACGGGCATCGAGACGAGTATCGGCGAACGCCTGCGACGGGTGCGACCGTACCTCGATGGTGACGAGGTCTTCCTCGCCAACTACGGCGATGTGCTGACGGACGCGCCGATGGACCAGATCATCGAACGTTTCGCCGCCACCGACATGACAGCCAGCCTGCTCGCGGTTCCCCCGCAGGCTTCCTTCCATCTGGTCGACTTCGACGATGACTCCCGCGTCCGCCAGCTGCATTCGGCGACCGATCTGCCCCTCTGGGTGAACGGTGGCTACTTCGTGCTTCGTCAAGAACTCTTCGACGTACTCGGCGAAGGCGAAGACCTGGTGGGCCACGCATTCCCCCGGCTCGCGGCGGAGGGCAAGCTGCTCGCGGTTCCCCATATCGGTTTCTGGGCACCAATGGACACTCTCAAAGAGCGCAACTACCTCGAGGATCTGCACCGCAACGGCACGCGCCCGTGGGCGGTGTGGTCGCCGAGCGAGAAGCTGTATGCGCCGCCGTCCGCCCTCAAGCTTCCTCCACCCCGGGTGATGGTCTCCAACTGATGCACCCGTTGATGCTGGACCTGACCAGCCGCGCACTCCACATCGTGGCCCTCGGGGCTCACCCCGACGACATCGAGATCGGCTGCGGCGGCACTTTGCTAAAGCTCGCGGCGTCGGTGCCCGACCTCACGGTCGAGTTCGTTGTCGCGACGGGGGATCCGGTGCGACTCGAGGAGGCCCGCAACAGCGCCCAGCTCTTCCTGCCGGGGCACGAGATCGCGATCCGGACGGGGGGCCTCCCCGACGGGCGTCTCCCCGCGTTCTGGGGCGAGACCAAAGAGTTGCTGGAGGAGACGGCACAGAGACGACAGGTCGACCTGGTCCTCGCCCCCAGCGTCAACGACGCTCACCAGGACCACCGCACGATCGCTGAGATCGTGCCGACGGTGTGGCGGGACCATCTCGTGCTCGGGTACGAGATACCGAAGTGGGATGGTGACCTCGGCAGGCCGATGGTCTACGTCACCCTCAGCGATGAGCTCGTGCGTGAGAAGGTGCTGCGGCTCCGCAAGGCGTTCCCGTCGCAGGCCTCCAAGGACTGGTTCGACGACGACGTGTTTGTCGGCCTGGCTCGTCTGCGCGGCGCAGAGTGCCGCGCGAAGTATGCCGAAGCCTTCACTTCTGCGAAGGCGGTGCTGGCGTGGTAGCCGTCGGATCACCGCCGAACGGCGTGCGGTTCGGGCAACGGAACGACGTAGCTGGCGCCCCAGCCACCGCCCGCTTCCAGTTGGTCGACGACCTCGTCGACGATGTCCCACGCCAGGACGAGCACCACATCGGGACGAGCCGCACGAAGGTCCTCCACGGGACGGATCGGCACTCCGCACGCGGGGATGCGTCGCCCGTGCTTGGCAGCGGCCGCGTCCACGGTGAACGGCAGCAGGTCGGGTCCTATGTGGCTCACCCCGAGGAGTACCCCGGCCTTCGACGGCGCGCCGTAGCCGAGCACGACCCGGCCGGCGGCCCTCAGCGACTCGAGATAGGCGTGCAGCGCACGAGACGCTGCCAGTGTGGTGTCCTGCAGGGCGGCGAGCTGAGCCGCGTCAGCCAACCCAGCGGCGGCTTCCCTCTCCAAGACCTCCTGCACTGTGGCGTCCGGTGGGCGGTCGATCGAGGAGTGCGCCAGAGTCACGCGCAGGCTGCCGCCGAACACCGGCACGTCAACTGCCGACAACACCTTCAGTCCCTGACGCGCTGCGAGGTGTTGGAGCGCGGTGAGCGAGAGGTACGACCAGTGCCCGTGGCGCACCGTGTCGAACTGTGTGCCGAGGACGAGCGGCAGGAGGTGATGGAACTCCAGCACCAGCAGGCCATGAGTCGCGAGCCGGCCGGTACGCAGCGCGAGCGCCTGCGAGATCTCAGGCTCGTGCGCCAGCGCATGGACGTCGACCACAAGGTCTGCCGGCCGGTCGGCCTCAGCGAGACGGCAGCCCGACGACGCGAGGTGGTCGAGCCAGGACCCACCGTGATGGCTTGCGAACTCCACCACGGTTCCGCCCTCGAGATGGCGTTCGCTATGAAGGATCGCCTCGACGGACTCTGCGGCATGTGCGCGACTGGTCGCCGACTCGACCGCGAGCAGGGGTTCCGGCAGCCGCGGCGTTACCGAGCCCAGCTGCACGAGGTTGCACCGGCCGCAGAGCCAGAGCCCCAGCGGCCAACGCTCGTCCGCTATCGGCTCGGTGATCCGCGGGAAGTGGTCCGATCCCGGCTGCAGGCCGAGGTTGAGAACCCTGTCCAGCACCCGCGATCCGCAGCCGCGACAGGTTGCCTGCGACATGACGCTCCTTCCGACAACCGACAGCCTGCCTCATTCCCGGAGGTATACATGCGAGTTCGACCCGGTGAGCTGCACGGTGTGCTCGTCTTCGAGCCGACGCCGGTCTCGGACGATCGCGGCTTCTTCACGCGAACGTTCGACACCAAAGCCGCGGCAGACGCCGGACTCGACGTGGCAGCGTTCGTGCAGGACAGCCAGTCACGTTCCTTCGGGGGCGTCGTCCGAGGCCTGCACTACCGCCACGACGGCGGCGAGGGAAAGCTCGTGCGCTGCTCCTACGGATGCGTGTACGACGTCGCGGTCGACCTCAGGCCGTCGTCGCCGACGTACCTGCGCCATCAGGCGGTCGTGCTCGATGACGTCGATCATGTCTCTGTCTTCCTCCCCGCTGGGCTGGCACATGGGTTCCAAGCCCTGACCGACGTCGCCGACGTGTGCTACCGGATAGATGCCGAGTACTGCCCGGAGGCGGAGGTTGGCATCGCGTGGGACGACCCTCAGCTGTCCATCGCATGGCCACAGCCCGTCACGCTGATCTCCGACCGGGATCAGCGGCACCCGAGTCTGTCGGACGTGCTCACCCAACTGCGGCACGCGACGACCGACGACCTCGTCGAGTCCGACGGCAGCGGGAACTGAGCCGTGCCATCGATCGCGGACGCCGAGGCGCGCGGCGTGGTGCGACCCGCCAGCCAGCTGCGCTTCGAGGGCCGCACAGCCCTCGTCACCGGCGCCTCGCAGGGCATCGGCCGGGCACTGGCCCTCGCGCTGGCACGCGAAGGGGCTGCGGTTCAGCTGCTCGCCCGGGCCAGCACCAGGCTGATCGAGGTCGCTCGAGAAGGTGGAGAGCTCTGCCACCCCCTGGCTGCGGACCTGACCTCCGAGGCCGCTATCCGAGCGGCAGCCGACCACGCCGGCGCCGGCGGCGAGGCCGTCGATCTCCTGGTGCACTGTGGAGGCCAGTACGCCAGGGGGACGGTCGAGGACTCCCGGGTCGAGGATCTCGACGCCCAGTACCAGCTCAGCGTGCGGGCTCCCTACCTGCTCACTCAGCTGCTGCTGCCGACGCTCCGGTCTCGTCCCAGCGACATCGTGTTCATGGAGTCCACCGTCCGTGCGACAGCCCACCTCGGGGCGTATGCGGCTGCCCAGACGGCACAAGCAGCCCTCGTCCGTGCGTTGCGGGAGGAGCTGTCAGGTGCGGACGTTCGGGTCCTGGCTGTCTTCCCCGGGCGGACGGCGACACCCCGGCAGACAGAAATCTTCGCGCTCGAGGGCCGTGCCGACGCCTACCAGCCGGAACGACTGCTCCAGCCGGAGGACGTTGCCGCTATCACCCTGGACGCACTGTGCCTCGCGCGGAGAGCTGAGGTCACCGAGGTGTGGATGCGGCCGGCGGAGTCGACCTACTGATGTCTGGAGACGGACACTGAGATGTGCGGCATCGTCGGCACGTACAACCTGCCGGTCAGCAATGAAGCGCTGGCTGCGATGTCACGCGCCGTCGCCCACAGGGGCCCGGACTCCGAAGGCTTTTACTCGAAGCAAGGTGCGGGCGGCCGGATCGCGCTCGGGCACCGACGCCTGTCGATCATCGACCTGAGCTCGGCGGCGGACCAACCGTTCCTGAAGGACGGGTTGGCCCTGGTCTTCAACGGCGAGATCTACAACTACCGGGACCTGCGACAGGAGCTCAGTGACTCCGGTGTCCGGTTCCGCACGAACTCCGACACCGAAGTCCTGTTGGAGGCATGGCGACGCTGGGGTCCGAAGTGCCTGGGCCGGTTGCGAGGCATGTTCGCGTTCGCGCTGTACGACGAGCGCACCGAGGAGCTCGCCCTGGTCCGCGACGCGTTCGGCATCAAGCCGCTGTTCTACACAGCCCGGGACGGCGGCGTGGCGTTCGCCTCCGAGCTGAAGGGGCTGCGGCCCATAGTCGGCCCGCCCGAGATCGACGCCTCTGCTGTCGTCGCTTCCCTGCTCTACTCCTGGATCCCTGACAGCCGCTGCGTCTGGCGGGGCGTCCGGAAGCTGGAGGCGGGCACCTGGCTACAGGTGACCCCCCGAGGCAACCGGCTGCAGACGTGGTGGGACCCCCAGAAGGAGCTCCTGTCCGCCGAGGAGCCGGCACCCACCGTGGAGGAGCTGCGCACCGTGCTGGCCGATTCGGTCGCAGCCCACATGGTGGCGGACGTGCCGGTCGGCGCCTTCCTGTCGGGCGGGTTGGACTCGAGTCTCCTCTCGGTGCTGGCCGCCGAGCACACGAGCAACATCCACGCCTACACGGTGTCCTTCCGGCCGCAGGACAAGCGCTTCGAAGCCATGCCGGACGACCTCGTCCACGCGCGCCGGGTGGCAGCCGACCACGGGATGACTCTGCACGAGGTGCAGGTCGCGCCCGACGTGAGCGATCTGCTTCCGGACATGGTGCGCATCCTCGACGAGCCCATCGGGGATGCCGCGGCGATCAACGCCTACCTGATCTGCGCAGCTGCTCGGGAGGCTGGGGTGAAGGTCCTGCTCTCGGGGATGGGAGCCGACGAGCTGTTCGCCGGCTATCGCAAGCACTACGCCTGTCTGCTCGCCGGCCGGTACTCCCGGCTCCCGGCTCCCGCCCGTCACGCCGTGCGTGGCTGCGTCGGGCGGCTACCGGTGGCGAACGACCGGCGGGGGTACCGCTCTGTCCGATGGGCCAAACGCTTCCTGTCCTTCGCCGAGCTGCCGGAGGAATCCGCCTTCCTCCGCAGCTACACCCACTATGACGTCAGGGGTCTACGCGGGCTGCTCACACCGGAGCTGTGGCCCCTGATCGACGACCTCGTCGAGGAGCATGCGGACGTGTACCGACAGGGACCGCCGGACGACCAGGTCAACCGCATGTGCTTCACCGACACCCGGCTGTTCCTGACCGGCCTCAACCTCGCCTACACCGACCGAGCCAGCATGGCGGCATCGACGGAGGTGCGCGTCCCGTTCGTCGACCACGCGGTCGTCCGCGCAGCGTTCGCGATCCCCGGGGATCGCAAGATCGTCGGTAGACGAGGCAAGGTCGCGCTCAAAGAAGCTGCCGAGCTGTGGCTACCCAAACAGATCGTGCACCGGCCGAAGGCCCTGTTCAGCGCACCGCTGCGTGCGTGGGTCCGGCGCGACCTGCAGGAGATGGTGGAGAACCTGGTTGCCCGCGGCTCGCTGGTGACCTCCGGGATGGTCGACAAGTCGCGGGTCCGTTCGATGATCGATGAGGACAGGGTTGGCGTAGCGGACTGGTCCAAGGAGATCTGGCAGCTGCTCACGCTCGAGGAGTGGTACCAGCAGCACACAGCGGTCCGGACGGAGGAGAGCGTATGAGGCAGGTGGTGCAGAACTACCGGTCCGGTGAGCTGGCGATGCTGGAAGTGCCCGTCCCCGCGTGCCAAGCGGGCGGTGTTGTTGTCCGGACCCGGTTCTCGCTCGTGTCCGCCGGCACGGAGTCGATGAAGATCGAGGAGAGTCGGCGATCGCTGTTGGGCAAGGCTCGGGCACGACCCGACCAGGTCAGGCAGGTCGTGCAGTCCGTCTCACAACAGGGCCTGTTGCCCACGTACCGGAAGGTCTCGTCACGACTGGACTCCTACACGCCCCTCGGGTACAGCCTGTGCGGAGAGGTGGTAGAGGTGGGCGTCGATGTCCACGACCTTCGCGTGGGCGATGTCGTTTCCTGCGCCGGCAACGCCTACGCACTGCATGCAGAGCTCAATTTCGTCCCGCGAAACCTGTGCGTCCCCGTACCCGCAGGCGTGCTCGACGCCCACGCTGCGTTCACGACGGTGGGCGCGGTCGCGATGCAGGGCTACCGACAGTCCGAAGCCCGGCTCGGAGAAGTGGCCGTTGTCATCGGGCTCGGCCTGGTGGGGCAGCTGCTCGTTCAGCTCCTTGGCGCCGCGGGCGTGCAGGTGCTCGGGATCGACCCGTCCGAGGCGCGCTGCCAGCTCGCTGAGCAGACCGGTGCCTCGCGCTGCGGTCCACCGTCCGGTGACGGGTTCGACGGCTTGGTAGCGCATCTCGCCGAAGTGACTGGCGGCGCAGGCGCGGACCACGTCTTCCTCACGGCCGGGGGCAGCACCAATCAGCCGGTCGAGCTCGCCGCCCGGCTTGCCCGCGACCGCGCACGCGTCGTGGACATCGGCAAGACACGCCTGGACCTCCCGTGGAAGGAGTACTACGAGAAGGAGCTCGACGTCCGGTTCTCGCGATCGTACGGACCCGGCCGCTACGACCCGATCTACGAGGAGAAGGGCGTCGACTACCCGATCGGTTACGTGCGATGGACCGAGCAGCGCAACATGAGCTGTTTCCTGGAACTCCTCGCCAAGGGTTCCGTCGACGTCGCCCCGTTGGTCGACCAGGTCGTCGACTTCGCCGAGGCGGTTCAGGCGTATGAGCGTCTGATGTCGGGGGACCAGACGGGTGTTGGACTGCTCTTCCGCTACCCGCAGGACTCCAGCCTGGCACGCCGGGTGACGGGGCCGGGACGACCGCGTGCAGCGGCTACGCCGCGTCCTGTCGTCCGCCTGGGTGTCATCGGCGCCGGCAGCTACGCAACCTCGATGCTCCTGCCGCACCTGCGCGGGCGCGACGACGTGCGCCTCGTCGAGGTAGCGACCTCCACGTCTCTGTCGGCTGCCAATGCGCTGAGGACCTTCGGCTTCGACAGGTGCTCGACGGACTATCGCAGCCTGCTTGCGGACGACACGATCGATGCGGTCCTGATCGCAACCCGGCACCACGCGCACGCCCAGATGGCAGCCGAGGCGTTGCGGGCCGGCAAGACGGTCTTTGTGGAGAAGCCGCTGGCCATCAGCGTGGAGGACCTGGACGTCGTCATCGACGCCATCGACGAGTCCGGCAACGACCGACTGATGGTGGGCTTCAACCGTCGGTTCGCACCGCTGCTCGCTTCGGCCTTCGCCACATGGAGCAGACGTAGCGGACCGATCACGATCCGCTACGACGTGAATGCCGGAGCCTTGTCGCCGGGAAGCTGGTACGGGCGGCCCGAAGAGGGATCTCGCATCATCGGCGAGTGTGGACACTTCATCGACACAGCCTCCTGGTGGATCGGGTCAGAACCGACCGAGGTCTACGCCGTGGCGTCAGGCGCCGACCCGGACGATGCAGCGATCACGCTTCGCTACGACGAGGGGTCAGTGGTCTCGCTCGGGTACCAGACAACGGGCGATCCGCGCTATCCCAAGGAGGTGCTGCAGGTGTTCGGCGGCGGGCAGGTGCTCAAGATGCACAACTTCCAGCGCATCGAGCACTGGCGACACGGCCGGCGGACCGTCGTTCGCAACCGCCGGGGGATCGACAAAGGTCAGCGTGCCGAGCTGTCAGCGTTCGTGAACGCGGCGCTGACCGGGGGTCCCATGCCCATCAGCCTCCGGTCCCTGGTGACGACGACCTGTGCCACTCTCGCCGCACGCCGCAGCATCGCGAGCGGTCGGCCGGAGCCGGTGCACGCCTCGGACGCTCGAGACGACCACACTCCTGTGGTCCCGGCCGAGGGTGCCTCGGCGTGACCACACTCAGCTGGTACGCGAAACGACTCGCCCGGATGTCGCCGAGGGAGGTCGCCGGGCGGTCACGCGACGCCGCACTGCACCGACGATGGCGTCGCCGACAGGTGATCGACGAACGGTCCGACACCATGACGCTGCCCGCTGCCTCGCCTTCCTTTGCCGCGACGCTGCCGCTGTCGTCCGCCGTCGTACCACAGCTGCCCCGAGCGCGAGTCCTGGCCGCCGCCGACGAGTTGCTCGAGGGACGGTGGCCGGTCTTCGCGCTGAGTCGGACGGACATGTCCCCCTCACCGGACTGGTTCCTGGACCCCAAGACCGGGCGCCGGGCCCCTGCCGACGCCTACTGCTTCAGGATCGACCACCGCCACGAGGCCGAGGTCGGCAACGTCAAGTACCTGTGGGAGACGTCTCGCCACCAGCACTGCTCGGTGCTGGCCGCCGCGTGGTGGGTGTCCGGCAGGGAGGAGTACGCAGAGGCAGCGGCCACGCAGCTACGGTCATGGTGGACAGCGAACCCGTTCCTGTCCGGCGTCCACTGGACCAGCGGCATCGAGCTCGGAGTCCGGCTGCTCTCGTGGGTGTGGGTGCGACGACTGCTCGACGGATGGTCCGGCGTCCAGGACCTGTTCGATGGCAACCCTGCCTTCCTCCGTCAGCTGCACCACCACCAGGAGTACCTCGCCACCCTGCCGAGCAGGGGGTCGTCCGCCAACAACCACCTCATCGCCGAGATGGCCGGCTTGTTCGCATCCAGTTGCGCGTTTCCCTGGTTCCCCGAGAGCCAGAAGTGGCGGCGGCGTGCTGGCGACACGTTGGCACGCGAGCTGCCCCGACAGACGTTCCCGGACGGGCTCAACCGTGAGCTCGCGACCGCGTACCACGCGTTCGTGCTGGAGCTGGGCCTCGCCGCGGCGCTGGAGGGCGAGCGGTCCGGTCACCCGCTGAAGGAACAGGTGTGGCAGACCCTGTGCTCCATGACGGACGCTGCCGCCGCCGTCGTAGACATTCGGCTCCGGCCGCCGCGCCAGGGCGACGACGACAACGGCCATGGCCTGCTGCTCGACCCGCCTACGTACGACCGATGGGCTTCCTTGCTAGCCACCGGTGAGCAGCTGTTCGGACGGCTGCCGTGGTGGCCAGACGTCCCGCGCGACGATGTCCGCACCATCCTGCTGACCGGGCTTGCAACAGCGCCTGCCGTGCCGAGCGGACGGCCCATAATTCGCCCGTCGGTGTTCCCGGACGCAGGTGTCGTCGTCCTGCGCACTGGCGGGGGTGGGGGACACGAGATCTGGTGCCGGGGCGACGTCGGCCCGCACGGCTACCTCCCCATCGCAGCGCACGCACACGCCGACGCGCTCAGTGTGGAGGTGAGGGTGGACGGCGTGGACGTGCTCGCGGACCCGGGCACGTACTGCTACCACGGTGAGCCGGCGTGGCGCTCATGGTCCCGTTCCACCAGGGCTCACAACACTCTCGAGGTGGCCGGCCGGGACCAGTCGGTCTCGGGCGGTCCGTTCCTCTGGACACGGCACGCGCGCGCTCGGCTCGAACGTGTCAGCGGATTCGACGACGGACGGTTTGCCGAGTGGCAGGCAGTCCACGACGGATACCGCCGCCTCAGCCCTCCCGCCCGGCACCGCAGACGTGTCCGGTTGGACCGGGTGGCCGGCCAGCTGGAGATCGACGACTTCCTGGAGTGCGAGGGGAAACAAGACGTGCGCCTCTCGTTTCACCTGGGACCGACCGTCGAGTGCCGGCTCGGGGCCGACCACGCGGAGCTGAGATGGATCGGGCCAGACCACACGCCCGTCGCAGCCACGCTGTCTCTTCCGGCGCAGCTCGACTGGGAGTCGGTCTGCGGCCGAACTGAGCCCCCGGCGGGCTGGTACTCGCCGGCCTTCGGCGTGCTCGTGCCGACGGTGACGCTGGTCGGGGTGGGGCGGCTCGGGACCGGCGGGCCGCTACGAACGACCTTCGCCGTGCACGTCCCGTCTGCTCGACCTTCCAGCACTGCCCTGCGGATGACGTCCCCGTCACCAACCGACGACTCACGGGAGTTCACGAGATGAGAATCAGCGTTCTCGGGCTGGGATACGTCGGCGCGGTCTCTGCGGTCTGCCTGGCCGCGGCGGGGCACGACGTCGTCGGAGTGGACACGAACCCGGTCAAGGTGGCCATGCTGGCCAACGGCGAGTCACCAGTGATCGAGGCAGGCGTCGCGAAACTGGCGCGTGATTCCGTGGCCGCCGGTCGGCTCTCGGCCACGTTCGACCTGCAACGAGCCGTCGCCGAGACGGAACTCGCGTTTGTGTGTGTCGGGACGCCCAGCCGGCACAACGGGAGCCTGGACCTCAGCTACCTGAAGCGAGTCTGCCAGGACTTGGGCAGCGCCCTGCGGACAAAGGAGGGCTTCTTCGTCGTCGTGGTGCGCAGCACTGTCTTGCCCGGCACCATGCGGGATGTCGTCATCCCTACCCTGGAGTCGGCCTCCGGTAGGAAGGTGGCCGTCGACTTCGGCGTATGCATGAACCCGGAGTTCCTTCGCGAAGGAAGTGCCGTCGACGACTTCCGGCACCCGCCCAAGGTAGTCGTGGGCTCCTCCGACGAACGCAGTCGAAACACGCTCGCCGGACTCGTCGAGAGCGCGGAGACACCGAGCGTGTATGTCGAGCTGGAGACCGCCGAGCTCGTGAAGTACGCCGACAACGCGTGGCACGGGCTGAAGGTGGCCTTCGCGAACGAGATCGGCACGCTGGCCAAGGCCGAAGGGCTCGATGGTCGCCAAGTCATGCGCATCTTCTGCTCCGACGAAAAACTGAACATCTCCGCGGCATACCTACGTCCCGGCTTCGCCTTCGGCGGATCCTGCCTGCCGAAGGACCTGAGGGCACTTTGCCACCGCAGTCATGACCTCGACCTCGACCTGCCCGTGCTGACCTCGATCCTTCCGAGCAATCGGCAGCAGCTGGAACGTGCCTTCGAACTGGTGACCAGCTCCGAGCACCGGCGGATCGGGGTGCTCGGCCTGAGCTTCAAGGCAGGCACCGACGACCTGCGCGAGAGCCCGTTGGTCGATCTCGTCGAGCGGTTGATCGGCAAGGGCTACGAGGTGCGGGTGTACGACCACAACGTCGAGCTCGCGACACTGGTCGGTGCCAACCGGGACTTCATCCTGCACCAGATCCCACACATCTCCCGGCTCATGGTGAGGTCGGTCGACGAGCTGCTCGCGCACGCGCAAACGGTTGTGGTCGGTACCGACGACCCGGCGTTCGACGAGGCGATAGCCGCGGTTACCGATGACCAGCGGCTGGTCGACCTGGTGCGGAGCGACGGCGGCATCGAGGAGGGGACCCATGGCTACGACGGCATCTGCTGGTAATCGTCGGGTTCTGATCGTCGTCCAGAACCTACCGGTCCCGTTCGACCGCAGGGTGTGGCTGGAGGCGACGACGTTGGCGCGAGCGGGCTGGTCGGTGAGCGTCATCTGCCCTAAAGCCGCGCAGTTCCCGCGCTCCTTCGAGGAGCTCGAGGACGTGCACATCTACCGCTACGCGCTGCCTTTCGAGGCTCACGGACCGCTGGGCTTCGTCGCCGAGTTCGCATGGTGCTTCCTCCGCACGGCCATGAAGACGGCACGGGTGGCAGCTCGAGGAAGGGGCTTCGACGTACTGCATGTGTGCAACCCTCCGGAGACGTACTGGCCGCTCGGGTGGATCTGCCAACGTTTCGGCAGACGCTTCGTCTTCGACCATCACGATCTCTCGCCGGAGATGTACGCCGTGAAGTTCGGTGATCGCAGCCGGCTGACCCTGGCGAGCCTGCGGTTCCTCGAGCGGATGACGTTCCGCGTCGCCGACATCGTGATCACGACCAACCAGAGCCACCGTGACATAGCGATCCAGCGTGGCGGCAAGGCTCCCGACGACGTGTTCGTCGTCCGTTCGGGACCGGACCTGCTCCGGCTGCGAAAGACTGAACCTGACCTGTCATTGAGGCATGGCCGCGCGAACCTGTTGGTCTACCTAGGTGAAATCTGCGAGCAGGACGGCGTCGACCACTTGGTGAGGGCCTTGCAGATCCTGCGGGACGAGCTGGGACGCAGGGACCTGAGCTGCGTGTTCGTCGGCGGCGGCCCGCATCAGCCGATTGTGAAGCAGTACGCCCACACCATCGGAGTCTCGGAGATGTGCACCTTCACCGGTCGCGTCAGCGACGAAGATCTGAGCATCATCCTGTCGACGGCTGACATCGGGGTGGACCCGGACCCCAAGAACGACTGGTCCGACAAGTCGACGATGAACAAGGTCATGGAGTACATGTTCTTCGGCCTTCCGGTCGTCGCGTACGACCTCACCGAGACCAAGGTGTCTGCCGGTGGCGCCGCCGTCTACGCCGAGCCCAACTCGGAGCGATCTCTCGCCGCAGAGATCGACACGTTGCTCGACGATCCCGAGCGGCGGCGACGGATGGGTACCGTCGGTCACGACCGCGTGCGCACCGCCCTCGCTTGGGAGTACTCCGCCCCCATCCTTCTCGAAGCCTACGAACAGCTGTCTGCGACCGCGCTACGTCCACACCACGTCTGAGGAAGAGACGCCATGGGAGTCATCGAGAAGACTGCGACCCGGCGGGAAGAGCTGCGCATCGGTGACCTCGTCGAGGTGCGCAGCGAGGCGGAGATCCTCTCGACGTTGGATGAACACGGCATGCTCGAATCCCTGCCTTTCATGTCGGAGATGCTCCCGATGTGCGGTCAACGCTTCAGGGTGAACAAGCTGGCACACAAGGCGTGCGACACCATCGACTGGACCGGACTGCACCGCATGACGGATGCCGTGCACCTCGCCGACGTGAGGTGCGACGGGTCTGGCCACGGCGGATGCCAGGCAGGCTGCCTGATCTACTGGAAGACATCGTGGCTGCGCAAGGTGGACGCGCAGTCCCCGTCACCTACGCCTGGGGACCCAGCCCAAGTTGAGCCGTCAGTGTCAGGCGAGCCTTCACGCTCCGCCCGAGCCCGCCTGCTGGCTGCCGGTCGCCGCGAGAACCTCGCGGAGCCAGGCGGCCGAGAGCTATTCGTGTGCCAGGCCACCGAGCTGATGCGTGCGGCGCCGGAGGTCATCCCGCCGTGGGAACTGCGACAGTACGTCGACGACGTGCGAACGGGTAACGCCGGTCTGCCCAAGGTCCTGCGCGCGGTGCTTGTGGGCATCTTCAACTCCTACCAGAGGCTCAGCGGGCGACTGCTTCCCGCGTTCCTCCGGATCCGGGGAGGAACCAGGTACCCGTTCGTCCTTGGCAGGCTTACGTCGACGCCCGTTGCGACCCTCGGCCTGTTGCCGGGCGAGCTGGTTCGCGTCAGGACCAAGGATCAGATCGTCGCGACGCTCGATACCAACAACAGGAACCGCGGGTTGTCCTTCGACGTCGAGATGTTGAAGTACTGCGGTCGGACGGCGCGGGTGCACCGACGGGTGGACCAGATCATCGACGAGAAGACGGGCGAGATGATTCGGATGAGGGTCCCGTGCATCATTCTCCAGGACGTGACGTGCGCGGCAGACTTCCACCGGTGCTGCCCGCGCGCCGTGTACGCCTACTGGCGTGAGGCGTGGCTGGAGAGGGTGGCGCCCACCTGACGCGACTGAGGGGGGCCATGCCGCCCTCGCCTCAGGAACGCTCACCCGGAGCGCGCAGCCGGTCGTCCCGCGAGCCACCAGGCGATCCCCATGCCGAGCACCAGACCGGCCAGGCCACCCACCACAGATGCTCGCAACGGCCGTGGCTGCGCCGGTGCGTCCGGAGGAGCGGCCCGCTCCACCGCCCCTTGCGGGCTCGACGCAGCAGCCTGCTCCCGCTGCCTCGCGATGACCAGCAGCTGGTCGCGCTTGGCCTGCTCCTCGACGGCGAGGGCGGGGTCGTCCGGCGCCGTCGCGCGCCGTGCCACCAAGCGGGTGATCTCCGTGGCGAGCTCCTGCTCTCGGCTCGCCAGGACAGCCGCCTGCTGCTGTGCTTGACGAGCGATCACCTGCTCGTACGCCGAAACCACCGAGTTGGCCAACATCGCGGCTTCTTTCGCGCTCTGACCCAGCACGGAGATCGTGACCACGTCGACGTCGCTCGACGCCTTCACGGTCACCCGTCGCGCCAGTCCCGTCGCTGTCTCACCGTTACCAGCGATCTTCGCCGCCTGCACCATCACCGGACGGGACCGGAGGAACTCTGCACGATTACGCACCACGCGACCGGGATCGGACGACGACGAGGTCGGTTCGTCGAGGAACAGCCGGGCCACTCCTGCGTACCGGACGGGCCGCTGCGACTCAGCGGCATATGCCAATGCCCCGCAGAGCAGTGCCAGAGCGCACACGAGCAGCTTGTACCGGCGGACAGACGCCAGCAGTCCCGGTCCCTGCGCCCAGTGATCCTTCTCGAGGCCCCAGTCCGGCACCGATCGTCGACTCGGTTCCTCGCTTCCACGGGGAATCAGGCCGTCGTAGGACCCCGTGCCGATCTCGAGCAGGTGACCGCTCGGCTCCTCCCAGAACAACACCCGGCCACCGGGGCCAGTGCTGACCTCTCGCGGCCGCTCCTTGTCCGCGTCGGCCCAGAACGGGATGGAGCGTTCGGTAAGGCGCGAGGCGATCTCGTCGAGCTCCTGATCGCCGACTATGAACGTGTACTGCTGCGGCTCGAACCCGTCGACGTCGACGAAGTCGAGCGTCACGTCGTCGTCGACGTGCACCACGAGAAAGGCATCGCGCACCTCCGGGGGCGCGAGTCCGAGGATGTCGGCCACCAGCGGGGCGGACTCGTTCTTGTTGAAGACCGGAAAGGACGTGTCGTGCGCGGGGCTGTCCTGCGGCGCGGGCCGCACGACGTCCCGGGAGGCCCGGGCGGGGCGGGCAGCGGGCCACCAGCGGATGCGGTGCAGCAGACCGGCAAATCGCCACAACCCCACCGGAGCGGATGCCTCGGCGGTGCCCTCGTCGCGGGTCAGCGACACTTCCCGCCCCTCGTCCCATGAAGCGCTCAAACCGGCCCCCGGCTGCTTCCCTGGAGTTTATCCGTGCGCCCCTGTTCTCGTGCTTTGATCAGGGAAGAAAGGTCTGGCGGCCGCCGACGGTGCACCGGCAGGCAGGGGGGTGACCGATGGAGGCCGCTGGTTCGCGGACGAGCGACGTTGCGAAGCTCGGGCACTCCGGTGCCCGCCGGGTGCGCGAGCATGCCGGCATGCTGACGAACGTCGGCCGTGCACCAGGACGGCCGTCGCACTACTTCATCTGGTTCACGCCGGCACTGGGGCTGCTGCTGGCGGGGTATCTGTTCTTCAGCAAGTCCTTCGCCTACGTCCACGTTCCCGGGACCCCGCTGTTCATCGGCGAGGCGGTCCTCGGCCTCGGTCTCGTCGAGGCAGCGCGCATCCCCTCCCCGTGGCGCTACCTTCTCCGCACCGCACCAGTCCTGCGTCTCGTCGGCGTCTTCGTCCTGGTGTGCGCGGTGCGGTTCGCGTTCGACTTCCCTGCCTATCGGCTCGACGCGGTCCGCGACTCGTCGATCTGGTACTACGCCGCCTTTTCCTTCCTCACGGCCGCTGCCGCGGTCTCCGAACCGAGCTTCGTCCCACGCCTGGTCGGCTGGTACGGCCGAGCGCTGCCGGCCTTTCTCGTCTGGGCACCGATCGCCGTCGTGCTCTCCCAGGTCAGCGCCTTGTCCGATGTGCACGTACCGGGTACTTCGGCAGCGATCAATTCGTTCAAGCCCGGGGACATGGCCGTCCAAATTGCCGCGGGTATCGGATTCCTCTCGGTGGGTGTGGACCGGGTGGCCGGGAGGCATCGCACTACCCGGTCGACGGTCGTGCTCTCCGTCATCGGACTGGTGGGGTTGTTGGTCTGCGGGTCGCAGACTCGCGGCGGTCTCGTGGCCGGGGTGTCGACTCTCCTCATATGCGTCGCGGTGCTGCCGGTGGGACGACGGGGGCGGCTGGCCGTGCCGGTACTCAGCGCCATGGTGGCCATCGTCCTGGTCGCGCTCGTGTTCAATCTGCAGGTGCACGTCCGTGGGCGGGACGTTTCCGTGCAAACCGTCGCCGCCAATGTCGTGAGCATCGTGCACCAGGACAAGAACCAGGAGCTTGCCGGGACCGTCCAATGGCGCCAGGAGCTCTGGACGCGCATGCGCAACGACATGCTGTCGTCCGGGGCGTGGAGGACGGGGCTGGGCTTCGGTCCGGCACTGGGCGCCCGGTACGGCGTCAACGGCGGACCCGGCGAACCGCCCTTGCGCAACGTCCACAACTCCCACCTCGGAGTCTTCGCTCGAGTGGGGGCCATCGGCCTCGCCGTCTGGGCGCTCATCTGGCTTACCTGGGGCCTGCAGACCGCGGTGCGGGTCAGGCGATGGCCAGGCGGTGTCCGCGATCCTGAGTGCGCGGTCGCCGCATGGACGTTGGCCGCCGTCTCCGGGTTCCTCGTCAACGCCTACTTCGACCCCTCCCTGGAAGGCCCGCAAGCAGACATCTGGCTGTTCGTCCTACTGGGGCTCGGCGCGGCGCTGACGCGGCGCCGTCCGCCGGTTCCGGCTTCGACGACTGAGCACCGACGATGAGACGATCGACCGACGCGGCCACAGTGCTGCCGCGCCGACAGATGCCAGCCGGTGCTAGACGGATGGCCTGGGGAGTGGCTGACCAGGCCGCCTCCAGCCTGACGAACGTCATTGTCGGCGTCCTCGTGGCGCGGACGCTGGGACCGGCAGGCTTCGGCGCCTTCAGCATCGCCTTCGCGACCTACCTCATCGCCTTGAACGCGTCCCGAGGCATCAGCACCGACCCGTTGATGGTCCGGTTCAGCGATGTCGACCCCACCATCTGGAAACGGGCCGTGACAGGAAGCACCGGTGCCGCGTTGGCGAGTGGCGTCCTCGTCGGTTCGACGTGCGCCGTCGTCGCGACAGCAGTGGGTGGCCCGGCCGGACCAGCACTACTGGCCTTGGGCATCACACTGCCTGGTCTCCTGGTGCAGGACAGCTGGCGATTCGCCTTCTTCTCACAGGGGAGACCGGCCCTGGCGCTGGCGAACGACGTGGTGTGGGCGGTCGCCCTCGTCGCGCTTCTCTGGCTGGTCGTCGGGTCGGGCAGGTCCAGCCAGTTCCTCTTCATGCTCGCCTGGGGCGGCTCGGCCACGATCGCTGCCCTGGTGGGGGGATTCCAGGCGGGGCTCGTGCCGCGACCGTCCGCAGCACGAGCGTGGGTGCGGGAGAACCGCCATCTGTGCTCCCGCTATTTCGTCGAGAACCTGAGCACAGTCAGTGGGACACAGTTGCGGTTCTACGGGCTGGCGGCGATCGTGGGTCTTGCCGGCGTCGGTGCGATGCGGGCTGCGGAACTGCTGCTGGGGCCCGTCCTCGTGGTGATCCTCGGCATGGGCATGATGGCAGTTCCGGAGATGGTGCGGCTCTTGCGCACGTCCACGTCTCGCGCCCTGCAGCTGGGTCTGCTCATCTCCGCTCTCGGTGCGGGCTCGGCAGTGCTTTGGGGAGCCTTGGTCCTGCTGCTGCCCGAGACCCTCGGCATGGGCATCCTCGAGGCGTCATGGGACGCGGCCGCCGTGCTCCTCCTTCCCACGACCGTCATGGTCACGGCGACGGCCGTCCAGATCGGAGCATGGGCCGGCATTCGCGGGCTCGCGGCCGCATCGCGGAGCCTCCTGTCGCAGTGTGTGGGGTCGACGGCATACCTCGTGGGCGCGCTCACGGGAGGCGCCTGGGCAGGAACGCTCGGGGCAGCATGGGGCACTGCAGCGGCGGCGATCTTCGCTGCTGGGTTCTGGTGGTGGCAGTTCCATTTGGGCCTGCGCGACAGACTGGCATCGACGCCACGTTGAGCCGTCCGACTCTGAGCGCGTCGCGCGGCGGCGCCTCGGCGTCGGCGTCGCACCGTCTCGCGTCTTGGGCAAGCGTGTGTAGGAGCCCCGGCGGCCCGCGGCCCGCCGGGGGGGGGGTTGATGGGACGCGGACCTGACCGCGGCGAATGCCGGCGTATGGGTCGTGGCTACCTCGCAGCCTCATTCGAGGGTGTGCATCGACAAGAGGGACGAAGGTTTCCGACGTCGACGAAGGAGTCCCTTTGCGGCATTGATGATGAGCTGTCCGGAAGCCGCCTGGCATGCGACGGCTCCGCCGCTCACAGGCACCGGCATCGTGAGGCCTCATGGAGGCTTCACCGGGCCTCGCGGTCAGCTACCTCCGTCCCCCACAGCGCGCGTCGGGGCAGCTCCCGTCGCGCTTGCGGCGTGGACAGTGGACGCCTGTATCTGATGTGAGGCGAGTCGTACCGCCGTCGGCGGCCGAAAAACGCGACGCGGCGCATGCCACTCTGCTGGCGATCGAACGCCTGGCGATCCTCGACGATCTGCTGGGGCGTGGCATCCGCATCTGGCACTGCGAGAGTGAACGAGTACCAACGGACCTTGCGATGCGGGCCGACTCGACGGACGCTGACGTCCTCCCAATCGTGACGAGCCATGAACGCCATCAGAGTGTCCTCCGCTGAGGGGGATTGGCCTGGGCCGTCCCTACGCAGAATCTCAGCCTGGAGGGCTTTCAGCACGGCGCCGGTCGACTCACGCTCGCCACGCTTCCCCGGCTTGTCTCGCTCGATCAGGTGGATCTTTGCCACGCTCACGCGGGCGGCAGCGGAAAGCTTGCGCTGCGTCCAGCCCAGGTCCCTGCGGAGCCGGAGGCGGACGACTCGGACGCCCGTTGGCTCGTTGTTGTCCGTCATCGTGCTGAGTCTGTCAGCCGCGGGATCGTGGCGCGTCGTAACGGCGTCTTGCGACGCTGGTGCCGTCCGTTCGCGTTCGCAGCGAACGGCCCGTACGCGGACGAACTATGACCAAGTCCGCACTCCGACCGCGGCTGCCCATGGGGCGACGTGACGTCAGAGGAGCCGGCGCGGCCGGCCGTAGGCTGCTTCGGACAGCACCCGCTCGGAAACCCCGAGGGGACCGCCACAACGACAAGAAGGGAACGCGCAGATGTTCAGCGGCAAGCGGGTTCTGGTCACCGGCGGCGCCGGCTTCATCGGCTCCCATCTCTGTCGCCGACTGCTCGAGGACGGGTACGAAGTGCTGTGTGTTGACAACTTCTACTCCAGCACTCGCACCAACATCACCGGCCTACTTCCCCACCCGCAATTCGAGTTTCTGCGCCACGACGTGACCTTCCCGCTCTTCGTCGAGGTCGACCAGATCTACGCGCTCGCGTGCCCCGCCTCCCCTGTCCACTACCAGCGGGATCCTGTGCAGACGACCAAGACGTCCGTCATGGGGTCGATCAACGCGCTGGGGCTTGCCAAGCGAACGCACGCAAAGATCCTTCTCTCCAGCACCAGTGAGGTGTACGGCGACCCGCACGAGCACCCGCAGCGGGAAACCTACTGGGGGAACGTCAACCCCATCGGTACCCGCTCCTGCTACGACGAGGGCAAGAGGTGCGCCGAGACACTGTTCTTCGACTACTGGCGGCAGCACCGGACGCAGATCAAGGTCGCCCGGATTTTCAACACCTATGGATCTCACATGCACCCGCAGGATGGGCGCGTCGTGTCGAACTTCATCGTCCAGGCGCTCGCCGGGCAGCCTGTCACCATCTACGGCGACGGAACTCAGACCCGTTCGTTCTGCTACGTCGATGATCTCGTCGATGCCTTGGTGGCACTGATGGCCACCGGCGACGAGGTGACCGGTCCGATCAACCTCGGCAACCCCGACGAGTTCACCATCGCCGAACTGGCCGAACAGGTGGTTGCGCTCACCGGCTCGACGGCCGGCATCGAGTACCTGCCTCTCCCGGCCGACGACCCGGCACGGCGCCGCCCCGACATCTCGGTGGCCCGCGCTGTGCTGGACTGGCAACCCAAAGTTCCCCTCCACGACGGGCTGGTTTCAGCCGTGGACTACTTCAGGCGGCTGCTGTCGGGCGGCGGGACACCGTCCTGACTGATCGCGTGCAACAAGGATGCGTGAGCTGCCGACCTGGCGCCGTTACCCCGCCTCGTGACCGCCGCACAGCGCCCGCAGCAATCATCGGCAAAGTCGGAAGTTGGTCACGCGACGCGGCTGTCGCTGCGCGTCAGTTGCCGGGTCAGCCCTCGAGGTATGGCTGCGCCCTCACGTGCTCTACATTTCGATGGATCGCCCGGACCACGACGGTGCGACGGGGTTTGTCCAGCCACGCGACGAGCCGTTCGGTGAGACCCAGCGCCCACGTTGCGGGGCCAGGCGTTGATCGGTTGATCGGGAACCGCGGTGTCGCGCCCCCCGCGGAGGGCGATCGTCTCCGCGCGGTCGCGGGCTTGGTCGAGCAGGGTGTGGGCGGCCTGCAGGGCGCCGACCCGGGCGGTAGCGGTCTGGAGCGCGCGGACGGCGTCGTCCAGGGTTGGCGGCTCGCCGACCGGACGTGGCCGGTGCACGTCGTCGTCGGTGGTTCGGTGGTGAGGTGGACATGGTTGGCGTGGCGACCGCGGGTCATCCCGACGTAGAGGTGTTCGCGGTCCATCCCGGGGCGGGCGAGCAGGATGCCGAGGTCGGCGGTGGCGCCCTGGGCACCGTCGATGGTGCACGCCCAGCCGTAGGTCGCATGCTGGGCCAGGTGGGGCTCGGGCAGGGTCGTGCTGGCTTGGCCAGCGAGGTCCGCCACGAGCAGGCCGCCGCCGGGTGCGGGTCCGAGAACGCGGAATCGGTCACCGTTGCGGACGTGCCCGTCGCCCAACGGCAGCCGACGGTCGTTGCGGCAGGCCCGCAGCAGGTCGCCCGCCTGCCAGGTCCGGCCGCCGGCGACCACGAGGACCGGGCCGTGCACGGTGCCGTCGGCGAGGGCGGCGGTGCGGGCTCGCTGGTTGAGGGCGTCGACGTCGACGCGGGCGCGGGCCATCATCAACGCGTCCTGCCCTCGCCCACGGCGGTCCGCCACCGGCTGTGGGCGGCGTCCAGGGCGGTGTCGATGTCGGGGGCGGGGTGGATCCGGTCGTGGTCGGCGTAGCAGGCCCACACGGTGGGGTGCCCTGGCGCAAGGCCCGGGTGGCGTGGGCTTCCCAGGGTTGGCTGAAGCGGCGGATCCCGGTCAGCTCGACCGCGCCGATCCGGGCGGCGAGGGCCGGCGGCCAGGCCTCGGGCTGCTGTCGAGTGAACAGGTAGGCACCTATCGCGCGGTCGCATCCCGACATGTTCAGTTTTGGGTGGCTGCCCTAGACATGCCGACCGAGCGACGACGGAGATCAAACCGTCAGCACCGGTATGCCTCGGGGTCGACGCATCGGTCTACCCCGGGACCGCCGACAATGACCCCCTCCTCTTCGGGGCCTCCGTCGAGGTAGTCGTTTCCCGGACCGCCGACAAGCTCGTCCTGTCCGGCCCCGCCAAGGAGTACATCGTGGCCGCTGCCTCCGGTGAGCACGTCATACTCCCCGTCGAAGCCTTCGAGGCGGTCGTTTCCACCGCCCCCGTCCAGCCCGTTCTGACCGTCGTCGCCGCGCAGGATGTCGGCGAATCGGGTTCCGTAGACGTCCTCGACACCGCGCAGCCGGTCGAACGTAGCGTGTCCGAGCAATCGTCCGATGCCCTCCCGCAGGTCCACGAGGACGCCTGCGGGCGCGCTCAGGTCACGACCGCGGTAGTAGACGACGTCGAAGAAACCTAGTTCGCCGCCGATCACCGTGTCACCGTCGCCGGTGAGGTAGAAGCGGTCCCCTGTCCTGCCGCCAGAGAGCCGGTCTCGGCCAGGGCCGCCCCACAGCCTGTCTTCGCCGTTGCCACCGGACAGCCGATCCCGGCCTGGGCCGGCGTCAATCCGGTCGTCTCCTTCTCCGCCGAGGATGACGTCCGCCCCACCGCCGGTGCAGATGCGGTCGTTCCCTCCGAGCGCCGTTACCTTGTCTGGTCCGTGCGTGCCGAGGATCACGTCGTGTCCGGGCGTGCCTAAGCCTGGATCCACCGTCGGAGCCGGTTGAGTCCTTGTGAGTCGGCGACGGGGCCGTCACCGAGGTTGAGGGCGTGCTTGTGGGGCCGGGCTGGCCGGTGGTCTCCACGTGGTGTTCTGGTTGGTCCTGGGCGGACGGGGTGGATGGGTCAGGCGACGGCTGGTGGTCCGTGTCGGGCAGCGGTGGCGAGCTGCGTCCAGGCGGTCTCCCAGGGCCAGTCGACTGGTAGGTGCAGCACGAGTTGACGGGCAGAGCGGGCGAGCCGGCCGGGCACGTTGATCAGCTGTGCTCGGATGGTGCCGGTGGTGGCCTTGGCGTGAAACACCGACGCGAGTGCGCCTGCGGTGCGGGTGAGGTTGAACGCCATCGCGGCGCAGACCAGCCAGGCGCTGTTCGCAGCGAACGAGCCGGAGGGCAGGTGCGCCAGCGGGCCGTTCTTCAGGTCGGCGATGACCTGCTCGACGATCGCGTGACCGCGGTGCGCCGACTCGGCCTCGAGCATCGGCAACGGGCTGTTGGTGAACACCGCGTGGTGCCGGTAGACGGTGAACAGCGGGTTCTGGTTGGCCGGGTTGGCGTCGGGGACGCGCCGAACGATCAACCGGGCCCTGACCTGCTTGGTCTTGGCCAACGAGGTGAACGCGGTGAACTCGACCTCGGCGACCTCCGCGTCGCTGATCCAACACTGCTGGTCTTCGTCCCAGATGGCGTTGGTGTACTTGATCGGCGTCCACGCGTCCTCAGCGATGGCCTCGATCGCCTTGCGGACCGGGGCAAGGAGCCGGGCGGTGATCGAGAAGCACGCCTTGGCTCGCAGCACCGCGGCGATCACGTCGGACTGGTAGAACGCCGAGTCCGCGCGCAGCACCAAGGTCCCGGTCGCGCCGGCGGCCTTGGCGGTGATCAGGGCGTCGGCCACGAACCGGTGGGCGCCCTTCGCGCTGTTCGTGGAGCCCTTGCGCAGGCGGGCGGCCGCGATCACCGGGCGGCTGGTGGGGGTGCTGATGATCGCCAGCAGCACGTTCAGCCCCTTCACCCCGGTGTAGCCGCGGCCGGCGCCCTGCTTGGCGTAGCCGAACGTCGCCTTCACGGTGTCGTCCACATCGACGTAGGCCAGCCTGGCGGCACCAGCCAGCAGCGGCGCCCGCCGACACAGGTTGATCAGCAACCGAGACGCCACCGCGTCGAGCTGCCGGACATGACCGAAGGTGAACATGCGCAGGAACGTCCCGAGCGTCGAGGGAGCCCGAACGCCGGTGAACAACCGGCGCATCCCACCGTGCCGCAACAGGCCCATGTCCTCGATCGAGTCGGCCCCGGCGATCATCCCCGCGACCAGCGCCAACACCTTCAGGCAGGCGTTGACACCACCGGGCTTGTCGATCCGGACATGCTCGACGACCAGGTCCTGCAGGCCGGCACGTTCGGCCATTTCCAGGACCGGCGCGAGACCCGCGCACGACACAAGGTTGGGATCATCGAAGGTGGCAGTGACGCCATGGCAGACTCGCATCCAGCGGATGCCCTCCTGTGTGCTGAGTTTGTTGACCTTCGCAAGCCACATTCTCTTTGCACAGCAGGGCATTCGTGCGTCACGACCCGCCGTTCACCCCAGCACAACGGTGGATCCGGGCT
>JBBRVW010000042.1:0-40748 GCA_038246545.1 Actinomycetes bacterium | reverse complement strand
TGGGTGGACTGGTACAACGAACGAAGGCTCCATAGCTCGCTGGGGAACGTCCCCCCAGTCGAGTTCGAGCAAGCCCATTACGCTGCCCTCAACCCCGAGCCGCAGCCCGCATGAGAGCGGCAGAGAACCTGGGGCGCTTCAGGTTGCCCGACTTTGTCGTCGTGGGCGCGATGAAGTGCGGAACCACCTCGGTGTTCCACTGGTTGGCGGGCCACCCTGAGGTGAGGCTCCCTCTCGACAAGGAACCACACTTTTTCTCCCGCGACGACCGGTGGAGTCGGGGAGTCGACTGGTACCGCAGCCTCTTTCCGCTGGGTGACTGGGTGACCGGCGAGTTCTCGGTCGGCTACACCGCCCCAGACCGCTCTGCTGTGGCGGCGGCCCGCATGGCCGATGTCCTCCCAGCTGCCCGCTTGGTCTACCTCGTCCGAGATCCGGCGGACCGGGTCCGCTCGCATTATGCCCACGAGGTGTCGCGCGGTCGGGAGTCCCGGCAGTTCGCCATCGCCGTGGCCGACCCCGCCTCGCCCTACCTGGGTCAGAGCGATTATCCCAGGTGCGTCGCTCCCTACCTCGAACTGTTCGACCGCTCGCGCCTCTTGACTGTGGGCACGGAGCACCTTGCACCGGATGGGAGCGGGTGGGGGCGAATCCTGGACCACCTGGGTATTGGTGCAGCCGCGCCCGGCAGCGCGAGAAACCTCGGGTCGGACCGGCCGCACTACACCCGGGCCATGCTCTGGCTCTTCAAGAACGGGGTTGTCCGTAGTCCGGCAGGGACGCCACATGCGGTACGGGTAATCGCTAGGCGGCTGCTGCTCCGGCGCGGTGGGCTCGTTGCCGACCTGATCTCAGAGTCGCGAACAGCGCCATTCCCGAGCGAGGCTGCGGACCGCGTCGCCCGTGTCGCCGACGACTGGCAGCGGCTGTTCGGTGAGCCGGCGCCCTGGACTCGTCGGGCACCTGGGGCGAGCGATCCGACATGGCGCCCATGACGCGCGATCGTCCGGCAGTCCTACAGGTCATTACAGACGACGACCGGCGGGGGGCTCAGGTCTTCGCCACGCAGCTGCACGCCGCGCTCGTGGACCTCGAGTTTGACGTGTTGACCGTCGCACTGGCGCCGGGTAGGCACGGGGGCCTAGGCGTGCCGCTCGCGGGACCGACCCGTCGATCACCGCGAACGATCCTGGGACTGCGACGCCTGGCCCGCGGTCGGCAGGTGGTGGTGGCGCACGGATCTACAACCTTGTTCATGTGTGCTGCCGCGTTCCCCCGACGGCGCTTCGTGTACCGGCAGATTTCGGACTCGACATTCTGGGCGAGCTCCCGGGCAAAGCGGCTGCGGGTCAGGGTGGCGCTGAAGATGTCGCGTCACGTGGTCGCGTTGTGGGACGGTGCTGCGCAGGCGCTCACACATCTTGGCGTGGGGGCGGACAAGGTCACGGTGATCCCCAACGCCGTGCCGGCATTCGATTGGGAGCCTCAAGGTGGAGCCATGCGCACGTCATGGCGCGCGCAGCTCGGTGTGGCCGAGACGGATGTCGTCTTCACCTATGTTGGGAGTCTGGTCTCTGAGAAGGGGGTCGACCAGGCGATTCGGGCGGCCGCGTCCGTGCGCGACTGCCACTTGGTCGTTGTGGGCGACGGTCCGATCGCGACGCAGCTCAGCGCGCTCGCCGAGGCCGAGATTCCCGGTCGCCATCACTTCCTCGGCCAGGTGTCCACGCCGAGGGATGCGCTCGGCGGCAGCGATGTCTTCGTCTTTCCGACTCGCGGCGGGGACAGCATGCCGGCGGCGGTTATCGAGGCCTCGCTCGCTGGGCTCCCGGTCGTCGCGACACGCGACCAGGCCATCCCAGAGATCGTCCTTGACGGGCAGACAGGCATCTTGACGGAGCCCAACAATACCCTTGACCTGGCGTCGGCTATGCAGTTCTACGCGTCCAACCCGGCACGTCGACGCGGGGACGGTGAACGCGGTCGCGCCCACTGTCTGACGCGCTTCGACATGGCTGTCGTCGCGGTGCAGTGGGCGAGAGTCGTCGCTTCGGTCGGCGTATGACAGGGGCACATGGGATCGGGCAGGTGCGCGTCCTGTTTGTCATCAACAGCCTGGCCTCGGGCGGTGCCGAGCGTTCCCTCGTCGACCTGGTGCCAGCGCTCACGTCGCATGGGATCGAAGTGCGCATCGCTTGCCTCCGGTCCGTGACGGACGGGTACGAGGACGAGGTGAGGGCTTTCGGCTGCGCTGTCAATTTCTTGGAGACCGGCGGGATCCGGGCGACGGTGCGGCCGTTGCGACGGCTCGTGAAGGGATGGCGGCCGGATGTCGTGCAGTCTGCGATTTTCGAGGCAGACATAGCGACCAGATTCGCCTGCTGGGGACTGCCGACTGTGGTTGTCACGAACGTTGTCAACACGTCCTACGAGAGGGGGACGGCGTCCGACCCTAACGTCAAGACCTGGCGGTTGGCCGCCGTACGGCTCGCCGACTCATGGTCAGCACGCGCGCTGTCCGACCACTTTCTTGCCATCAGCGATGCGGCCGCTGCGTCAGCCGTGCGATGCCTCAAGGTTCCGCGTGATCGAGTCAGTGTGATCCATCGGGGACGCGACCCGCGTCGGCTCGGCAGCCCCGGGGAGGACCGGCGCGTGAGCTCCCGGGCTGCTCTCGGCATCGGACTAGACCGGGCCGTTCTGGTCAACGTCGCACGGCAAGAGTTCCAGAAGGGCCTGGACGTTCTCGTGGATGCCGTGGCGCTCGTCGACCACCCGAGTGTTCTGCTGGTCCAGGCCGGTCGGGAGGGGAATGCGACTGGGGCGTTCCGCGACGCGGTCGCCCGCGCCGGGCCAGCGGCAGACGTCGTCGGACTCGGTTTTCGACCGGACGTCGGCGACATCCTCGCCGCCGGTGACATCTTCGTGTTCCCGTCGCACTACGAAGGACTCGGGGGCTCGGTGATCGAGGCGATGGCTCTAGGGCTGCCGATCGTCGCCAGCGACCTACCGGCTATCCGCGAGCTGGTGACGCACGGCGAGCATGCTCTGCTCGTGCCGCCGGGGGATGCTTCGGCGCTCGCTGAGGCGGTTCGTGAACTGCTCGCCGACCCTGCTCTGCGCGACCGTCTCGCGGCGAACGCGCTGCAGCGGTTCGCGTCGAAGTTCACCGTAGCGGCGGTCGCGACCTCCGCTGCTGCCCTTTACCGGCAGTTGGCTGCTGGCGACGTCGCGACAGCGAAGGTCGGCAGTGGGCCATGATGCGCCGTGAGTCGACGCCAACTTCGGTGACTGAAGACGCGCCACGTGCCTGTTTCGTGGTCGGGTGCCCCCGATCGGGCACGACGCTACTGCAGGCGATGCTCGCCGGATCGCCCGACGTCTTCACTTTTCCGGAGTCACACTTCTACAACAAGATTCGTGGTCGGCTTCCTTTGCGCGAACGGCCAGTCATCGTTTCACCGCGTGCGGCACGACAGGTCCACAAGAGCGTCGTAACCTCCCTCGCTGACGTAGGTCCGCCCCCGATGCTCCCGTCGTACGCTGCCTACAGCGCTCGGTTCGTGAAGGCAGCCGAAGCCGCTGCCACCGAGAACGAGGCGGCGCTCTGGGTGGACAAGAGTCCGGTTCACCTGCGGTGGATGTCGGTCATCAGTCGGCTCGTGCCGGGCAGCAGGTTCGTCCATCTCCTCCGGGACGGCCGGTCCGTCGTGGCCTCGATCGCCGATCTGGTGTTGCGCGATGCGGGCTGGCAGCTCCAGCTGGAACGACGGCTAGGCATCCCGTCGCCCCACGACCGGCAGGGCGTGATCGACGCCGTGTGCGACTGGTGGAACAAGGACATCCGCTTGAGCGCGGCTTGTCTTAGCTCACCCGCGCACACGCTGGTGCACTACGCCGATCTCGTCGGCCGGCCTGAGCCGACCATGCGAAACCTTGCGGCGTTTCTCGCCGTCGACTACGTCAGCGCGATGACCGAGCCGGGCGATCGTGCGGCGACTGCCGTCGGGTGGCGGTCGATCATGGACCACATGCAAGGCCCGTTCCAGGCCGTCTACGACCGCGGGCTGGAGAAGTTCGAGGTGACGTTCGACGAGCGAGAGCGGAACAGGATCACCGACCGGCTTGTAGCCGGAGGATCGGTAGTCGACGCAGTGGTGGGTCTCTGATGCATGTGGCGATGATCCGCACGCCGAACGCATTCTGCGATGGCTGGACTGCGGCGGCCGCGAGGTTCGCGACAGTCACCGAGATCCTGCCCGTCAATCAGCTCACGGGAGTCGCGGTGGCTGATTCTGAGACTGTGGCCGTCGACAGTGATAATCCGGCTTCTGTCCAGGTGCTAGGAGTGAGAGGCGTGTCTCGGCCGCTCTGGGGACGGTGGCAGCTGGCGCGATACGCGGCGCGGCTGGTTGAGGCGATTCATGACATCGAGCAACGCCGCGGCCCGGTGGACCTGGTCCACGCCCACTTCTACTCGAACTCATTTGCGCTCCCGCGGGTGCGCCGCCTGCTCGGCAAGCCGTACGTCATCACGGAGCACAGCACGGCCTTTACTGACATGAACCCCGAGAACGTGCTCAGGGCGCGCAGCCTGCGCCTCGCGCGCCCGGCCTACCGCGATGCGGCGGGGATATACCCGGTCTCGGAGTTCCTGGCACACGCCATGCGGAAGCGTGCCGTTCACGAGGACCTGACTGTCGTGCCGAACCCGGTGGACTCAAGCCGCTTCCGCCTGTGGTTGAAGGGTCCCGCCCCCGAGGTAGTCGTGGGCGTCAGTGCCCGGCTGGTACCGATGAAGCGTGTCGACATGCTGCTCCGCGCGGCCAGGCGCATGGTCGACGAAGGGTTCGACCTGCGCGTCGTCGTGCTCGGCGACGGCCCAGAACTCGACTCCCTGAGCGGTCTTGCTGCGGAGCTGGGCCTGGCTGAGAGGGTGGAGTTCACGGGTTGGGTCGCGGCCGCCACGATCGGCGATGTGCTCGCTGGATGTGACGCTTTCGCTCTACCGTCCGTCGTCGAGACCCACTCGGTGAGCTGTGTGGAGGCGCTACTCAGTGGGCTGCCGGTGGTGACCTTCGGAGCCGGCCCCATGGACGAGTACATCGATCGGTCCAACGGTTACCTCGCCGTGCCTGACGACGAAGCCGACTTTACGGCGGGCCTTCGACTCGTGGTCGAGAACCTAGAGGCGTACGACCGGGTGAAAATCCGTCGGGACGCCATTCGCAAGTTTGGGTTGGAGGCTGTGTCGTTGAGGTTGCACGCGGCCTATGCCGCGGCGCTGAGTCGAAGCGAGTGCGATGGTCTGTGAGCGGCCAGGTCGCGGGCCGGCTGAGGCCTTGTCTGCCGGTGCAGGCTCGACGGACGAGTCCGCGATGGAGTCTGCCCAGGGTTCGGTTGACACGGTGTCAACCGAACCCTGGGCAGACCCATCAACGGCCTCTACAAGGCCGAATGCATCCGCACCACCGTCTTCCACGACGGCCCCTACAAGACCCTCGCCGACGTCGAGTGCGCGACCGCCGGCTGGGTGGACTGGTACAACCAACGAAGGCTCCATGGCTCGCTGGGCAACGTTCCCCCGGTCGAGTTCGAGCAAGCCCATTACGCTGCCCTCAACCCCGAGCCGCAGCCCGCATGAGGGCGGCAGAGAACCCGGGGCGCTTCACGGTGCTGCTGTGCTCCCATTCGGGACTCCTCGCGCGGGCCGTGAAGCCCACGCTGTCGGTGTCCACCCAAAGGGGTCAACCCCACCCGTGCGTCAAGGGCCGGTCTTTGGCCGGGCCTGGTACCCGTAACGCAGCGTCAGGGGGAGGCCGAGGCTGTGCAGTGCAACCTGCTGCGGAACTGACAGCACCGTGCGCCACTCGTCGTCGATCTTAAGCTGCAGGTCGCTTGCCAGGGCTCGCCGCACCGGATTCCCGGCGGCGGTGTGCTGGACGCCGACTGGCACCACCCGGTCCATCACTGGCACCGCCGGTGGATCGGGCAACATCGCCGTTATCGCTTGGAGAGCCGAAGTCGGGTCAGCAACGAAATCCTCGTACCGCAACCGCATGACTCGGTCCGGAGTGCGGATGCCGAGCGCCTCGCACACGAGATTCGCCTTCGACCAAGCGAGAACCGTCCGAGCCGCCCCGGCCGCGTCGAGCGGGTGATCTACACCTGAGCGCCCACGCCAGCCTCGATGCCGGCTCAGCACGTGCCCACGAGGATCACGCACGAGGTGAACAGCGTGTGCGTCTATGCCGGGGACGCGGCTCACCGCGGCGGCGTAGCCGGGCTTCTTGGAAGTGTCCACCACAACCGCCGCTTGCGTTAGGTTCGAGGCTGCGCGGTAGACATCGGCGACAAGTTGCGCGAACGGGCCTGCGCCGGTCTGCTGGTGGAGCCCACCTGCCAGGGAGCGGAGGCCGACCTCCGTCCGTTGCGAGTTCATCACCTCGTTCGGCGGCAGAGAGGCCGCCCCTGATAGCGCGAGCACCTGGGTCCAGAAGCCGCACTCCGTGATCATTTCGCCACAGCCGCAGGGAAACCCAGGTCTGCGGAGCGACAGTCGCCACAGGTTGGCTACCTCGCCCAGGTTGACGACCGCGGGTAACCCACCGAGCGCGGCGCCCAGCACGGTGCTGCCGCAACGCGGGGCGCCGAGTACATACAAGACCTTTAGCATGGCACCCACCCTGCCGGACAGAGCCGGTGCGCGTCCCCGGCACCGACCAATCCCTTCAGTAGCGCTGAACTGCCCTGGGTTCCTTGGAGGCTCTGGTGTGTCCCGGGTTCCACGGCGTCTGATTTTCTGGATTCTGGTGCCTGACACCAGGAGGAACGGATGGGACGACGGGGCTACCCGGCCGAGTTTCGCCGCATGGTCCTCGATCTACTCGCTGACGGCAAGAGTGTCGCGAGTATCGCGCGTGACCTTGAGATCAGTGACCAGACGATCTACTGCTGGCCGCCGCCGAGACCGGATCGACCGAGGTCCAAAGCGCCCCGGGTTCGGTGGAGGGCGAGTTCTCCCGGCAGCGGCTGCTGGCGGGCGATGATCTGACGGTAGTACTCGAGTTGCGTCCGGCAGAGTGGTGTACGGATCCCGGTGAGCGTGTCGCTGCTGACGTAGGTGACGGCCATCGGGTGATCCTTCGAGTGATCTCTGACAACCGACTCGAAGAAGGACACCACCATGACCGTCAAGTCCAGTATCGACCCTGCCCGTCTACGCGAGGAACAGCTCGCCCAGGCCAGTCCTGATCTGTTGCGTGAGCTGCTAGGCACTTTCATCAACACGCTGTTCTCGGCCGAGGCTGACGCGGTCTGTGGCGCCGAGTACGGCACCACGAGCCCGGAGCGGGTCAACCGGCGCAACGGCTACCGGCACCGCGACTTCGACACCCGCGCCGGCACCCTGGACGTCGCGGTCCCCAAGCTGCGTCAGGGCACCTACCTCCCCGAGTGGCTCCTCGAGCGCCGCAAGCGCGCTGAACGAGCACTCACCTCGATGGTGGCTACCTGCTACCTCCTCGGGGTCTCGATCCGGCGGATGGACAAGCTCGTGGCCCCCTGGTCATCACCACGCTGTCGAAGTCCCAGGTCTCCGAGATGGAGAAAGACCTCGACGCTCACATCGAGGAGTCCGCATGCGCTCGCTGAGCGAGGCGGGTCCTTTCACGTTCGTGGCCGCCGACGCGCTGGTGTTGAAGGTCCGCGAAGCTGGCCGGGTCGTGCCCGTCCATGCGTTGGTCGCTACCGGTGTCAACCCTGAGTCAGGTCGCGGAAGAACGCGAGCCACCCGGCGCCGTCCTCGCTGGTGGTGACCTGCACGCCGAGGATCTCCCGGTGCCCGTCGCCGGGCAGGGTCGCCGCGATCGCCGACCAGGCCGGCGTGGGCGTCGCTGGTGACGAGCTTGACCCCGGACAGGCCACGCGCGCGCCGGCTGGCAACGGTGCCGCACTCACTACGCCGCCAACCTGATGTCGACGACCCCGAAGAGCAGCTGGGGCTGGGTCAAGGCGCTGCTGCACTCGATCTACGACCAGCCCGACGCCGACGCGGTGCACGCCCAGTTCGACCGCGTCGTGGACGCCCTGTCCGAGAAGCTCCCCGCAGTCGCCGAGCACCTCGAAGGCGCCCGCGCCGACATTCTCGCGTTCGCCGCGTTCCCCAAGGAGATCTGGCGCCAGATCTGGTCGAACAACCCCAACGCACGCCTCAACCGTGAGATCCGCCGCCGCACCGACGTCGTCGGGATCTTCCCCGACCGGCCCAGCATCATCCGGCTCGTCGGGGCGGTACTGGCCGAGCAACACGACGAATGGGCCGAAGGCCGCCGCTACCTCGGACTCGACGTCCTAGCCCGCGCCGGAACCGTCGACAACACCACCAGCGAGGAGGTGAGCGACCCCGCCCTGCAGGCCCTCACGGCCTGAACAACAACCACGAAGGATCAGACCTCCTACACCACGTCACCGGACTTGACCGAGTGGTGCACCAGCCCGTCGACGACCTCACCGGCACGGGCCCGGGTCCACAACGCCATCTCCAGGGCGTCCAGCGGCAGCTCGGTGGGCATCGAGGTGGCGGTTCGCCAGCCCACAATCCGGCGGGAGAACACGTCGTAGACGTACGCGGTGAACACGGTCCCTGACCAGGTCGGGACGTGGACATCCCACCCGAGTCACTGTCAAGCGGCTCAGTCGACACCGGACCCGCCCTGCATGCACCGTCGAGGAGGGCACGCCCAGCCGGGCGCCGATCGACACCGGCCCGAGGCGTTGCTTCCACCGCAGGTGCACCATCTTGCGGACCGTCGGGGATGGGGTCCGGTTCGGCACCATGTGCGGCCAGCACGACCGGTCGGCCATCCCGGCCGGCCCGAGCTGTTGGTAGCGCCGAGCCCACCGGTTCGCGGTCGGCCACGACACTTCGAAGCGTTCGGCAGCCCGGGCCACCGACCACTCCTGCTCGACGTCCAACGGGCCAGCCGGAGACGAGCGCGCGGCGTCAGGGCGGCGTTAGCGTAGGACCCGAAGACCTCCTTGCTGTGGAGCGGTGTCTAGGGCCTGTCTGACGGATCACTGCAGCCAGAACAGGACGATGGCTGTCAACACGATGCCGGCTCGGTAGTTGCGGGCGTGTTGTCATAGCGGGTGGCGATGCCTCGCCATTGCTTCATGCGGCCGAAGGCGCGTTCGATGACGTTGCGTCCGCGGTAGTCGACGGCGTCGAATGCGGGGGGGCCGTCCGCCGCGGTTTCCGCGTGCGATGCGGTGCTCGACCTGGTCGCGGCGCTGTGGGATGACCACTCGGATTCCCTTGCGGCGCAGTGCCTGACGGGTGGAGGGATGCGAGTAGGCCTTGTCCGCGATGACCGCGTCCGGTCGCGAGCGGGGACGGCGTCCGGTCGGGACGGCGATGTCGTTCAGAACGGCCAGTAGCTCGGGGTTGTCCCCGGCCTGACCCGGGGTGAGCCGGACCGCCAGCGGTCTACCTCGCGCGTCGACCGTCGCGTGGGCCTTGGTCGTCCACCCGCCTCGGGAGTGGCCCAGGGCGTGGTCGTCGGGTTCAGGCCAGCGAAGCGTGTAGTTCGCTCGAGCCCCCCCGAAGGGTGCGGGGCGCGCGCGCAGCGTGCTGGTGGGCCCGAGCGATCGTCGAGTCCACCGATACCAACCACTCCACCTCGCCCTCGGCCTGGGCCTGGCCCTGCAGCTCGGCCAGCACCCGGTCCCACGTGCCGTCCTTGGACCACCGGTCGAAGCGCCACCAGACCGTTTGCCACGCAGGGAATCCCGACGGTAGGTCCCGCCACGGAGACCCCGTCCGGAAGCGCCAGATGATCGCCTCCACGACCTCGCGATGATCGCTCCAGCGACCACCACGACGAGGCGCCCGATCGGGCAGCAGAGGCTCCAGACGAGCCCACATCGCATCAGTCACAACACGCCGTTCAGCCATGCCGACAAGCCTGACCGACCCCAGACCAAAGATCGGTCAGACACGCCCTAGACAGCCCCACTCCACGCCCGGAGGTCTCGCACATCAAGATCCACTACATCGTGTCGCCACACGACCCCAACCACCTTCGCTTGTCAGTACAACTAGGGCAGCTCGTGTGCGCTGCGCCACCTCCGCCCGGCCAACTCATAGAAGCGCGTCGTGAGAACAGTTTCGCGGTGGGTCGCCGCTCATGCTGGACCCGCTTCCTCATCTCCCCCCACCAGCTCGTCGAGCCCGACCTGGAGTGCACTCCCCTCCGCGACGACGACGCCCTGCTCAAGTCGTATGAAGCGATTGCAGCGGCTGAGTAGATTGCGTCGGTGCGAGACAACGACGACGATGGTGTCGGAAGAAAGCTTCTGGAGCGCGGCCTCTACTGCGGACGAATTCACCAGGTCGAGCGCGCTGGTGGGCTCGTCGAGGATCAGGACGTCCGGATCGGTGAGGAGTGCCCGGGCGAGGGCCACGCGTTGCCGCTGGCCACCAGAAAGTGCACCAAAACCGTCGCCTACCAGCGTCTCGAAGCCGTACGGCTGGCGCGTGATGTCGTCGAGGACCGAGGCTCGTTCCGCAGCTCCGCGAACGGCGTTGGCGTCGGCTGAGCGATGGAACTCGATGTTTTCAGCCACTGTGGCGCGCAACAGCACCGGCTCCTGGGACAGGATCGCGAAACGGCTCTTCCAGTCGGACGACCGGTAGTCAGTAGCGGGGCGAGCGTTCACGAGGTACGAGCCGGAGGTAGGCGTCAACAGGCCCACCAACAGGTTTGCCAGCGTGGTCTTGCCGCCGCCGGATGGACCTATGACTCCAATCCACTCGCCACGCCTGAGCCGGAGCGAGACCGTTCGCAGCGCCTCGCGTCCGTCCGCATAGGTGAAGGTGACCCCGTCCAGCTGTAGCTCGTCAACATGTGCCAAGGGCTCGTCGCCGGTGCGTCGACGCGCCGATCGCTGAGTGTCGATCGCATGAGTCAACTCGCTCAGGAACGGTTTTGCCTCGATAAACTGAAGGGTTGCGGTATTCACCTGTTGCACGTAGCTCATCGAGCGCAGTGCGAGCACAGCCGCAGCGCCGAGCGCCGAAGCATCGAGGTCAAGCACCCAAGAGACGAAGACGATGAACAAGACGCCCGACAGAAGCATCTGCTGGAACAGCGCGGGGATGAGTCGGGCGTTGGTCCGTACCTGCCGAAATTGTTCGGAGATCGTGCCGTTGAGCTGCTCGAGGTGTCTCGTGGCGGCGTGGTGTGCGGCGAACACGTGCAGCTCCCGGTTCAGCTGTGCGTAGGTCGTCGCGGTGACTTGGAGCTCGCGAAGAGATGCGGACGCCTGTCTGGCCCCCCTCTTGCTCTTCCCGCGCAGTGGACGCAGGAGCAGTGTCACCCCGATTGCCAGGGCCAGGAACGTCAGTCCGACTACAGGCGCCATGACCGCGATCACGATGCCGTACAGAGCAAGGGTGATGCAGGCCAATGACATCGTGCAGAAAGTGATGACCGGAGTTGTTGCCTGCTGAGCATTGACCCCGAGCAATTGTTGTAGGCGACCTAGCCGCTCGCTCTGAAGCTGTTGCCAGTCCGCAGCGAAGTACGACTCGAACAGCATGTTTCGCGCGTGGGAAGTCGCCTCGGCCGCAAGCCCGCCGACCAACCGTGACTCGAGAACGCGGAAGCCAAGGTTAACGAACGTGAGCGCGCCCGCGACGCTGGCCAGGCTGATGAAGCCGGCCTCGACCGACAACCCTGCGAAGGAAATCTTGACCGACGCTTCGCCTCCCACGAGCAGGAGGAGAAGGCGAAGAACGAGCAGAAGCTGGAGGGTCTCGATGATGGCGATGAGCAGGGCGAGGGGCGGCTCGAGGAGCAGCCGGCGCCGGCGCAGCCCGAGGAAGCGTCCGGTGTACATCCAGATGTCACGGAGCATCCGAGGCGTGACGTTGGCGAGCCGGGCTCGCGAAGTACCGCGGCCCGCCTCCGACGGCTTGACGTCGGCATGGCTGCGCCTCACGCCGGCCTCCGGTCCGACCTTGGCGTCCGGTGAGAGCACGTCCCTCCGCGCTGCTGCGCTGTCCCGGATCATCCGGCGACGTCGACCATCTGCGGCCACTGCGTCGCATCGTCGCGGAACCGGACGTCCAGCTCGGCCCTGAGTGTGCTGGGGATGTCCAGCTGAGGACGATCGCTCAGGCCGCCTCCGCGATAGCTGTGATTGGCAAACGCTCGCGGCACGGTGACGTCCAGGTCGAGGAACGTCATCAGGGCGGTCCAGCTCCGAACTGGCTCGTGGAAGAGATCCTCGCTGCGGATGACCAAGATGCGGGGGCGAGGGTAGTGAGCCAGCCAGCGGTCGAGTTGCGGCGCGTAGAAACCCCGGTGCAGGTAGGAGAACCGTTCAAATCGCGCTGAGTGGTAAGCGGTGTCGGTCGACAGGCGCTCGAGATCGGCTTCGATCCGTGAATCCTCGGCCGCGACCGCATCTGCAAAGGACAACGGCTCGAACCCCAGTCGCACCATGTGCTGGTGGTGGGAAACCGCCCGGTCCACGGGATCTCGCAGCACTGCCACGATCTTCGCGCGCGGGAGGAGCTGCGCGGCGCGCCCGGGGGCACGTGGGTCCACTAAGTATCCGGGATCCGCTTCGAACGTAACCAGGCGTCGGTCGTGCGCCTCCGCCCACCGCCGGTGGGCAGCGAGAGGGAAGTGAGCGCGGTACCAACCCTCCCCTCTATAAAAATGGCGACTGAAGTAGGAGGTCTCCTTCCGAAGGCTGGCGATGACCTCGCGGTGGCCCGAGAGGTACTTGTAGAGGGAGCTCGTACCTCCGCGCATGGCCCCGATCACGAGGAAATCCGGTAGGAGTCGGAAGTCCGACATAGGTCGTCGCAGCTCGACGCGCGCCATGGCCAGCTGATGTCTACGTCGCATCGACAGGCGGTCGACTGCCAGCCTGCGCAGCGACCAGGCCCCGTGACTGTCGTCGGCAGGCAAATCGAGCACCTCTCCGAAAGATGAACGCCGGCGGCGGCTCCGGTCAATCTGACCGCCGAATGATCGACTGGCGGGGGACACCTGCTCGCTCCAGATCCCATCGAAGAATTGGCCGCCAGCGACTGCCCGAACACAGTACCCACGGGTTGCTCGCATGGTGGGCAATGTGACAACTTGCTGTCGAGTCGGGAATGATACCTGCTCGTGGAGGGGAGTATCCCTGCGCGGCATCGTCGTCATCACGGCTGAGCCCCTCGGGGTGACTCCCGGCGCTGCCGGTCCCGCGGCCTCCGGGCCGCAGGGCGGGAGAGACCTCCGGACCTGCTGGTGCTGTCCGGAGGATGCCTGTGCTCGACGTTCCTGCCTGGGTGTGGCTGGCCACCGTCGCTGGCCTGCTCGCCATCGTGGTGCTCGACCTGGTGGTCATCGGGCGCCGGCGCCGTGAGGTCACCATGCGCGACGCGACCCTCTGGGTGCTCCTCTACGTCGGGCTGGCGTTGGCGTTCGCCGGCGGCCTTGCGCTGACCGCAGGGGCCGAGCCGGCGGGGGAGTTCGTCGCGGGCTACGTGACCGAGTACAGCCTCAGCGTCGACAACCTCTTCGTCTTCATGATCATCCTGGCCCGGTTCGGGGTGCCCGCGCTGGCCCAGGACAAGGTGCTCTACATCGGCATCGTGGTGTCGATGGTGCTGCGGGCGGTCTGCATCGCCGCCGGCGCTGCTGCCCTGACGGCATTCAGCTGGGTCTTCTACGTCTTCGGCGTTTTCCTCGTCTACACCGCGGTGAAGCTGCTGCTGGCCGGTGAGAACGACGGCGAGGACTTCCAGGAGGGTCGGGTGCTCCGGCTGGCCCGGCGGGTGCTGCCGCTGACATCGGGCTACGACGGTACCCGGTTGGCCACCCTGGACCGGGGCCATCGTCGCTACACCCCGCTGGTGCTGGTCATCATCGCGATCGGCATCGCCAATGTCGTGTTCGCCCTCGACTCGATCCCGGCCATCTTCGGCCTGACGACGCACACGTACATCGTCTTCACCGCCAACGCCTTCGCGCTGATGGGCCTCCGGCAGCTGTTCTTCCTCGTCGGTGGACTGCTGGACCGGATCGTCTACCTCAACATCGGCCTGTCGGTGATCCTCGGCTTCATCGGGGCCAAGCTCGTGGTCGAGGCCCTCGAGAGCGACCACATCGAGCACATCGGCGCCGTCACCCTGCCGCACATCGGGATCCTGTTCAGCCTGGCATTCATCGCCGTGACCCTGACGGTCACCACGCTCGCGAGCCTGGCGAGGAGCGGCCGCAACGACCCCACCGCCGCATGACCCCGCAGCCCGACTTCTCGAGAGGCACCGCGTGAACGTCCCCACCTGGCTCTGGATCGGCAGCATCGCGCTGCTGGTCGGCCTGCTCGCCGTCGACGTCTTCGTCATCGGCCGGCGTCCGCACGAGCCCAGCCTGCGCGAGTGCACGATCGCGATCGTCTTCTACGTCAGCCTCGCCGTGCTGTTCGGTATCGGCGTCCTGGTCTTCTCGGGCGGCCGGTACGCCGGTGAGTTCTTTGCCGGCTGGCTCACGGAGTACAGCCTGAGCATCGACAACCTGTTCGTCTTCGTCATCATCATGGCCAAGTTCCAGGTGCCCCGGGCCTACCAGCAGACGGCCCTGCTGGTCGGGATCATCCTCGCCCTGGTGATGCGCGGGGCGTTCATCGCGGTCGGCGCCGCGGCGATCCAGAACTTCAGCTGGATCTTCTACGTCTTCGGCGCCTTCCTCGTGTACACCGCGGTGAAGCTCGCCACCCAGGGCGAGTCGCACGACGACGACTTCGAGGAGAACAGGCTGCTCAAGTGGGTGGAGCGGCGGTTCCCCGCCACCCAGGAGTGGCACGGCGTTCACCTCACGACCCGGGTCGGTGGCAAGAAGGTCATCACCCCGATGCTCATCGTGATCCTCGCGCTAGGTACCACCGACCTGCTGTTCGCCCTGGACTCGATCCCGGCGATCTTCGGCCTCACCAAGGAGCCGTTCCTGGTCTTCACCGCCAACGTCTTCGCCCTGATGGGCCTGCGACAGCTCTACTTCCTGATCGGCGGCCTGCTCGAGCGGCTGGTCTACCTAAGCCTGGGCCTATCGGTCGTGCTCGGCTTCATCGGGGTGAAGCTCGTGCTCGACGCCCTGCGCGAGAACGAGCTGCCGTTCATCAACGGCGGCGAGCACATCGGTGTCCCGGAGATCCCGATCTGGCTCTCGCTCGTGATCATTCTGGGTGTCTTGGTGGTGACCACCGTCGCGAGCCTGCTCAAGGTGCGCCGCGACCCGTCGGCGGTGCGCCACGACGAGCAGGACGGGGCCGGTCAGCCGGGCGAGTCGCCCCGCTCGTAGACGAAGAAGTCGCTCCGGGTCGAGCGTGAGACGTCGCCGTCCCAGGTGTGCGGGTTGGGCACCCGTTCGGCCAGTCGCCAGCCCGGCTGGGTAGCGCGCAGGTGCGCGGTGAACGGTCGGTCCGTCACTGACCCGATGGTGCTGTCGCGGGGGCCGTCGCTGGCGTAGATCAGCACGTAGCGGCGGGACAGGGTGAACAGGTCCCGCAGGTAGGTCTCGAAGATCTCCGGCTCGACCAGGTGGAACAGCACGTCGAGCGACAGCCCGAGATCGGCTGCCAGCAGACCCTGGGGGTCGGCGAACGCGCCGGGGGAGTAGGGGACGAACGACTTCGTCGGGTCAGCGGCGAACCTCGAGGCACACGACCGCAGGGCCGTTGCCGACACGTCCAGACCGAGGTAGCGGGGGTAGTCGGCCAGCGCGAGCTGGGCGCCGTCCCCACACCCGAGCTCGACCACCGAGGCGATGCGGTGTCGGGAGACGAAGTCGTTGACGAAGCCGGCCTTGTAGGCGGCCAGCTCCCCGCGGGAACCGGGCCCCGAGTCGCCACCGCGGTGGTAGTGCTGCTCCCAGTAGGTCAGCGAACCGGGAAACCGCCGCCGCTCGACGGTGCGCTTGGCCGCCACCGCCAGCCGACCCACGACGGGGAGGGAGCGCAGCCGCGCCCTGGTCCCTCGTCCTGAGGACTCGCCCCCCGCCATCCCGGCACCTTACGGCGACCTGCCGGCGGCGTGCGTCAGCCTGCAGACTCGTCCGGTGCCGGGCCGTCGCTCGTGGCGGCCCGAGCCGCGCGGCGGTCCAGCTCGCGCAGCGCGACCCCGCCGGCCACCAACGAGCCACCCGCCACCACCGTGGCGAGGGGCGAGAACGCCAGGCCGGTTCTCGGGAGCGAGCCGCCCGCGACGCCGGGCGATCCTGTCCCGCCGGAGGCACCGCTACCCGAGCCTGCGTTCCCGGGACCCGCGCCGCGGGGGCCGGACTTGGTCCCCAGCACGGACGTCCCGGACCCGGGAGATGTCGCGGGGACCTCGGGTGTCGTGCCTGGCTGGTCGGCCGGTCCGGAACCGGGCCGGCCCGCGGCGGCAGGGGGCTGCTGAGCCGGCGGGGCCACCCCGCCGCCTGGTGTCTCGGGCGTCGTGGGTGGCACCGAGGTGGCTGCGCTGGCTGCCCGGGCGTCCAGCAGCTGGACGGTCGGAGCGATCCAGACCAGGGCGCCGCCGACCGCAGCGGCTCGGCGCAGGGCCTGGCGGCGTGACAAGGCAGGCTGGTGCTCCGTGCTGTCCGGCATGTGCGGTCCCCGACCTTGTGTCGCGCTAGTGGTAGCTCGCCACCTTACGGGACGTTTCGATCATGGCCACCTCCGACGCCCCGCATGTCTGGGCCCCAGTACGGGCGCCGGCGGGCATGATCGACCGATGAACAGGAGCCTTGTCGTGATCGGCGGTGGCGGGCACGGTCGGGAGGCGCTGGCAATCGCGCGCGCGGCCGACCGTGAGGTCCTCGGGGTGCTGGACGACGGGTCCCCGGACGCCGGGGCCCTGGACGCCCTCGGCGTCCCCCACCTGGGCGGTGTCGACTGGCTGACCGGCCCGAACGACGCCGTCGACTTCGTGGCGGCCATCGGCCGGCCCGCGGCCCGACGGGCCGTCGTCCGGCGGGTGGCCGCGCACGCCACGGCAGCGACGATGGTCCATCCCTCCGGCGTCGTCGGGCCGGACGTCACGCTCGCGGCCGGCGTCATCCTGTGGCCCCACGCCGTGCTCACCACCCGGGTGCGGGTGGGTCAGCACAGTCACGTCAACGTCGCCGCGTCGCTCAGCCACGATGTCGCGGTCGGCGACTTCGTCACGGTCGGGCCCGGCGCCCGCGTCTGCGGCGCCGCGCAGCTCGGGGACGACGTGTGGGTGGGCGCCGGTGCCACGATCATCGAGGGAGTGCGGGTGGGCGCGGGGGCGACGGTGGGCGCCGGGGCCGTGGTCATCCGGGACGTGGCCCCGGGTGCGGTCGTGGTCGGTGTACCCGCCGCCCAGATCCGGTCCCGCGACAGCAACCCGGGGACGGGCCACCAGTAGGTTTGTCCACCGACAAGGTCGAGGAAGATCGTCAGAGCCGCCATCAGGAGGAGAACGCGTGGACCCGAGCTGGTGGGCGGTCGCCCTCGCCGGTCTCTTCGTCGGCTTCGTCGTGGGGCTCACCGGCATGGGCGGCGGCGCCCTGATGACCCCGATGATGATCCTGCTCTTCGGCATCCAGCCGCTGGCCGCCGTGTCGAGCGACCTGGTCGCGTCGATGATCATGAAGCCGGTCGGCGGGGCGGTCCACCTGCGCCGAGGCACGGTCAACCGGCAGCTGGTGAAGTGGCTGGTGATCGGGTCGGTGCCCTCGGCGTTCCTCGGCGTCCTCGTCCTGCGCTGGATCGGCGGCGGCGAGCAGACCCAGGACGTCGTCAAGACCAGCCTGGGCGTGGCCCTGCTGTTCGCCGCCGGCTCGATGGTCGCCAAGGCGTTGCTCGACCTCCGCAAGCACCAGCAGCTGAAGGCCGCGGTGGCCCGCGGCGAGGTCGCCGAGGTCCCGGTCGAGAACATCGTGGTCCGGCCGGTCCCGACCCTGCTGACCGGCATCTTCGGCGGGCTCGTCGTGGGCATGACTTCGGTCGGCTCCGGCTCGCTGATGATCGTCGCGCTGCTGCTGCTCTACCCGACGATCCGGGCCCGCCAGCTGGTCGGCACCGACCTCGTGCAGGCCGTGCCGCTGGTGGCCTCCGCGTCGCTCGGCCACCTCCTGTTCGGCGACTTCCAGCTCGACCTCACGGCCTCGCTCCTGATCGGCGCGCTGCCCGGGGTGTACATCGGTGCGCGGGTCTCCAGCTCGGCGCCCAGCGGCATCGTCCGGCGTGCGCTCGTCGTCGTCCTGCTGGCGTCCGGGCTCAAGCTGCTCGACGCGGGGACCACCACGGTGGTCGTCGTGCTGCTCACGGTGGCGGTCCTCGGCACCGTCCTGTGGGCCACGGTCTACCGGCGCACCGCCCCGGACACGGTCGAGCGTGCCCCGACGGACCTCGTCGGGGCCGCGGTGACCGGACGGTTCCTGCGCCGCCGGCGGCAGCGGGCGGCCGAGCGCGAACGGGCGCGCGCCGGGCGCTGAGGGAGACGCCGACTACTGCGAACGACGTATAGCCGGATCCCGTGACCGAGAGTAGGCTTCCGGTTACCGCGGTCGCAGGCCGTGGGCCTGCGCTGCCGACCTGCCCTCAGTCCCAACCCCCCCGGGACTGAGGCTCCCAACAGTCGGTACGCGCCGCGGCAGCCGGTGCCGGACCTGGAGTGACCGTCAGGTCCGGCACCGCAGCCGCCAGTCAACGGTGGCGGTCGGCGCGTCCCCAGGCGAGGTCGGGGCGCAGCAGCGCCGCGGTCAGGGCAACCACAGCGGCCAGGTTGAGGACGTTGACCCCGAGCTCCCAGTCCCAGCCGAGCCGGGTGACCAGCAGCAGTCCCGTCAGCATGACGAGCGAGACGCTCAGCGCGACGGCCTGCACGACGTGCAGCAGGGAGCCGAACGCGCCGGCCGCCCGGATCAGCCCCCAGCCGGGCGCGACGCACAGCGCGAGAACCGTCGTGAGCGTGCGTGCTGCTGACGGGCCGTCCGCCAGCCACAGGGACGACGACAGGACGACGGCGGCGAGCAGCGCGAGGTCGAGCACCCGGGCCCAGCGCCGGGGCCGGCCGCTGCGCGGCGGGGGACCGGACCGGGGGCGGTCGGGGAAGGCGAGCAGCGGTCGCCGGTCGCGCGCAGCGCGGTGCCCGGTCATCCCGCCACCAGCACGAACAGCTCGCCGACCAGGGCGAAGAACCCGACCATCAGGACGCCGCAGACCACGCCGAGGGTCACGCGGTGCCGCCGGGTCGCGCTCGCCCAGAGGTCGAAGGCCACCAGCCCGACCACCAGGAGGGCGCCGACGATCTCGGCGGCGGTCTTCACCGTGCCCGACGTCACGACCTCACCCGCCCGGCAACGGCGTCGGAGGGGTCAGCTGCAGCAGGACGCTGCCACCCTGGCGGGCCGCGACGGTGAAGCTGCCGGTGGCGACCAGCCCGCGGGCGAGCGACTGCGTCCAGCCGGGCCGGCGGCCCTGGGTCTGCACGCCGAGCGCGTCCTGGGTCGCACCCAGGAAGACGTAGCGCGACGGGTAGCCCCCCTCGCGGTTGGTCACGTCCGCCACCACCTCGGACGGGACCTCGGCGTTCAACGAGGCGAACCGCACCCGGTCGACCTCAGAGAAGTAACGCGGCGTCTTGCTGTTCGCGGTGAGGACCAGCACCGGGCCGGTGGTGTGGGTGTAGGCGTGGTCGAGCACCACCAGGTCGTCGCTGGTGATCTGCTCGTACGACTCGTTGCCGTAGCGCGCGAGCAGGAAGGCCGGGAGCAGCCCGACGAGCAGCACCAGCACGACACCGCGGTGGTACCACTTGGTACGGGCCCGCGCGGGCAGCAGCACGGACGCGACGAGCAGCGACAGGGCGGGCAGCACGAACAGCAGGACCCGCAGCGCCATCTCCCCGCCGTACGCCTGCAGCAGCAGCATCGGCCAGGGCGCGCTGACGAGGACGGCCAGCAGCACCGGCACCCGGCGCCGGTGCCGCAGCACGAGCAGCGACACGACGATCGCCAGCACCAGCAGCAGGCTGAACCCGAGCCGGGCGTGCACGACGAGGTCCCGGGCGGCCGTGCCGGCTGCCGCCCGTTCGGTCACGTTGTCGTTGACGATCGACCCCACCCGCCCCGCCGACCCGGTGAGCTGCTGCAGGTGCCCCGACCAGTACGGCTGGGCCGCGAAGGCGAGCCAGCCGACCGTCGCGACCACGACGAGGAACGGGTAGGCCACCAGCCGGGTCCGGCCGGTCGCTGCCAGCAGCACGGCGGTCAGGGCGAGGATGCCGGGGGTGATCTGGTGCCCGGTCACGATCGCGGCGGTCAGGACCAGCAGGAACCCCGTCGCCATGATCCGCGCGGACGGCCGGGCATCGGTCGGCGCGCGGTAGGGCGCGGGCCGGAGCAGCGGCCGCAACCACCGGGGAGTGCCCGGCCCGGGGAAGACCGTCACCATCACCAGGACCGCGACCAGGTAGAGCACGGTGGCCGTGGCCTGCGGGGAGAAGTAGTCCTGGCCGATCCAGCTGCAGACCAGGAAGAGCAGGACGGCGGCCCGACGGCGGTGCGACGGGATGTGCGCGGCCTGGCCCAGGACGTCGACGAGCACCACGAGGAACAGGTCGATGACGACCGGGAAGAACCGCAGCGCCCAGGTCAGCGGTCCACCGCCGGTGGCCTCCTGGACCACGGCGGCCCCGCTGAAGAACCCGGGCCAGCTGAACCGGGCGTCCAGGCCGGACAGCAGGGTGCCGTGGGAGGCGAGCTGGTCGGCGAAGCCGACGTGCAGGTAGGCCGTGGGGAACCGCGGGTTGGGCTCGACGATGCCGCTGACCCCGTGCAGCAGCACCGCGAAGGCCACGACCTGGAGGGCGAACCGCCCGCTGCGGGCCGAGCCGGAGGTGATCTCACCGACCGCCCCGGCGGCGACCAGCACGACGCCGAGGAAGTAGAGCGGGTGCAGCGCCGGCAGCAGGCCCAGGCCGGAGATGTCAGCCGGGTCGGACCAGGTGGCACCCAGCAGGCCGACAGCCAGGCCGACGCCGGCGAGGACCGTCCCGGCCCACGGGTGGTTTCCGCCCGACGAGGCGGGCGCTGCGGGCGCTGGGGTGGGCACGAGGACGGCCCCGCGGGTCGTCATGACCGGTTTCGGCGGCTGTTCCGGGCAGGCCCGGGGAGCGCGCGCGTCGCCGCCGCACCTGTCCCTCGACCCATGACTGATCCCCGGTCCTGCCGCTCGCCGGCGGTCCCGGGGCACATGTCTGCCCCGTCCTGCTCGACGACCCTCCCTGGCCGTCGACGCTAGCACCGAGGCGCCGGCCGACCGGTCCGCTCCGGCAACCCGCTGCCGACTGCTGCCCGTTTGTCCGGGTTACCACCATCCCGGGCTCCCACGGATCGAAACCATTGTCCGTTCGGCCGACCCCAACGGGCTAGTGCCCACCTATGCTGCGTACGCGCTCGATGTGCTGGGGGGTACTTCTATGAGGTCGCGGGGATTCGTCCGTCGGTTCGTATGCCAGGCGGTGGCAGGGGTTCTTGTCGTGCTGGCCGGATGGGCCGCGCCGGGCGTGCTCGCCCACGCGGCGACCGGCGACATCGGCTACGTCGGACCGTCGTACAGCGGTGTCAAGAACCAGCCCACGTCGGACAAGCCGCAGAGCAAGCTCTGGTACAACGACGGCTCCTGGTGGGCCGACATGTACCACTCCGCGAGCAGCAGCTGGCACATCTTCCGGCTGGACCGCCCGACCGAGACCTGGGTCGACACCGGCACCAAGATCGACAGCCGCAACACCACGCTGGCCGACACGCTGTGGGACGGCACCCACCTCTACGTCGCCTCGCACTACGTGACCATCAGCAGCCCGAGCGCGCCGAAGGCGTCGGTGGCGCAGCCGTCGCGGCTCTACCGGTTCAGCTACTCCGCGGCCACCAAGACCTACAGCCTGGATGCCGGCTTCCCGGCGACCATCGGCAGCCGGTCCACCGAGTCGCTGACCCTCGACAAGGACTCGAAGGGCGTGCTGTGGGCGGCCTGGACCCAGGTCAGCGGCAACAGCACCAGTGGTTTCACCAACGCCGTCTACGTCAGCTCGACCAACGGCAGCGACTCGGTGTGGCGCACCCCTGTCGTCATCCCGGTGTCCGGTGCCAACCCGGCCCCGGACGACATCTCCGCCGTGGTGGCCTACCAGGGTCGCATCGGCGTCATGTGGAGCAACCAGCTCGACGACACGATGTACTGGGCCTGGCGCAACGACACCGAACCCTCGACGTCCTGGCACGGCGGCGTCGCGGTGCGCGGCAACAAGCTGGCCGACGACCACATGAACCTCAAGACGATCCAGGCCGACTCCGCCGGCCGGGTCTACGCCGCGGTGAAGACGAGCCTCGACGAGCTCTACCCGCTGACGTCGTCGCAGCCGCAGATCAACCTGCTGGTCTTCAAGCCCGCCACCGGCTCGTGGAGCAGCAGCCAGGTCGGGTCGATCTCCGAGTGCCACACCCGGCCGATCGTCATGCTCGACACCACCAACTCGAAGGTGCGCGTCTACCTGACCGCGCCCAGCTCGGGCAGCTGCTCCTACTCCGGGAAGCCCGGCACGATTTACGAGAAGACCGCCTCGCTGGACAACCCGGTCTTCGCCTCCGGCCGGGGCACAGCGGTGATCCGCGACGCCGCCTCGGCCAACATGAACAACGCCACGTCGACTAAGCAGAGCGTCAGTGCCGCCACCGGCCTGGTGGTGCTCGCCGGCAACTCCTCGACGAAGCGCTACTGGCACGCCGACATCTCGCTCGGCACGGTGGCGGCACCGACCGCGAGCTTCACGGCATCCACGGTGTCCGGCACCGCACCGCTGACGGTGAACCTCACCGACACCTCCACCGGCGGCCCCACGTCCTGGGCCTGGAACCTCGGCGACGGCACCACCTCGTCGCTGCAGAACCCGTCCGTCACGTACACGACGCCCGGCACCTACACGGTCAGCCTCACCGCGTCGAACACCGGCGGCGCCAGCGCGCCGGCGACCCGGACGGTAACGGTCAGCCCCGCCGGCCCCGCGGTTCCGGAGTCGTCCTTCACGTCGTCAACCACCTCCGGCACGGCGCCGCTGACGGTGAGCTTCACCGACACGTCGACGAACAGCCCGACGTCGTGGGCGTGGGACCTGGGCAACGGCAGCACGCCGACGACGCAGAACGCGTCGACGACCTACACGACGGCAGGCACCTACACGGTGACCCTGGCGGCGGGCAACGCAGGTGGCACCGACACCACGCCGGCGACGGCCACCATCACGGTCACCGGGCCGCCGCCACCGGCGCCGGTCGCCGGCCTCAGCGCGTCGGCGACCTCGGGGACCGCGCCGCTCGCGGTGAACTTCACCGACACCTCGACGAACAACCCGACGTCGTGGTCCTGGACCTTCGGTGACGGCACCAGCTCGACCGGGCAGAACCCCAGCCACACGTACACCACGGCCGGCTCCTACACGGTCTCGCACACCGCCACCAACGCGGGCGGGACCAGCAGCCCGGCGGCGACGACCACCATCACGGTCAACCCGCCGCCGGCGCCGGTGGCCGACTTCACGGCTTCGGCGACCTCGGGCTCAGCCCCGCTGTCGGTGAGCTTCACCGACACGTCCTCGAACGACCCGACCTCCTGGTCGTGGAACCTGGGCAACGGTCAGACGTCGACGCTGCGGAACCCCAGCGCGACCTACACCGCGGCCGGCACCTACACGGTGACGCTGACGGCGACCAACGCCGGCGGTCCGAGCATCCCGGCGGCGACCAGTACGATCACCGTGAGCCCCGCAAGCGCCACGACGATCAACCGCGAGTCGGTGGCGACCACCGACAACACCGTGGCCGAGAACGGCATCACCATCGCCACGCCCAGTGGCACGACGGCGGGTGACGTCCTCGTCACGTGTGTCGTGATGAACGGCAGCGCGATGGCCAGCAACGGCGTGCCCGCCGGCTGGTCGCTGGTCGCCGCCTCGACCGGGGTCAGCAACCCGAAGGTCTACGGCTACTACAAGGTCGCGACGGCGAGCGAGCCGGCCACCTACCGCTGGGGGTTCTCGGGCACGATCGTCTCCTCCGGCGGCATCGCCCGGTACAGCGGCTCCTCCGGTCTCGACGGGGCCGCGACCAAGGCCAGCGGGGCGTCGTCGACATCGGCCGTCGCACCCGGCGTCACCACGACCACGGGCAACGCGATGCTCGTCGGCTGCGCCGGGCTGAACTCCGGCTCCGCCTCGATCACCATCGCGTCCCCGGCCGCGATGACGCAGGCGTGGGACAACGGCGGCAGCGCCAAGCGCGGCGAGCTCGCCGACGGCCTGCAGGCGACGGCCGGGGCGAGCGGGGACAAGACCTGGACGTTCAGCTCAGGCCGCGAGTGGGCGGCGTGGCTGGTCGCGCTGCGTCCGCTCTGACGGCGCGAGAGCAGGACATGAGCCCGACCACCAGCGTCGTCGTCTGCGCGTACACCGAGCAGCGATGGGACCTGCTGCGTGCTGCCGTCGCCTCGGTCGCTGCCCAGAGCGTGCCAGCCCTGGAGACGATCCTCGTCATCGACCACAACGACGAGCTCCTCGCCCGCTGCCGGGCCGAGCTCGACCCGGCCGTGCGGGTGCTACCCAACGGCGGCACCCGCGGCCTGTCCGGTGCCCGCAACACGGGGGTGGCCGCAGCCAACGGCGAGGTGATCGCGTTCCTGGACGACGACGCGGCAGCCGAGCCGGGCTGGCTGGCCGCGCTCCTGGCGGGCTACGCCGACCGGTCCGTGATGGGGGTCGGCGGCCGGGCCACCCCGGTCTGGCCCGGCGTCGGAGCGCGACCGGCATGGTGGCCACCGGAGTTCGACTGGGTCGTCGGCTGCACCTACGTGGGGACGCCGCTGGTCGGCGCCGACGTGCGCAACTTCCTGGGCGCGAACATGTCCTTCCGCCGTGAGGCGTTCGAGCAGGCCGGCGGCTTCGACGACGCGGTGGGCCGGGTGGGCACCCGCCCGGTCGGCTGCGAGGAGACCGAGTTCTGCATCCGCCTGTCGCAGACCACCCCGGGCACCCGGCTCCGCTACGAGCCCGACGCCGTCGTCCGGCACCACGTCTCGGCCGACCGCACCAGCTGGTCCTACTTCCGGCGCCGGTGCTACTCCGAGGGGCTGTCCAAGGCGGTGATCAGCCGCATGGTGGGCCAGTCCGACAGCCTGGAGACGGAGCGGGGCTACGTGACCCGCGTGCTGCCCCGCGCCGTCGTCGCAGCCCTGCGCGACTCGGTCCGGTCCGGCCGGCCGCACCGGCTGCTGCCGGGCGGGGCAGTCGTCCTCGGGCTGCTCTTCACGACCTGGGGCTATGCCCTCACCCGGTGGACCGGGCGGCGCACCGCGCAGCAGGCGGGCTGACGGCGCGATGACGAGCACCCCCAACCCGCCCGGGGCGCCGGCGGGAGCCCGTCGACGGCTACCCGCCGTCGTGGCCGACCTGCGCAGCGACCAGCTGCTCCGCACCGCCGGACCCCTGCTGGTCAACACGGTCCTCAACGCCGTGCTCGGCTTCGCCTTCTGGGTCGTCGCGGCCCGCAGCTACGGGTCGGGCTCCCTCGCCCTCAACGTCGCGCTGGTGTCCGCGATGACGACACTGTCCGGCATCTGCCAGCTGAACCTCGGCCCGGGGTTCGCCGTGCTGGTGCCGCGGGCGGGGGAGCACGGCCGCCGGGTGATCGTGCAGGGGTACGCCGCCGCCACCGGGATGACCCTCCTGGTGCTGCCCGTGTTCCTGCTGCTCGTCCTGCCGCACCTCAGCAAGCTGTCGACGGTCCTCGACACCCCGCCCCGCCTGATCGTCTTCGTGCTCGCCGTCGTGGCGTTCAACCTCTTCGCGCTGCAGGACGCGTCGCTGGTGGCGCTCCGGCGGGGGCAGCTGGTGCCCGTGGAGAACCTCGTCTTCGGCGTCGTCAAGCTGGTGCTGGTCGTCGCGCTGGCCGGCGTCTGGCCGGAGACCGGCATCTTCGTCAGCTGGTTCCTGGGCATGGTCCTCGTCATCCCGGTCGTCTCCGGCTTCGTGCTGACCCGCCGCCCGCCGCCAGACGCGCCGCGGAGCGACGGCCAGCGGGGCCTCGGCGACTCCTGGTCGCGGATCGCGCTCGACTACGCCGGCTACCTGTTCCTCGTCTCGTCCACGGTGTTCCTCCCGGTCGTCGGGCTGGAGCTGATGTCCCCGGGGCAGGCGTCGCTGTTCGCGGTGTGCTGGCTCACCAGCTCCTCGCTCGACCTGCTCTCGACCAACGTCGGGACGGCGCTGGCCGTCGAGACGACGTACGGGGGGAGCCGTGAGGCGCTGCGCCGCACGGTGCTGCGCCGGGTCGTGCCCACGGTCGCCGCCATCAGCCTCGTGGTCGTCGTCGCCGCGCCCGTGGTGCTGCGGCTGTTCGGGGCCAGCACCGCCGGGCACGGGGCGCTGGCGCTGGCGCTGCTCGCCCTGGCCGGCATCCCGCGCAGCCTGGTCACGCTGAGCGTCGCCGAGGCCCGCGCCCACCACGACATCGGCTACGTCTTCCGGCTGCGCGCGCAGAACGCCGTCATCGCGCTCGGGCTGGCCTTCTGGCTCGCGCCGTCGCACGGCGCCGTCGGGATGGCCCTCGCCTGGCTGGTGGCCCAGCTGCTGGGCGCCGTTGTCGGCGGCCGGCGGCTGCTGACCGCCCACGGCAACGCCGGCTCCCCGGCCACCACCGGGACTGTCGACGTCGACGACCGGAGTGTCGCCCGATGACGCCCGACCCGGCACCCCGCCGCCTGACCGTCGTGCCGGAGGGGGTGCCGCCGGCGACGCCGCTCCCGGTCCACCGGCGGCTCGGGCAGGCGTTCGCCGCGCTCGACGCGGCCGGGGTGCGGTGGTGCCTGCTGCGCGGTCAACACCAGCTCGGCGAGCCGGCCGGCGACGTCGACCTGCTCGTCGACGGCGACGACCTGGCGCGGGCCGACGCGGCCGTCGTCGGTCTGGGGTTCGCCCGGCTGCCACGGCGGTCCCACCCCTGGCACCGCTTCTACCTGGTCCGCGACCGGGCCGGCGGCGGCTGGCTGAAGCTCGACCTCGTGACACAGCTCGCGTACGGACGGCACCCGGCGGTCCCGTCGCACCTCGAGCCGGGCTGCCTCGACCGCGCGCGCCCGGTCGGCTCGGTGCGGCTGCTCGACCCGACCGACCAGTTCTGGACCGTCGCGCTGCACTGCCTGCTGGACAAGGGCTTCGTCTCCCCGCGGCGGGTGGTCGAGCTGACCGAGCTGGTGACCGCGCTGGCCCGGCCGAGCGCGGGGGAGCGGCACCTCGCCGAGCGGCTCGGGCCCGACGCCCCGGACCGGATCGTCGCTGCCGTGACCGCCAGTGACTGGCCGGCCCTGCTCGCGGTCGGCGGCCACGACGGCGCAGACGCCGGGCCGGCGGCACCGGCTCCGGGCCGCCGCGCACCCGTCCTGCGACGCCTGCGCGGCGTTGCCCGGCCGGCGTACGCCGCGCTCTGGTCGGCCGGGGGGATGGGCCGGGAGCCGGCGTCCCTGGACGCCCTCGGCCACGGCGCCGCAGGCCCGGTGCTCGTGCTGCTGCGCCGCGCACCGGGCACGCAGACGCTGACGGTCCTGCACGGTGACGGCGACGGTGACGCGCTGGCCGAGTCGCTGCGGGCCACGGGTCTGCGCCCGGTCGGTGACCGCTGGGTCCGGCTTCGGCCCTCCGGGGTCGAGCAGGTCCGCGTGGTGCCTGCCAAGGCGTGGCTGCCCGCGGACGTCGAGACCGCCGAGGTGCTCGCCGCCGGCGCGGCGCTGCCCGGCCACCCCCGGTGCCTCGTGCCCGGCGCGCGGCACGGGTTGCTGCTCGCGGCCCGGTCGCTGGGCTCCGGTCGTTGCGCGGTCGACCCGCGCGACCTCGGGCAGGTGTCACCGGCGACCTGGCGGGAGGCCGAGGCCGCTGCGCCGCAGTGGGGCGTCGCGGACGAGCTCGCTGCCCTCGCTGCCACCGGGGACCGGCGGTGACCGGCGTGTCGGACGGGTTGGCGACGACGCCACCGGCCTCCCGCCGGTCGGGGACCTTCCTCGTCATCTCCTTCTCCGGTCTCGACGGGGCCGGCAAGACCCGCCAGATCCGGTCCGTGCAGGCCGAGCTCGCCGGCCGCGGGCTGGCCAGCGAGGTCGCCTGGATCCCGTTCAAGATCTGGCCGGAGCCGCTGCTCAACCGGCTGCCCGCGTCCTTCCGGTCCCGGCTCGGGCCGAAGCGCACGTCCGGCGCGGGTCCCGCCGGCCCGGTCAAGGCACCGACCGCCCTCGCGCGGCTGCGCTCGACCGTAGTGCGACAGGTGTGGACCGCGGTCGCGGTCTGTGCGGCGGTGTCGACCGGGCTGAGCCTGCGCCGTCGGGTGCGCGGCCTCGATGCGCCGGTCGTGATCCTCGACCGGTACCGGCTCGACAGCGCCGTCAAGCTCCGCTTCTGGTACGCCGACGTCCGCCCCGGCCTCCTGCTCGGCCTGGTCCGCCGGCTCGCGCCGGCGCCCGACCTCGAGCTGCTGCTCCGGGTGCGCCCGGAGGTCGCGTACGCCCGCAAGCCCGAGCAGTGGTCGGTCAGCCAGCTGGCCCGGCAGGCCACGGCCTACGACGAGTCGGCTCGCGGGTCTGCGGTCGTGGTGCTCGACGGTGAGGCACCGCCGTCCGACGTCGCGGCCGAGATCGCCCGCCGACTGCACGCGGTGCTCGATGCGCGGTGACCCGTCGGCGGTGCTCCGGTCGCTGACGGCGGCGCTCGGCGAGACGCCGGCCCTCGCCGGCACCGACCTGGTGCTGGTGGGCTCGCAGGCTCGCCGGCGGTCCGACATCTACCTCGTCGGCACCCGCGCCGATCGGGTGCCCCGCTGGGTGGTCAAGGTGCCGCACCCCGGCGTCGCCCAGGTCGACCTCCGGCCGCCGGCGAGCGCAGCCGACCAGCTCGCCGCGCTGCGCCGGCTCAACGCGCACCTCGACGCGACGGGCACGGGCTTCGCCGCGCCGCGGGCGGTGGCGCTGCTGCCGGACGTGGCCGGCCTCGCGATGGACTTCGTGCCCGGCCCCCACCTCACCGCGCTGATCCGTCCGCGGGCCCTGGTGGCGCCGGCCCGGCTGCTGGCCGGCGCCGCGACCGCCGCCGGGGTGCTCCGCGCCCTGCACGCGGTGGACGTCGCGGAGGACGTGGACACCTCGCTCTCGGAGCTCCACGACGGCGTGGCTGCGCGGGCCGCGACGGCGCTGGCCGGGGCCGCCCTGCCCACGCGGCTGCTGGACGTGCCGTGGCCGGTGGCGGTGCCGCGCACGGCCGTCGCCCGGCAGCGGCACGTGCTCCTGCACGGCGACTTCGCCCCGGAGAACCTGGTCTTCTCGCCGGGCACGGTGCACTGCCTCGACGCCGAGCTCGCGGTGCGCGGCCCGGACGAGGTCGACGTCGTCCGGTTCGTGACGATGCTCGACGACGCGCCCATGTTCGTCGCGGGGACGGGCGTCCGGGCAGTCGACCGGCTGCGCGCCCGGTCGGGAGCGACCTTCCTCCAGGCCTACTACGACGGCGCCGTGCCGGTCACCACCTGGTGGGCGCTGATCGAGAGCGTCGCCTCCCGCTGGGCGATGCGGCACACCGACTGCCTGCAGCGCCGGCCCCGTGCCACGCAGGTACGGCTGAGCCTGCTGCGCCGCCACTTCACGTCGCTGCTCGCCGAGCTGGCCGATGCCGCGCGCCGGTCAGAGCGCAGCAGCCCGGGCGCCGGCCTCGGCTGACAGCCGGGCCGCGATCCGCTCCGCCGCACCACCGGCGTCGTCGCCCCACACCATCCGCCGGGCCTGCTCGACCCCCGCACCGCCGGTGCCGGGGCCGCCCTCGAGAAGCCGCCCGAGGGCCGCCAGCAGCTCGGCCCGGTCGGGGGTGCAGGTCCCGGGCAGCGACCGCGGGTCGAGGTAGAAGCCGCGCTGCCGCGCGTACTGCTCGATGTCCGGCGTGTAGTACAGCGTGGGGCGGCCGAGCAGCAGGAAGTCGAGCGCCACCGACGAGTAGTCGGTGACCAGCACGTCGCAGAGCCCGAGGTAGGCGCTCAGGTCGTCCTCGGGCGGGATGGTCACGACGTGGGCGGCGTCCACCTCCGTCGCCGCCACGTTCATGTGCGCCTTGTAGGCGAGCGTGGCCCCGTGCCGTGAGCAGACCTCGCCCAGGGCGGTCACCAGGTCGGTGTCCGCGACGTCGGTGGCCCGGGAGTCACGCCAGGTGAGGAACAGTCCCACGACCAGCGGCTGGTCGTGCAGCTGCTGCCAGGTGGTCGGGTCCGGCAGCAGTGCAGCGGGCGGGTCGGCGCCCGGGGCGGCCGTGAGGTGGTCGTTGCGTGGGTAGCCGAGGTCCCAGCACCGGTCCGGGGGCACGCCGAACGCGGGCGACATGAACCGCCGGCTGATCTCCAGGGTCGACGACAGCAGCACGTCCGGCGGCTGCTCGCGCCCCCAGCCGTCGAGCCGGTCGCGCAGCGGCTAGCTCCGCCGGCCGGCCGGGACGACGCCGCGCTCCACCCGCTTGATGGGCAGGCCGTGCCAGAGGCACACCGTCCGGGCACCCGGAGCCAGCCAGGTGTTGATGTCCGACCGGTAGGCGGAGTAGACGAACGTGCCGGCCCGCAGGGTGGCCCGCAGGCCGGCGGCTGACCAGCGCAGCCGGGCGTCGTACCCGAGCCCGGTCAGCCGCCGCTGCACCTCCCGGGACCCGGTGATCCAGACCGGCTGCAGGTTGCTCCCCTGCAGGTGCAGGAACAGGTAGGCGGCGTTGTCCGCGAACCGGTCCAGCGGCGCGCCGAGCACGACCCGGCCCGGATCCCGCGGGACCCGGGAGAGCAGCAGCCCGACGACCCCCAGCAGCGGTCGGCGCGCCACCCCCACCGCCGTCACCACCCGGGCGACCCCCACGGCACGGACCACCCGGCGCACCACCGCCAGTCGTCGCAGCCGACCCAGCACCGGTCCTCCCTCGTCGTCCCCGCACCGCCGAGGCGGCGGGCCGCCGGACAGCGTCCCAGGCCGGCCCCGACCGCGCCACCGGGTCGGGCCAGGTCCCCCTCCAGTGCCGATGATCCCGCCGGGGACGAGTCCGACACCACGCCACGATCTCGCAGTAACCAGGACGAATCGTCGTCACATTCAGTAACGGTTTCACAGCGCCGGGTCATAGTCTGCCGGGAGGTGGGACCAAGTCGGCGATTTCCCTTTCCAAGAGCAGAACAAGCGTGAACACTGTGACCAACACGCGGTGACAAGCGCGTGGGTGGGGACAGACCCTCGGCGCACATTGCTGACGTAATGTGACAGAGGGTGACGCGCACGTTCTGCCGGGGGGCAGCATGACGGTAGAGGAGACCGTCCCATTCGGCGACCCGTCGCCAGGGGACGTACATGACCAGGGGCTGCCGAGGCATGCCCCGCTGCACAGGGAGTCGTCGGACGGCGAGGTCATCGACCTGCGCCAGTTCGAGCGAGCTCGACGGGAGTCGGCGCCGCCGGCACCCCATCCGGAGACGGCTCCCCTGCCGCCACAGGTGTCGTCGGCGCCCGACGCGCCGCTCGCCCCGTGGACGTCGTTGCGGGTCAGCGTCGTGGTACCGGCCCTCAACGAGGCGCGGAACCTGCCGCTGGTCCTGCCACGGCTGCCCGCGGGCCTGCACCAGGTGATCCTCGTCGACGGCTTCTCGGTCGACGACACGGTCGCCGTCGCGCGCTCGCTGCGCTCCGACATCGAGGTGGTCATGCAGGTGCGGCGCGGCAAGGGCAACGCGCTGGCCCACGGCTTCGCGGCGGTCACGGGTGACGTCGTGGTGATGCTGGACGCCGACGGGTCCGCGGACCCGGCCGAGATCCCGGCCTTCGTGGCGGCTCTCGAGGCCGGTGCCGACTTCGCCAAGGGATCGCGGTTCCGGGCCGGCGGTGGCAGCTCCGACATCACCCCGCTCCGGCGGGCCGGCAACCGGGCGCTGAACGGCCTGGTCAACGTGATGTACCGGACCCGCTACACCGACCTGTGCTACGGCTACAACGCGTTCTGGACCCGGCTGGTGCCGGTGCTCGGCCTGGGCTCGCTCACCGACCGGTCGGAGGCGCCGGAATGGGGCGACGGCTTCGAGATCGAGACCCTGATCAACGTCCGGCTCGCCCGGGCCGGCGCGCAGGTGGCCGAGGTTCCCAGCTTCGAGCACCCGCGGATCTACGGCGAGAGCAACCTCAACACGGTGCGGGACGGCATCCGGGTCCTCCGCACCATCTTCCGGGAGCGCCGGTTCACCCGCCGGCACCGGAGCCTGGCGGCCGCCTCCGTGTCCATCGCGGCGTCGTTGTCCAGCAGCAGGGACTGACTCATCGCGCTCCACAACGGCGCGTGTCCCGCGCCGGACCATCGACCAGATCCAGCACGGGGAGAACCACTGATGACCATCACCACACCGCGGCGCCTGAGCGCGCTCGTCGCGATCGGAGCGGCGACCGCGCTGGGAGCCGCGACGCTCACCGGCGTGCCGGTCGCGGCCGCCGCGACTGCGTCGGTCACGATCCTGGACCCGGGCACGCCGACGGCGGGAGCGGTCACGCTGCGCGGCACCGCCTCCGGCGGGACGCTCACTACCACGGTGCTCTTCTCCGTCGACGTCTCGCAGTCGACGGCGCACCCCAGCGAGCTCGACTGCGACGGGAACAGCAACTTCGGGCCCAAGGACAACTTCAACGGCGACGACACCACCGGTGACGTGCTCGACTGCGAGATCAGCGCCGTGAACGCTCTCAACTCCGGCCTCGCCGCGTCCGCAGGCAGCTCGCTGGTCTCGCTGCAGCACTTCTCCACGACGGCCGCTGCCGACGACCTCGACCCCGCTCCGGGCCCGGCGGTGCTCTTCGACAGCCCCTCCAACAACGGCACCGGCAGCGAGCCGCGGATCGTCACCGCGGCGCGGACGCTGAGGCGGTCCACCGGCCCGACCGGCACGACGTTCGAGGCCGCCATCAACCTCGCGCTGCAGACCCTCGGGAGTGCGCCGGCGGGGCCGAAGTGGATCATGTTCCTCTCGGACGGACGCGGCACCGTGGCCAGCACGCCGGCCGCCACCACCGCGATCCTCAACAAGCTCAAGGCCTCCGGCGTGCACCTGCGCGCCTTCGCGATCGACGACAAGGACAACGTCGGCTGCGGCGACGGGCTGGGCGACATGGCCCGTATCACCGGTGAGTCCTGCGTCTCGGTGCCTGATCCGGCGAAACTGGCCTCCGCGGTGAGCACCACCCAGCCCGACGGTGTCACCGCCGTGCGAGTCACCCTGGGTGGCCAGACGCTCGCGGCGACCCTGGACATCGCCGGTGGCTGGTCGCTGCCGCTGACCCTCGGTGCCGGGACCTACCCGACGCACGTGGTCGCGACCCTGTCGTCCGGCAAGACCGTCAGCGCCGACCGGACGTTCACCGTGGCGCCCGGTGCCCCCGGCTCCACTCCGCCGCCTCCGGGCAGCGTGGTGGGGCCGCCCAGCGCCGTGATCGCGGCCGCCTCCGTGCGCGCCGACCGGCCCAAGCCGCTGCTCCAGCGGCTGCCCGGGAGCGTCACCGGTCCCGTCGGTAGGGCCAGCGCGACCGGACCGGTCGCCGACCCCGCGTTCGAAGGGGCCACCGTCCTGCTGCAGGGTCGGGGCAAGGCCGGCACCGCCTGGCGCAACGTCGGCACCGCGAAGGTGGCCCAGGCCCGCTACAGCGTCTCGTGGACCCGCACGGCGAAGGTCAAGAAGCTGCGCGTCCTCCTGCTGCCGTACAAGAACTTCACGACAGCTCTCGCGGCAGTCCCGCGCGCCGGCATCTCCGACTGCCACCGCAGCGGCAGTTCCTCGGCGTGGACCATGACCTGCCGCACGACGGCGGCGAACGGCAAGCACGCCAAGCTGCTCAAGCGCGGCAAGGTCGTGGACCGGGCCAACGTCCGGCGCCACCACGTGTCCGTCTCGGGCAGCGGCCGGCTGTCGGCCTACAAGCTGGTCGTGAAGGCCGCCCCCGGCCAGGCCTTCCGGCTGCGGCTCTGACACCACGCTGACCCGCGGGCCGGCCCTGCCGGCCGGCCCGCGGGGCGGTCCACCGCTCGCACCGGACGAGAAGAGGGATCGGTGGCGGGTACCCGGCGCAAGTCGTCCGCGGCCACCCGGATCGAGGGCAGCCCGGTCGTCGCGACGTCGCTCGCCGCATCGGCGCTGGTGCTGGTCGCGGTCGTGGTCGCGGCACTCGCGGACGGTCGACTGGGGCTCAGCGGCCGGTCCGACCAGCGAGCGCCCCAGCTCCGCAACAACGCGATCTCGGCTCCGGCGACCCGGGCTCCGCACGGAGACCTGCCCGGCTGGCGCCAGGTCTTCGTCGAGGACTTCGACCGGCCCGTGGCCCTCGGTCGGTTCGTCTCCGACGGCTACTACGGGCCGCGGTTCCGACGGACCTATCCGCATCCGTGGAAGGACACGTCCGGTCACGGCAGCTACGACCCCGACCGCACGGTCTCGGTCGCGGACGGGGTGCTCGACACCTACCTCCACACCGAGGGCGGGCAGGCCCGCGTCGCCGCGGTGGAACCGACGCTCGCGCTGACCACCCGCGGCCAGACGTACGGCCGGTACGCCGTCCGGTTCCGAGCCGACACCCTTCCCGGCTACAAGATCGCCTGGTTGCTCTGGCCCGACTCGGGCCTGCGGTCGGAGGGCGAGATCGACTTCCCCGAGGCGGACCTGGACGCGCGGCTCAAGGCCTTCCTGCACCAGGCCTCCCACGACGGCAGCCCCTACAGCCTGGGGGTGCAGGACGAGTACGAGTCACAGGTGCGCCCCACCGGCTGGCACACGGCGGTGACCGAGTGGCAGCCCGGGAGCGTGCAGTTCCTGCTGGACGGTGAGGTCCTCGGCACCTCGACCGACCGGGTGCCCGCACGCCCCATGCACATGGTGCTGCAGACCGAGACCCGGCTCAGCGGGCCGCCGCCGGACCCCTCGGTGTCCGGCCACGTGCAGGTCGACTGGGTCGCGGCCTGGTCCTACGCCCCGTGACCTCGGGGGATGCGCTCCGCCGCGGTCAGAGGCCGAACGCGTCCCGCATCGACGCCGCGGTCGCCGCCTTGCCCAGGGTGGGGGGCAGGCCGAGCAGCTCCTCGGTGGTGCGCAGCAGCGAGTAGTGGTCGAACGTCGTCCCGCTGGTGGTGCCGGACCGCACGCTGGGCGCCACCACCACGGTGGAGACCCGGTTCCCGCTCGTGCGGTCGTCCTCGTCGAACGTGACGACCACCGCGGTGCGCCCGCCGGCGTAGGCGCTGCTGGACAGGATCGTCGGCACCCACCGGGCCAGCCAGGCGTCACCGGTGGCCACCGAGCAGTCGTGCATGTCGTTGCACATGTCCGGCGTGACGAAGGCGAACGCCGGGAGGGCCCCGGTGGCCAGGGCGTCGGCGAGCGCGCCGCCGGTCGGCGCGCCGAGCGGCACGTCCCACCGAGCGCAGTCGGTGCGGACACCCGGGTAGTACGCCGCCGGGTTGTGCTTGACGGCGTACCGGCCGGAGTCCGTGAGCGCGCAGGTCCCCGGCATCGACTCCTGGTACGACCGCCACTGCCGGCCCGAGTCGGTGACCTGGCTGAACAGCGAAGGACCGGCGACCGGGTGGGCCGACGGCGGGCCGTCGTCGGTGACGCCGGCGGTCGAGCCACCGGTGGCCGCCAGGTAGTTCGGCAGCGAGGGGTGCGCGATGCCGTGGTAGTCCGTCGCCAGGCCACACTGGGCCGCGAGCGACGTGAGGTACGGCGCCGCGCTCGACCCCACGACAGGCGCCTTGTTCTCGAACCAGATCCAGATCACGTGGTCGTACGTCGCCGGCCGGCTCGTGCCGACACACGCTGTCGCCGGCCCGATGGTGGAGGCCGCAGCGGGTGGCGGCGCTGCCGGGGCGGGCGGGTTCGGCGGCGCGGGAGCCGGCGCGGCCGGCGGGGCGGATGCCGGGTGAGGCGCAGTGCGCTTCCGGCTCGGTGTCGGCGACGGCGTCTTTGACGTCCGCTGTTTCGTCGCCGACGGGGATCCGGCCGGCCGGCCGGCGCGACCCGGGCCGGCCGTCGCGCGAGGTCCGGTCGGTCGGGAGGTGGGCGCCGCCGACGCCGGCCCGCCGGACGTCGCCGCCGGGTCGGTCGGGCTGTTCCCCGCGCGTCGACCCGTGCCGGCAGGCCCGCGGCTCGGCAGCCGGCGGCCGACCGGGTCCGACGGGCCGGCCAGCAGGCCGCCGCCGGTCGGGCCGTGCGGGTCCGACACGGAGGTGCGCACGGTCGAGCTGCCCCGCCACTGCTGCAGCGCGGGGATCCCCAGGACGACGGCAGCCGCCAGGCCGGTGGCGGCGCCGGCCGCGACGATCGCCCGGCCCGTGCGGCCCGTGCCGCCCGGGCGGCTCGCCGGGCGCGCGCGGTGCCGCCCCCTGTGTCCTCCGGTCGGCAGGCGCACTGCGTCTCACTCCCACGGCGGGCGGCAGACCTGCCGCCCAGCCGAGGTCAGTCTAGGGCCCCGACGGCGCGCGGGGAACGGCGGACACGCGGGCGAGCAGCCCCGGGCCCGCCACTCGGGCAGCGCCGGCCGCTCGGCGCCGAGGGTGGAGTCGTTGCCATGCCCCGGGGAGAACCAGGTGTCGTCGGGCAGCCGGCCGAACACCTTGGCCTCGACGTCGTCCAGCAGCGAGGCGAACGCCTCGGAGCCGGCATGAGTGAGCACCCCCCGTCCCCTGATTTTTAGGGTTTTCCGCCCAGCGGACCCGCCTCTCCGCCCATGCCACCCCCACTTCGTTGAGTCTCAATTTTCCACCGACGAAGGAGACAACTCCGTGACGAAGCCGAAGCCCGACAGGTCCCGCGGCACGGCCCTGCTCGACCGCATCACCGCCGCGTACGCGTGGGACGCGGTCGAGGCCGAGTGCTCACCGAGTGGCCCGGCTGCTCGACCATCTCCACGCCCTGCACGCCGCGCTGGCCGGTCAGCTCACCTCGACCGGGTCGACCGGGCAGACGGTCGCGCATCCGCTGCTCGCCGAGCTTCGCGCCGGCCGGCGGGAGCTGCTCGAAGGTGTCGGTGATGCGCCTCCCGTCCGGCGGCGAGCCGGATTCGATCGATGAGCTGGTGGCGCAGCTGTCCCGCCCCGGTGGTGGGGGCGTCCGCATGAGCCCGGCGGAATTGCGCGCAGTGCCATGGCCGCCATGTCGCCGGCCCAAACGTCCCGGCCGCCGGCTCGGTGCTCGCCCATCCACCGGCGGCCGGGAGCACCGGCCCCAGCAGGTGGCGAGGCGCAGGCTCAGACGCGGCAAGGGCCCGGCTGCGTCCCCCCCGGGTTGCGCAGCGCGGGCCCTGTGCGGCCGTGTTACCGACCAAGATTCCCCCCAGACCGGCGCCCCCGCCTGTCCGGAAATCAGTGTCTCCTGGCGCGCCGGGGTCTGGCATCGGGCAGACGGACGTGGGATCTCAGCGGCCGGGGGGATAGACACCCGACGGAGGTCTCGTTCCAGTGATCGCCTGATGACGCCTGGTGAGCCAGACCACCTACTCCTGGCCACCTCTTGACGTTCTGGTCAGGAGGCCTCCACGGTGACGTCTAGCCGCGGCGGAGTTCAACGCCCCGCGGTCAGGCCTGCGCCTCAGATGCCCCCCGGCTAGGGGCGCGGGCCGCCTCAGCCGAGCTTGAGCAGCGCCAGCCCGACGAGGCAACAACGCGGCCGGTGCGCCCCTGCCCTCCCACGGGCTGCAGGAACAAGCTGCGCGCGGGTTTCGACCGGCTCAGCCGGGCAGACGTTCCCTTTTGGCACGGCCGGGCGCCGCCATCGGGGCATGGTCGAGATGACGTCCGGGATGAGCCGCCCAGCCCCGGAGGACACCCCGGGCGGACGGACGGCGTCACCGGCGGACGAGCGACCGGCCGAGCAGTCCGGTGGCGATGCGCCGGGTGAGGGTTCGACAGGGCCTGCTCACGTCAGCGGCACTCCCCGCGCCGAGGATGTGGACGGCTGACGCCCGCAACAGCGTGAGCCGCTGCGGTGGGCCAGCTGGCGCCCCATCGCCGGCCCGCTCAGTGGTGCGCCTCCATCGGCTCGACACGACGACGCCCCGCCGATTCCTCCCGGCGGGGCGTCCTCGCGGGGTCTGAAGGTTCCTCACCAGCCCCGGGAACGCCATTTCGGCAGCGACGCGCGCTCCGCGCCCAACGTGGAGTCCTTGCCGTGCCCGGGATAGAACCAGGTGTCGTCCGGCAACCGGTCGAACAGCTTGTGCTCGACGTCGTCGATCAACGTCCCGAAGTCGTGCGGATTGGTTGTCCGGCCAGGACCGCCGGGGAACAGCGAGTCGCCGGTGAACAGGTGCGCTGGCCCGTCGGGGTCGCGGTGCACCAGCGCCACCGAGCCGGGCGTGTGGCCGACGAGTCCGACGACCTCCAGCTCGACGTGACCGACACGCAGCCGGTCGCCGTCGTCGAGCAGCACGTCGGTCACCACCGGGATGCCCGGCGCGTCGGCGCGGCCGGCCAGGGTGCGTGCACCGGTCGCCTCGACGACCGCGCCGAGCGCCTGCCAGTGGTCGCGGTGCTGGTGGGTCGTGACGACCTGATCGAGCCCACCGGCACCGACGAGCGCCAGCAGTGTCGCGGCGTCGTTCGCCGCGTCCACGAGCAGCCGCTCGCCGGTCTCCCGGCAGGTCAGCAGGTACGCGTTGTTGTCCATCGGCCCGACCGAGACCTTGCCGATCGTCAGGGTCGACAGCTCGCGGACGTCCGCGCCGCCGCCCTGCGTCACCGCACCGGTGTAGCCCACTCGTGCCTCCAGTCGTCCGTTCAGGGGATCGTGCCGACCTGCGGCCCACGTTACGGTCCGCCCGAGGGTTCGGGCAGCGACGGTCAGGGGCGACATGACGGCCGGGGACGGACCGGACCACGGCCGTGGATTCCTCCGCGACATGGCCGCCCAGTCCGCGCGCGCACACGAGTTCGACCGGCGGCTGCGCTGGTCGCGGCTGAGCAAGCGGCTGCGGGGTGACGACGAGGTCGTGGCACACGTCTCGGCGGACCCGGACGATCCCGGCGAGACCGGCCCGCCCGACGTGGTCGGCACGGTCGACGCGCCTGCCGTCGAGCGGTCCGACCCGGCTAGGTCCAGCGCGGCGCCGGAGGTACCTGACCACCGTCGCTGAGCGTCAGCCCGTCACCCGGCGACCGGCCGGTCAGCCAGGCCGCCAGCGCCGTCGCGCTCCCGGACAGTGCCGGCCCGTCAGCGGCGACCTCCCAGCGGGCGTCCCGGTCGACGGCGACGAGCGTCCCGACCGGGCAGTCGCGCGCATTGCGGAACAGCCCGGCCAGCTGGTCCAGGGTCCGCGCCGCGAACTCCGGGTCCCAGTCGTCCGGGCCGTAGTCCGTGTCCAGGTCGACGTGGTGGATCTCCACCTCGCGGGTCCGGATCCGCGGGAGCTCCCAGCCGTACGCCGTGGCGCCCCACCGCATGGCGACCTCCCGTTCCCGGGCCTCGGCCGGGAAGTCGGCGAACGCCGCCAGCAGGCGCTCCGCCGACTCCGCCAGGTCCAGCCGGAGGTCGCCGAGCTGCCGCCCGGCACCGGCCTCGATCTCGAGGTCCCGGGAGTCCGGCCCGCCCGGGTACATCGGACGCCCGTCGCCGGTCACCGCAGCGAGGACCAGGTTGGTCAGGGCGTCGGCGTTGCGCGCGACGTGGGTGAGGACGTGTCCCCGGGTCCAGCCGGGCAGCAGCGACGGCTCGCGGCAGGCCGGCTCGGTGAGGCCGTCGACGCTGGTCAGCAAGCGGTCGGTGGCCGCCGCCATCTCGTCGAGGGCCGCCTGCAGGTCGTCCTCGTCGCCGCTCGTCACAGGCATGACGGTATCTGTCCGACCCGCCGCTTAGCATGGGTCGGCCGGGTGGAGACCTCGCCCGACAGCCCGACCGCCAACGGCCGAGAAGGATCTTCGTGGACCGTCTGATCGTCCGAGGTGCGCGCGAGCACAACCTCAAGGACGTCTCCCTCGACCTGCCCCGTGACGCCCTGATCGTCTTCACGGGCCTGTCCGGCTCCGGCAAGTCGAGCCTCGCGTTCGACACGATCTTCGCCGAGGGTCAGCGCCGCTACGTCGAGTCGCTGTCGGCGTACGCCCGGCAGTTCCTCGGCCAGATGGACAAGCCCGACGTCGACTTCATCGAGGGCCTGTCGCCGGCCGTCTCGATCGACCAGAAGTCGACCAGCCGCAACCCCCGGTCCACGGTCGGCACCATCACCGAGGTCTACGACTACCTCCGGCTGCTGTTCGCCCGCGCCGGGCGCGCGCACTGCCCGGTCTGCGGTGAGCCGGTGAGCCGCCAGACCCCGCAGCAGATCGTCGACCGGGTCCTCGAGATGGAAGGGGGCACCCGCTTCCAGGTGCTGGCCCCGGTGGTCCGCGGCCGCAAGGGGGAGTTCGTCGAGCTCTTCCGCGAGCTGCAGACCAAGGGCTACAGCCGGGCCCGGGTCGACGGCGCCACGGTGTCGCTGGCCGAGCCGCCCAGGCTCGACAAGAAGTACAAGCACTCGATCGACGTCGTCGTCGACCGGCTCAGCGTGAAGCCGAGCGCGAAGCGCCGGCTGACCGACTCGGGCGAGACCGCTCTCGGCCTGGCCGGCGGCCT
>JBBRVW010000041.1:0-45956 GCA_038246545.1 Actinomycetes bacterium | reverse complement strand
TGAGAGAGTCGCATCTACGAGATGCCCTTCGTGAGCAGTCAGATTCGGTCCTTCGCAAGCCCGATTCTGTTGCCACGCAAGGGCATCTTCGTGTTCCGACCCGCTGACAACCCCAAGATCATCGGTGGATCAGGGCTTAGGTGTCGACGCGGTAGTGACAGCGGGTGGCCGACTCGCACTGGCAGCCCTCGGTGCGCCTGCAGAGCATCCGGACACCGAAACCACTGCCGACAGCAACAGGACTGCGGCCCGGACCGCACAGCTCGGGCGTCGAACTGAGCACATGAGTTCACAGCAGCACCCCGCAGCGTCATGCGCAAGGCGGCACGGAAGTCGGCGCGCCTGGCCAGCTCGGAGTGCAGCACGGCCGGTCCTTCGACACGTTCCTCGTCGACACCCTCGGTACGACGGACCCCGTACGACGCCAGCCTCAAACCGCTCGATTGCGACAGGTTCGGCCGCGAGACCACCGTGACTTCTGCGGCGAGCCTCTCGCCGCCGCTGCGTGAGGACGACAAGCGAAAGGAAGCATTCTCAGGCGAACGCAACTGTCATGACCCTCGGCGGCACGTTCGCCGCCTGCCGTGGCGGAGCCGAGCACCTCAACATCGGTCACCGGGGCAGTCAGCCGGGCGAGGCAGCGGCGAAGCGGGCCGACCCGTCGAGGCACCACTCGAGGGCGGCCGGCCACGGGCCGTACCCGTCGTCGATCGTGAGGTGCCCGGTGCCGGGCACGACCTCGCCGTCGAGCCCGAGCGGGTTGCTGTAGAGCTCCCGAGCGGTGCCCTCGGTGCTGTAGGGATCGGCGTCCGAGCACACGAGTCGGACGGCGGCGCGCGACGACGCCCACACGCTGGCCGGGTCTTGAGGTGCGAAGAATCCCGCCATCGCCGGGGTGGCGGCGGTGACGGCCGGGCTCGGTGGAGCGACGAGCAGGAGCCGGTCGGTGGCGGGCTCCACCAGCCCGCGAGACGCCGCGTGCAGCCACAGCAGGCAGCTCAGGCTGTGCGCGACCACGACCCGTTCGCCGTCTCCCATCTGGAGCCACTCGGCGTCGAACGCCGCGAGCCAGTCGTCCAGCACGGGGAGATCGGGGGAGGGCAGCTGCGGGTACAGGACCTGCTCGCCGCGGCCGCGCAGTGCGTCCACGAGCTGCCACTGCCAGTGCCCGGGTGGCCGGTGGTTCTCCCAGCCGTGCAGGACAAGGAAGCGCCGGCTCATCCGAGGCTCACGGCGCGACGACGGTGTCCGGGTCTCCGACGGCCTCGCCGACGTGCGCCCCGGCCTGGGCCTGCTGCGACATCGTCTCGAGCTCGGCCAGCACGCTGGCGTGCTTGTCGACGCACAGCACGACCAGGTCACCGGGGTTGGCCCGGGTCATCGCATGGTGCACGGCGGAGATCTCCTCCAGCACCACCTCGACCTGCTTGCACCGGGCGCCCTTGGCCATGGCGTCCCGGGCGCCCTCGGCGACCAGCTCGGCCACCGCGCCGCGGGCGCGCCCACGCAGGGCCTCGTCCTCGCGGACGATGAGGACGTCGAAGTGCTCGGCGGCCACGGATCCCAGCTCGCGCATGTCCTCGTCGCGGCGGTCGCCGGCAGTGGTCACGACGCCGACCCGTTGCGGCTTGGCGAGGTCCTTCGTCTGCTGTGCGCTCTCGGCGAGCTGCTCGACGAAGTCGCCGAGCATGCGCATGCCGGGCGCGTTGTGGCAGTAGTCGACGATGACGGTGGCGCCGCCGACGTCGATCTGGTTCAGGCGTCCGGGCGACAGGTAGTACGAGGTCGTGAAGGTCCGCAGGCCCTGCCGGATGTCGTGCAGGTGGGCGCCGGCCGCGAACGCGGCACCCGCGGCGGCCAGCGAGTTCTGCACGTTCATCTTCGCCTTGCCGCCGAAGGTGGCGGGCAGCAGGTGGGTCCAGGCCAGCTGCATGGAGCGGCGCCCGTGCCGCAGCACGATCATCTCGCCCAGGTCGCCGCGCTCGAGGACCACGGCGCGACCACCGCGGCGGCAGTGCGCGTCGATCATGTCCATGGTCTCGCTCCCGGCCGGTGCCATCGAGAACCAGATCACCTCGCCGGAGCAGCGCCGCCGCATCCCACGCACCAGCTCGTCGTCGGCGTTGAGCACCGCGAACCCGTCGCGCGGCACGGCCTCGACGACGACCTGCTTGACCTCGGCGAGCTGCTCCAGGGTGTCGATGCCCCGCATGCCCAGGTGGTCGGGTGCGACGTTGAGCACGACGGCGACGTCGTTGCGCTGGTAGCCCAGGCCCTCGCGCAGGATGCCGCCGCGCGCGACCTCGAACACCGCGAAGTCGACCCGCGGGTTCTGCAGCACCATCCGCGCCGACTTGGGGCCGCTCGCGTCGGCACGGATGACCAGGCGCTCGTCGATGACGATGCCGTCGGTGGACGTCATGCCTACCTTGCGTCCCATCCCCTTGAAGACGTGGGCGATCATCCGCGCGGTCGTGGTCTTCCCGTTCGTGCCGGTCACGGCGACGATCGGGATCCGGCTCGGGCTGCCCGGCGGGAACAGCGAGTCGACTACCGGCTTGGCGACGAACTGCGCGTCGCCGACGGTGGGATGCGTGTGCATCCGGAAGCCGGGCGCGGCGTTGACCTCGCAGATCGCGCCGCCGGTCTCGCGGACCGGCTCGGCGATGTCGGGGGAGATGAAGTCGATCCCGGCGACATCGAGCCCGACGACGCGGGCGGCCTCCTCGGCGATCTCGACGTTGTCGGGATGCGCCTCGAGAGTGCGGTCGATCGAGATGCCGCCGGTCGACATGTTGCCGGTCAGGGTGAGCTTGACCATCGTGCCCTCTGGTGGCACCTCGTCCATGGCGTAGCCCTGCTCACGCACCAGCGCAACGGCTGCGTCGTCGACCGTGATGCGGGTGAGCACCTTCTCGTGGCCGACGCCGCGACGTGGGTCCGCGTTGGTCTCGTCGACCAGCTCGTGGACCGTGCGGTTGCCGTCGCCGACGACGTGGGCCGGGACGCGCTCGGCGAGCGCCACGAGCTTCCCGCCGATGACCAGGACCCGGTAGTCCTTGCCGGTGATGAAGGACTCCACGACGACCCAGCCGCGGCGGGACTCACCCTCTGCGGTGGGGAAGGCGGCCCGCACATCGTCGGCGTCCTTGAGGTCGAGCATCACGCCGCGCCCGTGGTTGCCGTCCAGCGGTTTGGCCACGACGGGGTAGCCGATGCGGTCGGCGACCCGTGCGGCCTGCTCCGCGGTCCGCACCGACTCCGAGCGTGGCACCGGCAGGCCGGCGGCGGCGAGCAGTCGGGTCGTGAGCTCCTTGTCGCCGGCGATGTCGACGGCTAGCGCCGACGTGTTCGACGTCATGGTCGCCCGGATGCGCTGCTGGTGGACACCCTGGCCCAGCTGGACCAGCGAGTGCTGGTTGAGGCGGAGCCACGGGATGTCGCGCGAGACGGCCTCGTCGAGGATCGCCTGCGTCGACGGCCCGAACGCCGTGCGCTGGGCCTGCAGCAGGAAGTTCTCCAGCTCGGCAGCGAAGTCGAACTCCGGGTCGGCCCGCACCAGGTGGTTGACGAGACGAACGGCAAGGGTGCCGGCGCGCAGTCCGACCTGCTCGTCGACGTAGCCGTAGATGACGTTGTACTGCCCGGTGACGCCGGTGCCGCGGGTCTTGCCGCGCCGGATCTCGTGGCCGGCCTCCTGCTGCAGCTGCAGGGCGACGTGCTCGGACACGTGGCCGAGCCAGGTGCCTTCCTTGAGGCGCTCGAGGAAGCCGCCGCGGTGGCCACGTGAGCAGGTGTGCCGGGTGAGGTGGGGGAGGGCGTCGACCAGCCCGTCGACGAAATTGGGCAGCGTGTTGGTCGGGTGCTCCTCGAGGGACCCGAGGTCGACCAGCAGGTGGATCGCCGGCTCGTAGGACCACAGGTTGGGCCCGCGGTAGACCCGGGTCTGCAGGATCGCGAGGTCCGGGTGAGCCGTCATGCCGCTGCGGTCCTCATGCGTCGTCGTCCTCCTCTGGGCGGGCGCGGATCTGGTGGGCCAGGTGCTCCTCGCGGAAGTCGACCAGACGGCGCAGGGCCAGGTCGAACCGGGCCCCCGAGGGGAGCGCGTGGACCACGACGCCGGAGACGAGGAGCGGCGCGCCGAGCTCTGCCATGTGGGCGTCGCTCACCGCGGCCGACCCGTCGGCGACGAAGACGCAGCCACTGCCGACGACCTCCAGCAGGTGCCCCCCACGGACCACAGCTGCGGTGTCCTCGTCGACACCGATGCCGAGCAACCGCGGCGATCGGGCCACGAGCGACAGGAGCCGTCCGTAGCGGTTGCGCTGGGAGAAGTGCTGGTCGACGATCACGTCCGGGAGGAGGCCGAGCCCGGCCGCCGACGCGGTGACGCCCTGGCGCGGGGTGTCGCTCTCGTCGCCGAAAGCGATCATGTGCTCGCTCACGGCGCTGGCCCCCGCCGACGTGCCGCCGACCAGCGCGCCTCGCTCGTACGCCGCCCGCACCGCGTCACCGAACCGCGTTCCACCGATCACCTGGGTGAGCTTGAGCTGGTTGCCGCCGGTCATGAAGACGGCGTCGACACCCGCGAGCCGGTCGGCGAGATCCGGGTCGTCGGCCTCGGAGCGCGACTGCGGCCGCAGCGGCAGGACCTCGCCGGCACCCAGCTCGCGGAAGACGGCGGAGTAGTCGTCGAGGATCTCTGGACCCAGCGACGACGCGGTGGCCACGACCGCCACCCTGGCCCCGTTGCCGCCCGCCAGCCGGACGAACTCGCGCAGCACGACACGTGACCCGGTGCGGTCCTCGGCGCCGCCGATGACGCACAGGGTCCCGGCTGCGACAGGGGTCACCGCTCGACGAGGCACGCCCCGAGGGTAGAGGCCGCGCCCTGCGACAGGCAGGATGACCCGATGGACAGCGCGCCGCGCCTCGTGGTCCTCGTCCGCCACGGCAAGGCCGGGAGCGGTGAGGAGGGCGACGACCACGGCCGCCGGCTGACCTCCCGGGGCGAGTCCGACTCGGGCGACGCCGGCCGATGGCTGGCCGGTCGGGTCGACCGGGTCGACCACGTCTGGGTGTCGTCGGCCACCCGGGCCCGGCAGACCTGGGACGCGGTCCGGACGACCCTGCCACAGGCGGCCGACGTGGTGGTCTCCCGCGAGCTCTACCTGGCCGGCCCCCGGGAGGTGGTGGAGCACGTGGTGTCCACCGACGTCCCGGTGCTGGTCGTGGTGGGCCACAACCCGGCCCTCGAGCAGGCCCTGATGGCACTGACGGGCGACCTGCGCGGCATGCGGCCCGGCTCGGCCGCGGTCGTGGAGGTCACGGCGGGTGACGGCCGGCTGGTCGAGCTCTGGTCCCCGCAGCGCTAGCCGAGGTGTCAGGTGGCAGGTGGCGTCAGGTCGGGGGAGTGACCACGTCGATGCCCTCGGCGGCATCGGCGTCCTCGATCTCGTCGCGCGAGATGCCGAGCAGGAACAGGATCGCGTCGAGGTAGGGAACTGTCAGCGCTGCGTCGGCGGCGTCCCGCACCACCGGCTTCGCGTTGTAGGCGATGCCCAGACCCGCGCGGGCCAGCATGTCGAGGTCGTTCGCCCCGTCGCCGATCGCGACGGTCTGCGCCACCGGGATGCCGGCCGCTGCGGCGAACCGCTCCAGCGCGGCGGCCTTGCCGGCCCGGTCGACGACATCGCCGACGACCTCGCCGGTGAGCCGGCCGCCGACCACCTCGAGGGTGTTGGCGGCCGAGTAGTCGATGCCGAGGTCGGCGACCAGGCCGTCGGTCACCTGGGTGAAGCCACCGCTGACGATCGCCAGCTTGTAGTCGAGCCGTTTGAGTGTGCGCACGAAGGTGCGGGCCCCCGGCGCCAGCTGCAGGTCCCGGCGTACGTCGTCCAGCACCGCCGCGTCCAGGCCCGCGAGCAGCCGGACGCGGGCGCGCAGGGACTCGGCGAACTCGATGTCGCCGCCCATCGCCGCCTCGGTCACCTCACGGACTTCGTCCTCGCAGCCTGCGCGGGCCGCCAGCATCTCGATGACCTCCCCCTGCACCAGGGTGGAGTCGACGTCCATCACCACCAGCCGCTTGGCTCGCCGGTGCAGGCCGGACCGCTCCACCGCGACATCGACGCCGAGGGCCGCGGCGGTGAGCGCCAGCTGGCGGCGCAGCACCAGGGGGTCGACCCCGGACACCTCCAGCTCGACGCCCGTCACCGGGTAGTGCGCGATCCGGACGATCCGGTCGATGTTGCCGCCGTAGTCGGCGACGCAGCCGGCGATGCCGCCGAGATGGACCGGTCGCAGCGGGTGCCCCAGCACGGTGACGTGGCTGCGGCCGCCGCGGTGCGGTCCCTCGTCCAGGGAGCCGGCCGCGACCTCGACGTCCATCCCGAGCGGTGCGAGGGCCCGTTCGAGGGCGGACTGCACCTTGCCCTCGACCGAGGAGGGGGCGCGCAGCAGCACGCCGAGCACGAGGCGGCCGCGGATCACGACCTGCTCCACGTCGACGACGGTGGCGTCGACGCCCCCGAGCGCGGCGAAGAGGCTGGAGGTGATGCCGGGGCGGTCGCGGCCGCTCACCGTGACCAGCAGGCCGCTCCCGCGAGCAGCGTCGTTCGACTGGTCCATCAGAGCGAGACGCGCTGACCCTTGCCGACCACCGTGATGCCGCCCTCGGACACCAGGAAGCCGCGGGCCCGGTCGTGCTCGTGGTCGACGCCGACCTTGGCGCCTTCGGGCACGACGACGTTCTTGTCGAGGATGGCGTTCTGCACGACCGCCTTGCGGCCGATGCGGACGTTGTCCATCAGCACGCTGCCGGTGACCTCGGCCCACGAGTGGACCATCGTCCAGGGCGAGAGGACCGAGCCCTCGACATGGCCCCCGGAGACGACCGCGCCGCTGGACACGAAGGAGTTGATGGCGGTCCCGGTACGGCCGGCCTCGTTGTGCACGAACTTGGCCGGCGGCAGCGGGTCGTGCGAGGTGTAGATCGGCCATTCCTTGTTGTAGAGGCTGAAGACGGGGTGCACCGCGATGAGGTCGGTGTGCGCGTCGTAGAATGCGTCCAGCGTGCCGACGTCGCGCCAGTAGTCCTTGTCGCGCTCGGTCGACCCGGCGACGTCGTTGTCCCGGAAGTCGTAGACCTGCGCCTGGCCCTGGGCCACCAGCATCGGGATGATGTTGCCGCCCATGTCGTGCTTGCTGCTGGGGTCGAGCGCGTCCTTCCGGAGGGCCTCGAGCAGGACCTCGGTGCGGAAGACGTAGTTGCCCATCGATGCGTAGACCGACTCCGGGTCGTCGGCCAGGCCGACCGCGTCGGTGGGCTTCTCGCGGAACGCGGCGATCAGGTGCCGGTCGTTGGCGGTCTCGATGACGCCGAACTGGTCGGCCAGCGAGATCGGCTGGCGGATCGCGGCGACCGTGACACCGGCACCGTTGTCGATGTGCTGGGCCACCATCTGGCTGGGGTCCATGCGGTAGATGTGGTCGGCGCCGAAGACGATGACGTGCTCGGGCTGCTCGTCGCCGATCAGGTTGAGGCTCTGGTAGATGGCGTCTGCAGATCCCGCGAACCAGCGCGGTCCGAGGCGCTGCTGGGCGGGCACCGGCGCCACGTAGTTGCCCAGCATCGTCGAGAGGCGCCAGGTGCTGGACACGTGCCGGTCGAGGCTGTGGCTCTTGTACTGCGTGAGCACCACGATCTTGCGGTAGCCGCCGTTGACGAGGTTCGACAGCACGAAGTCGATGAGCCGGTAGATGCCACCGAACGGCACGGCCGGCTTGGCGCGGTCGGCGGTCAGCGGCATGAGGCGCTTGCCCTCGCCCCCAGCGAGGACGATGGAGAGGACCCGTTGAGGCATGGTGCGCACGCTACCCCTGTAGTGCCACGATCACGCCATGCGCGTCGACCTGCTCACCCGTGAATATCCGCCCGAGGTCTACGGGGGTGCCGGCGTCCACGTCGAGTACCTCGCCCGCGAGCTGAGACGGCTCGTCGACGTGCAGGTGCGCTGCATGGGCGCCCCGCGCGACGAGGCCGGGGTGACCGCGTACGGCGTGCCCGAGGGGCTCGTGGACGCGAACGCCGCGCTGCGGACGCTCGGCACGGGCCTGACGATGGTCGCCGGATGCGACGGTGCTGACCTCGTCCACTCGCACACCTGGTACGCCAACACGGCCGGCCACCTCGCCAAGCTGCTCTACGGCGTGCCGCACGTCATGAGCGCGCACAGCCTCGAGCCGCTGCGGCCCTGGAAGGCCGAGCAGCTGGGTGGCGGCTATGCCCTCTCCTCCTGGGCGGAGCGGACGGCGCTCGAGGGGGCCGACGCCGTCATCGCCGTGTCCGCCGGGATGCGCGACGACCTGCTGCGCTGCTACCCCGACGTGGACGCGGGCCGGGTGCACGTGGTGCACAACGGCATCGACACCGAGGAGTACCGGCCCGACCCGGGGACGGACGTGCTCACCCGGCACGGCATCGACCCCGACCGACCGTCGGTGGTGTTCGTCGGGCGGATCACCCGGCAGAAGGGGCTGCCGCACCTGCTGCGCGCGTCCTTGGCCCTCGACCCGGCGGCGCAGATCGTGCTGTGCGCCGGAGCCCCCGACACCGACGAGATACTCGCCGAGGTGACCGTCCTCGTCGAGGAGCTGCGGCGTGACCGCGACGGCGTCGTGTGGATCCAGGAGATGCTGCCGAAGCCGGACGTGATCCAGGTCCTCAGCCATGCCACCGTCTTCGCCTGCCCGTCGATCTACGAGCCGATGGGCATCGTGAACCTCGAGGCGATGGCCTGCGAGATCCCGGTCGTCGCCACCGCCACCGGCGGGATCCCCGAGGTCGTGGCCGACGGCGAGACCGGGCTGCTCGTGCCGATCGAGCAGGTCGCCGACGGCAGCGGGACGCCGCTGGACCCCTCGGCGTTCGAGGCCGGGATCGCGGCCGCTCTCGGCGAGGTTCTCGCCGACCCCGACCGGGCCCGCGCGATGGGCCTCGCCGGCCGGCGCCGCGCCCTCGAGGCGTTCTCCTGGCCGGCGATCGCCACCCGCACCTTGGACCTCTACCGGACGCTTCTCTGACGTCCACGAGGGACGAGGGCGGCCCGCCCGACCGGAGTGCCGGCGGGCCGGTCCTGCTGCGCGTGTGCGGCCCGCTGGCTGCGGTCCGCGCGGGGACAGTCCTCACCGGGCGGGCCCTGGGCAGCCGCAAGGGACGACACCTGCTGGCCCTGCTGCTGGTGGAACGCGGGGCTCTGGTCCCGACGGACCGGCTCGCCGACGTGCTCTGGGCAGAGCAGCAGCCGGTCGACCCTGCGGCCGGGGTCGCCACGCTGGTGAGCCGGCTCCGCGGGGTCCTCGGGTCCGAGGTGGTCCGGGGGTCGCGCTCGGCCTACGGCCTCTCCCGCGGGGACCCGTGGACCACTGATCTCGACGCCGCCCACGCGCTGGGGGAGGAGGCCGACGCGCGGCTGCATGCCGGTGAGCCGGCGCTGGCGTCGGCGGCGGCGTCCCGGGTCGTGACCGAGCTGGCGGCGCACGTCGGGATGGACGACCTGGGGGACGAGCCGTGGCTGGCTCCCCTCCGCGAGGAGATCCGGTTGCTGCGGCGCCGGGCGAGCCACCTAGCGGTCGCCGCGGCACTGGCCACCGGGGCGCCGGCGTCGGTGCGGGACCTGGCCGAGCGGGCGCACCTGGCCGACCCGTTCGACGAGCGGGCGGTGCGGGATCTCATGGGGGTGCTCGCTGCCTCCGGTGAGCAGGCGCGGGCCCTGTCCACCTACGCCGGGCTGGCCCGCCTCCTGCGGCTCGAGCTGGGTGCCGACCCGCAGCGCCAGACGCGCGACCTGCACCTCGCCCTGCTCCGCGGCGGGCCGGTCGACCTCGGGGACCGGCCGGTCCCTGCTGCGCCGCCGCCCCCCAGGCTGCTCGGCCGGGAGGCGGAGGTGGGCCTGCTGCGGGAGGCCTGGGCGGCCGCCGTGGCCAGGCGCCCCTCGCTCGTGGCGGTCACCGGGCCGGGGGGCGTCGGGAAGACACGGCTGCTGTCCGAGCTGGTCGGGGTGGTGGAGGAGACCGGGGGTCTGGTGCTCTCGGCCCGGTGCCACGCGGCGGAGCGGTCCCTGTTCCTCCAGCCGGTGGTCGACGCGCTGCGGCCGATGCTGGTCTCACTCCCCGCCGCGCAGCTCGAGGATCTCCTCGGCGCCGACCGGGACGTCTGGCGTCTGCTGCTGCCCGAGGCGGGACGCCCCCGCGACGAGGCGCCGCCCTGGCACCAGCGTTCCGCCGAGCTGGAGCGACGCCGGGCCTACCAGAGCGTGGTGCAGGTCCTGAGCGGGATCGCGCGTGGCCGGCCGGTGCTGCTCCTGCTGGACGACGCGCAGGAGGCCGGTCTGGCCACCTTGGACCTGCTCGACCACCTCACCCGTCAGGTCGGGGCCGCTCAGGTGCTCATGGTCGCGGCGGCACGCGACGCCGAGGTCGACCCGACGCTGCTGGTGACCGGGCAGCATCGGCTGCGGGTCGACCTCGGCGCGCTGCCGGTGGCGGCCGTGCGGGCGATGGCCGAGGAGGCCGGGCAGGGCGGGCACGCCGAGGAGATCCTCGCCCGGACGAAGGGACACGCCCTGAGCGTCGTCGAGATGCTGCGGGCCCTCGCGGCCGGGGACAGCGGCGTCCCCGGCACCCTGCGCGACGCCGTGCTCCAGCGCGTCTCACGCACCGGTCCGGACGCCACGACCGTGCTGCAGGCCGCGTCGGTCCTCGGGGCGCGCATCGACCCGCAGGTGCTCGCCCGGCTCCTCGACCGCGGCGACCTGGAGGTCGTCCGGCACTGCGAGTCGCTCACGAGCTACGCGCTGCTGGCCCGCACCTCGACCGGTTACGAGTTCGCCAACGACCTCGTCCAGGAGGTGGTCTACGCCGATCTCGCGCCCGCCCTGCAGCTGGCGCACCACCGCCGGGCCGCGGACCTGCTCTCCGACGTCCCCGAGGAGATGGCCCGGCACGCCGAGGCCGTCGCGGACCACGCTCGGGCCGCGCGGGGGTGGTTGCGGGCCGGCCGCAGGGCGCTGGGAGAGGCCGCGGCCCCGGACGCGGTCGCGCTGCTCGACCGCGCGCTGCAGTGCGCCGAGGCGGCCGGGGCGGCCGACCTGCGGGTGCAGGTGCTGCTCGCCCGGGCGACCGCACGGGAGACCGCCACCGCGTTCCCGGAGGCCCTGCGCGACCTCGACGAGGCGCTGGAGCTCTCCCGGCGCACCGGCGACCGCCGCCTGGAGATGACGGCGCTGGCGGCCAGGGGCGGCGACGTGCCGGTCGCGCTGCACCACCCCGCCGTGTCGTGGGGGGAGTACGTGACCCGGGGCCTGGCCCTGGCGGGCGAGCTCGGCGACCGGCGGGTGGCGGCCGAGCTCGGCTCCCGGCTCGCGGTGCTCGCGGTCAGCCGCCTGCGCTTCGACGAGGGCCTGGCCTACGCTGAGCGGGCCGTGGCGGCCGGCCGCGCCTCGGGGGAGGAGGGAGCCCTCGTGGCCGGCCTGGACGGGCTGAAGACCGTCCACGCGTACCTCGGGGACGGTCCGGGGCTGACGGCAGTTCTCGAGGAGCTGCTGCCGCTGGTCCGCCGGGCGCGCGGCGACTGGGTGCTGTCCTGGTGCCTGTTCGAGGAGTCGTTCGTCGCCATGTCGGAGGGCGACGTCGACCAGGCCCGGGCCAAGGTGGCAGCAGCCGTCGAGACGAACCTCGCGTCCGGCTTCCCCGCGCATGCACTCTTCTTCCGGGCCCACGCGGCCCGGTTCGCCGGGGTCGCGGGGGACCTCGACACTGCAGTGGCCGAGGGACGCGCCGCGCTGGCGGAGGCGGCGGAGGTCGACCACCCCTGGTGGCTGGCCACGGCGGCCGGCCTGCTGGCCGCGAGCCTGCTCGACGCGCGTCGGCCCGAGGAGGCGGCCACGGTCGCGGGTCCGGCCTGGGACGCCGTGGCCGGGCACGGCGACGAGGCCTACCAGCTGCTCACCCTCGCACCGCTGGCCCAGGCCACGGGTCGGCCGGAGCTGGTGGCCCGGGCCGTCGCGGGCATCGAGGCCGTCCGGACGCCACCGGGACACGCGTGGCTGCTCGGAGCGGACGCCTACCTGACCACCGCGCGGGCCGTGGCGGAGACCGGCGACCGGGCTGCGGCCGTGGCCGTGCTGGCGCCGCTGATGGCGGCGACCTCCCCGAGCCGGTGGGCGTCGGTGCACGCCGAGGTGGTCGCCCTGACGCAGCGGCTCACACCAGCGCGCTGAGCAGCTCGGCGGCGCGGTCAGCGCCGTCGGTCTCCACCGGGCGGTACGCCGGGGTGCTGGCCAGCTGACCGACGACGGCCTCGGCGATGGCGTCGGGCTCGGCGTCGGCCCAGTCCAGCCGCCGGCCCGCGCCGTGCCGGTCGAGCCGGTGCGCCACGTGCAGGTTCTGCTCGAAGTGGTGCTGCAGCGGCACGTAGACGAACGGCCGTCCCGCGGCGACCAGCTCCATCGTCGTGGTCAGCCCGCCCTGGACCACGGCCACGTCGCACGCCGCCAGGTGGCGGTGCAGCCCGTGCACGTAGCCCCGCACCTCGAGCCCGGGCCGGCGGGGGAGCGAGTCGGGGTCGATCCGCGGCCCCGCCACCAGGACCATCCGCAGACCCGGCACCCGGTCCGCGATGGCGTCCCGCGCCGCGGCCACCCGCCGGAGCAGGTGCTCGCCGACCCCGGACCCGCCGACGGCGACGACGCACACGGTCTCGTCCTGGGCGTACCCGAGCTCGTGCCGCAGCGCCTCCCGGTCCGCGGTCTCCGACGGGTCGAAGCCCGTGACGTAGCCCGGGAACTCGAAGTGCTCGGTCGTCCACTCGCGGATCCCTGGCAGCCCGGGGCCGAGCGGGAGCGGCACGACGTCGTCGGGGCAGCCGACGAAGACCGACAGGTCCCGCAGCCGCGGGTACCGCGCGACGTGCTCGACCATCTCGGCGTTGTAGTCCGCGGTCAGTGCCGCCTCCTGCTCGCCGCCGTCGGGCATCGGGAGCCACCCGACGAAGTCGGTCAGCCAGGCGAACGGCGCCCGCTTGAGCTCGGGGTTCTCGTGCAGGAAGTGGTCGACGTCCCACGCTTCGTCGCCGATCCAGAGGTCGAAGTGGTCCTCGGTGACCAGGTCGTGGAACACCATGAAGTTGGCGACGAGGATCTCGTCCATGCTGCGCACCGCCTGGAACGCGTGCAGGTCGTGCTCGCCGGCGAGGCTCTCGATGTGGCCGCTCTCGCTGGCCAGCAGCTGCGACGCGGGGTGGACCCGCTCGCCGTGGGCCTCGAGGAACGCGGTCACCGGGTGCTGCGTGAGCCACTCCACGACCAGCTCGGGCCGCCGCTCGCGCAGCGCCCGCACGATCGCCAGGTCCCGCCGGGCGTGGCCGAGCCCGATGGGGGAGGAGAGGAACAGCGCCCGCGGCCGGCCGTCCGTCTTACGCTGCCGGCGTACCTGGCGCGTCACGCCGGCAACCTGCTCGATGAAGTCGCGCAGCAGCAGGTTGACCCGGACCGGCTCACGCCCCATCGGCAGGTGCCCTGACCCTTCGAGGGTCACCAGGCGGGCCCGGGTCAGCTCGGCCACCCGCACGCCGCGTTCATACCGCTGGCACCGGTCCGCGCTGCCGTGCAGGACTGTCACCGGGCACCGGATGCTGCGCAACAGCTCGTCGCTCTCGGCCACGGTCGGCGGCCACGGCTCGAGGTCCTTGTCGGCGAGCTGGACCTCCGGGGTCGACTCGCAAGCGTAGGAGACCATGTCCTCCACGATCTTGCTGGAGTGCGGCTCGTGGCAGACCTCGCCGAAGAAGAACTCCGCGAAGCCCGGCCAGTCCCGCAGCCAGTAGTGCGCGTTGAACTTCGCCCAGCCGGCGTCGTCGGGACGGTGCTCCTCGAAGCGGTCCACCGACTCCTGCCGCTCCGGATGCCGCGGCAGCCCGTCGTAGGCGTACGGCGCAAGAGCGAACACGCCCAGCACCCGGTCCGGGTACAGCGCGGCCGTCAGCAGCGCGTTCCACGCGCTCACGCAGAGCCCGACGAGGACGGCTCGGTCGACGGACAGGGCGTCCATCACGGCCACGGTGTCGGCCAGGACCGTGCGGACCTCGTAGGCCGCAGGGTCGAGCGGGCGGTCCGAACGGCCGTTGCCGCGCGGGTCGACGGTCACGACGTGGGCGTACCGCGACAGGAACGGCACCTGCGCCTTCCAGGCCCGGCTGTGGACGATGGTGTCCAGCAGCAGGACCACTGTCGGGCGGTCCGGACCCGCTGCCCCGAACGACTCGTAGGCGACTTTGACGCCGTCCCGGTCCACGTAGCCGGCGAGGTCTGGTTCGCGTGCTCGCACCGTCGTCTCCTCCCGCCCAGGGCCCCAGTCCATCCCGGACGGGGTGTTGTGGCAAGGGTCCGCTGCTCGGTTGCAACGGCGTTGCAAGGACCCGGCGGACGGTGGCGGGGTCGCCGGAGGTCGGCGACCGAGGACCTGGAGGGTTCGACATGGACAAGGACAAGGTGATGGCATTCGTCGGGCAGTTCGCCGGCGACCTGGGCGCGACGATGGGCGCCGGGAACGTCGTGGTCGGCGACCGCCTCGGGCTGTACCGGGCGCTCGCACAGGGGCCGGCCCGGCCGGCGGAGCTGGCCGAGCGGACGGGCACCGACCCGAGGTACGTCGAGGAGTGGCTGCGCGGCCAGGCGGCCGGCGGCTACGTCGAGTACGACCCTGGATCGTCGACGTACTCGATGACCGAGGAGCAGGCCTTCGCCCTGACCGACCCGGACGGCCCGCTCTACCTGCCGGGCGCGTTCGAGCTCGCCCTGGGCTCGCTCGCGGCGCTGCCGCGCGTCGTCGAGGCATTCCGCACCGGCGACGGCATCGGCTGGCACGAGCACGACGCGCTGGTCTTCACCGGCTGCGAGCGGTTCTTCCGCCCCGGCTACCTCGCGCACCTGACGGCGGAGTGGCTGCCGGCGCTCGACGGCGTGGTCGACCGGCTCGAGGCGGGCGGCCGGGTCGCCGACCTGGGATGCGGGCACGGCGCCTCGACGGTCCTCATGGCGCAGGCGTTCCCGGCGTCGACCTTCGTCGGCTCGGACTACCACGAGGGGTCGATCGAGGCGGCCCGCAAGCGCGCGGCCGAGGCAGGGGTCGGCGAGCGGGTCCGGTTCGAGGTCGCGACCGCCCAGAGCAGCTCCGGGCACGACCTGGACCTCGTCACGACCTTCGACTGCCTGCACGACATGGGTGACCCGGTCGGCGCCGCCCGCCAGGTGAGGTCGTCGCTGGCGTCGGACGGCAACTGGCTGATCGTCGAGCCGTACGCCAACGACACGGTGGCGGACAACCTGAACCCGGTGGGCCGGGTGTACTACGGCTTCTCCACGTTCCTCTGCGTCCCGAGCGCGCTGTCGCAGACCGGCGGCTACGCGCTGGGCGCGCAGGCCGGCGAGGCGGCGATCCGGCAGGTCGTCACCGACGCGGGGTTCACCCGGTTCCGCCGGGTCTCCGAGACGCCGTTCAACATCGCCTACGAGGCCCGGCCGTAGCCGCACCGTCCCGGGGGTGGGACGAGGTCCCGGTCGAGGCGTGACGAATGCGACACCCGGCCGGGACCTTCGTCCCCCGCGCGCGAGCCACCCGCCCGCCGATCATGGAGGACCACCGACCTCCGACCCCCCGGGACTGACCACATGTCGCGCACCGCCCGCCTGCTCACCGGCCTCGCAGCCCTCGTGCTGCCGATCGGGACCGCCACTCCGGCCTCCGCCCACGAGCGGTGGTTCGTCGGGGACACCCCGGGCGGCGACTGGGGCTTCTTCCTCTCCCCGCTCCCGTTGCTCCTCACGGGTGCCGTGGTGCTGGTCGTGGTGGCGTGGCGGCTGGTCGCGCTGCGGCTGTCAGGACCGGAGCTGCCGTTCCTGCGGCGACTGTCGCGCCTCACGCCGTACGTCCCGCGGCTCCTGGCTGTGCACCTCGGCGTGAGCCTGCTGGCGTTGGCGGCGACGGGGAGCTTCCTGGCGCACTCCACCCCCGTCGACGACGTCCCCGGTGGCAGCCTCGCCGCCCTGGGCGAGGCTGCGCTGGGGGTGTGGTTCATCACCGGCGTCCGACTGCGTCCGGCGGCCGTGCTGCTGGTGGCGCTCGGGCCGCTCGCTCTCGCCGCGGCGGGGCCGGTGGCTCTGCTGGAGAACGCCGGGATCCTGGGAGTGGCCGGCTTCCTCGCCGTGCTGCCACCCGGCGACGGGACGTTCGGCGCGGTGCACACCGACCCGCTGCGACTGCGGTGGGCGCTGCTGGCGCTGCGCGCCGGGGTGGCCGTCGCCCTCGTCACCCTCGCGTTCTCGGAGAAGCTCACCAACCCTGACCTCGCGCGGGCCACGTTGGACGCGTACCCGCGGCTGGACGTGTTCTCCCTGGTCGGCATCCACGTCGACCACCTGACGTTCATCGCGGTCGCCGGGGCGATCGAGCTGCTCTTCGGGCTGCTGGTCCTGTCCGGTGCGCTGCCGCAGGTGGCCGCGCTCGTTGCCGCAGTGCCGTTCACTGCCACCCTGCTGCTGTTCGGGCAGACCGAGCTCGTCGGCCACCTGCCGGTCTACGGCGTGTTCCTCACCTTGCTCGTCTACGGCTCGGACCCGGCGACCGCGGCCGCGGTGCGCTGGCTGCCGGCACCGCGGGTCGCCCGCGGGTGGCGGGTGGCGGCGGGCGCCTGACGGTCCGGCCCACCGGTCAGGCGACCGGTGGGCTGCACGCGGCCTCCACCGCGCGCCGGGCGGCACTGTCCAGGTCGCGCAGCGCCTGCGTTCGGGCCGGCATCTCCGGGGCAGTGACCGCCGCGCCGTCCCCAGCGCGGGCCAGCTCGACGATGCCGGCGATGCGCAGCGCCTGGTGCAGCACGTGCTGGGCCTGCACGTCGGCAGACGCCGGCAGCTCGGGGCGCACCGCACGCGAGCGTTCCGACAGCACCACTGCGGCCGCCGGCTCCCACCGGGCGAGGTCCATCCGGACCAGCAGCTCGGTGGCCTCGCGCATCACCCGCGCCAGCTCGCGGGCGGCGTCGGGCAGCGGGACCACGGAGCGCCCGGCATCGCCCACGGGATGAGCGGACCACGTGCCGCGCAGCTCGGGCAGCAGCCCGAGCCGGACCCCGCCGGTGGTGACGACGGCCTCGCCGCGGCCGACCGCCCGTTCGTTGAAGTCGGCCGGCCCGGGCAGCCCGGCCACGTCACCGGGCGCGGGCAGCACCAGCCGCAGGCCGGTGGCACCGAGGGCGCGGAGCCGGCACAGGGCGTAGGGCAGGTTGACCGGTTCCGGCTCGCCGGGCAGGCCGACCACCCGATGCGGCGCGTCGTGGGCGCCGCGGACCTCGTCGGCCGCGTCGTCCGGGCTGACCGCGCCGACCAGCGCCGCGGTGCCCCACGCCGCGAGCCGGCCGGCGCTGGAGAGCTCTCGCACGTCGGCCAGGGTAGGTCGGGACCGCTCTCATAGGGTGATCCGCATGTCCGACGTGCTGCACTTCGCCCAGGTGAGCGTCCTGCGCGACGGCGCGACCCTGATCGACCGGCTGGACTGGGACGTCGCCGAGGGCGAGCGCTGGGTCGTGCTCGGGCCGAACGGCGCGGGCAAGACCACGCTGCTGCAGCTCGCGTCGGCGCACCTGCATCCCAGCCGCGGCAGCGCGTCGATCCTCGGCGAGACGCTGGGCATGGTCGACATCTTCGAGCTCCGGCCGCGGATCGGGCTGTCCAGCGCGGCGCTGGCCGAACGCCTGCCCGGTCGCGAGAAGGTGCGCGACGTCGTGCTCACGGCGTCCTACGGCATGGTCGGCCGGTGGCGCGAGGTCTACGAGGACATGGACGCCGGCCGGGCTGACGAGCTGCTCGCGGCACTCGGTGTCTCGCAGCTGGCCGAGCGTCGCTACGGCACCCTCTCGGAGGGCGAGCGCAAGCGGGTGCAGATCGCCCGCGCGCTCATGACCGATCCCGAGCTGATGCTCCTCGACGAGCCCGCTGCGGGCCTGGACCTCGGCGGCCGCGAGGACCTCGTACGCCGGCTCGGCCTGATAGCCGCCGACGAGGACTCCCCGGCGCTGGTGCTGGTGACCCACCACGTCGAGGAGATCCCGCCGAACTTCACCCATGCGCTGCTGTTGAAGCAGGGTCGCGTCGTCAGCGCCGGCCCGATGGCCGAGGCGCTCACCACGGGGACCCTCGCCGAGTGCTTCGGCGTCGAGCTGGAGCTGTCGCGCTCCGGCTCGCGCTGGGCCGCACGCGCGGTCTGACGCCCGGCGACGGCCCTGTCCCGGCGAAGGCGGAACCAGCGGGCAGCCCCTGTGCGTTGACCAGGTCGGCGCAGCAGCGAATCTCAGGCGCAGCAGCGATCTCACTAGGATGGTGGCGTGGACGGGTTCGGTGGCTACGACTGGGTCGCCTGGCTGGGCCTTGCCGTCGTCCTGGGCATCGTCGAGGTGACCACGCTCGATCTCGTGTTCGCGATGCTCGCGGTGGGCGCACTGGCCGGCGCCGTCTCCGGGCTGGCGACCGACAGCTTCCTGCTGCAGGTCCTCGTGGCCCTGGTCGTGTCGGTGGCGATGCTGTTCGTCGCCCGGCCGATAGCGCTGCGGCACCTGCGCACCCCGATGGCGATCCGCACCGGCACCGACGCCCTCGTCGGCGAGCGCGGTGTCGTGCTCGAGGCGGTCGACGGCGACGGCGGTCGCGTCAAGCTCAAGGGCGAGGTCTGGTCGGCCCGCTCGTTCGACCCCGGCCACGCGATCGCGGCCGGGCAGAACGTCGAGGTCGTCCAGATCGACGGTGCCACCGCGATCGTCTACGAATCGGAGATCTGATGGAATCGGTCACGCTCGTCGTGGTCGCTGTACTGGTCCTGCTGGTCCTCGTGACCCTGGCCAAGACCGTGCGCATCGTGCCTCAGGCCCGCGCCGGCGTGGTCGAGCGGCTGGGCCGCTATGCGCGCACCCTCACGCCCGGTCTCACCATCCTCGTCCCGTTCATCGACAAGCTGCGCCCGCTCATCGACCTCCGCGAGCAGGTGGTGTCGTTCCCGCCCCAGCCGGTGATCACCGCCGACAACCTCGTCGTGGGCATCGACACGGTCATCTACTTCCAGGTGACCGACGCGAAGTCGGCGACCTACGAGATCGCCAACTACATCCAGGGTGTCGAGCAGCTCACCGTCACGACCCTGCGCAACGTCGTCGGCAACCTCAACCTGGAGGAGACGCTCACCTCCCGGGACCACATCAACGCCGCCCTGCGTGGCGTCCTGGACGAGGCCACCGGCAAGTGGGGCATCCGCGTCAACCGGGTCGAGATCAAGGCGATCGACCCGCCCACCTCCATCCAGGACTCGATGGAGAAGCAGATGCGCGCCGACCGCGAGAAGCGTGCGACCATCCTCACCGCCGAGGGCTTCAAGCAGTCGCAGATCCTCACCGCCGAGGGCGAGCGGGCGTCGGCGATCCTCAAGGCGGAGGGCGATGCGCAGGCAGCGGTGCTGCGCGCTGACGGTGAGGCCCAGGCGATCCAGAAGGTCTTCGACGCCATCCACGCCGGTGACCCCGACCAGAAGCTGCTCGCCTACCAGTACCTCCAGATGCTCCCGAAGATCGCGCAGGGCGACTCCAACAAGCTGTGGATCGTCCCGAGCGAGCTGGGCGAGGCCCTCAAGGGCATCGGCGGCATGCTGGGCAGCGGCATCGACGACGCGCCGACGCTTCCTCCCCGGGCCTAGCCCGGCGGGTCGATCCCCGGCTGGGTGGTCGGCGCGTACTGACCCGCGAGCTTGAGCACCAGGGCGACATACCAGTCCGCGTGGTTGTAGTGCCAGACCGCGCGGGCGGTGGCTTCCTCGCCGCGGCCGGCGCCGTTCGCGCACAGGTAGCGAGCCGCGGTGTAGATGGCGTCGGCCGGGTCCTGGATGTCGGTGTCCCCGTCGCCGTCCCCGTCGACGGCGTAGGACGCGAAGGTCGCCGGCATGAACTGCATCGGTCCCTGCGCACCGGCGTAGGACGATGACGTGTTCGCTCCGTGCCCGGTCTCCACCTGGCCGACGGCGGCCAGCAGGCTCCACGACATCCCGCGGCAGGTGTGCGCCGCCTGGTGGTAGAGCCGCCGGTAGAGCAGCGGGACCACCGAGCTGGCCCGCGCCGTAGCCACCCGCTGCTGACCCGCCGCAGCGACCGCGACGTTCAGCGCGTCGACTGTCGCCGCGGCGCGCTCGGCGGCCTCGAGCCCGCGGGCGCGGGCGTCCAGCTGGGTGAGCTCGGCGCTCGCCGCGGCCAGCGCCTCGACGAGGTCTCCGTAGCGCCGCTCGACGTCGGAGGCGGTGGTGGTGGCACCGTCGGCGGCGCGCTGCAGTGCCGCGGCGCGGTCGCGCAGGGCGGCGACCTCCTCCTCGCCGGATACGGCCGTCGACGTGCCGGACCGGACCAGGCGCTGCACGTACGACGCCCGGCGCAGGGCATCGGTGGCCGAGCCGGCACCGAGCACGCTGGCCATCAGGGCCGACGTGCCCCCGGACATGTAGAGCGCGCGGACCCGGCTGTCGACGGCGCGGCGGTCGGCCCGGGCCAGGCGTGTCGCCTCGTCGGCGGCCTGCTCGGCGCTGATACCGCGGCTGACGCCACCGGCGAGGGCCGCCAGTGCCCGGTCGTAAGCCCGTAGGGCGCGCACGACCCGGGGCTCCAGCGCCGATACCCGGGCGGCGGCCTGCTCGGAGCGGGTGCGCGCGTCGGCGGCCGACTCGGCGCGCGCCGAGCCGGCCGGCAGCCCGGCGAGCAGCACGACGGCGGCCACCAGCACGGCCACACGGCGGCGGGTCACCCTCCTTGTGTCGGCCGGCGCGTCCTGAGCCTTGATCCAGCCACGCTCCGGGTCTGCCGAGGGCTCCCGTAGGGTCGCCCGGTGACGCTCTGGGAGGCCGTCGCGGTCGCCCTGGCGGGGCTGGCCGCCGGCACGATCAACACGGTGGTCGGCTCCGGGACCCTGATCACCTTTCCGGTGCTGCTGGCCGTCGGCTACCCGCCGGTGCTGGCGAACGTCAGCAACACGGTCGGGCTCGTTCCGGGCTCGATCAGCGGGGCCGTCGGCTACCGGGCCGAGCTCGCAGGACAGCGTGGCCGGCTGCTCCGGCTCGGCACCGCGTCCACGCTCGGGGCGCTGCTCGGTGCCGCCGCCCTGCTCACGGCCCCGGCGGACGCCTTCCGGGCCGTCGTGCCGGCGCTCATCGTGCTGGCCTGCGTCCTGGTCGTGGTCCAGCCTTCGGTGTCGCGCCGGCTGGCGGCGCGAGGACGCGCTCCGGGCGGCCACGGCGGGCCGCTGCTCTACGCCGGCGTCCTCTTCACCGGCGTGTACGGCGGCTACTTCGGCGCCGCCCAGGGCGTGCTGCTCATCGCCGTCATGGGTCTGCTGCTGGACGAGGAGCTGCAGCGCATCAACGCCGCGAAGAACGTGCTCGCCGGCCTGGTCAACCTGGTCGCGGCTGTCGTGTTCATCCTGGTCACTGACGTGGCGTGGGAGGCCGCGGGGTTGATCGCTGCCGGCTCGGTGGTCGGCGGCCAGCTCGGGGCGTTCCTGGGACGGCGGATCCCACCCGCCGTGCTCCGCGGGATCATCGTCGTCGTGGGCCTCGCCGCGATCGTCAAGATCGTCACGGACTGACGGGCAACCGGCGGATGGGCACCCTGCACCGCGTCGAGACCGCCAGCGACCCTGCGGTGCACGACTACGTCGGCCTCACCGACATGGCGCTGCGCATCCGGCGAGAGCCGGCGGAGGGGCTGTTCATCGCCGAGGGGGAGAAGGTGATCCGGCGCGCCCTCGACGCCGGCTACCTGATGCGGTCGATGCTGCTCGAGGAGAAGTGGCTCCCACAGCTCGCCGACGTGGTCGACCGCGTGGACGTACCCGTGCACCTCGCCGGGGCGGCGCTGCTGGAGCAGGTGACCGGCTACTCGGTGCACCGCGGCGCGCTGGCGGCGATGCAGCGCCGTCCGCTGCCGCCGGTCACCGATCTGCTCGACGGTGCCCGCCGGGTGGTCGTCCTCGAGGACGTCACCAACCACACCAACGTCGGTGCCGTGTTCCGCGCGGCGGCCGGACTCGGCGTCGACGCGGTCCTCGTCACCCCGAGGTGCGCCGACCCGCTCTACCGACGCTCGGTGAAGGTGTCGATGGGTGCGGTGTTCGCGGTCCCGTGGACCCGGCTGACCCGTTGGCCCGAGGGCGTCGACATCCTGCGCGCAGCCGGCCTGACCGTTGCCGCGCTGGCCCTGAGCGACGACGCCGTCGACCTCCGCGCGCTGGCGGCGGACCCACCGAGCCGGCTGGCCCTGCTGCTCGGCACCGAGGGCGACGGGCTCGGCGCCGCGACAGTCGCGGCGGCCGACGTCGTCGTCCGCATCCCGATGGCCGGGGGAGTCGACTCGCTCAACGTGGCCGCCGCGGCCGCCGTGGCGTTCTGGGCGCTGGCGGCCCCGTCGCCGGGGCCGGGGCCGTGACTCAGAGCCGGCGGTAGCGCGCCTCGGCCCAGCAGTAGGCGCCGAAGCAGACCAGCCCGACGCCGGCAAGCACCAGCAGCACCTGGCCGCCGGGTGCACCGGCCAGGCTCTTGAGCGCGACGTCGAAGCCCTTCGCCTTGCCCGGCTGGTGGTCCAGGGCCGCCTTGCAGACCAGGATGCCGACCACCGCGAAGACCGCGCCGCGGCACACGTAGCCGACCTGGCCGAGGCGCCGCACCGCCGTGAACGTGGTCCGGCTCATCTGGCCGGTGTCGAGGTGCTTCTCGAAGTCGGTCTTGAGACCGCGGAAGGTCAGGCCGGCCGCGATCCCGAGCACCACCAGGCCGGCCACGAAGACGAGGATCTGCCCGCCCGGCCACTCGAGGACCTTGGCTGTGACGTCGGAGCTGTTGCTCGAGGAGGCCCCCGTGACGGTCTTGAACGCCAGCAGGCCGAAGAACAGGTAGACCAGGCCGTTGGCTGCGGAGCCGATCCGCTTGACGGTGCGCTTCTTCTCGTCGGTCTCCTCGTGCCGGCCCCACGCAGCCTCGCTGAGCCGCCACACGGCGTACGCCACGAACCCGACGACCATCAGCCACAGCACGATCGAGCCGCCCGGCTTGTCGGCGATCGTCTGCAGGGCGCCCTTCTGGTCGGCCTGCTTGCTGTCCCCGAACGCGATCTGGATCGCGAGCAGCCCGATCAGGGCGTAGACGAGGCCCTTGGCGAGGAAACCGAGGCGTGCGGCCTTGGCCATCACGGGGCTGTCGGCGGCCCGGCGGGCGGTGCCCTCGGCCTGGGCCCTCGTGGAGCCGGCGGTCGGGACGGTCATGGGTGCCTCCTGGCAGGTGGGTGGTCCGCGGGATGCCTACCCGGATCGGCTCGGCCGCAAGCATTCGCGGAGCCATCCCTGCGCCTACGATCTGGTGGTGACCCGCCGCCGGACCGTGACGATCGTGGCGGCCGTGCTGCTGCTGGCCGGCTGCGCGTCGGGCGGTGTGACGTCGGGGGCGCCTGCCGGAACGACGCCGACCACCCCGGCTCCGAGCGCGAGTACGGCCACCGACGAGGCGCACGAGGCCGACGCGGCCGCACCAGCCGCCCGGCCGCTGCGCGCGGGCGAGCGCTTCGAGACGCTCACCGTCCCCGGTGGCGCGTACACGCCGAGCGCCCCCGCCGGGAGCATGGATGACTATCACTGCTTCCTGCTGGACCCGGGCCTGACCCGGGACACGTTCGTCACCGGGACCGACGTCCTGCCGGGCAACTCCGACGTGGTGCACCACGCGATCCTCTTCCGGGTCGAGCCGGGACAGGTCGCACAGGCCGAGGCGCACGACGCGGCGACCGCCGGCCGGGGCTGGACCTGCTTCGGCGGTTCAGCCTTGCCGAACACGTCCGGCAACGCCATCAGCGCCCTGGACTCGGCGCCCTGGCTGGCGGCCTGGGCGCCCGGCGGGGGTGAGGCGGTCCTCGGCCGCGGCACCGGGATGCTGCTGCCGAAGGGCAGCCGGGTCGTGCTGCAGGTCCACTACAACCTGCGCGAGGGCACCCAGCCGGACCGCACCCGGGTGCGGCTGCGGCTGGCCCGCGACGGTGCCCGCCTCCAGGCGCTGCACACGATGCTGCTGGTCGCGCCGGTCGAGCTGCCGTGCACGCCGGACGAGAGCGGGCCGCTGTGCGACCGGGCCAGGGCGCTGGCGGACCTCAGCGCTCGCTTCGGCAACCGGGCCGGCGCCACCGTCTCCGGGCTGCAGCTCCTCTGCGGCGGCAGTCTCACCCGGCCGCGTGCCGGGCCGACCCAGCGCTGCGACCGCGCCGCACCGGAGGCGATGCGGGTCCGGGCCGTCGCCGGTCACATGCACCTGCTCGGCCGGTCGATCAGCGTCACGCTCGACCCGGGTGGTCCGAACCAGCGCAGGCTGCTCGACCGCAAGGTCTGGGACTTCGACGACCAGCACGCCACCCCGTTGCGCCGCCCCGTGCTGGTGCGGGCCGGGGAAGCACTGCGCGTCACGTGCACGCACGACGCCGGGCTGCGGTCGATGCTGCCCGAGCTGCAGGGTCTGCCGCCCCGCTACGTCACGTGGGGCGAGGGAACGTCCGACGAGATGTGCCTCGGCATCGTCATGTACACCGACGCCTGACGGTCAGCCTTTCGCGAGCAGGTCCCGCTCGGCGTCGGGCGCGAGCCCGGCACCGGCCGGCTGCTCGACCGACCGGGTCCAGCCGAGGGTGTCCCGGACCGTGTCGGCCAACGGTCTCGGCGAGAGGCCGCTCGCGTAGGCCTTCGACGGGTCGGCCGCCATCAGCCAGCCGTCCGGGTCGTCGCCGCTCCACAGCGGCAGGGTCCCCTCCGGCAGCCCTGCGGCGTGCACCGTCTCCGCGTCCAGCCAGTGCAGCCGGGTGCCGTCCGGGCCGACGGCGTCCACGACAGCGTCGAGCTGCTGCTGCCAGGTGAAGACCGGTTCGGGACTGACGGCGTGGTACGCGCCGGCCGCGCCGTCCTCGAGCAGCCGCACCATCCACGACGCCATGTCACGGACGTCGATGACCTGCGCCGGAGCGTCCCGGGGTCCCGGGGCGAGCACGTCGCCGCCGCGCGCGATCCGCGCCACCCACCACGGGAACCGCCAGGTGTAGTCGTCCGGCCCCACGACGTACGTCGGCCGCACGAGGAGGGTGCGCGGCCCGTGCCGCTCGACGGCCGCACGCTCGCAGAGCGCCTTCAGGCCCCCGTAGGTCTCGTCGGTCACCTCCTCGACCGAGGGGTCGTCGAGCTCGGCCAGGGGCGCGTCCTCCGTCAGCCCCGGCCCGTCGGCCGGTGCGTACGCCGACACGCTGGACACCAGCAGGTGGTGGCCGCCGCGGCCGCCCAGGGCGTCGGCGAGGGCGTGGACCTGGCGCGGGACGTAGGCGCAGGTGTCGACGGTCGCGTCCCACTCGCCGTCGGCCAGCGACGACAGGTCGGCGTCGCGGTCGCCGATGCGGTGGTCGACCTCCGGGAAGAGATCGGACCCGGTTCGCCCGCGGTGGAAGATCGTCACGTCGTGACCGCGTTCGAGCGCGTGCTCGACCACGTGCTTGCCGATGAACCGGGTGCCGCCGACCATGAGGATGCGCATGCGTGGAGCGTACGGGTACCGCCGTATCGCGGTAGCCGGGGTACTGCCGGACCGGAACGACGGATCAACGGCTGGGGGGACCGGTACAGCGGGCCTTGGAGGCCAGTGCACCGTCGTTCGTGTCCTGCCGTAGGGGTGGCCCGGTGCCGTCAGCGCAGCAGGGCGCCGACACCGGCAGCCGCTGCGGCCCACAGCACGCTGGCCAGCGTGCCGATGATGAACTCCTCGGGGGCGTCGGCCGACCGGCCGGCACGCCTGGCAGCCTCGCCCGCGTCGCGCAGCTCCGGGTAGCGACCGACACCCTTCACGGCGAGGACCAGGGCCAGCCCTTCGGGGAAGCCGGCGAGCAGGGTGCCGGCGACGGCGACCCGCTCGAGGTAGCCGATCCAGGCCCCGCCGCGCAGCACCGAACCCGGTGACTCGAGCTCCAGCGGTGGCTCGGCGGCCGGGTCGTCCGGTGCCTCCGACGCCGGGTCGGCCGCCGCGTCTGCGGCCGGGCGGCGGCGGCGACGCCGGGGCCACACCTCGCCCCGGGTGAGGCGGAAGGTGGCACGGACCGCGTGGCTGCCGGCCGGCACCGCCGCGAGCACCCCGAGCGCGGCGGCGGCGGCGCGCTCCCAGCCGTCGACGTGGTCGGCGGCCGCAGCCGCGGCTGCCGCACCGGCCAGCAGGAGACCAGCGAGCGCGGCCACCGGGAGGACCGGGTCGTCGACGAGAGCGCGCAGGGGGCGGTGCAGCAGCGGGGCTGCCGCAGTGAGCAGGAGGAGCACGAGGGCGAGGACGGTCACGATCCGTCCACCGTGCCAGCAGCCACGGACAGAAGGTGGGCCGCCAGCTCTCGACCCGGCGCATCGAGGTGCCAGTCGGCCGCCTGCAGCCGCTGGGACACGGCCTGCTTGCTGACGCCGAGCCGGCTGGCGACCTCGATCTGGTTGAGGCCCTCGCGGGCCAGGGCGACCGCCGCTGCGCCCCGCTCGGTCCGGCGCTGCAGCAGGGCGGCAACCAGGTCGAGGGCGGTCTGGGCCCGTCGCGCCAGGGTGTCGTCCGGGCCGACCACGGCCAGGCCGGTACCGCGGTTCTTCGCCGCGGTCACCGCGGTCCGGGCCCGGTTGAAGGCGGGCCCCGAGCCGGCCCGGGTGCTGTCCGGCAGGGGGTGGTCCACGTCGCCCACGCCGATCCCGACGCTCCAGAGGCGGTCCCGGGCCAGCAGCAGGGCGAGGTCGGCGACGGCGTCGGCCCGGTCGAGGACACCCTGCACCTCGTCGCCGGCTGTGCGCTCGAAGGGCCGGACCAGGTCGTGACGCGACCCCAGGTCATGCAGCAGCGACTCCACCCGGTCGGTGGTACGACGGCTGTGCCGCTGGTCGACGGTAAGCACGAACATCTGACAAGGCTAAGGACTTGATAAACCAAAGTCAAGGTAAGGCCGTTGACCAGCCGATCGTCCGACACTAGCCATCGGCAGCTGGGTGTCCGACCCGGTCGTTGCCGGCTCCGTCACGCTGCCGGTCGCGGTGTTCGTCCTCACCGTCTGGCTGCTCCACGCGCCGTTCTCCGCTGGGCAGCGCACGACGGCGGTCGAGGTCGTCGCCGCCGTGGTGGTGACGCTGGCGATCCCCGTGCTGGTGCTGCTCGGGCTGCCGCTGCCCCTCGTACCGTGGCTGGCGACGGTACCGGTCGGGCTACTCATCGCGACGCACGTCGACCGACCGGCCTGGCTGCTCAGCCGGCGCCGTAGCGCGCCAACTGCCGTACCGCCCGTGCCAGGCCGGCGACGTCCGCGGGCAGCGAGTCGTCGACGACCACGACCCGTCCCGGCAGGCCGGACAGCTCCACCGGACCGTGCACGACCGACGCGGGTGAGCTCGCGGTCACCGCCGCCACCACCGGTGCGACCACCTCGGTGCCGACCCCGGCCGTCCCCAGGGCGGCGACGTCCAGCAGCACGACGCCGAGCGCCCGGGCGAGGCCTTCAGCGCGCGGGTCGTCCTGGTCGACGAGGACGTGCACGCCCACGACGGGGGCGACGTCGCGGCGCAGGGCACGGGCGAGCACCTGCTCGACGACCGGACCCTTGGCGTCGGCGTACTGCTGCACGAGCTCCCAGCTGCGCCGCGCCAGCCCCTGCTTGGTGCGCTGGTAGAGCGCGAGGTCGTCGGGATCACTGCGGAGGTGGTCGCGGAAGACGAGCATCCGGTCGACCTCGGCCGATCCGATCCCGAACACGTGCAGGTTGACGTCGGGGTCGGCGTGCTTCAGCAGCCGGTGCTGGTGCCAGTCCGGCTCGCGGTGCCGCAGCGAGTAGCCCAGCGGTGCCAGCCGCCCGAGGTAGGCGGCCTCGTCGGTCGGGTCCGGGACGGCGAGCACCAGGTCGATCAGTGGCTTGGCCACCAGGCCGGGCACGGACGTCGACCCGACGTGCTCGACCACGAGCGCCGTGGCGCCGAGGGCCGCTCGCACCCCGGCGACCAGCTGTTTCCCGGTCGCAGCCCAGGACGGATCCGGCTCCGCGAGGTGCACCGGACCGTCGGCGCGGGTCGGGCCGCCGCCGACCCAGTCCGGGCCGGCCATCACCTCCTCGACGCTGCGCACTTCGGGCTCGGCAGCGTCGGACCAGACGGTGAGCTGGAGCCCGGCCGGGCCCTCGAGGCGGGCGTTGAGCGAGTCCCACGGGGTGCGGGTCGGTGGAGCGACCACCTCGGCCCCGGCGCGGGCCAGCCGGTCGGTGACCGCGGCCGAGTCGGCTACCTCGAAGGCGACGCGCACCGGTCCGGCCACCCGGCGGCCGACCTCGACCTCGTCGATGTAGGCGGCGTACGCCGGGTCGGCCAGCTCGAGCGTCGCCCGCCCCGCCGCCAGGATCGTCAGCCGACCGTCCGGTGAGCGGTAGGACGCCTCCTCGGGCAGGCCGAGCCCGTCGCGGTAGAACGCCAGCGCCGCCTCGTAGTCCGGTGCGGTCACCGAGAGCCGCAGCTGGGTCACGGCCGCGTCGCGCCCGGCGGCCTCCCGCCCGTCCTGCCCGTCCTGCCCGTCCTGCCCGTCCTGCCCGTCGTCCGGCATGTCCGGGACGCTACGGGAGGATGGCCCGGTGACGGCACCCCGGCGAGCGACGTCCCGGCGCACCGAGGTGGCCCCGGAGCGGCTGGCCGGCTGGGTGGAGCGGTTCGCGGCGGCGCACGGCGGCCTCGTGGCGGTGCTGGACGCCGGCCGCGTCGTGCTGACCGCCGCCGACGGGGCCGTGGGCCGGCTCGCGGTGCCGTTCCCGCCCCTGGCCGAGGATGGGGACCCCTCCGCCGTCGACGAGGAGCTGGTCGCCGTGCTCGTCGCTCACGCGCTGCGGGAGCGGCGGGTGGGGGTGCTGCTGGTACGCCTCGGCGGCCACGCCGCCGGGGTCTTCGAGGGGTCGCGGCTGGTCGTGAGCAAGGTGGGGTCCCGCCAGGTGCACGGCCGGAGCGCGGCGGGCGGCTGGTCGCAGCAGCGGTTCGCCCGCCGCCGCGAGGGTCAGGTGCGGGTCGCGCTGGCCGCGGCGGCCGACGTCGCAGCCCGGGTGCTGCTGCCCGGCGCCGGGCGGCTGGACGCCGTGGTGACCGGTGGCGACCGGCGTTCGGTGGACGCCGTGCTCGAGGATCCGCGGCTGGCCGGGCTGCTGCCGCTCGTCGTCCCGCCGCTGCTCGACGTCCCCGACCCGCGGCTGGCCGTCCTCGAAGGGACCCCGGCCAGGTTCCGGGCGGTCCGCGTGGAGGTCGTCGACCCGCCGCAGGCGGAGGGGGCCGAAAGTACCGGCGCCACGGTGCGCCCGCACTAGGGCTTGGACGACTTGATAGCCCGATCGGGTGATCTGTGCCAACACTCGGCAAACCCTGCGTGCGGCTGCCGGGGAGTCCCTAATGTCCCACTCGTCGGACCGCCGCCGAGAGGATCACCGCACATGACGCTCGTCCAGACCCAGAAGGTCGTCGACGGCGACCTGAGCGAGCAGGCATGGAAGCTGTACCTCCAGTCGTTCGACGAGCTGCGCTACCTCGCGGTGCAGCGCCATGTCATGTACGGCGACGAGTTCGACGCCGTGATGGCCGATGCGAGGGTCGACAAGTACCTCCTGCGGGGCGAGGACGGGTCGCTGCAGGCGATGAGCACGATGTCGTCGGACCTGCGCTCGATGCCGCTGATCTCGCCGGAGTACTTCGCCCGCAGGTACCCCGAGCGCTACCAGGCGGGGCTGGTCTACTACATCGGCTTCCTGGCGGTGCATCCCGACAGCCACGGCACCGGGGTCTTCGGCGACCTGGTGCGTGCGATGACCGAGCCGGTGGCGACCAAGGGCGGCTTGGCCGTCATCGATGTCTGCACCTACAACAAGGACCGGCTGCACCTGCCGCGCGCCATCCGCTGGCTGGCCTCCACCTGGGCCGCCACCGTCGAGATGTCCGACCTCGACGCCCAGACCTACGTCGGCTACGACTTCGCCCCTCAGGCTCAGGCCGTCGCGGTGTGAACCCGCACGAAGTCGCAGTCCTCTGCGGGCACCGGGCGGCCGAACAACCAGCCCTGACCCAGCTGGACGCCGAGCTCCTGCAGCAGGTCGCGCTGGCCCTCGGTCTCGATGCCCTCCGCGACGACGTCGAGGCGCATCGCCAGGGACATCGCCACGACGGCGCGGACGATCTCGGCGTCGTCAGCGTCGTGCTCGATGCCGGAGACGAACGCGCGGTCGATCTTCACCTTGGAGACCGGGAAGCGGCGCAGGTGGCCCAGCGACGAGTAGCCGGTTCCGAAGTCGTCGACGGCCAGCGTGAGGCCGAGCGCGCGCAAGCGGTGCAGCAGGGTGGCGGCGACCTCCTCGTCGGCCATCATCGCCGACTCGGTGATCTCGAGGACGAGCAGCTCCGCCGGGACGTTGTACCGGGCGAGCTCGGCCTCGACGTGGTGGACGAGCGACGGGTCGCGCAGCTGGCGGGCCGACACGTTCACCGCCATCCAGAGGTCCCGCGCACCGGAACCGGCGCGCTGCTCGCGCCAGCGGGCGGCCTGGCGAAGCGCCTCGGACACGACCCATTCGCCGATCTCGACGATGAGCCCGGTCTCCTCGGCGATCGGGATGAAGTCCAGCGGTGACACCAGGCCGAGGCCGGGGTGGGCCCAGCGCAGCAGCGCCTCGGCCCCGACGACCTCGCCGGTCTGGACCGAGACGACGGGCTGGTAGTGCAGCAGCAGCTCACCGCGGTCCAGCGCGTAGCGCAGGGCGAGCTCGGTCTCGACGCGGTGCCGCACCGAGTCGTGCATCGACGGGTCGAAGATCATCGCGCGGTTGCGACCGGCGGACTTGGCCCGGTACATGGCGGTGTCCGCGTCCCGCAGCAGGCTCTCGGCGGTCGCAGGACCCAGCGAGGCACCCTCGCGCTCGGAGCCGGCCAGCCCGATGGACGCCGTGGTGACCAGCGAGTCCTCGCCGGGAAGCGGTGCCCGGAAGGCGTCGACGATGTCGGCGGCGAGCTGCTCGCCGGTCGCGGCCGAACCGTGGCCGACGTACCGGGCGATGACGAACTCGTCGCCGCCGACGCGCGAGACGGTGTCCTCGGGGCGGGTCACGGTGAGAAGCCGCTGCGCGGCCAGCCGGAGCACCCGGTCGCCGACCTGGTGGCCCCAGGTGTCGTTCACCAGCTTGAAGGAGTCGATGTCGAGGAACAGCACGTCGACGCGGTCGCCGTCGCGGGTCGCGCGGTCGAGGAGCTCGTCGACGATCTCGAGCAGGCGTGGCCGGTTGACCAGGCGGGTCAGCTGGTCGTGCGTGGCCTGGTAGCGCATACCCTCCTGGGCGCGGGCGTGGGCCTGCACCGCGGTCACGGCCCGGATCAGGAGCAGCAGGGTGACCAGCACACTCGCACCGGCGGCCACCCAGGCGTCCGCGGTGTCGTCGCCGGCCACGCCGACCAGTGGCGGCACCAGGAGAACCGGGAGGAGCAGACCGACCCGGCCGCGGGACCAGGCCGGCACCGGGCGTTGCTGGACGGCCGACAGCGCGCGCATCGAGGGGTGCAGCGCGGCTGCACCGAACATCGTGAAGGCCACGACGAAGGGCAGGTCGAGCAGCGGTGAGCCCACGGTCTGGCCCTTCGTGCCGATCCACGCGTAGCCGACGTCGCCCACGAGGATGAAGACGACGGACAGGCCGAGCAGCCAGAACGAGGTCACCCGGCGGGCCGAGGTCCACGAGAGCAGGATCGCCACGAAGACCATCACCGCGTCGATGACCGGGTAGGCGCCCTGGACGACTGCGGTCACCGAGTAGCCGACCGCCATCGCGGTGGGGAGGGTGAAGAAGACGACCGCTGCGGCAGCCACGGAGACGAGCACGATCGCGCCGTCGACGAGCTCGTGCACGACCCGTTCCGCTGACTGCCGGCTGCGCAGCAGGCCGAGGAAGGCGGCCAGGGTGGCGGCATACCCGGCGAGGGTGGCGACGTCGGCGAGCGGGGCCAGCGCCTCGCCGGCGAGGACCTGACGAAGTACTGCCCCGAGGATGAAGGCGACGCAGGCCAGCGAGAACAGCACCCAGGGGTAGCCGACCTGCGGCTTGTTGCGGACCCGGCCGAGCGCCGCTGCCACCGCCGCGCCGGCGCCCATGACGGCCACCGGGATCGCAGCCAGGTCCTCCCCGCGGAGGGCCACGAGCGACACCATCATGGCCAGCCCCAGCGCGCCGAACAGCCACGCCGCCGCCTCGCCGGTCGCGGGACGCGGTGCTGGGGTCAGCCGCGGGTTCACTGCAGGGTGCTCCATCCGTCTCGGTCCTCATCGGGCGAACAGGGCGGAGGGTTGAGCGGTTGAGGCCGTATCGGCCCCTGATCCGGGCAATTGGTGCGAGGGCACCAGCGGGGGCTACCGGCGTCTCGTCCCCTGTTCGAGCGCCGGGCGCAGACGGTCGGGGCGGTCGCGTAGTGCCGGAGTCATCCGCAGCACTGCGTCCCGTCGGTCTCTGATCCACACCGGATCTGGGTGGATCTTCCGCAACGATCGGTGTGGATCACGGTTCCGCTAGTCGAGGCTGTCGACGATCCCAGCAGCCTCGATAGCGTCGGCGACCTCACGCACCACGTGCACCCGGGCGTACCGCTTGTCCTCGGCGGGCACGACGTGCCACGGCGCCGCGGGGTGCTCGGTGCGGGCGAGCATGTCCTCGACGGCGGCGACGTACTGCCCGTGCTTCTCGCGGTTGCGCCAGTCCTCGTCGGTCAACTTCCACGACTTCAGCGGGTCGTCCTTGCGGCGCTCGAACCGGCTGGCCTGCTCCTCCGGCGTGAGGTGCATCCAGAACTTCACGAGGATCATGCCCTCGGCCGTGAGCGTCCGCTCGAAGTCGACGATCTCGTCGTACGCACGCCCCCACTGCTCGGGTGTCGCGTACCCCTCGACCCGCTCGACGAGCACGCGGCCGTACCAGGACCGGTCCAGCACGGCCATCCCGCCCCGGCCGGGCAGCACCGGCCAGAACCGCCACAGGAAGTGGTGCCGCTTCTCGTCGTACGTGGGTGCCGCGAACTGCGAGACGCGCACGTGCCGCGGGTCAAGGTGGTCGACCAGGCGCTTGATCGCGCCGCCCTTGCCGGAGGCGTCCCAGCCCTCGAAGACGATGCACAGCGGTGGCCCGATCTCGCTACCGATCTGACCCCCCAGCACCAGGCGCAGGCGGAGCAACCGCTCCTGCTGCTCGGCGAGCTGCTTGGCCTCGTCCTTCTTGGACAGGGCCAGCGTGAGGTCGACCTCGTCCAGACGTCCCATGGCCGGAGCCTGGCACCCCGGACGCGGCCGCGTCGACTCCGTGGTCGCCCTCGACGGAAGCCACAAGTCGCGCAGATCGGACGGTGCCGTGGCCAATGTGCGACATCGACCGGCGATTCGAACCCGCGGGGCACGCTCAGGTGCATGATCCGTGGCCGGGGGACCACTCGTGAACGAAGGGACCCGGCCATGCCCGCGCAGGACACTCGCCCCGACGACTCGACCGACGACAGCCGACTCGCAGCCTTGGGCTACCACCCCGAGCTCTCCCGCGTGCTCAGCCGCTTCGCCAGCTTCAGCGTCGCGTTCACCTACCTGTCGCCCATGGTCGGCATCTACTCGCTGTTCGTCTTCGGCGCCGGTGCGGGCGGCCCGCGGGTACATCTGGCTGATGCCGATCGTGGTGGCCGGCATGTACCCGGTGGCCAGAGTGTTCGGCGAGCTGGGGAGCCACTACCCGGTGGTTGGGGCGCTGTACCAGTACTCCAAGTACACGGTCGGTCCTCGGTACGGCTGGTGGGTCGGCTGGTTCTAGGGCATCGCGCTGCTCGTCACCGTCGCGGCGGTGGACACGGGAGTCGTCCCCTACGTCGTCAGCTTGTCGAACAACTGGTTCAGCACCAGCCTCGACGCGGGCAGCCACTCCACGATCCTGTTCGCGACGCTGGCGCTGCTCGCGGTACAGACCACGCTGAACATCATCGGCGCGAAGATGATGGGCCGGGTTGCCGGCTTCGGGACCGACGCGGAGATGGTGGGGACCGTCGGGATCGCCCTCATCCTGCTGATCGCCGGGTTCCACCACGGACTCGGGTTCCTCTTCTCGACGCAGGGCGCCGAGAGCGTCGACACGAACGCGCTGCAGGTCGACTTCGGTGGGAACTGGTGGGCCGGCGCGGCACTCGTCGCGGTTCTCGCCCACGTCTACATCTTCTACGGCTTCGAGTCGGCCGGTGACGTGGCGGAGGAGACCAAGGACGCCACCCGGCAGGTCCCGCGCGCCATGCAGCAGGCGGTGGTGGTCGGCGGCCTGACGTCGTTCGTCCCCGTGGCCGCGCTGCTCCTGGCCACGCCGAAGGACCCCGCGGGCTACGCCAAGGCCACGTCGTTCGACGGCGGCGTGCCCTTCATCCTGCCGTCCAACATCTCCGCCGGCTGGCTGAACGACCTGCTCCTCCTGCTGGTCATCTTCGCGTTCTTCTCCTGCGGCTCGTCGGTCCAGGGCGCCGGGGCCCGGCTGGCGTTCTCCTTCGCGCGTGACGGTGCGATCCCGGGGAGCCGCCTGGTGTCCAAGGTGTCGTCGAGGTTCCACACCCCGGTCAACGCTCTGCTGCTCGGCGCGCTCGTGCCGGTTGCTTCACGCTGATGGTCAACCTGACTCCGACCGAGGACAAGAACATCGGCTTCATCACCTACCCGGCCGACGTGACCGCCCTCACTGCGCTCGTCTCGTTCGGGGTCAGCGGGATCTACCTCTCCTTCCTGCCGACGGTGATCGGCGCGATCGTGGCGCGGTCCGTGGATGGATCCCGGCGGGACCGTTCCAGCTCGGGAGGTGGGCGTGGCCCACGACGATCGGCGCAGCCGCCTACCTCGGTCTCATGCTGCTGAACGTCGTGGCACCTACGGGGCTCGACAGCCCGCGCGGTGCGTTGTTCAACCTCGACTGGGTCACCCTCACGGTGATGGTCGTCATCGCACTCGTGGGCCTGGTCGCCTTCCTGGTCGTCCGGCCGGGCAGCACCGTCGGGACCCACCTGCAGGACGCGCTCGTCCCCGGCGGGGCGGAGACGGGAGGGGCGCGCCTCCCGCACCAGGGCTCCGGGCCGGATGCTGCGTCGACGGAGCGCCCGAGTAGGCGGGACAAGTCCGGGACCGCGGTGACGGACGCCCGGCCCGGAGCCGGGCAGGGACGAAGGCCCGCAGGACAGGGCTACCTGACGCGGAAGGTCGCCCGCCCCGGATCGTAGCCCCGGGCGCGGGCGACGACCGCACGGGCGCCGGACGTACCTCCGGCGACGGTGAAGGTGGCGCGGCCGCGGGAGTTGGTGTGCTTGGCCGCCTTGCCCAGGCGCACCACCGCACCGCGTACCGCGACGCCGGCATCGGTGACCCGCACCGTGACCGAGTCACTCGCGGACACGCGCCTCGGGCTCACCCGGACGCGCAGCGACTCCAGGATGCGGGTGGACCAGATGGCCGAGGCAGCGCCCGGCTGGGCGTTGACGACCACGTCGAGCGGCCCGAGGGCACCGTCGCCCGTCGTGCGCGTCGGGGAGGCGCCACCCGGAGCAGTCACGGCCCGGACCACACCCGCAGCGGTGACAGACGGGTTCGTACGCGTCGCGAAGACCCGGTTGCCCTCGACCCACCACACCCACATCCGCCCGTCAGGTGCGGCGCTGATGCCGACGTACTGGATCGACCCCGGCCGGGTCAGGACCAGCCGCTGGCTGCTGCCGACCCGCCATAGCACCAGGCGGTGGGGGCTCGGGTAGCCGGACCCGTACGCGGCCCACACCCCGCCACCGACCCGCCCCGCGACGGCGACGTTCTGCCCCGGGTTCACCGAGGTCGGCTCACCGGCGTACGGCACGCTGGACAGCGGAGCAGCCTGCTGCGGTGCGCTCTGGGGCCAGACCTGTTGGGCGTGGATCCCGTTCATCGCTCCGGAGCTGCCGGAGTACCAGAGTGCGTAGGCGGCTCCGCTCGCGCTGTCGCGGGCGAGCGAGACTGCTTGCGCCTCGCCGGTCGCGTCGCCGTAGGTGTCCGGTGCGGTCGCCGGAACCGACGGGTCGACACCGTGGTGGACCGTCACGTGGTCGGTGCTCGCCGCCGCGAGTGCGACCAGTGGCTGGCCGGTGCCGTCGTCGACGGCACCGATGCCGTAGTCGCCGTAGGCGTATCGGGTCTGGCTCATCGACCCGGGCGCGAGGGCCCAGCTGGCGGCGTCCGACGCCTGCACGAAGGAGAGCGGCCCGTTGCGGACGTCGGTCGAGTCCAGGCTGCGCAGGCCGCCGAACACCACAGTCGGGACGCCGCCGAGCAGGAGCGCCGCCGGGTCGGAGCTGATCGACGTCCAGGTCAGCGCCGTCGACTCGGGACCGACCGGTAGTGCGTTGCCGCCGACGACGCGGGTCTTCAGGCTGGAGTTGTTCGGACCGCTGGCCTGCATCCAGACCACCAGCAGGTTTCCGCCGATGCGGGCTGCGTCGGGGGCGTTGCTGATGCCCACGCCGGCGCCGGTGGAGAGCTGGGTCCACCGCCCTCCCGCGGCGGCGCTCGCCGCGCCGGAGCCGAGGGACCCAGTGACCGCCGAGGCGGTGAGCAGCAGGGCAGCCGCGAGCGTCGCGCGACGGTGGACGTAGGCGGCCATGACGGGCCTTTCGCCAGGAGGGAACTCGAGGCGCAACGTAGCAGCGGGAAGCGCGGCGCGGGGCACTCAGCGGGAAGCCCTTGTCGAGCACGCCGCCGCAGGTTCGACTCAAGGGTGGGGCGTGGCCGGGACGGCCGCCTCCGAGAGAGGACGAACCCGTTCGATCCCTGCAGCCGCAGGCCGAGGAGGTGTCGAGCCCGGCGATGTGGGACCTCGAACTCCGAGAGGGACCGTCGGCGGGTACATGGGTGCGTCGCGGTCGGGTTCTGAAGTTGAACGAGATGGTCCGTCGTCGGGCAGCTTCGCCCAGATCCGGAGCCGTCCAGCAGGGCTTGGGGACCGATCCGGCGACGTGGCGTTCCCGCGGGTCAGGGGCCTTTCGCCAGCCTGTCCGAGGACCGTCGACGCGAGGCGGACGAGTCAGCGGTTGGCTAGTACGCCGCGCCCTTGCGCCACTCCATCTCCTGCAGCTCGAGTGTGTTGCCGTCGGGATCGGCGAAATCCGCCCCTTTGACACCACCGCCGAAGTCACGGATCTCGCTGATCTCGACATCTCGCCGGACAAGGTGGGCACGCGCCTCGGCGATGTCATCCACGACCAGGTGCAGACCCCTGACGCTGCCAGGTTCTCCCGCGTACACATCCAGCCCTGTCCCGAAGCCAACCGAGCAACTGGAACCTTCCGGGGTCAGCTGGACGACCCGGACGCCCTCGCTGGGCCGCACGTCCACGTCCTTCCTGAATCCGAGCTTGTCGGCATAGAAGGCGATGGCCCGGTCGACGTCCGCAACGGGGAGCGGGATCAGTTCGATCTTCATCTGCATCGCAGTCATGCCTCTCTCGGGTCGGTCGTGTCGACACGATCTTGACATCCGCGTTCCTCGCACGAGCCCGTATCCGGCTGCGGCCAGCAGGACTTGTGACCAGTCACTGTGACCAGTCTGGCGATCGTGGTCGGCCTCAGCGGCCGTACGCCTCGCGCCGGTGCCGGACGTTGATGACGAGTACCAGGAGCACGTCGTCCTCGATGCTGTAGATCACCCGGTAGTCGCCGGTCCGCACGCGCCACAGCCGTGGTGTGTCGTCGCCGACCAGCATCTTGGCCGCCGGCGGTCTCGGCTCCTCCCTCAGCAGGGCGATGACCTTGGCGATCCGGTCTCGGGTGGACCGGTCGAGCTTGCGCAGCTCCCGCTGCGCCGCGGGGCGGAACTCGACGCGGTAGGTCACGCCAGACCGAGGTCGGCCTTCACGACCTCCCAGGGAATCGAGGGGCCGTCCTCGGCCAGCGCCGCCTGGGCGGCGGCGATGTCTTCAGCGTCCTCGAGCGCCTCGATCGCGCGCTCGTAGAACTCCGCCGTGACGAGGGCGGCGACCCGCTTGCCGTGTCGGGTGATGAACACCGGCTCGCGGCTCGAGGCAGCCAGAGCCTCGGAGAAGTGCTCCCGGGCATGGGTGGCGGTCATGTCGCTCATGTACTGATCGTACGGAACCGCGGTTAACGCGTCAACCAGTGGGAAGGTGCACCTGCCCGCACGCGGGGGATCCCTCCCCATCGATCTTCAGCACTGGTCACTCGGCTGGCACCCGAGGTGCCAACGCTCGTTGTCGTCGGGCGTCGTCCATTCACCTGGTCTGTTCCCGCAGCCCCTCGGGCTGAGGTCGGCCCTCGCGCCGGAGGTCAGCCCAGTGAGCCTCACACCCTTGTATGCCGACCTCGCAGTCATGCCGAGCGAGTCGGGCCAACCGCGCGTCGTGGCCGGTGAAGCGCTCGCCACGCCCAAGGCGATCGGCATAGCTGCACATGATCGTCTCGGACGAGTTCGTCGCCTCGGCGGCCCATCTGTGCGCGTCCACGCTCAGCGCGCCGGACTCGGGCTCTCACCCGACAGTGATGAGGTCCGCAGTCACTCCGATTGGGCACTGGGCGCGTGTGACGTGCGGCCTTCTTGACGACAGCGACCCGGGTCGGCATAGCCACGACCTCGGCATACGTATCCGTCATACGAGCCGCTCGGCTCGCGCCCGCCGGCAGCCGGTCATCCCCGCGGTCCGTCGCTGTACCTGGCCTCCATCGTCGGTAAGTGCCTCGTGGCCGACGTTGGCTCTCCAGGCCTGTGTGCACCCGAAGGTCGTCCAGGAACGGCTCGGTCACTCGACCATCCGCGTCACTCTCGACGTCTACAGCCCGGTGCCTGAGCGCCGACGCAACTGACCCGTTCGAGGACTTGTGACCAATCGGTGACCAGCAAGCCCTCTGTCAACCGAATCACAAACGGTGACCGTGCTCTGACCTGCGAGGTTCCGACTTACCAATGGTGTCCGAGGGGGGACTTGAACCCCCATGCCCGGTAAAGGGCACTAGCACCTCAAGCTAGCGCGTCTGCCAATTCCGCCACCCGGACAGGTGCCGCGTCGCCGGGGACCGGTCTGGGGGACCGGTCCGGAACGCGCAGGCAACCCTAGCAAACCTGTGCCGTCCCGGATGCCACCGCAGGCGCAGCTGCCCAGGGGCCGGTGAGGCAGGATGGCCGCGACCGTCCCGTGCGGAGGAGGCACCGTGAGCGAGCGCACCACCGACGCCCCGAGCGCCCAGGACGAGGTCGTCGAGATCTGCCGCGACCTGATCCGGATCGACTCGTCCAACTACGGCGACGGCAGCGGGCCGGGGGAGCGGGCAGCCGCGGAGTACGTCGCCGCACAGCTGTCCGAGGTGGGGCTGGAGCCGGCGCTCTACGAGTCCGAGGACCGGCGGACCAGCCTGGTCGTCCGTGTCGAGGGCGAGGACACCAGCCGCCCCGGGCTGCTCGTGCACGGGCACCTCGACGTCGTCCCGGCGCAGGCCTCGGACTGGACCCACCACCCGTTCGCCGGCGAGATCGCCGACGACTGCCTGTGGGGGCGCGGTGCCGTCGACATGAAGGACATGGACGCGATGGTCCTTGCGCTAGTGCGGCAGATGCGCCGTGAGGGCCGCAAGCCGCCGCGCGACGTCGTGCTCTGCTTCCTCGCCGACGAGGAGGCCGGTGGGCGCAAGGGTGCGCACTGGATGGTCGACAACCATCCCGGCGAGTTCGAGGGTGTGACCGAAGCCATCAGCGAGGTCGGCGGCTTCTCGGTGACGGTCGGCGACCGGCGGATCTACGCCATCGAGACGGCGCAGAAGGGCATCCAGTGGCTCCGGCTGGTGGCGGCCGGACGCGCAGGGCACGGCTCGATGGTCAACGACGACAACGCGGTCACTGCGCTCGCCGAGGCGGTGGCGCGGATCGGCAGGTACGACTGGCCGGTGCGGATGACGCCGACTGTCCAGCGCTTCCTCGAGGAGATCGGGGACGCGTTCGGCTTCGAGGTCGACGTCAACAACCCGGAGCCGGCGCTGTCCAAGCTGGGCACCATGTCGCGCATCGTCGGCGCGACCCTGCGCAACACCGCCAACCCGACGATGCTCAAGGCCGGCTACAAGCACAACGTCATCCCGCAGACGGCCGAGGCGTTCGTGGACTGCCGGTTCCTCCCGGGCTACGAGGACGAGATGCTCGCGACCATCGACGAGCTGATCGGACCGGAGGTCCGGCGCGAGGCCGTCATCGAGGACATCGCCTACGAGACCACGTTCGACGGCGACCTCGTCGACGCCATGGTCGGGGCGCTGCTCGCCGAGGATCCCGATGCCCGTGCCGTGCCGTACTGCCTGTCCGGCGGCACCGACCAGAAATCGTTCAGCCTGCTCGGCATCCGCGGGTTCGGGTTCGCTCCGCTGCGCCTGCCGGCCGACCTCGACTTCTCCGGCATGTTCCACGGCGTCGACGAGCGGGTGCCCCTCGACTCGCTGAAGTTCGGCGTCCGGGTCCTCGACCGGTTCATCGCCGCCAGCTGACGCGCTCGGCGCGCGAGCGGCCGTCCTCCCGACCGTCGCGCCGGCTGCCGGTTGCTGAGACGCAGACGGACGTCACCGTCTCAGGCGGTTCGGACGGCGCGGATCACCCGTCGGCGCAGGACGACCCGGCGGCTGCCGTCGGCGTAGAGCCGGAGCCGGTCGAGCTCCCAGTGGCCGTACTCGGCGTGGTCCGTGAGCAGCCGCCGCGCGGCGTTCCGGCTGGTCCCGCGCGGCAGGTAGAGGTGCTGGAACTCCCACTCCGCCATCACCGACATCATGACACCGGGGGCTGCTGCGGTCAGGCGACCTCGCCACTGTCAGCAGTCGGGATAACCCGTCGGCGGCGCCGACACCTCGTCCAACGCGTCCCGGATCTCGGCGGGCAGCGTGAGCCGCTCGGAGCGGAGCGAGGCCGTGAGCTGGGCGGCGGTCCGCGCCCCCACCACAGGCGCCGTGACGCCCGGGGCGTCACGGACCCAGGCGAGCGCGACCTCCAGCGGCGCGACGTCGAACCCGTCGGCGGCGGTGCACACCGCGTCGACGATCCGACGGCTGCGGTCGTCGAGGAAGCGCTCGATGAACCGGGCGAAGTCCGGGCTGGCGGCGCGCGAGTCCGACGGGGTGCCTGACCGGTACTTGCCGGTCAGGACCCCCGCGCCCAGGGGCGACCACGGGAGGACGCCGAGACCGAGGGCACCGGCAGCCGGCAGCACCTCCCGCTCGATGCCTCGCTGCAGCAGCGAGTACTCCATCTGCGTCGAGACCAGCGGCGCCCGACCCGGCACGGCCCGTTGCCAGGTCACCGCGCGGCCGGTCTGCCAGCCGGCGTAGTTGGAGATGCCGGCGTACCGGGCGCGACCGCTCGACACCGCGTGGTCCACGGCGCCGAGGGTCTCCTCGAGCTCGGTCTCGTCGCTCCAGGCGTGCACCTGCCACAGGTCGACGTGGTCGACGCCCAGCCGGGACAGGGACCCGTCGAGACCGTCGAGCAGTGCGCGACGCGAGGTGTCGACCACCCGCTCACCGGTACGCCGGGAGATGCCGGCCTTGGTCGCGAGCACCACCTGCTCCCGTGCGCCCGAGGTGCGCAGGAGGTCGCCCACGAGGCACTCCGACGCGCCGTCGCCGTACCCGGCGGCCGTGTCGACCAGGGTGCCGCCCGCGTCGAGGAAGGCCGTGAGCTGGTCCTTGGCCTCGTGCTCGTCGGTGTCGCCGCCCCACGTCATCGTGCCCAGGGCCAGTCGGCCGACCTTGAGGCCGGACCGGCCGAGCCTGCGCTGCTCCATGCCCGGCAACTTACCGACGCAGGTCACGTCGGTCCGGTCGGCGCGCCACGTCGCGGGCGGTCGGGTGTGGTCCGGACCGGCTCGCTAAGGTCCCGGTCCATGCGACTCGGCGTGAACCTCGGCTACTGGGGCGCGGGGAACGACAGCGACAACCTGCGGCTCGCGCAGGAGGCCGACCGGCTCGGCTATGCGTCCGCGTGGGCCGCCGAGGCCTACGGCTCGGACGCCGCGACAGTGCTGGCCTGGGTGGCGGCGCAGACCGAGCGGATCGACGTCGGGTCGGCGGTGTTCCAGATCCCCGCGCGCACGCCGGCGATGACGGCGATGACCGCGGCCACGCTCGACACGCTGTCCGGCGGCCGCTTCCGGCTGGGCCTCGGCGTCTCCGGCCCGCAGGTCTCCGAGGGCTGGCACGGGGTGCGCTTCGACAAGCCGCTCGCGCGCACCCGTGAGTACGTCGAGATCGTCCGGATGGCACTGGCCCGCGAGACGGTGCGGCACGACGGCGCGTTCTGGACGCTGCCGCTTCCCGACGGGCCGGGCAAGGCCCTGCGGCTCACGGTGCACCCGGTCCGCGAGGCGATCCCGGTCTACCTCGCCGCCATCGGCCCGAAGAACCTCGAGCTCACCGGCGAGATCGCGGACGGCTGGCTGGCCATCTTCTTCGCTCCCGAGCACTCCGGCGAGCTGCTCGGCCACGTCCGTACCGGAGCCGAGAAGGTGGGCAAGGACCTCACCGGCTTCGACGTGGTCCCGACGGTCCCGGTGGTCGTCGGCGACGACGTCGAGGCCTGCGCCGCGCCGCTGCGGCACTACGCGGCGCTCTACGTCGGGGGCATGGGCAGCAAGGAGCAGAACTTCTACAACCGGCTGGCGGTCAGCATGGGCTACGAGGAGGCCGCCGGGAAGGTGCAGGACCTCTACCTGGCCCGCAACCACCGCGACGCCGCCGAGGCGGTGCCGTTCGAGTTCATCGACCGCACCTCGCTGATCGGCCCGCGCGAACGCATCCGCGACCGGCTGGCCGCCTATGCCGAGGCCGGCGTCACGACGCTGTCGGTGGCGTCGTACGCCGGGTCGCTCGACGAGCGGGTCGCAGCGCTGCGCACCCTCGCAGAGGTCCTCGACGAGTCGGGGCTGGGGGACTAGCGCGCGTGGCAGACATCAGCGTCCTCGACTCCGTCGTGCTCGGCGTCGTCGAGGGCCTCACCGAGTTCCTCCCCGTGTCCAGCACCGGGCACCTCACCATCACCGAGAAGATGCTCGACATCCCGCTGGACGACAAGGGTGTCACCGCGTTCACCGCGATCATCCAGACCGGTGCCATCGCCGCGGTGCTCGTCTACTTCTTCTCCGACATCGTCCGGATCGTGACGGCCTGGGTCACCGGGCTGCACACGGCCGAGGTCCGCGGAACGTTCGACTACCGGTTCGCCTGGTTCGTCATCTGGGGCAGCGTGCCGATCGGGGTGATCGGCTTCCTGCTGCGCGACGTGATTTCCGGCTCGCTGCGCAGCCTCTGGGTGGTGGCCGTCGCACTGGTCGCGTGGAGTGCCGTGATGATCGTGGCCGAACGCCGCGCCACCCAGGTGCGCCCGGAGCGGTCGATCACCCTGACCGACGCCCTCGTCGTCGGCGCCGTCCAGTGCATCGCGCTGGTACCCGGGGTCTCGCGCTCCGGCGCCACCATCAGTGCCGGGCTGCTTCGCGGGCTGGACCGGGTCGCGGCCACCCGCCTGTCGTTCTTCCTCTCCATTCCAGCCCTCGTGGGCGCGGGCCTGTTCGAGCTCAAGGACGCCGCGCAGGAGTCGGTGCCGGTGGCCCCGCTCGTGGTCGGTACCGTCGTGTCGTTCGTCGTCGCCTACGCCTCGATCGCGTGGCTGCTGCGCTTCGTGGCCGGCCACCCGATCACCCTGTTCGTGCCTTATCGGGTGGCCGTCGGCGTGGTCCTGCTCGGCCTGCTCGCCACCAGCACCATAAGCCCGACCTGACGTCGCTGTCGGGTCAGCGGACGAACAGGCAGCCGTCGCGTTCGACGACCTCGCCGCGCTGCAGCGGCAGCACGCGGGTGAGCAGACGGAAGCCGGCGCCCAGGCCGGGGATCTTCGCGAACACGCCTTGCGGGCCGCGGACCATCCGGCCGGTGCGCACGTCGTACGACGACCGGTGCCAGGGGCAGACCAGCCGGTCCTCCGCGTCCAGTGAGCCGGTGGCCAGGTCCGCGCCCAGGTGCCGGCAACGCCGGGAGACCGCGAAGAGCTCGCCGCCCGCATTGCCCACGGCGTAGGGGCCGGCGCCGGTCACCGTCCCCGGTGTCAGCTCGGACGACGGACCGACCTCGTGCTCTCGTCTCATGGCCTCATCGTGCACCCGCGGTCGACGGCGGGCCATACCCGCGGTCGGGAACGGCCTGGTCAGTGCCTGGCGAGGAACGGGACCGGGTCGACGACCGTGCCGTTCTCCCGGACCTCGAAGTGCAGGTGCGGGCCGGTGGCGTCCCGGTCTGGCCGACGATGCCGATCGGGTCGCCCTTGCGCACGACGTCGCCGGGCTGCACCAGGAAGCGGGCCTGGTGGGGTACGCGGTCGTGAGGTGCTTGCCGTCGACGATGCCGTGGTCGATCACCGTGAAGTTGCCGTACGCCGTGCTGACCACGGTCATCAGGACCCGGCCGTCGTCGGCTGCCTTGATGACCGAGCCACCGGCGAAGTCGGTGCCCGTGTGCAGCTTGGTGTAGTGCAGGATCGGATGGAACCGCATGCCGAACGGCGAGGTCACGACGCCGTCCAACGGGTGGACGAAGCTGCCCGTGCCGTCGACCGTGGCTCCGCGTGTGGCGAGCTGCTCGGAGAGCGACTCGATCTGCGAGCCGAGCTGTCCCGCCTCGGCCAGCCGCGCCTGGTTGAGAGCGACGTCGCTGCCCTTGGCGGCCTGTACCGCCGCCAGAGCAGTCGACCGCTGCGCGGCCAGGACGGTCACCCGGGCGTTCGCATCGGACAGCTGCCGCTTGGCCACGTCGTAGCGGGCTGCGATCCGTGCGAAGTCCGCCTTGACACCCTCACGGGCCACGACCAGGTGGCCGAGTCGTTCGTCGGCCCGGGTCGCGCTGTCCTCGACCACCCGGCGCTGCACCGCCGTCGTAGCGGTCGCGAGAGCGTCGTAGCGGGCGTGCCAGGTAGTCGCCGCCCGCTGCGCACCGGCCACGTCGTAGCCCATGGCCCGGTAGAGCTGCGCGGTCGCCGCGGCATCCTGCCCGAGCCGGGCCATGACCTGCTTCTGGCGGGCGATCTCGGCGATGGCCCGGTCGGCCGCCAGGAACTGCTGGCTCGCGGCGAGCAGCTGCGGGCTCGACTCGTCGTCGACCAGGTCCCGGGCCTTGTCGGTGCCGGCGACCATCGGTGTCGCGTCGGCCATACGCTGCTCGGCCCTGGTCAGCGGAAACTTCGCCGTCGAGGTGCTCCCCGCGGCCACCGTTGCCCCGGCCGTGCCCCCGGCCATCGTGCCGCTGCCGGCCGTCGTGCCCGATCCGGTGCCGCCGCCGGACGAACCGGTCCCACCGCCGCCGGTGCCACCCGTCGCGCCACGGCCGGGGACGCTGACCGACGGGAGGGGGACGCCCGGGAGGGTCAATGGCGGTGGACGTGGCAGTCGGCAGGGAGAGCGGGGTGACCGGGACGGTGGGCGGCGGAACCGTCACCGTCGCGCTGGGGAGCGGGACGGTCAGGTCGGCCTGCGCGCCACGGAGCGCGTGACGACGGCGGACGCGACGACGACAGCAGCTGCAGCCGAGGCGAGTGCGGTCACGGGCCGTCGCATGCTGCTCTCCTTTGCCGGGGGTCACTCTGGCAAACGAGCAGCTCAGCGCCGGGTTACGGCACGGCGCGCGCCGGCCGGGGGCGCGGACCGGGTCAGCGACCGGCGCTTGCTCCGGGCAGCAAGGTCGGCAGCTTGGCCT